>NZ_JHXV01000012.1 GCF_000621625.1 Crocinitomix catalasitica ATCC 23190
GTTACGGTATAAGTCATCAGTCCAACCTCTGTAGGTGTATATTCTACACGATCAAGAACGTCATTATCCCATACATAAGTGTCTGCTCCTAAACCATAAAAGAAAACTGATTGACCTAAACAAATAATTTCTTCGTCAACTGCTGCCACTACTTCTGGTGGACCATGAACAGTAATTTCAACTTCAAACTCACAATCCGCATCATCATCACTTGTAGCGATGTAGGTATAAACTCCTTCTGCGTCAATTGTAAAAGGAACGCCATTCTCAACTCCGTCAGACCAAGTAATTGTTCCACCAATTTCAGAAGTCGCTTCAAGCGTTACCTCTCCCCCAATACAAATATCAGTAGTTGAGACAACTGTAGTTAAAGGTTCACAGCCAGCAATACAACACAATCTACCCCAAATTGGGTCTAAACCATCAGCACTCGGAGAAGAACCTAATTGACCGTCTGCTGTTCCTGTTTTATCTGTTGCAACTTGACCAGATCCATCATTCAATTCCCAATATCCCACTAAATTCGGTGAATCACCTGGAATACTTAAATCTTTATTATCTAAAATTTCATCTGCTGTTCGAACCACATCCCAAATTCTCAATTGCGAGATATTACCTTCGTACGAATTATTAGTGGGAAGATCCTTACCAATCCAAAGGTCACCAACGGAAGCAGTAGTCAGGTCAACTCTCATTTCACGGGTACCAAAAAAAACACCATCAGCATAAAAATTTAAAGTCGTACCTTCCCTTGACACGGCAACATGATGACATGTTCCATCAAAAAAAGTAGCGTCATAAGTTCCATTATTAAAAACAAAATAATTTATACCGCCTAATTGCACACTTAACATTTTATAAAGTGAACCTCCCCAAATATTATGAAAAAAAAATGTCATGCCAACCCCTGATACAGGTCTATTAGAAAATATTGTTGGATGTGCATTTTGGCCAGCGAGTTCTCCATTCACCCATGCTTCAACTGTAAAATCACCTGTCCCAATTGCATTTAAGGCGTCATTATCTGCCACAACATAGTCATCTGTACCGTCAAAAGTTAAACATTCAGCATCCTGAGAGAAAGTGGTATTTACTGAAATTAGAAACGATAAACACAACCCAATTAATTTCTTCTTTTTCATAGTCTATATACTTAGGTAACTGTTAATTATAGAATCAATCCTTAATATATTAAATTATTTTAGATACCTACATCAATTTCTGAATTACAATCCCTTAAAACATTCTAAACTCCAATCATTCGAATAAAGTAATTTCTATAACACATTCTTCATTACTCAACACCGAAGTATCTTCATCTCATAATAATCAAAATATTAGCAGAGATTTTAATTATTGACGAAAATAAAATATCTAGCGTTGCTTGTTCAAAAAAGACTAAAAAGAGAATATATGATACCTATATCAAATCGACAAAATTCATTTTTTAATCTAATTTATATAGATCTACAAAAGTTAAAGGCACAAAAAAAACCCTATCCACACAAAGCAGATAGGGTTTTAAATTTATTAAGTTAAAGCCGAATTATTTTTCGCCTTTTTCCATTTCTGATTTTAAAGCAGATAATGCATCCAAATCACCTAATGTTGATTTTTCGTTTGAACTATTTACTGCGTCTACTGCTTTGTTAGCACCTCCGCCTGTAGATCCAGTTGCTTTTTTACCTTTAGAAGTAGATTTAGTAGGTGTATCATCACCTTCTTCAAACATTCTAGTATGAGAAACAACGATTTTACGTGCATCTTTGCTGAATTCAATTACTTTAAACTCAAGTGATTCTTCAACAACAGCATTAGTACCGTCAGCTTTCTTTAAATGTTTCTTAGGACAGATAGCTTCTAAACCGTAAGGTAAAGAAACGATAGCTGCTTTGTCTTTCTTCTCTTCAATAATTGTTCCTTGGTGAACAGTTCCTTCAGCGAAAGTAGTTTCAAAAACATCCCATGGATTTTCTTCCAATTGTTTGTGTCCTAATGAAATTCTTCTGTTTTCACGATCTAATTCTAGAACAACAACATCCAATTTATCTCCAACTTTACAGAATTCTGATGGATGCTTCACTTTCTTAGACCAAGAAAGGTCAGAAATATGAATTAAACCATCAACACCTTCTTCAAGTTCAACAAACACACCGAAGTTTGTAAAGTTTCTTACAACTGCGTTATGCTTAGATTCAACTGGGTATTTATTTTCGATATCAGCCCATGGATCTGGCATCAATTGTTTGATACCTAATGACATTTTACGCTCATCTCTATCTAACGTTAAAATCACTGCTTCAACTTCATCACCAACAGTCATGAAATCTTGCGCAGTACGTAAGTGCTGAGACCAAGACATTTCTGAAACGTGAATTAATCCTTCAACACCAGCAGCAATCTCGATAAATGCACCGTAATCAGCAATTACAACAACTTTACCTTTTACTTTATCGCCAACATTTAATTTGTCATCTAAAGCATCCCAAGGGTGTGCATGTAATTGTTTTAAACCTAATGCAATTCTTTTCTTATTGTCATCGAAATCTAAAATTACAACATTAATTTTCTCATCTAATGTTACAATTTCTTCTGGATGATTCACACGGCCCCAAGAAAGGTCAGTAATGTGAATTAAACCATCAACACCACCTAAATCAATGAACACACCATAAGAAGTAATGTTTTTAACAGTACCTTCTAATACTTGTCCTTTTTCTAAGCCGCCAATAATTTGTTTCTTTTGCTCTTCCAATTCAGCCTCAATAAGTGCTTTATGTGAAACAACAACGTTTTTGAATTCGTGATTAATTTTAACCACTTTGAATTCCATATTTTTACCTACAAACTGATCATAGTCACGGATAGGCTTAACGTCAATTTGAGAACCTGGTAAGAAAGCTTCAATACCAAATACATCAACAATTAAACCACCTTTAGTACGACATTTAACAAATCCAGTGATAATTTCACCAGTTTTTAATACATCGTTCACACGTTGCCATGCTCTGTGCGTTCTTGCAGTTCTATGAGACAATACTAATTGTCCATATTTGTCTTCTAATTGTTCAACAAATACTTCAACAGTATCACCAATCGCTAAATCCGGATTATATCTGAATTCGTTAATTGCAATTACACCTTCTGATTTGTAGTTTACATTAACAACAACTTCTTTTTGTGTCAATAAAATTACTTTACCATCAATTACTGATTTTTCAGTAATTTCATTTAACGTACTATCATAAACACCGTCTAATTCTGCTATTTCAGCAGCTGAACGACCTTCGTTTTCGTACGCATCCCAATCAAACTCAGTTTGAACTGGTTCAGAAACTGGTTGAATTGTTTCTGTTTCTTCTACTTGAGTAGTTACTTCTTGAGTTACTTCCTCTTTGTTTGTTTTTTCTTCAGCCATGTCGGCATTAAATCTTGTATCTCAACTACCTGACATTGAGAGGTTTTTATAAAATTTCCGACCAGGTTCGGTTCGTTTACCTTTAAACGGGCTGCAAAGATAGTGTTTTTCAGGAATTTATCCAAAAAAAATAAAGTAGGCCTATTTTTGTACAATTTGGGCGTTGCAAAAGCTGTAAAAAAACAGCTTATGCCAGGCCATCTGCACTCGCTTTTTATTTTTCGCAAAAATAAAAGAGCTCAAACAGTTACTCCTGTCCTTAACGCATTTTGAATATTGAATATGGAATCGTAAATTTGCACCGTCTATACTAGATAGGCGTCAAAAGTATATATAACCAAAAATAATATAATGAAAGATATTTTTATCATATCAGCTGTAAGAACACCAATTGGTAGTTTCGGCGGTGCTTTATCAACTGTTCCAGCTACACAATTAGGTGCAACTGCTATAAAAGGTGCATTGGCTAAAGGCAATGTAAAACCAGAATTAATCAATGAGGTTTTTATGGGGAATGTAATGTCTGCTAATTTAGGACAAGCTCCAGCACGTCAAGCGGCTATTTTTGCTGGTTTAGGTGAAAACGTTCCTGCAACAACTGTAAATAAAGTATGTGCTTCGGGTATGAAAGCGCTTAGTTTAGCTGCACAATCTATTTTGGCTGGTGACAATGAAATTGTTGTAGCAGGCGGAATGGAAAACATGAGTATGGTACCGCATTATTATAACGCGCGTGTAGCTACTAAATTAGGTGATGTTAAAATGATTGACGGAATGGTAAAAGACGGTTTAACCGATGTTTACAATTCTGTACACATGGGCGTTTGTGCTGAAAAATGTGCTAAAGAAAACAACTTCTCTCGTGAAGAGCAAGATGCTTTTACAATCGATTCTTATAATAAAGCGGCTAAGGCATGGTCTGACGGTAAATTTAACGACGAAGTAGTTCCTGTTGAAGTTCCTCAAAGACGAGGTGACGCTATTATAGTAAGCGAAGATGAAGAATACAAAAACGTAAAAATGGATAAGATTCCTACTTTACGTCCTGTATTCGACAAAGAAGGAACAGTAACTGCTGCTAATGCATCAACTTTAAATGATGGTGCATCTGCATTAATTTTAGCAAGTGCTGAAGCTGTTGAAAAATACGGTTTAAAACCTATCGCAAAAATTAAAGGATATGGTGATGCAGCTCACGAACCAATTTGGTTTACAACTGCTCCTTCAAAAGCTATCCCAGTTGCATTAGCTAAAGCAAATTTAGAAGTAAAAGATATTGATTATTGGGAATTAAACGAGGCTTTTGCTGTTGTTGGATTAGCGAATACTAAAATATTAGGATTAGATCCAACAAAAGTTGATGTTAATGGTGGTGCAGTTGCTATTGGACACCCTCTTGGGAATTCTGGTTCTAGAATTATTGTAACCTTAATTAATGTATTGAAACAAAACGGTGGTAAATACGGTGCTGCTGCTATTTGTAACGGTGGCGGTGGTGCTTCTGCAATGGTGATTGAGAACATCTAAAATTCGAATAATATTAAAAAAGCCTCATTGGTACTCGCTTATAGAGTTCAATTGAGGCTTTTTTTATGTCCAAAAACTAAAAAAAGGGGTTTTTCCTGTATAGAAACAGGAATTCCCCCCTTTTTTCCCTGACAAGTAATTGCAATATTTGTATCACGGTAATTGAAACGTCGATTACCAATTCAAATAAATACAATATGTTTTGGGAAAAATATTAGTATTAATTTTGTTGGTTGTAAAAAAAGACGCTAATTGGTTTTAGCGTCTTTTTTGTGTTTAATAAATAAGAAGAAAGACAATCGATTAACTATTATTCCCTTCCCTAACAACCGTTCATCAATTAGATGCTCTTGGCCTTACTTGCAAATTCATTCCACTTTCCAACTATAATCTTATCCTTTTAAATGCTGTTAATAGGGAGCATTTGAACTTTCTGGGACTCTTATCTGTCATAAATACAAAAAAACCAAAACCATAACCACCACAAAATAAACCATTTACCATATTAACATTCAAAAAATGTAATACAAAACGTAAATTTATTGCAATAGATTATAAAAGTTTCGTCTTTATCGGTGAAGAGACTTTAGAAGCACTTTGAATGAAACAAGATAGTGAAAACGAACATAAATTAAACACCTTTTTTAGTGACGAATATGTGTCATTAAAAAGATATGTTCAGTCACGAATTACGCATAGTGCAGATAGAGATGCTGAAGATATTATTCAGGATGTTGCTTTGAATCTATTATCTCGAAACAGTTCTTCACCGATTAACAATATTGCAGGCTTTGTTTATGGCTCAATAAGGAATAAAATTATTGACATTATGCGGACGCGCAAACAAAATACAAATATTGAAATTGAGGAAGAAGATAAGATCATCGATTTAATGGAATGGCTTTACAGTCATGCTGACAATGCATATTCCGAACGAATGAAACATGAATTAAAAGAAGCAATAGCTTCCCTTCAGCCTAATTATAGAGAAGTAATTCTAGCCATTGATTTTGAAAAATTATCCTATAAAGAATTGGCGGCAGAAACAGGCATCTCACAAGGCACTTTAATGTCCCGAAGACATAGGGCTTTGGCTATTTTAAATAAAAAATTAATTACTAAAAAAAATAATAAACTTTAAACTCAACATTATGTCAAATTATTTTAAGCATAAAATTCGCAGCAAAAGTATCGGTGAAATTGTTGGCTGGGTGCTGCTCGCTATTATCGGAATATCAGCGTTGGTTATCCTGTTCGGATTCATCATTATGTGGTTGTGGAATTGGTTAATGCCAGATTTATTTGGTCTTTCAACTATTACCTATTGGCAAGGAATGGGTCTTTGTTTATTGTCTAAGATCTTATTTGGAGGTATTGGCGGTGGCAAAGGTGGCGGGCATAAAAAGCACCACGATAAACACCATTACAATTCAGAATGTCGTGAATCTTCTAAAAATGAAATTTCTAAATGGAAATTCTACGATAAATTTTGGGAAGAACAAGGCAACGAAGCCTTTAATGAATATGTAGCTGGTAAAAAATCAATTCCAACGGAAGAAGAGTAAATCTTCTGACTTTAAAACTAAAACTGATGAACGTTTTGATATTTAAAACTGATATTACTTCTAAAGAAGAAGTAGATCAAGTGCAGCAAAAAATCATTGATCATCCCGCAATCACTAAATTAACGGTTGACACTGAAGACATCGATAAGGTATTACGCATTGAATTGGGTGGACTTTTATCCGAAATTGAAATAATTGCCCTGGTCCAACAATTGGGGCATAAATGCGAAGTTTTGGAAAATTAAATAGCCCAATCGCGCCTTTAATAGATTGAACAAATTATTCGTATGGAGTCCAACTGATGATCAAGTTATTTTCGGTCAGATTTACGACTTGCAATACCTGTTCTTTTTAATTGGTGTGGATGAATTAAAAAATATATTAGTCGTCAATTCATCTGCTTACTTAGCATCTCCAATATAGAGTTCACCCTTAGCCTCCTCCAAAGTATAACCTGCACCGGTAAACTTAAATTCAACATTTAAAAATCCGTTACTCTTCACTTTATAAACAGTATACATTTCAAATCCAGTTTCAGTATCGCTAAAATCACTTTTTTTACAACTGGTAAGACACAAGATTGCAATTCCAACAAATAAGCCAATATAGCTTTTCATTTTAATTTTCATAGATATTGATCAGGTGTGGAATTTATTCAATGAAATAACGATTAAACCCTCATTTAAATTCAAGGTAATAATTTAGGAGCGCATTACATTTTTTATTTAATAATTAACAAGCAGCACTCCATTTTAATATTTCATTTTTTCTATTAATTCATTATTTTTATAAATATATTTTTCCTTTAATTCTCCTTTTCGATTATAATAAAAGTAACGCGAGTCACCTGGAAATTTCCAATCGTTTATATTTCCTGATCTAATTTTAGGTGCATCTTCATGGTTGTAATCAATTTTATCAAAAAAATAACATTTTAAATTCCCATTTTTCCAATAATAATAATAATAATATTCCTTTGATATGAAAGATTGGTTTACAAAAGAATTTGTATCAATCCGATTGAGTTTTCCAAATTTATAAAATTTCCACACACCTAAATTATACTCACCAGTATAACCTTCAAGCCCACTGGTTTCCCTAATTATTTTAGATTCCTTTGTAATGTTTTCAATTACTCTCCACCCTTCTTCTTTTAATCTGTTAAACCTATATTTCTTTTCATAAAAGACTGTGTCAATCTCAGAATAATCAGCTTTATTTAAGAATTGTTTGATGTATGTACTATCACCTTCTTGCCCATACATTGGCAACACGCTAAATATGAAAATGATAAAAAAATAGTGCAAAAACCTCATCCAAGTAAAATTAACAAAATTGACCTTAAAGAATGAACTGCGACTAATAATTATTGGTCGCAGTTCATTGAATACCCGATTAAATAGGATACACAAAGATTAAAAATTCTAAGCAGAAAAATCTTATAACTAATTTAGATTTGCATAGCTAAAGTTTCGTTTCACTAAATTGGACGATACAGGTAGAAATATGTACAATTTAAATCACAACAACTTTTTTAACTGTCAATGCTTCGTTCTCACGAATATGGATATAATAGATTCCGGGTGGCAAATCTTGGATATCAACCGTGATAAATTCGTCTTGAGGAATGACCTCTACTGCTCGAATAAAAGATCCATTACTCTCATATATTATGATTTGAGTAGGAAGTACTTCTGAATAATAAATATCAATTGAAGTTGAAGCTGGAATTGGCTGCACCCTATAATCTCCATCCCTAATGAAGTTTACGGACCTCACTCCTATTTCTTCTTTGGTACCATCATAATCAACTTGTGTCAAACGATAATAAGAGATTCCCATCAATGGATAATAATCCTTCAAATTATAAAATTTTGGGCGAGAACTATTACCGTTTCCCTCCAATTCACCAATAAATTGCCATAAAACACCATCATTCGACCGTTCAATTTCAAAGTAATCACTATTGATTTCACTGGCCGTTTCCCATTTTAAATCAACAGATTGTTCATTTTGATGTACTTGGAAATCTATCAATTCGATCGGCAAAGGATTCAAAGGTGATGCAGACCCTATTGTGAATGGACTAAATTCGGTTACATCTTCTGGAAGACCACAATCACCGCAACCGTCACCAGTTGTAATAGTTCCTGAAGTAATAGTCCCAACAACGCCACCATTACCCTCACTAACCCATTCTGTACCATCCCAACGCGATACAATTAAATCACAAAGGTCATTCACACCACATGAAGTAAGGTCGTAGTTCAAATCAACCGTTACGTCAGCAATTCCAATAGTTCGATTTAAAATCCAATATTCACATCTGCTGACATGATCTAAACAAGTCAAATCTACTGCCAATGTTGAATAAATAGAATCTGGATCATCATTCAAATAGAACGCTTTGAATTGGTCCGTAATTAGATCAGGAGCCGATATTTTAAGTTTACGCATTTCACCCAAATCGCCAACGGGAAATTCGAATTCGGTATTTCCTGTTTTCACAGTAACACCATCGATAAAACTAGCATCTGAAGCACCATTATAATTACTACCAGCTAAAAAATGAACGAATTCACTAACTATAGCAGCACGGTCAGTTATTAAATTACCGCTCGTAAAATTAACGTTTTTAGCAATTTTAAATTCCTGTTCTATTATAATATCATCTGAAGTATTAACGACAACGCTATCAAAAATAAAGCTTCCTGATCCGGAAAATAATTGTCCACCTGAATCTCCGACGAGATACAATTTACCGTTATTCTCGGTCATTGTTCCATCATTCATAAAATCGCCGAAACATCCCAACTTTGCATCAGTATGCATTTGAAATGAGCCATTATTATATAAGGTATTTTGAGCAGTTAATTGGGCGGAAAATAATGCCATGACTGCAATTATTGTATTTCGCATAACCTTTAGTCTTAATTATCTTACCGTTAAATTCATCGATTCAATTGTAATATTTGTACCATCACTTATATTTTCGACCCAAACTTCAACATAGTCACCAGTTGACAATTCTACCACGCCAGAAATAGATAGGGCACCAACATCCGAACCAGATGCAATTTTACGAGACTGAGCTGTCCCAGGCACGATACTTCCATTCTTTGCAATATGAAATTGATAGATCTTATTGTTTGCAGGTGAAGTCATTGAAATAGCTGCGAAAATTTGAAAAGTACGCGTTTTAGTACCTGCATAAACCATCTGATTGTCAACAGCAGACGTAAAACGAAATAAGTTGGCTGTAGCTGTTGTCCCTGATATTTTTGTAGGATCATCAGAGCCTGATATTGAAGTTGTAGTCGGTGTGGATAAATAAATATTCCCTCCTGCGACATCATCCGTTTCGGTTGTAATTCCAGAAGACGCTACCTCCCACTCTTTACTGAAACTACCCGTTATTCTTATTCCATCTCCAGCATAATCAACAGACTTCATTGATCCACTTAATATTGTTGAAATACCTGAAACGTCGACTGCTGTTGCACTATTAGCAAGCAATGTAGTTGAAAAACCTCCAATTTTTTGAATTAATTCAAAATCCCCAACAAAACTTTCAAAAACATTTTCATTTGTAGAAAACCATGCCATATTTTCGAGTAAAAGAGCATCGATATCTTCATAAGTAATGCCATTTTTATTCGCCGCATAATTAATCACACTCAAATAAGCAATTTTATACCCTTTTATATTGCCGATATTGTCACTTGCTCCGATATTACAATCTCGAACAATAATATTTTCTGTTCCAGCAGCATCGTCAAGATCGAATACTTTTGCGCCAACTGAAGGTGCCGATAAAGTTAAAATCTTAATCGTTCCACCTTGATCTCCTGTAAATAACGAACCAGTTGCGGGCGTATACATCAAAATGTCATTGGTTGCATCTCTTCCTTCTATATAGGCATCATTGATATCTATTTGATCTGTCAAAGTTATCGTACCATTTATTTCATATACAACACCAGCAGTAAGTGTTATAATTCCCCCCGAAGGAGCAGGTAGATCTGCAACTGATTTCACCAAAACATAATTGTCTCGTTGATTTGAACTAACATCGGTTAATAATCGTTGCCAACTGGATCCATCCCAATAATAAAATCCATTTTCTGTGGCCGCATCAATATTAAAAACTAAAGTTCCTTCTGGTACTGGAGCCGTTAAGGGATCTTCGGTTGTTAAATCAGGAATCAACACGCGAGGAATTAAAACACCTTTATTGGTATGTTCCAATTCCAAAATAGAATTATCATCAATAAGTGTTGGATTATCACCAATTTTAATTTGTGAGAATGCACTGAAACTAAAAGATAATAAAAATGCTACACTGAGTGTTTTAAAGGCATAACCCACCATAGGTTGCCTGTTTTTTAAAGAATTCATAAGAGTTGGGTTAATGTTAAGCCTAAAATTTACACAATAAACTAAGGACTTACAACAGTATAAACACCTAGTTCAAATAAAAATTAGCAATTCTTTAACCTTTTTTTAAAACCTGTGTCAACTTTAACATTGTTTTGAAAGAGATATCTGGGTGTGCTACTTGGTTTACTCTTCCAGCTACAAATACCTGTTCTTTAACACAGAAATAAGCCAATGCTCTTGAAAGCCCCGAATCGCTGATAAAAGATGGCATTGCTTCTATTGGATTAAAAATCCAAGGCAATTTAAATAAATGAATGCCAATTCCTGAACGCATAGAAAAAAATATTCAATTCCATTCTTGCAGTTCGTTGATATAAGAAATGGGAAATAGTTTTCCCGTAAAGAACGCTTCAATAAAAACAAGCATATCAGTAGCAGTTTAAACAATGCCGCCATCAGGACCAAATGAAGTCATTGCCTTTGGAATATTTAATACTTTCGACTTATAATAAAGTGTTTTCGGCGTGATATCATCGGCATCTTGATAAAGATACGTTTTGGACATCTTTAAAGGTTCAATGATTAACTGATTGCAGTTTGCAGCGTAAGTTTTATCTGTAATTATTTCAATAATACGACCCAATAACTGAAAATTAATATCCGCATAATTTGCCTTATTTTTTGCTCTAGGAATAAAAAGAGGTAACATTTGTTTAGCCATTTCAATAGCCGATTCATACGTCCAAAATTGATCATCTCCATTTTTAATTTCATCTTCCAAACTTTTACCACTTCTCCCCTTTCCTTGAAAATAATCAGGCAAGCCTGAAGTGTGCGCCAATAATTGTTTAATTGTTATAACGTTTGAATAATCTTTTGCTTTATTAGTATGTAAACCTTTTAGAATTTGATGGTCTAAGTATTTACCAATCTTATCCTCCAGACGTAATTTACGTTGCGATAATAAATTTAGAATAATGGTGGTAGTGAACAAATTTGTTTTACTCGCAATAAAACAAGGTGCTCCTTAGCCAAATTACCAGATGTACCTTGCCAATAAAAGTTCTCTTTTTAATTAGCGAATGAAGTGCCAAATATCTTTTTCTTATCTACTGTTTTATCGAGGATGGACTGTAATAATTTTTTCATTTAAAATGGTTTCGGCGAATAGGTTTTATTTGCTTAAAAAAAATATCATTTTTTAATCAGAACATTAAAATATTTCTATTCCTAATCAAAAACTTAGTATCTAATCATCCATAACGATGAGAAAAGAATAGGATTTAGCATTAATAATCATGAATATTTACATAGTTTTAGCAGACCTAATATATTTATGTGCTATGAAATTCATCACTTTTTCTTTGTTGTTATTTTTTTCAACCACCATTCTTGCGCAAATATCAGAGCGAGAAATATCAAGATATCAACCAAGACGAATCGTTTCTGGTTTAGGTCTTAACACTGAATACATTGGAGGTCTCGTGGGAATTGGTTTAAATATATATGCCCAATTTAGATATGACGACAATAGACAAATTGCAGGTTTAGGAATTACCTCTTTTTTTGCTTTGAATAGTAAAAAATTTCCAGCATTAGAAATTGATTTTTTTGATCTTGATACAATTAATACCATCGGGCAGTCACGACTTTTTTCATTCCCTATTCACTTCGAATATCATTATTATTTAATCAGTCCGAAATACAATAGATTGACAGCTAGAATTGGCTGCAAAGCTGGTCCTTCACTACAAATAGTACATACAAAAATGCCGTTCCCGAACAAAAGAATAACGGGGCCTCCAAAGTTTGGATCTCCTTATCTTGGTTTTATGACAGGAGCCGTGCTTAACTTTGAATATTATTATAATATTATCGCTTTGACATTGGATTTAAGTGCAAATTACAATTATATCAACCCAAATATTGACTTGTTTAATACACACCATCAAATAGGCGCATCAGTTAAATTGGGTATTGCATTTAATTATGGTCTGCGGAACAAATAGATTAATGCTTTTGAACCGTTTTCTAAATATGAATTGTATTAAAAAAAAAGTCACCGTAAAAAACGATGACTTTCAATTCTATATTTTTTTAGAATAATCTCTTCTGAAATTATGTAAAAGCTTAATGCGTTTGTGCTTTTCCTACTGCTGATTCTACAACTGCTTTCATTTTATCAATCGCTCCAAATACAGCCAATTCAATCGTTTCTGCATTTTTTGTAACGGCAACTGGTTGCTTACCTTTAAGTCTAGCTTCAAGTACACATACTTTATCATTTACACCATCCTTTTTTCCATTTTCATCCTTCAAATGAACCTCAATTCGTGTGATATGTGAATCAAACCTTTCTAATGCTTCAGAAATTTGTGTATTGAAATAGTCTTGTTGAGCTGCGTCACTTTTTATGTTATTATCTGTATTAATTTGAATTGTCATATTGTTGTTTTTAGTTTATCATTTGTTTATTCAAAGTTAACATCATTTTAGCTATTTACATAGTAAACACGCATAACTTCTTTGCGCTTAATTGTGAAAAATTGTTAAAGATTTTCTAGCAATTTTCCCTGTTTTTCTACTCATTAATTTTATTCATCAAGAACCATTGCAAACCGATGATGGTTTTAGCATCTCTAAACTGATTATTTTGGAGTTGGGTTATAACATCGGAGGTTTTAATTTTGATTAATTCAATGTCTTCATTTTCATATTTCATTCCGCCACCTTCAAATAATTTTTCTGTAGATTCCACGGTTGAATAATATAACCAAATTCTTTCAGAAGTACCTCCTGGAGAAACAAAAAATGAATTAATAAATGTTACTCCATCAATCTTGTACCCGATCTCTTCTTCAACTTCCTTTTTAACTCTATCAGCAGGATCTTCATCTGCTTCTATTGAGCCGGCAGTTAATTCAAGAATCCAGCCACTCTTTTCCTTGATAGTAGGATACCTAAATTGATTGGTAAACAGCAATGAATCAGTATCCTTTTCATAAATCACAATTGCAACTGAGTCTCCTCGTTCAAAACACAAACGTTCTATTTGAACAGATTTAGAATCGAATAATTCATGTACTATACTTGCCTTTTTGATTTTGAAAAAATGATCAAAAACGATCTCTTCCTTAAGGATATTGTATTTCATTAATTCGAATTATTAGGTTTTATACAAATAGAATTCATGATCTGCATCACTATGCATTGAAGATAAACTATTTTTATAAAATGACTTGCATCCGGTTCATTAAAATTAAATCCTTGCCAAAGTCTCTATAAGCCTTTTCTCTCTTATTTATTATTACGTTGCAAATCTGGACTTCTTTTAGCTCTATCATTTCTATCAAAATCAGAATCATCTGTTTTACTTTTTCTAATGCGAAATCTCCAGATTAGGCTAATAATAATTATTAATCCTGCAAATAGTATAAATATTAATGTTGAATTGTCCATAACTTGTTTTTTGTCTTAGAAAACACAAAAATCAGTCCTTGAATTCGAATTATTAGCTATCCCCCTGTGTCTAAGCAGTATTTCACTATTATTCGCTTGATATTGTATTAGAATTAATGAGGCGATTTTCCACCAATGTGTAGAATTCTGAACCAAAATTAGAATAAAGTATTCAATTTTGGAGGTTTAATTACAATATGATTAGAAAAGGAATTCAAATGATCTGATAATTCTTAGTTTTATACCAAGATTAATATTGTTGATAGCTATGAAATTTTTAACCATTACCCTCTTTACCCTCTTTCTTTTTAGTATCTCTACGATTTTTGCGCAAAAGACTGAGAAAAAAGTATCTCCAAACCCTCCAAGAAAAATAGTTTCTTCAATAGTAATTGGAGCAGATAATATGGGAGACTTTTATGGTATTGGATTCAACGTCGTTGCCCAATATCGACTGTTAAACAATCGTCTTTTAGCTGGCATTGGCTTGGAACCTTTTTTTAGTTTAAACAGTATTTCTGTTCCTGGTAAAGAAAAAGCTTTTTTTTCAGGAGAAGTTAAAGATATTGATATTGCCACAAATTTACATTTAGTACCCTATCATCTTAATTTTCACTATTACATACTCCATCCAAACCATAACAGGTTTACGGCAAGAATTGACGCAAGAGGTGGACCTGTGGTACAAGTCGTTCAAACTGAATCAATCTTTCCAAATACGTTGGTTGAAGGCCCATCTTCCTTTGATCCTTTTAGATTTGGTTATTTTTATGGTGGAGGTGTCACTTTTGAATACTTTCTTCGCTATTTATCGTTAACATTAGATGTTGGCGCCTCTTATCAACACATTAATAAAAAAATTACATTTATTGATAAACAAAATCAAATCCGAACATCTGTAAAGATTGGTGTCGCTGTTAGTTTTGGACCAAAAAGTAAATATTAAAAAAATATTGACATCAATAAAGAACGCTACATTATCTTTATTCAATTGACTATTGACATAAAGGGGACTCTTAAAGCTCACCCAAACTTAAATTCACAATAAACTTCTTGTCTGCGGTGTATTTCGTTTCGATTGGAATAGTTTTTACTGGATGCGGATAATAAATTGCACACATCGTATTCGAAACTTGGTATAAATTTTTACGCAATTCAGCAGGTGTTCCATCTAGAATACCTCTAAACACATCCCAACGCACACGCTCTGGATTAAAAGCATAATCATGCCAAACCATAATTGATTCATTGTCTTTTAATAACTTAAATGCTTTTTCAGTATCTTTTTTTACCGCATCATAATGGTGATCGCCATCAATGAATACTAAATCCATTTTTTTATGATATGGTGAAAAATCAAAATTTAAAGAATTGCCTTTTAAATGAGTCACATTATTAAGATTTTTAGAGAAGGAATCTTGTTCTTTTATAATTAACTCATTCAATCCTAAATTATATAAATCTTGCTCACTTAAATTAAGTGTAAAACAATCTTTTGCATAAGCGGCAACATTTGCCACACTTTCCCCTCTCCATGTGCCTATTTCAAAATATTGGCAATCATTTTTTTGACCCGCTAGAGATTTCAATAATGCTATATCTGTTACCAAGCTTCCTCCATCCATAAAAGCAAAAGGATTAATTTCAATAGACGCATCTGGAACGACAGCCCTAAAATCAATAATTGGTAAACCGCTTTTAAATTGAGGATAGGTTTTATGGCATGCTTCCATATGAACATCTTCATTGTCGATGATTTTATTAATCATATATGGTTTTGCAACCAATGTAGTAATCCCTTTAATTAGCTTTGATATTTTTGACATATTGTTCTTAAAATGTAATATTTAATTGATTTTTAACGCTTTAAAATATAATTCAGTATACTGTTTACCTACAGCGCTTTTACTATAAATCTCACCGTAATTTTTTGCTTTAATATTCTTTTTGTAGGTGGGTAAATGTTCAATCATGCTAACAATTTGAGCAGCCATACCTTTCATATCGCCTAAATCTACTACAAATCCATCTTCCTCCGTTAATTTCTGTGCTACACCATCTACATTTGTTGTAATAACAGGAATTCCACAAGCCAATGCTTCTGCAATTACAATAGAAAATGTTTCATAATGACTTGTTAAAACAAATAAATCACTTGCTCTTAAATAATCAGCAACTTCATTGGGTTTTAGATTTTGTACATTATTCACCTTATCCGCGATATCATAACTGCGTATCATTTCTAATTGCGCATCATTCAATAATTCACCAATCAGAGAAATCTCAAAATCCAATCCTGCAATTTTTAGATATTGTACCATTTTTAATAAGCCTGAAATATTCTTTTGATAGTCATTCATTCCTGAAATATGTATCAATTTTATTGGCTGATTAACTTTTGGGGATTCGACAGGATAAAATAATTCGGTATCAATTACATTGGGCACGATCCTAAATTTTTCACCATGTCCATAAATTTGCAACTCATTCGCCAAACCTTCTGAAACAGGGCAAACAAAGGTTGCTTTTTCGACGATTTTTCGCATCAATAGCTTTTCTAGCGCATTTGGTTGCACCTTGCTAGACGGCAGAAAAATAGTCCAATGTTCAGTATAAATAAATGGAGTTTTAAACTTCTTCTTCAATTTTAAAGCAAAATATCCGGCAGGATAAAAAACATTTAAATGCGTCAGATCTATACGTCCATATTTTTCTTGAATAACTTCAAAACCAACCTTAAAACCGTGTTGCTTAGATTTAAATCGGAGAAGTGGCAAAACTTTATATAAAGTTCCGTTCAATTTTTTACAGTAAACAATAGTTTCCGTCAATGAATCACTAACAACATTATGCTGGACATCTAATGACGCTTCTTGTTCACGCGCAACCACGTTTAATACGTGCACATTACAATATTCAGCGACTGCATTTGCATGCTGTTGTATAAAATTACCATGTGCCTCATCTTCAAGATTAGGATACCATGATGTGAGGAAAAGAATATTTAGTTTTTGCTTCAACCTATTAAAAAAAATAAAGGTATTAATTTAGGTGAAATATCTAATTTATTATTAGAATAATTGCACGTAGATTACATAGAAATAGGTGTGCAAATCTCAATTAAAAAGCCATTAATATCTTGGACATAACCTACTTTTTGACCCCAAGGCTTCTGTTTTATCGATTCAAATTCAATTGCTCCTGCATTTAGAGCTTTTTCAAAATCAATCTCAATTTGTTCAGTAGTGAATGCAAGTTCTACACCGAATGGTTTTTCAGTAATCACAGACTTTTGAAATCCTTTGCTAAAATTCGACTTACCTAATTCAATCGAAGCAAAAGAAATTGTTGTTTCACCAGTATTCAATTCGGCATAATCCTTTTCTGGTGTCAACATTTTTCTTTTAAATCCAAATGCGTTTTCGTAAAAACTTAAGGTTTTCTCGACATCTTCAACGTATAGAATGGTATAAGCAAATTTCATAATTTCGAAATTAAATTATTTTTAAACGTTCTTCTTCCAAATCAATTTGATACAATTGCTGTCTAATAATTTCTTCATCAATTGAAGGATCCTTATTCAACTCGGTCAAATACTCTCTTTGACTTTCTAATATTTCAACAAAAATCACTTTGGTTTCCTCGTTCATCCATTTGTCTTCAACATCATTCGCTCGCTCTTCCCATTGTTGAATAAATTTTTCAATATTTGAGTTTTGAGGAAGATCATTTTTGTATTTATCTTTTAAATAGTTTAAGATATGATGTTTTAAGCCTCGTTTCATCTTAATTTTTGCCAATTTATCGGCCTCTTCGTTGAACATCATATTAAAAGCTTTGCTTCGTTTGAGGAAGTATGGCAAGGTTAAACCTTGAACAATTAATGTGAGCAAGATCACTACGAAGGTGATAAATAAGATTAGATTTCTATAAGGGAAGGCATCGCCATTTTCTAATGTAACAGGAATAGCTAAAGCAGCAGCCAAAGAAACAACACCACGCATCCCTGTCCAACCTAAGATTAACGGTATTGTCCACATTCCTTTTCTTGAAGACGTTGAAGGGGTTACGCTCGGCCTAAAAATCATTGTAGCAAACATGGCGACATAAGAACTTATTATTCGAGCAACAATCAAAATTACTGTAACAATCACACCATAACCTATAGCTACAGACAGTGGAAAACCTCTAGCATTCATTCCTTCAATAATTTCAGGCAGTTCTAAACCAATAATTAAAAAGACGACGCCATTCAAAATAAAAATAAAACTTTCCCAAACATTATAGGCCCTCAATCGACTGGTGCTATCTAAAAACTTAAGTCTTCGCGCAGACATAAATAAACCTCCACTAACCACTGCTAAAACGCCCGAACTATGAAATTCTTCAGCAATCCAATACATAAAATAAGGTTCAATAATTGTCAAGGCAATATTCGAAGGTGCATCAGCAGGCAAACGTTTATGAATCAATGTAAATAACCATCCAACTAAAACGCCGATCCCTAATCCTCCGACCAACATCCAAACAAAACTTATTGCAGCGTCTTGCCAAATGAATTGCCCCGTACCGACTGCAACCAATGCAAAACGAACGATTATTAATGATGATGCATCATTTAATAGACTTTCTCCTTCAAGAATCGCGGAAGTAGATTTAGGAATTTTAACGAATTTGGTAATTGCTCCAGTACTAACAGCATCAGGCGGAGATACGATTCCACCTAATAGGAAACCGATGGCAATTGAGAACCCCGGAATCATATAATTAGTGACCACAGCCACAGTTAAAGCTGTAAAAAACACAACTAGAAAGGCATAGCTACCAATTATTCGCCACCATTTCTTCATTTCTTTGAAAGATGCCGACCAAGCAGCTTCGAACAATATAGGAGGAAGGAATAATAAGAAGATCAAATCTGGATCCACTCTAACAACAGGTAGCCCTGGAATAAAACTAACCAATAAGCCCCCTATAACCAACAATATAGGATAAGCAACCTTAAGTTTTGCCGCCCACATATTCAGCAAGACAATTATCCCTATCATTGCTAGTAAAAACGGTAAAATTGTATGCATTATAATTTATTTAAAGCTGATTTATGATTACAAAAGTATCTTTTTTTTTTAACGGTCTTCAATAGATCATTTTCCCTTTTAGGATAGACTAAATTGAAGCGTAAAGTTTAGGGTCTTTTCAATTCAAAAATAAAACAATCCGAATCACCAAATTTTCTTTCTTCAATGAATTGAAACCCCATTCGTTCGTAGAATCGATGCGCTTTGAGGTTCGACTTAAGAGGATCGATTAAAATACCGGTTATTGCTTCATTCTTAAAACAAGCATCTATTGCTAATTTCATCATCATAGTTCCATACCCCATATTCAGATTAGACTCCTCTCCTATCCAAATATCAATAGCTCTTTTATTTGGAGGAACGTCTCCCCAATATTGTGTCTCTTCAAGATAAGGATCAATGATTTGTATAAAACCAATCGGCTCGCCATCCAATTCAGCCATCAATTGTTCTCGCCAAGGAGGAAAAAATGGTAATTGCACCTCCCAGTCCCAATCTTCATCAGGATCACAGTCAATTATATGTTGTTTGGTATCCCAATACTTCAACAGATCAAGATCGTCCAAATTTGCAGTTCTCAGCGTTATCATACCGAATAAATTACTTTAGTAATTTAACGTTAAAGATTGCCAAATGGTGGAAATACAACCTTTATCAGCAAAATCTTCAAAAGTCTTAATTTCAGATTTTTCATTGGCTAACATCATTAAGAAAAGTCCATTTTCATCATCAACTTCAGCTTCTAATACTAAACATTGAATTAAATAGTCGCCTACCAGTTCCATGTCTGGATTATTAATGTTCCCTTTACAGCGATACATAGAATATTCCTCCCCTTCGAATTCTCCCGTCCCTATAAACTCCTCAGCCATGGTGAATCCATTTTGCCTCCAAAAGGTTCGAACTTGCCTCAATATATCAAGTTTCAAGTTCTTTTTCATGAAGGTATTTCTTTTTGTCGTACTGTAACCGACAGAAATAGCTTCCGTTTGCACTTCGTTTTCGTCCCACATTAGAAAATAATTATAATGCATATTTTGATAACCAACTTCAGGGGGATCAGTGATCAAGTTCTTTGGATATTGTAAGGTAAATGCGATATTGGATAAACCATATTTGATACAATAATCTTGATCAACAGTAAAAGTTTCTAATTCACCACAATCAGTTTCATCCGTTATTGACTCAATTACGTTCACTTTCTCAGTAACAGGAGTAATTGGATCATCGTTAGGAATGGCATTTGGAGTGATAGGTGTACTACATCCTATCAATCCGAATAATGTGATTGTTAGCAGTTTATTTTTCATTCTAATTAAATTATTTGGCTCATTTTAAAACTAATTAATTATCACTTATCTAAACTATTTTTAAGCGTTATTTTATAATAAGCGGCATTTGGAATGCCATTACAAATCCCATTTTTCCAGAATTTCATATTTAATTTTTCTAAAACTTTTATGGATGCTACATTTTCTATAGCTGCGCGTGCTATAATTTCGTTCAAGCCTAATTGCTTTAATCCATAATTTATTGAGGCCTGAGCTGCTTCGGTGGCATAACCTTTTCCCCATTGATTTTGGTAGAAGCGAAATCCTAAATCGACTAGTCCCTCTTCGTTCAATTTTAAACCACACCAGCCTAAAAACTGATGCGTTTCTTTATCAATAACCGCCCACCTTCCAAATCCATTCAATGCATATTCATTATAGTTCTCTAGAAATATTTTTGCTTCAGAAACAGATTCAAATGGCAAATCGCCAGTGTATTTTAAGACTTCTGGATCTTCGTTTAAGCGAAAGAAATCTACTGCATCTTCGATTGATAGTTCACGTAGTATAAGTCTTTCAGATTCGATCAAGTGCTCCATGGATAGCTATAAATTTATTTTTCGCGTAAAATTTTCTCCATTTTGCGCCCTTTTGCTAGTTCATCGACTAACTTATCAAGATAGCGAACGTTTTTCGTTAATTCGTTCTCTATTTCTTCTATTCTATACCCACAAATTACACCTTTAATTAAATGTGCATTTGGGTGTAAATTCGACCTTTCAAAAAAGGTTTTAAAAGTGACCTTTTCATCGATTAATTCTTGTGTTTTCTTCGCATCAAACCCAGTCAACCATTGAATCACTGTTTGTAACTCCTCTATCGTACGACCTTTCTTTTCAATTTTTGAGATATAATGTGGATAAACTGATGCAAAAGTCAATTTTTCCATTCGTTCAATATGCGCTGGTGTTACTTTCATATTATGGTTTAAAAATTAGATTTATGTGAATTAATTCCGTGTTATTTCCTTCAATCATTCATTTTTTTAGTGAGTATTCAAATATAAAGTTTTAAAATTATTTCAACTTCAACAATTTTTTAAATGGACTTCTCGCTAGAAAAAACAGTTTTAAAAGAAATAACGGATAAGAATTTTCTATTTTTATTTCAAACAAATTCCAACTTTGATTCAATCTATGTGTACTTCATATAAAACCTTGACAATTGAAAAATAAGGAGAAAGACATAAAAGATTTAATCAATGATTGTTTAAAGCCTGATAAATCAGCGCAGTTCGAACTGTATAATCGATATTCGAGAGCTATGTACTCAACTACCGTACGCATGTTGGGTGATACTCCTGAAGCCGAAGATGCATTGCAAGAAGCCTTTATCAACGCATTTAAAAATCTTAAGAAATTTGATCATCGTGTAACATTTGGTGCCTGGTTAAAACGAATTACAATTAATAATTGCCTGAATAAATTAAGGCAACGAAAATTAAACTGGCTCGAATTGGATTTTGAAATTCCTGAAGAGCCTACAGATAATGATTATATCATAGAGCCGAATATTTTGAATGAAGCCATTGATAAATTACCCTCTGGATGTAAAACCGTTTTTACCTTAAAAGCATTCGAAGGTTATTCGCATCAAGAAATTGCAGATGAATTAAAAATCAGTCTTTCTACCTCTAAATCTCAATTTATTAGGGCGAAAAATTTACTCCATTTTTCACTTAAAAAATTAGTCCAATTATGAAAGATCCAATCTTAAAGTATATCGAAGAGAATAGAGAAAGTCTCGATTCTAAAATTCCAGCAAATGCCAATTGGGATAAAATACAAGCTGAAATCGCTGAAAAACCTAAAAAGAAACCTGCGATTTGGTACGCTAGTGGTATCGCTGCAGTCCTAATTGTAGGTTTATTGATCGTAAATCCTTTTAAAACCGATTCAGGAAATTATGCGGACAATGAAACGAAGGATATTGTTACTGATGCGAAGACAATCAGAACAGAAGATATCGATTATCGCAATGAAAATCAGTTTGAACTTTCTTCGGGTGACAAAAGTCAAATTAAAGGGTTTCGCAATATAGTTACACATAGTAATAGGGAAGTCCAAAATAAAGTATTGAATAATGAATATACTTATGCTTGGACAAAGAACGGTGTCACAGGATTGAGTGATGGATCAAGTGCTGACGCATACAATGTAACAGTTAAAAATGAAAATGGATGCTCAATTGATGAGAATACAAATCTCTATTCTTATGGCAATATTGACGTCTTAACCGTAGATGATGGAAGTCCTAAACTCACCTTGAAAGCAAACGGAACAAAGCCGTTACCATTCTCAGGTGGCTCATACCCCGTAAACGAACCAGAGACTCTATTTAATCAAGGCACTTATTATACCGAAGCGCAAACTATTGTTCATTATGATGTTGACCGATATTATGAACCATATGAAGAGTTTACAGAAAACGCATTCGAAACAACTCTTGATAAACCTTTATCTACCTATGGAATTGATGTGGATGGCGCAGGTTATAGTAATGTTCGTCGTTTTATACAAGGTGGCTATTTGCCTCCAAAAAATGCGGTAAAACTCGAAGAAATGATAAATTATTTTGATTATTATCTGCCCGAACCTAAGGACGACCATCCATTTTCAATCACTACAGAGGTTGGGAAATGCCCGTGGGCAAAGAACCATTTGCTCATGCAAGTCGCATTAAAAGGTGAAGAGATTAAAATGGATAAAAATCAATCGAATAATTTGGTCTTTTTGATCGATGTTTCAGGTTCGATGGAAAGTGAAGACAAATTGCCTTTATTGAAAAAAAGTTTGAATCTATTAGTTGAACAAATGGGTTCGGATGATAGAATAGCTTTAGTGGTTTATTCAGGATCGTCAGGATTAGTGCTCCCCTCTACTTCGGGCAGAAACAAAGCCAAGATTTATGATGCAATTGAAAATTTAAGTGCAGGCGGATCAACAGCTGGAGGAGCAGGTATAGAATTAGCATATAAAATCGCTAATGAAGCGAAAATTAATGACGGAAATAACCGCGTAATAATGGCTACAGATGGAGATTTCAACGTTGGAATTTCAAGTGATACTGGTTTAGTAAAGTTGATTGAAGAAAAGCGCAAATCAAATGTTTATTTGTCTGTTTTAGGATTCGGAACAGGAAATCTCCAAAGTAATAAAATGGAGAAATTAGCGAATAATGGAAATGGAAATTATTATTATATCGACAATTTATTAGAAGCTAAAAAAGTATTGGTCGATGAAATTGGTGGAACTTTGATAACAATTGCGAAGGATGTAAAATTACAAATCGAATTTAATCCAGAACATGTAAAAGGATATCGTTTATTAGGGTATGAAAACAGAATGTTAAGCACTCGAGATTTTGATGACGATACGAAAGATGCGGGTGAATTAGGTTCAGGTCATACAATAGTCGCTCTGTACGAAATTATTACCAATAATGAAAAGGAAATTTCTACAACTGACAATTTAAGGTATCAAAAGACAATCATCAATCAATCAAATGAGAATAATGAAGAACTAGCGTTAATTAAATTCAGGTATAAAAAAACAAATACTACTAAAAGTCAATTAATCGAGCAAACTATAGACTATAAAATAAATAATCGATTGACTAAAAATTTCCTTTTTGCCTCAGCCGTAGCCGAGTTTGGAATGCTATTGCGGAATTCTGAATATAAAGGAAAAGCAAATTTCGAATCAGTTATTAAACGCGCAAGTCTTAATAAGGGGAAAGATGAAATGGGTTATCGAGCGGAATTCATTCGCTTAGTTACTCAAACATCAATTCTAATGAAAGAATATAAGGATTTAGTAAACAATTAATGAGCAAAATGTATTAATAATGCCGGCTAACTATTAAAAAAAATAGCTAGTCGGTTTTCATTTTTATATAAATTAAATTCACACAGATAAAAAACATCATTACAGTTAATATTTATGTTAGCAAAATCCATTAACACTCCCTAAACTTGGCTAACTGCTATATTTTCCGTACATTATGAATTATGATATCAGAACAAAAGGAAGCAAACAAGGCGATTTTATTAAAATCAGTTAATTATTTAGAGAATGACGGTTATGAGGATATCAAAGCCGATGTGGAAGGGCTAGAAACTCCAAAATCGTACACAAAACAGTCGGACAAATCGACAATTACTCCAGATATTGTTGCTTTTAAAAATGGTCGCAAACATTATTTTGAGATCAGTCAAAAATCTGATAAACCCAATCAATTGAAAACAAAATGGCGATTTCTAGATGTCTATACAAGGGCAAAAAATCATAATTTTAAAATCATCACGACCCGAGGAAATTATAAGTTTACACAAGAAATGTTAAGCGATCTTAATTTACAAAAGAACGCCATTCGTTTATAAAACCTAATCTAGTTTCCTTTTTTACCTAATTCAACAGCACGATCGAAGGCTGCATAAGCTGCTTCTTGTATTAATTCTTTAATATTATTATCGTCCATTGAGTCCAAAGCCGCTCGTGTTGTTCCGCCTTTTGAAGCCACTTTATCCATTAACCCTTGAGCTGTAAGACTCGATTGATTAAACAATTCTACAGCACCTTCAAAAGTATTACTGACCAATACTTTTGAATCGTTTTCAGAGAATCCCATTTTTAGTGCAGCATCCATCATTGATTGCATAAAATAAAAGACATAAGCAGGTCCCGATCCTGATATTCCTGTTGAAGCATCTATAAAGTTCTCATTTTCTACGCGAATGGATTCACCGGTTGTGTCTAATAAATTTCGAACCATAATCAACTCTACCCGTGAAACCTCTTTTGCCTCCGTATAAGAAGTGATACCCTTACCTACTTTCGCTGGTAAATTAGGCATTGTTCGAATGACTTTTTTAATTCCCAATCCGTCTTGAATAGATGCGATCGTAACACCCGCCATCAATGATACAATCAATTGTTCTTGATTGATTAACGGTTTTAATTCCTCAAATAGTTCTTCGCTATGATAGGGCTTAACGGCTAAAAATATGATATCCGCAATTAGTGCACAATCTTGAAGAGACGAATATGTATCGAAATCTGGATTCTCTGACAATTCCTCTAAGACTTCTTTGGCAACATCATAAACATGATATTCCGTTTATTCTTAAAAGGCGAATTAGCCATACCAAGCGCATAAGTTAATCCCATATTCCCCGCCCCAATCATTAAAATTTTCATATTTTCGATTTGATTTTAACTCCATCTTTAATTGGAAGAGTTATTCTTTATTCTATACCCTTAGTATACAGAATTACTTTGTGAATAACTAGCAATTTTAGTTCTAATTTGAAATATTCTAAATTTCAAATTAAATCAATCCGGAATATTATTTCATAATCAAAAATATTGAGGCGAGAATGAGATTAACATTTGCTATAAAGTGGAAAATAGAAATTAAGGTTTCTCTATTATGATTTCTTCTTATAAGCTACAAATACTTCTTCAGTATTAGAAATTTCTTTTGCCATTTTCCGAAATTCTGCATAGTCTTCACTCGCAATTGTATGCGCAACAGGAGCAACTTTTCGTGTTATTTTCAACTCGTTGTTATTCACTTTCTCTACAATAATTTCAAAATGGATGAATTTATTTTTTATCATCACGTTTGCAGGAATTTCAGCAAATTCAAATTCTTCATCGATTGTTAAATAGATATCGGTTGAGTAATTATTCACCTCTTCATACTCCCAATAATTTAAAGGATATACTCTGTCATCAGAAGGGAATTTGTCAATCGTGAAGATCTTCTCAAAGAATGGAACAGCAAACGTTTTTAAAGCTCCAATTGATTTAATTTCATCTTCTAAAGTTAAATCTATTTCAAGACTAAAATCATTCTTATTTCCTTCTAGATGGCTGATTTCAAAATTATTCACTTTAAAATCACTACTAAAATAATCAGAACAATAATCATCAATTTTTTCTTTGGTCTCTACTTTAGTTAAATCGCTTAAAAACCATCTATAATTTGATATGTTAGATCCCGTCAAATCCACTTTTGTATTTAAAGTCATACCATCATCAGTGATATTCACTTTAACATCTCGCTTTATATTATTTTCTGTTAATCGCGTTAAAGGAATATGAATTAAATCATTTTTATCCAACTTAGCGTTGGTTGCTGGAATAACAAGCGCTTGTGAATTATAAAGATACGTTGGCATTGATCCAAACGGAAGTTTACTATCCGTCAATTCTTGAAACAATGGTTCTCCATCAATGTCTACTTTCACAATACAATGGTTAAATTGAGTTGAGGGAAATTGCATCGTGTTTTCACCATTTGCTCGTGTATTTACCAATACTAATTCTGATTTCAAATCTGCCTTTTTCGCCAGTGTATAAAACAATGTCGATAAATCTTTACAATCTCCTAATTTAGTACTTATCGTTACCATTGGTTTTTGTGGTACTAAATTACTTTGACGGAAAGAAACTGAACTGTAGTTTATATTTTCACATAAATAATCGTAAATTTTCTCTGCCTTTTCTTGATCCGTATAGTCTTCATCAGCCTTAAATATTTCGTTATAAACTTCATCAATATTATAACCTTCCTTTGCCATTGGCATGGCTAAATCCGAATACCAATCTGAAATTCTATCCCAAGAATCGTAAGTGGTGATGTAAATTGTTTGACCAATCTCAGAGATTTGAGGCATAAAATCCTCATCTTTAATTTTTTCAATAAAATCATGTGTATATTCTGTACAAACATAATTTTCAAACTCAAAAACCTTCTTTTCAGCTAATAAATTTTGTTCTTTAATCTCTATATTATAACTTTTAGGTACGTATATTCTATAAAGAGAATTGTGTGTTGGTGCAAATCTCGAGAAATTATAAGTTTCAGAAATTTCTTTTGCAAGCTTCCCTCCTGTGTATACGTCTTTTCTAAATTCAAGATAGATGATATCACCAACCTCTAATGAAGGAAAAACGATGTCATTGTAGTTTCTCTCACCTTCAAGTTTTTGTCCATTCTTTTTATTTAATTCCGCTTTAGAAATTAATAATTCCTCCGAATTATAATTGTATGGTATAGATAATTCTTTCCAAGCATCAATACCTGATTTATTTAAGATCCTAATACCAATACTAGTAAATTCAACTCCTGCTCCTTCTTCAAATTTAACGGTACTGTTTTCATAAAATATAAAATCGTACTGATCGTCACTATCTATTTCTTCTTCAAAGCTTTTCTTAATAATGTCAT
Organism: Crocinitomix catalasitica ATCC 23190; assembly: GCF_000621625.1. Lineage (GTDB taxonomy): Bacteria > Bacteroidota > Bacteroidia > Flavobacteriales_D > Crocinitomicaceae > Crocinitomix > Crocinitomix catalasitica. The sequence goes on from NZ_JHXV01000012.1 coordinate 27,995, forward strand.
AAGCATCTTTATTTTCCATTATTTTGGTCCAAGATTCTTTTTCCTCTAAGGATCTTAATTTCTCTCTTGCTTCAAAAGTATTTGGTTCTAATTGAATCGTTCTTTTAAAATCTGCTTTAGCTAAATCATAATTATTCAAGGCTAAATTAATATACGCTCTATCAGAATAATAACCTGCTGTATATGGCGATATACTAATCATTTTATTAATAATTGCTAATGCATCAGTATAATTTAATTGATTGTAATCGATCCTTAAAAGTTCTTTTAAGACACTAATATGATCAGGAAATCTTTTCATATTCCCTTCAAGTAACTTTACCACCTTATCATTTTCACCAATCTCCTGATACTCTTTAGCCAATAAAAGCATCAGAGAATAGTTGTACTCACTTTTTAAATATTTTTTTAGAATAGGTAATGATTTTTTTACAGATTGTGTTTGATTCTTTTCAAGTAAATACTTCAATTCTGCAAATTTTGCGACGTTAGGATATAAGCTATAAGCTTGATCAATTAAATCAAATAATTCTTGATACTCACTTTTAGCCGACCTCATATCAATCTGATAATCTAAATATTCGATACTTTTCTCACCTAGTTCAGATTTCAGATCTAAAAGTAGTGTATTGGCTAAATCATAATTCTGATTCTCTTTTGCAATATTATAATCATAGATTTTTAAGAAGAGTAAATTTGGATTAATTTGCCGCATGTCTTCAAGTTGAAAAAGCAGTGCCGTTCGATCATTTAATTTCGAATAATTATTAATTAGTTCTAAGTTCAATAATACATTTGAGGGGTCTATTTTCTTCCCTAATTCTAATACTTTTATTGCTTCATTATTTTTTTTAGCTCGACTGTAGCATTTGGATAGTAATAGATAATCGATAATATTTGTTGAGTCAAGTTTTATTTTTTCCTCAAAATAAGTCTCTCCGAAATGCGGCACAAAATTCGAAAATTTTGTGTCAGATACAGAATTATACTTTGCATATTCCGTCGTCGACTTTATATTATTAATTGGTTTATAGGTGTCTTTGTTCAACAGTCGAACCATAAAATTAGGATAGCTAGACATGTTAGTGAAACTGATTTGAACAAGCACTCTATTTTTACCTGCCGGAAGCGTGAGCAACGAATTATAATAATCTAATTCAGTTCTTTGTTCTTCTTCAATATCAAGTACTAATAAATCATTCACCCATATCTTAATTGCGCCTTCCGCTCCTGCGCTCAATAGAACCTCTTGTTCCGTTGGGTTATCAAGAAATGTTTGGGCATATACAACACCTTGCGAACCAGGTAACATTGTTCTAAAAATGTTCCATGGATCAAAATCAGTATAACCTGGCGTAAACCAAGCAATTTCAGCATTCTTTTTGGAGTAAAAAACAGCTTCCGGTTCTGGATGTGCCAATGGACCATATGATTTATTATGTCCGCTACCTGAAGTATTATCAAATAAACCAGTGAACTGCCAATCGGTTATTGCAGACATTGAATTATAATGACTTAATCTCTCAGCATCTTCGTAAGCAAAAGTGGAATGATAGGCCAATACATAATGAAAGGACGTTTTCATACTTTCATTTACTTTTGGACTTTTCAATAAGTCTTCTATAAATTTCTTTCTTTCGGGATTATCAAGATCAAAATCATTGGTTAAACCTGACGATCTATAAAGCGAAAACAGGTACGGAGAAGGGGTGTCAGTATTCGCAACTAAATTTTTCATGAGCTGCAGATTACCATCTACTTTCATTCCTAATTCACTTATCATAATACCTAAGGCTCCAGCATCAACAGCAGTTTCTGGCTGTTCCGACAATATTTTTAATTCGTCAATTGCTGCAGTATAATTATTTTGACTTATTAAAGTCCAAACATGATCAAACTGAGAGAATAAGGTAAGATTACTTGACAAAATTGTCAAGACAATTAATAATTTTTTCATAGCTAAGTTAAAAGTTGTAACTCGCTAAAATAATTACTTTTTCTAAAAAAAACCGTTTCAATTGAAAAAGTATCATAATTCATTTCTTTATGAATACTCTTTTTTTAATAATTCGGTCTGATATAAGACTTTACCCTGATTCCTTTAACCGATATAATTCGAGCGTTATTTATTGGCGTAAAATTTCATCAATTACCATTTTATAAAAATCAATCGATGGTAGGATTGACATTTCTTTATGCTCAAAGCCTAAATAAAATTTAGTATAAATTCTATACATATCTTCGCGATAAGATCCTTGAATTTCAGGTTCGAATTGAGTTTCGTTTGCCAAAGTTTGATAATTACTATCAACTAAACATTTTAATATTCTTGAATCTAATAAAGGATCAGAGGACTTAACTTTAAAGGGAGATTTATCTCTAGAAAACAATCGTTTAATTTGATTTTTAGTCGCAACCGAAAATTCAGGTAAGGCCTTTCTTGATTTAATGACACATTCAATTTCTGCAAGGTTTGTAATACCGAAATCATAAATCAATGTGATCAGAATTGATTTGTAAACCAATGTAATTTCATGGGCATTCGACGCTATATTCGAACCGCCCAATGATTTAATTTTTTGCGCATGAAATACATATTCCCCTCCTATTTGGTTCGCAACTTCTTTAAATTTCACTTTAATCATTTATTATAAATTACTGGCATTTTTCCTACCCACTCTTTCCAAGTATCATTTTCAATTAAAAGTTTCGCTATAAAATTGCCAACATTAATTCGGCTGGTTTTACCCGGATTGAGTAATGCACTTGTAGTTGGCGAAAAATGAATAGTATAAGCTGAAACTGCTTCTGTATTTATCAACGAATCTGGTCTAATAACTACCCATTGTATATTTGGATGATTTTGTCCAATATTCGAACGTAAATATTCGGCAGCATTCTCATTATCTACATGTGGAGGTAAGCATAACCTCATCAATCCGATTACCATTTTTTCTACCAATGGAATTGTTTCCATCAAATCTTTATTCCTGTTGCCTGCTGTATTCATCAAAACAATTTTTACAGGTCCATTTTTAATTTTAATCGCGTCACAGACTAGTTTTATGGCATTAGCTACCAATTTTCTAGGTTGACCATAAATACCTTTTAGATTTATATTATGTCCTAAACATGAAACAACCGCATGGCAATCTTCGATATATGTGGCCATTTCATTGATGCTTATTTCATCAATATTGGTCTTTATAATGGTTACATTCTCATTTTCCAACCATTCATTTGGCAGATTTGAAGTCGAACGAATTATAACCTTCACTTTACCCCCAAGTGCTAACAATTGCTTAACGGCATGGTTCCCTGTTGCTCCACTAGCGCCTAAAACCAGCGTTTTCATTTTTCAGAATTATTACGTTTATACCACACCTGATTTTAAAAAAATCTCTTGCAAATCATCATCTAAAGGGAATGGTTTTAATGGTGGAACATTTGCACCTCCAGGGTTACCAATTGGTATCGTACCAACAAACGATTTTACACCACCAAAAAATAAACGAGGAATTTGACCAAGAATCTCCTTTCTACTTTTTATTTTAAAACCAAATTGCAGCATTTTCCAATGAACGAACGAATGTGGAATGGGATATTTTTGACCAATGATGTGGGCTCGCTCTAAATGGTTCCAAGCTTTGTTTAAATCATGCAGGTGATAAGCCGAATAATAAGCTGCTAATTCTTGCTGGTAAAACGGCTTTAATTTTTTAGGGATTGAAGTATAAAATTTCATAAATTATACGAATAGTTCGGTTCTCTAATTTAATTATTTCTTCCGAACAAAAGCAAAAAAAAAGGGAGGCTTTTAAAACCTCCCTTCAATTTTTAAATGCTATCAACAAATGCTTGAAAAACTTCTTTATGTTTCTCAAGATCCATATTTGCGGACAGTGCCACACGGGCTATATAATCTTTATCTCCTTCTTTCGTCGTTCCTTGTGTTGATGTTGCTGGAATGGTCCAATAACAACCTTTTAATTGTCCATAACTCACACAGTACTTACTTTCAGTAGGAATTTCAGTAATCATTAAATTGATCAATTTCAAATTTAATTCGCGTTTATACGCTTCTTTTTCTTCAGCAGTATTACCTTTTGTAGGAAGATCTAATGAAAAAACAGAAGGCGTAAATCCTTCAGCTGCTAATTCTTCCGAAACGAAGTTGATTTTTGCTGTTGGCAACGTTTTTTCGATGAAATTAACGAATGCTCTTGTGTTCAAATAAGCATCATGAATACGTTGATTCATAGAAGGCAATTGTTTTGCCAAGATATCATATTGAAGTGTTGTAGCTTCATTGTCACAAAGACTTAAATGCAATTCTATTTTTGGCATTAATTCCGCAGCCTTTTGATTCGCTACACAATAACCTGCAGTACATTTACCGCCACTTGGGAATTTAGAGCCACTGACATAAGATATCGTTCGAACAGGTGATAAAATTTCATCCTCCCCTAAAAAGTGAAAGTTCGGGCAGAAAGTTTGATCCAAAATAAAAACAGGATCAATAGCTTTGGTGCCAGCAGCAGTTTTTCGTTCTACACTTAATACCTCTTTTAATTTCACCAAATCAGGCACCTCAACTCTTGGATTTGTTGGTATTTCAGCAATGATATAAGGAACAGCATCTTCAGCTGCTATTTTAGTCAATACAACATCAATACTTTGAACCATATCTTGACCACCATCTACAGGTAAATCAACTACCTCAACATTATCGATACAAGCAGCAACACGTCTCGCCTGATCATTCGTTCCACCATAACAGTTAGGTGGAACAATAATTTTTATTGCTTTACCTTTATGTTTGTCTAAAGCATCGTGAATAAGTCCCATTACAATAGCATATTGCATAGACAATCCACTTGAAGCGACTAATCCTTTTGTAGGTGCTTCAGTAACCTTTTTAATTGAATCGATCACTGAAGATTTATTTGCTGCAACTGTTGTAATGGTTGGATCAATAGTGTTATTCCCTACTAATCTATTCAATGCGGCTAAGGAATTAGCTGGTGTAATTGCAATCGTTTCTCTTCTTCTTACATGTTGAATTTCAGAAATATATTCATTATTCGATTCCCCATTTACAACCAATATACTTCCCAATGCTGCATCAATATTAATGACAAAATCAACATTTGAAAGGAGTTCAATATGGCAAAGATTTGTAGCGGATGAGATCAAAACTGTACTTCCTTCAAATCTTGAAATAGCAGTTCCTTTTTCAACCTTTTTCAAGTCGAAATTATAACCATAAACAGATCGAATTACATCAGCATCAAAAAATTCTGGTAGCTGATCTGTATATAGAATTTGCGTGGATTTATTTTCTAATAAATTCTTTCTTAAAATTGCTAAAATAGGAACAGTTCTCGATGAAAAGCTAATTACATTTTCAGCTTTTAAATCTTGTAAATGAGCAATTGCCCATTCTAAAATACTAGACAATGGGTGACCTAAACGAATATAATCATAAGCGGTTGGTAACTCATTCAATTTAGCAGCATCAGCCGTATTATTTTGAAATAAGTTTTCTAACTGCTCTAAAAATTCAGTTTTAGCCAATGATTCATCATAAATATCTAGTCGATGGGTCGTTAGATTCAACCAATCAGCTGGCATATTTTTAAGGATATCTTTTATATAGTTATGCATTTTATTGTCTTCCATAATTATCATTCTTTATCAAGGTGCCAAGATACATTAAATCGATAGATTTTAAAAATATAGCAGACCTTTCCTTATTATGATAAAGGAACTGAGAAGGTACCAAAAGTTGCTCGCTTAACATTCGAATAAAGCATCCTTCCATTCGTTGCCTTTTTAAATAGGCAGATCATCACAAATACTCAAGAATAAGAATCCATGAGTATTACTTTCCAAGTCAAAAAGCTCAGTTAGAAAGAATAAAAAAGTTGATTGAATTAGCAGATTTAAATCTACTGAATTGCGCATGTAAATTCATAGCCATAAGCTTGACCTTCTTCCGCCGCACATAACGTAGCAGCAGCATCATCATTTTTCGCTTGTAAATCGATATGTTTTTGTCCAGAACCAGTTGGATCACTACATTTACAAACATAATCTTTCATACATGAACTCATAGCAAACAAACTAAACACTCCAATTAACATAGTCTTTTTCATATTCTTATATTTTAGACATCTAAAGATGTGGGATTATTTATTTAAGTGATGCTAATATAGCAATAATATCATATTGATCAGATAGTTAGAAAAATAACATAACCTTAACTTAATGTATCTGTCAATTTTCGGATCATGCCTTTAAAAATAAACCCATGGAAAGGCAGCACTGAATACCAATACAACCTTCCAAGTAGACCCAATGGTCTGAAAGTAGCAGTTTGAATTAATTTATTGTCTACAATTCTAAATTCAAGCCAAGCTTCACCTGGCAGTTTCATCTCTGCAAACAATAGCAAGCGGCCTTCATTTTTATCGGCATACATCACACGCCAAAAATCTAATGCATCACCAGCATTTAGTGAATGTTCGGTTGTTCTACCCCTTCTTAGACCTACTCCTCCAACAAATTTATCCATTAAACCTCGAATGCGCCATAGCCAATTCCCGTAGTACCAACCCGTTTCTCCGCCAATACTCCAAATTCGCTCAACACATTCATTCCTATCTATTATTATTTCTTCCCTAACATCTATAAAACAACCATGTGTTGGGACATGAATGAATTCTGAGATATTCAAATTGAAATCACTACTTATAAAGGCATCTTTCCAACTCGATACCACCTCATCTTTTTCTATTTTAACAAAAGCTCTTTCCAAAGCTTTTTGATAACTAATCGTTTCAATGCCTAATATTTTATCAATATCATGATTTCTACACACCACTTCTATCTTCATACTATGCACAAGTGCAACGGCCAATTTGTAAGATGTAGAGGTAACAAAATACAGCCAATAAGAAGATAACTTGGGCGTCATTACAGGCACTATAAAAATATAGCGTTTTAAGTTTCTAGCACGACCTAATGCCAAAAGCATCTCTTTATAGGTAAGCACATCGGGACCGCCAATATCAAAATCCCTATTGTAAGTGTTTTCGTTAAAAATCGTTTTAGAAAGAAACTGTAATACATCTGAAATTCCAATAGGTTGACATTTGGTATTGAGCCATTTTGGTGTAATCATGACTGGTAATTTCTCAACTAAATCTCTCATTATTTCGAACGAAGCACTACCCGACCCTATTATAATTCCTGCCCTTAGCGTCGTTAAATTATAGTTGCCCTTACCCAATTCTATTTCAACATTTTTACGCGAGGTTAAATGTTCGGACAATGCCGATTCATTCACAATACCACTTAAATAAATGACATGTTTGACCTTGGTTTCGCTTAAAGCCCTTCTAAAATTCTTTGCAGATGACAATTCTAACGATTGGTAATCAGAAGATGTCGCCATTGAATGCACCAAATAATAAGCGCCATCAATATCTTTAGGAATGTTTACTAAGGAAGCCTCATCTAACAAATCAACTTGGATAATTGTAATTCTTGATTTTAAAGATTCGGGTGGAGTAAATCTTTTCACATCTCTCACACAACAAATCACCTCATGACCAGCTTCTACTAATATCGGAAGCAATCGTTTCCCTATATATCCTGATGCTCCTGTAAGTAATACTCTCATATTTATAAAAGATGTTTAGCCGTTGAGTTAAAGCTAACTATTTTCTTTGTTTAAAGATAATCTTGAAGGTCTTATCTCTACAAGTAATTAACTAACGGCCTCTATAATCTTTCCTTCCTCAGCAACTTTAATGTTTTTACTGCCATAAAACTTATCAAAAATCACACTAGCGGTCAAATCTCCTGTTACGTTTACAGCTGTTCTAAACATACCCAGAATTCTATCTATACCTATAATGATAATCAACCCATCCATAGGAATACCAGCACTTTGTAAAACAGAAGCTAAAATAATCACCCCTCCTCCTGGAATAGCAGGTGTACCAATCGATGCCGCTACCACGGTAGCCGTAATTAAAACCAAGTTAACTAACGTCAATTCGACACCATAAGCTTGCGCCATAAAAACAGTCGTAACACATTGAAAGAGTGCGGTGCCGTCCATATTAATTGTTGCCCCTACTGGAATAACAAAGTCGCTTATATTGGAAGAAACGCCTAATTTCTGATCAGCCGTTCGCATTGACACTGGCATAACTGCTGCAGAACTTGCTGTTGAGAAAGCCAATAGTTGTGGTTCCTTAATCAGACTCAAAAATTTAAAAGGATTCTGGCGTGTAAATGCAAATACCAATACTAAATAGAAAGTCATTAAAATGAACAAGCCAATAATCACGACTAACATATAATATCCTAGCCCTAAAAATATTTCAATGCCAATGCGCGACAATAAAGCAGCGATTAATCCAAAAACAGCGTAGGGAACAAGTCGCATGGCCCAAGAAACAACAATCATACAGATCTTTTGTATTGACTCTACCAAGCGAATGATTGGGCGTGAAGTTTCCTGTTGAAGTTGCGTAATTGCCACCCCTATAATAATTGTAAAGACAACTACACCCAACATTTCCCCTGTTAAAATTGACTCCAAAGGATTATTGGGAATTAAATTAGAAATTGTTTCCGGTATATTTTTAATAATACTGGTTTGTTCGGCCGTTTCAATCGTTTGATCACCACTACTCGGAAAACCACCTAATTTATATACATATTGACCTGGTTTCATAATTAAAGTGACCAGCAATCCAATAGAAATAGCAACAATGGTTGTAAAAACAAAATACAATAAAAGCCTTAATCCAAATGTCTTTAGATTCTCGGAGGTATTGCTTACAATTCCTGATATAATGGATGCAAATATCAGAGGAATCATGATCATTTGAACGAGGCGCATAAAGATCTTTCCCGGTAAGTCGAGCCAACTAGCAAGAGATAAACTGAAACGTTCTGAAACAAATCCCGAAGAAGGATTAATTATTAACCCTAGAATGGCTCCTAAAATCAACCCTATTATAACCTTTAGCCATAAGCGACCATTTACCAAACGATCTAAATGTACAGACAAAGTATTCAGTGATTTTATTTCTAACATATACTGGTTTTGCAAAAATTATTTTTACTTAACTAGTTTAATAATCAAGCTTTACAAAGATACCAATTGTGCTAAATTATTACCAAAATAGCAGATAGGATACAGTAATCAAGAAAAAGTCTAAATTAGATAGCAATAGATTTAGCAATCATGGCAGCTGATGCTTGAAATGCCGCGAGCTCTTCTTCATTTAATACAATCGAATTATCAATCTCAAACCCTCCTTTTTGAACGATGACTGGCAATCCAATATAAATATCTTTGTCGAGATTAAGTAAATTTTTATAATACTCATTTGTTAACACGGATAACGTTAAGAGTTGTTTATTTTCTTCTAATAAATAATTGAATAAATCAGCTGCACAAGCGGCAACGCCATAAAACGTCGCAGGTTGCGTTTCTCGAATTGTATTCGCAGCATTTACGGTTTGCTGTAGTACCAATTCAAGGTCTTTTGTTGTGAAATTGCCAACTTCCAAAATAGGTTGCCCTCTCAATAATGTATTCGAAAAGACAGGAACTTGTGTCGCGCCATGTTCTCCTAATACGATTGCCCTAAAGTCGCTTGGTTTATCGTTTGAAATTAAAGAAAGGTAATGTGCCAAGCGCCTACTATCCAACATTGTTCCCGTTCCAATCACCCGATTAGCTGGCAAATCGCTATAATGTTGAATAGCCAGAGACACAATATCAACAGGATTTGTGATGACAATAATGTACGGCTTTTTAACGAATGTAATTGATTGAAAAATTTCTTTGCTTAGTGCCACATTATCCTTCATTATTGAGAGGCGTGAACTACCATGTGCATTCACTGATCCCGCTGTATAAAAAATAAAGTCAGCCGTTTTAAAAAGTTCATCATCATTGATAATTAACTCTTTATTCGCATATTCAGAAACACTATGTGCAAGATCGAGAAAAGCACCTTTACAGCCCTCTTTGGGATCCATTACATTTAATCGAATGTCATGTTTATTGCGCAATAAAAGCAAGGCGAGTGTGGATCCCACATTCCCAAATCCTATGACGGTAATATCTATCATTACTTATAAAGTTAAGATATTATCATCTTTATTCATGTCAATTCGTTTTTTAATCTCATACCTTAATCCAGTAAACCCATCTTTATGAAGTCGACTAGACAATACTTCTGTGTCGCCGTTTCTAAAAGCGATCATTAAATCCTCCTTCATATTAATATCAAATGAAAAAAGTGTCTTTTTTTGATTTAGACGTTCTATAGTCCTAGTAATTCTCTCAATTTCTACTAAATCATATGCGCGTCTACTTCTCAAGAATGGAATGAATGATTTTTGTGAAATAATTAATTTATGGTCATTGATTTCTAATTCATCAATTTGCCCAGCAATTAACAGTAATATCGATACTGAATAAAGAACAAGTAATTGAGTCATCGTAAAAATATCCTCAAGAACATTACCCATAGTTATTAGGAAAATAAACATCGCGATAAAAGCAGCGCGCCTTATCCAACTCTCAGTTTTTTTGAAATTATTTGTTTTATACGGTTCCATTGATTAATTCTGCTATAATTTACTCACAAACCGTATAAATTATTGACGCTTCAGCAATCGAATAGCGCTTAGTTTGTTTTGATACATTATCAAGTAATTCGTATTTATTCACTACTAAATAATTTGTGTATTCCTCACTTTCTGAAAATTCTATCCCCTCACCATTGATGTAAATAAATGAATTCAACTTTTCATCAAATTCGTACAGTTCAGAATTAACCTGATTCTTATCAAAACTTCTATACATTGCATTATAATACAATTCAGGAAGTACTACCTGTCGCTTTGTGTATTCATTGATAAAAAGAGCATCCTCACTATTCACTTCGGGTAAAGGGTATCGTTTTGTTACTTTATTCAAACCAAAAATCAATTGATCTCCTTGGATATTCACCCTTTCAGTTCTTAAAACTTCCATATCAGTATACTCTAACACAACAAAATCATTGAATTTATTTACATTTTTAAAAGAATAAATATCAATCGGCTCATTTTCGTCATATTCGTAACGCTTTTGATAGGCCAAGGCAATTTCATCGTATTTACCGGCTATTGATCCAAGGTAGGGAAAATCAAAACAATTCGCTTCTTCATTAAAAATTGGAATCAAATTCGGTTGTGAATCCTTTACAAGACCATAATGAATTAATGTTCGATAACTAAAATCATCACCTAAAAAGGATGTTATTGTTGAATCTCCAATGGCAGGATTAAAGCGGCCATAAACATGAAAAGGATATTCCATTTTTTTAGGAATAAAATGCAAATATTTTTCCTTTAAAATTTTCCATGAGCCAACTTGTAATTCACCAAAAGCAACAATCATATATTTATAATCAGGTAATACGTATAATCGTGCTCCACCTTCAGGTGAATGATTCCCGAATGATAAAGAATATTGTCCAATAATCTCTTCCTCCACCGATTTGCACTTCGGTTCAGCATTGTAAATCGAATCTGGAATACCTATGCTATAACTATTCCTTAATGAATATAATTTTGATGCAAATGCAGGACAATTATCGCTTAAAGCAGCTTGTAATTGTTTCTTAAATTCATCAACACTTCCTTTCTTTTCAATTTGTGCAGCTTCTTTCTTTGTCAAGGCCGTACAATCTTCGAATTTAATCTCAAAATCTGCTTTATTATCGATATAATCGATTTGCGTAAAGCAGTCACAACCTTCAATTGTCTTCACCTTCAATAGTTCGGCTGTTGATTGTGCGTATATAACCGATTGAAATAGAAGTAGACCAAGTATTGTTAAAAATGTAATTCTCATTTTGGGTTTAAGCTTGTTTTTATTGACTACAATTAACAACGCAAGATGTTCAATTCAACAAGTTGTTTTTCTGTGTTTATTGCTAAAGCACTCAAAGATAAACTTTCCAGATTATTATGTTTGTTATATCCAGGTATTAATAGCATGCAAAGATCAAATCCGCAAAACAATCATTCATGTCTCAACGCTTGAATTGGATTTAATTTCGCTGCTTTTCTAGCGGGAAAAAATCCAAAGATAACGCCGACTAAAAAGGAGAATCCAAAAGCCATTATTACCGATGTCATCGTAACTTCAGCTGTCATATCCATCACATTACCGCCTACCGATGCCAAAGTATACCCCAATAAGATTCCGATTATCCCACCTATCAAACTGATGACAATCGACTCAATTAAAAATTGCAATAAAATCACGTTTGAGGGTGCTCCGACAGCTAATCTTAAACCCATTTCACGTGTACGTTCCGTCACTGACACCAACATTATATTCATAATTCCAATTCCACCTACTAACAACGAAATACCCGCGATTGCTGCCAAAAGCAAGGTCAGCATTCCCAGTACTGTGCCCATCACATCCAACATTTCTTTCTGTGTTGCAATTCTAAATTGAGGTTCTCCCCCACTCGTCTTCTTAAGAACTTTGGTCATCACTTCATCAATTTCTACCACAGCTTTATCAACATCGTTTTCATCGAAGGTTGCAGCATGAATCATATGCATATAAGATAAACCCAATAAACGTTTTTGAACTGTTCGGAATGGCGCAATGATAATATTATCACCATCCATCCCCATCGTTTCTCCCTTTTCATCTAAAACACCAATAATTCTGAAAGGAATTTTATCTATTCTTATAATTTTGCCAACAGCTTCTTTTTCATTTTCAAATAAATCTTCTGCCACTGTTTTGCCTATCACACATACTTTTTGTAATGATTTTCCAGTCCTATCATCAAATAATTGCCCTAATTTAATATCGTAATTATTCATATAGAAATAATCGCGATATCCTCCAGTAACAGTAGGACGACAATTTTTTGAACTGAAAACTGCTTGACTTTTAGTCTGAACAATTGGAGAAATATAAGCAACTGTTGGGCAGTAATTTAGAATTGACTGAATATCTGACTCTTTCAAAATCTCTGCATTCGCGACATCAGAACTTACCCCTCTTTGTTGGTCGGCACCGGGTCGAACCATAATCAAGTTTGTGCCGAGTTTTCCGAGCTCACCTTTTATACTTTCACTTGCACCATTCCCCAGAGCAAGCATACCAATGACTGACGCGACCCCAATTATAATTCCCAACATGGTTAAAAGAGAACGAGAACGATTCCTGTTAATAGAACGTAAAGCGGACGATATAAGATCAGTTAATTTCATTTTCCTTCAGCAGCCAAAAATAATTCGTGTGCATTTTTTGGATTTAATATTTTTATATCCTCTATTATTTTACCATCGTGTAAGATGATTTTGCGTTTACTCATTTCAACGATATCCGGTTCGTGTGTTACCATAACAATTAGAATTCCTTTATCATTTAAATTTTGAAAAAGTTCCATCACTTGATAGCTGGTTTTCGAATCTAAATTACCGGTTGGTTCATCTGCGAAAATCACTTCAGGTTCGTTTACCAAAGCTCTAGCAATTGCAACCCTTTGTTGCTGTCCTCCTGACAATTCATTTGTTTTATGATAGATCCGTTCAGCTAAACCTACGCTAATCAAAGCAGCTTCCGCTTTTTTACGTCGATCGGTTTTACTAATTTCAGAATTGTATAATAAAGGCAATTCAACGTTTTCAAGCGCTGTTGTTTTAGGTAGAAGATTATACGACTGAAAAACAAAACCAAACGTTCTATTTCGAATTAAAGAGATCGCTGATTTTGAAATGCCATTGACCTCTTTTCCATCCAATAAATATTTGCCTGAAGTAGGTTGATCTAAACATCCTAAAATATTTAATAAAGTCGACTTCCCACTACCACTTGCCCCCATCAACGAAACAAATTCTCCTGCATTAATTTTTAAGGATACATCATTTAAAGCACGTACTTCATTTTCTCCTGGATTAAAGACCTTAGAAACATTTTGAATATCGATAATACATTTAGCCATTTATCTACTCCTCTTCTTCGTTTCTACCACTAAAAAAACTACCCGTTTTCTTTTCTCCAATCGTGATATTAATATTCGTCACCACTGTATCTCCAGGATTTATTTCTCCAGAAATGGCGGATTGAATCCCATTCGTAAAATTAACTTTCACTTCCCTTTCAATAATCGATTGGTTGTTAATGACCCAAATAGTGCTTTTTTCTGGTTGATTTAATCCGACCACTTTATATTTTTTCCGTGCCAAATCTTTCATTTCAACTTCGTTCGGATAGAACGATAAGGCAGAATTGGGCACCGCTATCGAATTCGGCTTCTCTTCCGTTCGAATAATTAATATTGCTGTCATCCCAGGCATTAATTTCAATTCTGGATTCTGAATAAAAACAATAACATTATACGTTACAACATTTTGGACAACAGTTGGCTCTAATTGAATTTGCTCTACTACTCCTTCAAAAACATCAGTAGGAAAAGCATCTACAGTGAAAATCACTTTTTGACCTGCTTTTACCATACCTATATCTGCCTCATCAACACTTGCCTCAATTTTCATATGCTTTAAATCATTCGCAATACTAAATAAAACAGGTGTTGTAAAGGAAGCAGCAATAGTTTGTCCGACATCTATGTTTTTAGAAATGACAATACCGTCTATCGGAGAGACAATATTTGTATAACCTAAATTAACAGCATTTTTATCTCGTTGAAGCTTTGCAATCGCATACGTTGCCTCCGCATTATCGAAGTCATATTGTGCTTTTTCTAACTCAATTTCGGCGATATACCCGTCTTTAAAAAGTCCAGTGCTTCTATCCAAATCTCTTTTCGCTTGCTTTAGCGTTACTTCAGCTTTAATCAGATTGGATTTGCTTTCCAATAGTGATGAATTGAGAATTCGCTTATCCATTCGCGCCAAGGTTTGACCTTCTTTCACTAGATCATTAAAATCAACCATGACTTCAGAAATAATACCTGAAACTTGCGTTCCCACCTCGACCAATTCTATTGGATTGATTGTACCCGTTGCCGAAACCTCAGCAAATAAAGTCTCTTCGAGTACAACTTCTTTTTGGATCGTTATAAACACAGGTTCCTTTTGGATGAATTGTTTATAAATGAATAATCCCAAAAGGATGATTACAATACTCCAAATTATTATATTCTTAATTCGTTTATAACGACTATTCATTTTTACAATTTAATCAAATTTAAGGTCAATATCCTTTATTGTAATGCTTATTCAATCTTTTAATGATGAATCCAACCTAACAACAAAGATAATTCGAACATTTACGGAATTAGATGATTTACGTCATTTAATTTGGTGATGTATTTCATAATATCTCCTTCAAATAGCGTTTAAAATTCCTTCTTTAATTAATTTCGAATTCGTTTAATATACGTCATTTGTTTATAGCATTTAAATTCTAACATTTAGCAAATCATATGTTTAAAATTTCAGACAGAAAATCATCAAAAGTTTACAAAAAAAATAACGGCTCAAAATTCTTTAATTTCTCCATTATCAAAAATTAAACATTATAATTGATTGATTATAAAAATATTAAAACTAAAAAAAATCTATCTAAAATCTTAACTGTTCAAATAATCTACCTCTTAGATAGAATATATCATTTAAAAAGAATCCATTTTCGATTATTTTTAATTAAAACACTACAGAAAGGGCAAAAAAATATTCTTAAAAATATGATTAATCTTCCCTTAAGATTTAATAACTTTAGTTCATCCATTAATTTTTACCCAATTAAAACCATTTTAAATTGAAAATTAAAAAAATCCTAGTAGCCAACAGAGGTGAAATTGCAATCAGAATTTTTAGAGCTTGTACAGAGATTAGTATCAACACTGTTGGTATTTATACTTATGAAGATAGGTATTCTTTACACCGGTACAAGGCGGACGAATCTTATCAAATTGGAGAAGACAATGAGCCACTAAAACCTTATTTAAATATTGATGCCATTATTAAAGTGGCTTTACAATGCGGAGCAGATGCTATTCACCCGGGTTATGGTTTTCTATCTGAGAATGCTGCCTTTGCTCAAGCTTGTGAGGATAGCGGGATAATTTTTATTGGACCTAAAGTCTCTGTTTTAAAATCACTTGGTGATAAAATAACGGCCAAAAAAGTTGCGCTAGATAATGACATTCCAATTATTCGAAGTAATGAAAAATCATTAACTAGTGTTGAAATTGCGTTATCAGAAGCTGAAAAAATCGGTTATCCAATTATGCTTAAAGCTGCTTCTGGCGGAGGAGGCCGTGGCATGCGTGTAATCAGAAAAGCGGATGAATTGAAAGGAGCTTTTAATGAAAGTAAGCGTGAAGCTTTAAATGCATTTGGAGACGATACTGTATTCTTAGAGAAGTTTGTCGAAAATCCTAAACATATAGAAATTCAAATTGTTGCAGATAATTTTGGCAATACCGTGCATTTATTCGAGCGGGACTGTTCGGTTCAAAGACGCTATCAAAAAGTTATTGAATTTGCGCCCTCTTACGGCTTGACTAATGAAACAAAAGATGCATTATATAATTATGCGATTAAAATATGTAAAGCTGTAAACTATAATAATATTGGAACCGTCGAATTCTTGGTGGATGATGACGATTCTATTTATTTCATTGAAGTTAACCCTCGAGTTCAGGTCGAACATACAGTGACTGAGGTAGTAACCAATATTGATTTAATTAAAACGCAGATATTTATTGCTGGTGATTATAAATTATCAGATGAGCAAATAAAAATAGAGAATCAAGAAGCGATAAAAATTAATGGTTTCGCATTGCAATGTCGTATTACGACAGAGGATCCCCAAAATGATTTCAAACCGGATTACGGCACAGTTTCGGCATACAGAAGTGCTTCCGGTTTTGGTATACGTTTAGATGCGGGAAGTTTGTATCAAGGTGCTAAAATATCTCCATTTTTCGATTCGATGTTAGTAAAAGTAACAGCGAATAGTAGAACATTGAATGGCGCGAGTAGAAAAATGCGTCGTGCTTTAGCTGAGTTTAGAATTAGAGGTGTAAAAACGAATATGCCATTCTTAGACAATATTCTAAAACACGAAACTTTTAGAGAAGGTAAAGTTACGGTTAACTTTATTAAAGCCAATCCTGATTTATTTGTTTTTAAAGCGCCGAGGAATAGAGCGACAAAATTGATTACCTATTTAGGGGATATTACAATCAACGGGAACCCAGATGTTAAAAAAATTGATCATTCTAAAACCTTTATAAAACCAAAAGTTCCAAAATTTGATGCGAATGCTGCTTACCCTGAAGGAACGAAAGATTTGCTCACAAAATTAGGACCTGAAAAATTTACGCAATGGTTATTGAATGAGAAAAAAGTCCATTTTACGGACACTACCATGCGTGATGCACACCAAAGTTTATTAGCGACGCGTATGCGTACCTATGATATGCTAAAAGTAGCTGAAGGATATGCTAAAAACCATTCCGACATATTTAGTATGGAAGTTTGGGGCGGCGCTACTTTTGATGTTTGTTTGCGATTCTTACAAGAGAATCCATGGGAGAGGTTACGTTTATTGCGTAAAGCGATGCCAAATGTGCTTTTACAAATGTTGATCCGAGGATCAAACGGTGTAGGCTATAAAGCTTATCCAGATAACCTGATTGGTGAATTTGTAGAACAGTCTTGGGAGAATGGTGTGGATGTTTTCAGAATTTTCGATTCATTGAACTGGATGAAATCTATTGGACCATGTATTGAACATGTTAGAACGCGAACAGGAGGTTTAGCTGAAGGATCGATTTGTTATACCAATGATATTTTGAATCCCGAGAACAAAAAATACAACCTAAAATATTATGTCGATCTAGCAAAGGAAATTGAAAATGCTGGTGCACATATTCTAGGTGTAAAAGATATGGCTGGATTATTAAAACCTTATGCAGCTTACGAATTGATTTCTGCTTTAAAATCAGAACTTAAAATTCCAATTCATTTACATACGCACGATACATCCTCTATTCAATCAGCGACTTATTTAAAAGCTATTGAAGCTGGTGTAGATGTTGTAGATGTTGCACTAGGTGGTTTATCTGGTTTAACTTCTCAGCCGAACTTTAATTCGATTGTAGAAATGATGAAATTTCAAGACCGCGCAAGTGATATTAATATTGATTCTTTGAATGAATATTCTAATTATTGGGAAAATGTTAGAGACTATTATTATCCTTTCGAATCGGGCTTAAAAGCAGGTTCTGGTGAAGTTTTTAAACATGAAATTCCAGGTGGGCAATATTCGAATTTAAGACCACAAGCTCGTGGACTAGGATTAGAGGAAAGGTTCCACGAAATCACAAAAATGTATGGCGACGTTAATATGCTTTTCGGAGATATAGTTAAAGTTACGCCGAGCTCTAAAGTGGTTGGAGATATGGCACAATACCTTGTTAGTAATAACCTAACGATTCAGGATGTACTAGAACGAGGAGAAACAATGTCCTTCCCTCAATCTGTCGTTGACTTATTTAAAGGTGATTTAGGACAACCAGTAGGTGGATTTCCAAAGGATCTTCAGAAAATAATTCTGAAGGATGTAAAACCATTCACCGACAGACCAAATGCGCATATTCCCCCATTGGATATAGATAAAGAATTCAAAGCTTTCAAAAAAACATTTGAGAATAGTTTAAGTAGAAATATAGATTATACAGACTTCCTTTCTTATCAACTTTATCCAAAAGTTTTTACAGATTCGTACAACCAACATTTAAAATACGACAGTCTTATTAATTTGCCGACCAAGAACTTCTTTTATGGAATGGAAATTGGCGAAGAGATTATTGTTGAATTAGATAAAGGAAAAACACTCTTAATTACTTTAGATTCGAAAAGTGTGCCGAATGAGGAAGGAATTGTTACGGTTTATTTCAAATTGAATGGCCAAGGTAGAAGTGTCGAAATTAAGGATACTTCTATTAAAGTTGACAAGGTTGAAAATGTGAAAATTGACAAGACTGATCCAAATCAAATTGGTGCGCCTTTACAGGGGATGTTGTCAACTATCCTTGTTAAAAAAGGAGAAAAAGTCACAAAAAACCAACCCTTATTTATAATCGAAGCCATGAAGATGGAAACAACAATTACTGCCGCAAATGATGCTACAGTGAAGAAAATTGTTCTAAAATCTGGTTTAATGGTGAATTCTGAGGATTTAGTAATTGTATTAGAATAATGAACGCTCAGACTGTAAAAAGTCTCGTTCTATAAAAAGCATATTTAGCTATTATTGACTTTAATTTTTATTGGAGTTAATAATAGCTATTTTTGTTTGCTGATATCTGAACAATGACGCACGACTTAGAAGATTTAAAATCTGGAAAATTAATTGGCACCAAAAGACTGAAGCTAGCCTGTGGCTTAAAAGAGTTTCCAGAAGAAATTTATACACTTGCTGATACTTTGGAAATTTTGGATTTATCAGACAATCAATTTTCAGAACTGCCTGAAAATTTTATAAAGCTTAAACATTTAAAAATTCTGTTTTTTGCACGGAATAATTTCACGGTGTTCCCTCCTATTCTCGCTAAGTTTAAGAACTTAAACATGATCGGTTTCAAGTCGAATCAGTTGAAAACGGTTCCAGAAAATGCCTTTCCTCCTAAGTTAAATTGGTTGATTCTAACAGATAATCAAATTGACAAACTACCTAAAAGTATTGGTGATGCTCACTTGCTTCAAAAATGTGCTTTATCGGGTAATAGAATTGAAGAATTGCCCGATGAAATGGCGAAGTGTACGAATTTAGAACTCCTACGTATCTCTGCGAATCAACTACAAGCAATTCCAGATTGGTTATTTGAATTACCTAAATTATCATGGATAGCATTCAGCGGGAATCCGGTTTCACATCACATTCAATTCGAGGATGATTTAACGGCATTCGATTGGAACGAATTTGAAGTTGAAGAATTAATTGGGGAAGGTGCTTCCGGTTTCATTTCTAAAGCAAATTGGAACACAAAAAACAGACCTGTTGCAGTTAAAGTTTTTAAAGGAGATGTCACGAGTGATGGATTACCAGAAGATGAAATGGAAGTCTCAATCGCAGCTGGATCACATCAAAATTTAATTCCTGTTTTAGGTAAAATAAAAAATCATTCTGAAGGTAAAAGTGCTTTAATCATGGAGCTTATATCTACGTCTTATATTAATTTAGGATATCCTCCAAGTATGGAAACTTGCACAAGAGATGTATTCGAAGAAGATGTTACTTATAACGGAGACGAATTATTAAAGATGGCCAAAGGAATGGCTTCGGTTTGTGCACAGCTACACGCTAAAGGCATCAACCATGGAGATTTATACGCACATAATATTCTTATTGATGAAAAAGCTGAAAGTTTTCTAGGCGACTTTGGTGCGGCATCATTTTATAATAAGGAATCAAATCTTGCTGCAAAGATTGAACGGGTTGAAGTTCGTGCTTTTGGTTGCTTAATCGAAGACATCTTAGGACTGATTCCTGAACATAAAATCAGCATTGATTGGAGAAAGGAATGGCAAGCGTTAATTGTTGCATGCTCGCTACCGAACGTTCAATCACGCCCAAACTTTGAAGAGATTGAAAAAAAATTGGCTCAATTTGAATACAAAAAATAAAGGAGTCAAATTATCCTTTCTTTTTTAATTTTTCTATTTCATCGAGTACAGCATTCGCTTCCGCCGTTTTAGCATCACTCAAAGTTCTATTTGTAGTCGATAATTTATACGCTTCTTCAAGTAATTTCTCATACTTTTTATCTAGTTTTTCAACTTCCGATTTCTTTTTAAATAATCCAAACATTCTTATTTATTTTAAGATTTATTAGTCATTATCAATATAAAAAAAGCAGTGATAGTGTCCTGTTAAAGGTAAACATATTATTGATGCGAATGCTGTTGAATTATTTTCGTTTTAAGTCTTTAAGCTTTGCCGATCTTTTGAGAGGATAGACTGGGCGAAGAGAGCGGCTGCGCTGCAGCGTTTTGATTGCGGCGGGTTGTTTGTTAGGTAGACGGAGAGGGCGGCTGCGCTGCAGCGCTTTGGTTACGGCGGGGTTGCTTTGGGATATGGAGAGAGCGGCTGCGCTGCAGCGCTTTGGTTACGGCGGGGTTGCTTTGGGATATGGAGAGAGCGGCTGCGCTGCAGCGTTTTGGTTACGGAGCCTTTGTTTGATGGGGGACGGAGAGGACGGCTGCGCTGCAGCGCTTTGGTTACGGCGGGGTTGCTTTGGGATATGGAGAGGGCGGCTGCGCTGCAGCGCTGGAGAGAAATAGTAATAACTAATTTCATAAATTATAGGCATCGCTACAGCGTAGCGAAACATCAATAACCTCGACACGCAGTGGCTCCGACTTGCTACAGCGTAGCAATATCTTATGGCACGATGGGGCCAAATAACAATTATACATCATCAAAAATATACTCCTTTTTATATTCAACTTCATAATGCTCTAATAAAGCTATATACTCTTCCTTAAAACTCTTTTTCTTGTGATGTTCTTTTTGATTTTCAATATACTTAATTACATATTTCACTCCTCTTTGACTCACGGTAAAGCCCCCAAACCCTAACTGCCATTCGAACTTTTTATTTAGGAACCCTTTCTCATTTACCCATTTCGATGAATGACTCTTGACGTCCCTAATTAAATCTGATAAATTACAATCTGGTTTCGTCCCAATCAGCAAGTGTACGTGATTTTGGACACCATTAATTATCATCAATTTTTGATTCCGATTGGTGATGATACCTGTCATATATTTATGTAATTCAACCTCCCAGTCTTCAGCAATTAAACACCTGCGGCTTTTAACGCAAATTACAATATGGAAATAAAGTTGTGTATAAGTGTTTGCCATATACTTAATTTTAACACTCAACCATTTGGAATACACTTTAGATTGTGAGACAAATACTTAAACGATCCTTGGGTTGAGATCATTAATGTTCTACGAGTGATTAATATAGTGTTTTTTTATCATAATCATCTATAAACGAATCATTAAGTATATTCTAAATTCATTTTTTAATAAACAAAGGTGAGGGAACACTTCACTACTTCACCGGAGAGAAATAGTAATAACTAATTTCATAAATTATAGGCATCGCTACAGCGTAGCGAAACATCTATAACTTAGACACGTAGTGGCTCCAACTTGCTACAGCGTAGCAATATCTTATGGCGGTATGGGAGCAGTTATCAAGTATACATCATCATAAATATGCTCTATGAACAAAGACGAAGGCACACCACTACTCTTCCCCCTCGTCTAAACCTAATACATCCTTACCTAAATCAGGAAGGGTTTGCTCGGTTGTTTCTTCCAGCACTGACACTTGCTTCAGTTTGCGTTCGATCGCTCTCGTTCGAATGCCCATCACATCATCTAATTGGTTCAGACCGGTTTGAATGTTTTTCTGCGCTTTTTGCATCATACCTCCAAAATTTTTGAATTCCTTTTTGACTTCACTTAACACAGTCCAAACTTCACCACTTCTTTTTTGAATGGCCAATGTTTTGAACCCCATTTGAAGGCTATTTAATATCGCAGCTAATGTTGTCGGACCGGTCACTATAATCTTATAATCTCTTTGTAAAACATCGAGTAAGGCTGACTTTCGAACGACTTCAGCATAGATCCCTTCGAACGGTAAAAACATGATTCCAAAATCGGTCGTATTTGGTGGATCGATATACTTTTCACTGATATCTTTCGCCATCTTTTTGATGGTATTGTCTAATTCTTTTTGCGCAATTAGAATATTATTATTGTCTCCTTCATCATAAGCGTCTTGTAGTTTTTCATAAATATCTTTAGGAAACTTCGCGTCTATCGGCAACCAAACAACATCATTCGTTTCATTTTTACCTGGCAATTTTATTGCAAATTCAACCGTTGCAGCACTGTCTTTTTTTGTTTTCACATTTGCTTCGTACTGATCGGGTGCAAGAATTTGCTCCAACAACATCGCCAATTGCACCTCTCCTATTCCTCCACGCATTTTAACATTACTCAATACTCTTTTCAGACCGCCAACATCAGCAGCTAAATTTTTCATTTCACCAAGTCCTTCTTGAACAGATTTAAGCTGTTTTCCGACAGTTTCAAAAGATTGACTTAATCGATCATTGATCGTTTTCTGTAATTTTTCATCCACCGTTTTCCGCATTTCATTCAACTGTTCGGTATTGTCCTTTCGGATATCTTTTAATTGATTTTCAACAGCTACTTGAACCTCTTTTATTCGTTTTTCAGCAACCAAGTTTATTTCAATCTGCTGTTTACTAAAATCATCGAACCTGGTCTGCAATAATTCATTTAAACGATTGGTATTCGAATCAAAACCTGACTTGAAGTTCTCTAATGATTTTGACAATTCCTCTCGTTGATTTTTTGCAGAATGATTTTGCTCTTGTCGATTTCTTTGGAATTCATCCTTTAAGGTTCTTTCGGTCTTTTCAAGCGTATTGTCAAACTTAACCAAGGCGTTTTTAGTTTGATCATCATCTCCTGTGCGCTGTTTCGAAAATGTCAGCCAAATATTAAAGGTAACGAGAATGATTAAAATGATTAAAAAAATAGTTTCCATACACTGCTTATATTATTAATAATGAATGATTTTTGTTCATCTGATGAAATACCTCCAATCAAAGTAGTAGTATAAACGATTTTATTGAGACTTGTTACTTGAAGCGCTACCACCAAACAATAATAAACTCGGAATAAACGTCGTTGTCTTTTTGCCAACAAAGCGGTGCTTGCAGTTCTTCCATACAAGTGATTAACCAAGTTTCTACACCATCAAAATTGGTCCAATTTTCGTTTTCGTCGGGTGAGATTCCCCATTTTTTTTTAGACGGAATATGATATGTTTTGTTTGAATTATCTAATCTTTTGAATGTTTCAAAATCTAAATAATAACCTTTTATCGCTTTTTCATAAACGGGACTAAACCGGCCTTTAAATTCGAATGGAACGAACAATGAAACCAATAAACAAAGTGATTGCTGAACTTCATCTATTTCAATCTGATCGAATCTCGAACGGGCGTTTGGATCGTACAATAATGGAAACTGTTTGCGTTTTAATTTAGTTAATTTCTCAATTAACGAATCATTTCTATTGGGACCAATCCAGTTATTGATAACATCAGAAGAAATAATCGGATCGAATAAGTAAAACTTATATGCCAATTCCAAATGTATTACCTGATTTGAGGCTAGATCTTTAATTATAAAATCAATTTCACCTATCGTTTTTTTATCTTCTATTAACTGAATATTTTCATACAATATTCTAAAATTTGTGGATGACTTGATTAATTCTCCTACCACTTTTTCTACTAAATGCCCTAACCTTAAATTCGTTGGTAATTCAAATGACAATAAAGATGGCAGCTTTAACGACGACAAATTAAATGTCCTTATGCCTGTTATAGAACTATCCAAATTATGCGCTTTTAAAACAGATGCTATCCGTGACTTATTCTCCATTTTAATCGATTTCCCTCCACACTGTTTTAGCGGTCGCACAGACTTTCCCTGTCTCTTCAATTTTCATTGTATGCAGGTAAGAAATATCATCCCCGTCAGTAATCGTTTTGGTTAATAATAGGATGGTTTGACCATAATGTGCTTCGGCAATAAATCTCCCATCTATTGAAATCAAATAATAGCTATCAGTAATAGCTAAAGGAATTGTTTCTATCAACCATTGCAGGTAACGAATATTGTTCAGGTGTTTGATGATATCCGTGTCGAATCGATTTATTTTGAATTTTAATTGGTAATCGGGAGATTCAACCGCTTTAATTTTTTTCGCAATATTAGCCTCTAAAGAAACCTCTTCACAACTCCCCCATTTTTCAATAATCTCATCGATTAATGCAATCGGCCGTCGTTTTTCTATATCAAAAAATGCCCACATCCCTTTCGCCCTTCCGATGATATTTTTATCCTCATCATATATCAAATTCTCTCGTGTGCCTTTAATTAAGGAATAGTCAGATAACCAGGTTCGAATTGTAATCTTTTCCTTGTACTTTGGATATCGATCCATTTGCATCATCCCTGAAACCAAAACCCAACCTTTATTCTCTTCTGCCAATTGATATAAACTATGGCCGATTGAAGAACAATGTTCGGCTGCTGTCTCTTCTAAAAGTGTCAACATACTGGTTGGTGAAGCTACTCCAAATTCATTCATTTCGAAATACCTTAATTCGTATTCTTTGTCGAAATAATTTTTCATGATCCTTCCCCTAATTGTTTACTTTATTTAAATTTTCACTCTTTCTATCTAACCCTATAAAGTTACAGTTAAAGGCGGATTTTATTTATTTAAAGTGATAAAATTTATCTTTTATTAATGACTTAAATTCTTCAGTCTCAAATGTCCTATTTTTCTCACTTAAAGCAAAAAGGCAATTTCACCAAACGATTCAAAAATTATAAAAATATCTTTCGACTTGACCATTTTTTTTTTACAATTTATAACTCAACCAGAACGAATAATAATCCTTTTTCTTTTAGCGGATTGAAGATGCTTTCACTTTGCATTTGGAACTCTACCTTTATTAAAAAATAATACTTATGAAATTTGTTTTGTTCTTCGTTTTATTTGGTTCGATCAATCTAATTGCCCAAGATCCTATTGTCTATAATTTGGAATGGCATGAAGAATATAATGGCGGAAAGGTGCATCATCTTATTTCTTTATCCGACCAATATCGACTCAGTGATCACGAAGATTCTTCGGCTGTTCCGACTGACATCATCCGTCCTGAAGAAGGTCCAGCACCCAACTCATTCAAGTTGAAAGGAATTTATCGAAAACGCTGTTTGAATGCTTTAAACATATCTGAAAATGATGTCGTTTATGTCTATGATTATGCGCAAGATAAATTGCTTCGTTTTTATGTGAGAGGATTAGAATTAGCTGCAGTGCTGAGCCACTATTCGAGTGTCGATTACCAGTATCTTTCGCAACGCGATTACAGAATAGGTTTTAAAATAAACCCGAAATATTTGACTGGTTTTAAGCCTTATTATACACATGTTTTAGTGGCCATTGGAAAGACCAATCCATTCACGCGAGGAAAAATGGAAGCCATCAAATGGAAGAAAATTGACAATAATAAATTCCCTACTGAAACCACTTTAATGAACGAAATTAAATATGTAGAAAAATGTATACCTATGGAGACCTATCAATTCGAATTGGACGATATGACCATTTATTTACAAAATATTGGGCTAAACGGAAATTTAAATGGTAGACATATTGCTATCGTCAAATCGAATGAAATAATAACCGAATTTTATTTTAGAGGCTCTGAGGGAGGTTCTCCATCACCATTAAATGGAATTCATCCAGATTACGGCCCCTACGTCTATCAATTTGCGGGGCAATTATTTAAAGATAACCCACCTATGATTTTAGGATTTATGTCTCACTCTTTTGGATGTTCTGGAATTCATTCTATAGAAAAAGAATCACACAGTATTTATATCAATTGTGACAACCGACATTAATAATAGATTCAAACTAAATTCACTCAAATTCCGGCATATCTAAAAGGAATAATTCGACCAGTTTTTCTTTATAATAAGGAGCATCTCCTTCTCCAGCCTCAGCATATTGACCAATTTTCCATTTCACCAAATAAACCTCCGTCGGAACAAAAGGATCAGATTCTTCATTGGCATGAATAGTAACTTCGACTCCTTTTCTATTTTTAAATACCAAAAAAGAATAGTCATAATCAGTATTAAATTCTATCATTTTTAAAGTATCCGTATATATTTCATCGGCATACCAATCTGATTTTTCGGGATGCAATTGCGAAGAGAAGTTTTCAATTTTCTCGCCTTTATTTTCTTCAATTACTGCTACATCCTCCTTCACAGCCGAATCTATTACTTCGACGATAATTTGACTCTGTAACTCCTCTTCAATTGGGACATTTTTTTCAGATCCGTCAGTACAACTAAATAATAAGAGTCCTAAAATATAGATGATGGAATGCTTCATTTTTCTATTTAAAATTTAAACAATATAAGTTTCAAGCTAAATTAAAGAATTTTATTCAAGAGTTTAAAATATTTGAACGGCACATACTTTAAAGGTAGATCAATCCAAGTTGGTGTTATAACGACCCCTCTTTGGTTACTGAAAGCCGAAAAACTTCCCTTACCGTGGTATTTACCCATGCCACTATTACCAACACCTCCAAAAGGCAATTTATGATTCCCAATATGCATTAATGTATCATTGACACATGCACCTCCGGAGGTTGTTTTATACAGCACATTTTTAGCGTTATCATTCTTCCCAAAATAATAGAAAGCCAACGGTTTTTCGTGCGAATTGATATAATTTATTGGTTCTTCAATCTTGTCAAAAGTCATAACAGGAAGAATAGGTCCGAAAATCTCACCTTGCATGACTTTAAAATGTGGAGAAACATGATCAATAATAGTTGGCGTTATGAACCTTTCTTCGGCATCAAATTCCCCACCTAATACTATTTCGCCTTCATGTAATAAGCCGATCAATCGTTCAAAAGCGCGGTCGTTAACAATACGCGGATAGAAACGACTTTCTTTTATATTCTCACCATACATTAAAACAATTTGCTTCTTGATTTCTTGAATCAGTTGGTCTTTTATGGAGCTGTGTGCAAATAAATAATCTGGCGCAATACAAGTTTGTCCAGCATTGATTAACTTGCCCCAAACAATGCGTTTCGCTGCAACTTCAAGGTTGGCATCTGCATCCACAATACAAGGACTTTTACCACCCAATTCTAAAATTACAGGTGTCAAAAATTCGGCTGCTGCTTTCATCACGACTTTCCCAACTGTTGGACTGCCTGTGAAGAACATAATATCAAAATGCTGGGCAAATAATCTGGTATTGGTGTCTCTACCACCCTGAACCAATGAAACATACTGCTCATCGAAGTTTTCAGCGATCATCTTCTCCATCAATTTAGCGATAGTTGGCGTATCAGGTGAAGGTTTTAAAATACTACAGCAACCTGCAGAAATTGCGCCAACCAAAGGATTCATTAATAATTGAAAGGGATAATTCCACGGTGCCACAATTAAGACAACACCTAAAGGCTCACTTATTATTCTACTTTTAGAGGGCATTAACTGAAGTGGAGTTGAAACTCTTTCCGGTCGTGCCCATTTTTTTAAATGTTTAATGTGATAGTCGATTTCCCCCAATACAATACTCGTCTCAGTGATATATGCCTCTTCCGACGACTTATGCAAATCTTGCCATAAAGCTTTCTCAATTTCTTCTTTATTTTGAAGAATGACCTTTTTTAATTTTTGCAATTGTTTCAAACGAAAAGGAATGTCCTTTGTTTGGTGGGTTGCAAAAAATTGGCGTTGCTTGGTATGAAGTTGAATGATACTCTTTTCGTCTGTTTCTTTCATTTCCTTTGATTTATGGGGTACTTTTTCAAGCGAACGAATAAATACGAACGCGTTTAGGGTACTGTCAAAGGTAAGCTTTCTAAGCTATTCTATAAAGATAAATAGAGGAAACAAATGATCTTATTGACTTAAAACATTGTCAAACAAAAACCTAATAAAGCACCACCAATCACAATAAATGCACTGTTCATTTTCTTGAAGACAAATACGGCAACAATACTAGCAACAGCGATTAAAATAGTACGCCAATCCGTCAAAGTATCTTTCCCCATTTCTATACAAACCGCAATTATAACGGCCACCGCTGCAATGTTGACAGCGTCTAAAAAAGCGCCTATTGTTTTAGATTTTCGCATTTTTGGAATCAATGGATTTAGGATTGCGACGAAAATAAATGAGGGTAAGAAAATGCCAATAGTCGCAGCCAATGCGCCCCAAAATCCATTTAATTGCCAACCAATGAAGGTCGCTGTAGATAAAACAGGACCTGGAGTAAACTGTCCTATGGCCACCGCATCAATCAATTCTTGCCGGGTTAATAAGCCCGTTGCAACAAGTTCTGCATCTAAATAGGCAAAGAGTACATAACCACTTCCATATAACAATGCTCCTACTTTAAAGAAGATCCATAGTGTTTTTAAACTGCTAACTGAGACCGTTAAATTCAATAATATCAGCGGTGTAAAACTATTTAAACTCCCTTTTTTTTGTTTGATGAAATACCAAATCAAGCCCAAAATTCCACAAGAAAATAAGGCGATAATCTCATGTACGCCCAATAAACATGCAAATAAAGTTAATGCACCTAAAATGCCCAATTCGACATTCTTTAATGCTTTTTTACCCAGTCGGTAAACCGCTCCTAAAATAATCGCGATAACAGCTGGTTTGATACCATAAATAAAAGGTTCAACTGCCGGTAACTCGCCATATTTCTCATATAGCCAAGCTAAAACCATTGTAATAACAACTGCAGGAAAAACAAAACAAGCTCCTGCTACAATCAAACCTTTCCAACCTGCTCGCTCATGCCCACAATGCATGGTCATTTCGGTCGAATTCGGTCCTGGAATTAAGTTGGTAGCACCAACTAAATCTAGAAAATGCTGATGTGTCATCCACTTTCTTTTTTTGACCACCTCGTCCTCCATCATTGCAATGTGCGCAGCTGGACCACCGAATGCTATACTTCCCAATTTGAAAAAAAGTAAAGCGACTTCTTTTAAGTTTTTACCCATGATTAATGAACTGTTTAAATTCTATTTTGCTGTTTTTTCTAAAAAATTAACCATTTCAGAGGTTGAATTATTTTTTGCACAAAATTATACAACAATCAGCTAAATAAATGGTCTATTTGAAAAAAGAATGGTCTTAACTATTACTCTTCCGATATCCAATAGGAGTCTCACCGACTTGTCGTTTGAAATATTTTGTAAAATGTGAATGGTCCTTAAATTCAAGTCTGGTTGATATTTCGCTCACTGTGAAATCTGTATACGAGAGCAATCGTTTCGCATCACGAATAATATGTTCCGCTATGGTTTCTGATGCAGAACTCCCGCCCTCTTTCCTACAAATAGCATTTAAATTTTGTGGTGTTGTATTTAATATTTCAGCATAATACATCACTTTATTGGTCAATTTATTCTCTTTACTGAGTAATTCTATAAATTTTTGATAGATCGAGTTGGTTCCTAATTTATTAGAATCGGCCGTTGCAGCTTCGCGTAATTTCCCCAATAATGCCTTTAGGAGTCCTTCAATAACGGGCTTATTCGAACCTTGATCTCTTTGATTTTCGCTCAATAATAAATGAAAGATTTCGACTGCGGTATTGTCTTTTGGAAACAAGCAAGTATATGCGCTCAATTCAGCTATGAGTCGTTTGATATCTTGATCTAATGTTCCTTCAATAAAAGATTTTTTAATGATCAAAACAAAACCTTCAGGTTTTGTTTTGATGTCCCAGAAATGGACCTGTTCTTTGCGAATATTAAAAATTATTGGAGGCTTTATTTCATAAGCTTTAGTATCTATAGTATGCTCACCACTTCCAGCAGTCAAATAAATTATTTCAAAATAATTATTGTGTTTATGTGGAACAGTTTTACGGATATGTTGTCTGAATGGTGCAATTTTGAGTCCCTCAGTCTGCTTTGTTTTATCCTTTATTTCGAGTGGTGATTTCATTTATACCCTTTGATTGATTCAACTGTATTTTTTAACCCACTCCTGTTCAACTTTTGTGAGTTGATTGACATCAGGAAAATAATGCTCATTCGGTATATACCAATCCATTTTTTCAAAATATTTTTGCAATTCAGGGTTCTTAAAAACATACCCACGACGTGCAAAAGGCAAGTTTCTCAATGCTCTTTTTTCAAAATCAGTAGTCGGTTCTGGAATTCGATGCTGATAATAATAAGAAAAGGGTAAATCTTTCGTCTTCTCTTCTTCCCAATTGCAATAAGATGATGTAACGAACAATTCTCCACTTGGTTTAAAGTTCTTCTTCTGGAAGATCAAAGTTCCTTTTTGGATGTGAAATCGGGTTTCTTTTTCATCTAATATTAACACGTTTTTTGACTTACCTATTCCATTGATTAACCAATCGTTTTTATCTGAAAAGAAGGTTTGAGCAATTGTAAATGTTTCGAATTCACCATTGTCAATAATCAATGTAAAATCATCAATTTGTTTATTCCCCCATCTATTTGCAGCAGTTAAAACATATTCGAAATTATAATTATAACAGATACCGCCTGAAACATTATAATTATAGGTATGCTTCACCTTATTTAGTCCTTTTTTAAATTTCATTTGAAAATGATAGACATAATAAAACTCCACATAATTCCCATCTGTACTTCCTTTAAACTTATCAAAATCAATTGATTTTATTGCTCCATTTTCTGCGTAAAGTTCATCACTAACATAAGCAATATCGTAGCTTAAAATTTCATCATTAGATTGCACTGTAAAATCATGCATGAATGGATGTTTACCGTTCTTCATAGCACCATCAACATCTCCTGTTGGTGAAATGGCTTCAAAACCAACTGTCAGTATTTTCTCTTCACCAGGATTAAAAAACTCGTAATAGACCGTGACTTCAATCATTTGATTACGGACTTTTTTTAGTGTAAGAATCTCTTTTTGAACGGCTATTTCAGTTTCGAAAATGGGAATTAATTGATTTCCTTTCGCGTAAAAAACGCCATCATTTGCAAAAGAATAAGTTCCTAATGCAAGACTAAATAATAGGAAGATGTATTTCATATGCTTATTTTAAGATTGATTGGATTAACTAAGCCCTTCAATTAACGCTTCTATTTCTAATTTTAATTGTAGTCGATCATAGGACAAAACTTCCGTAATTTCATCTTCCAAATCTAGTAATTCGATTGATTTTGTGAAATAAAGCATTGCCTTTGGCTTATCATTGCCAGCAGCGTCCTCTCCTATTTCCTTGAGATATTTGGCTAGCGTTTCAAAATGACCACTTGCCAATCGACGGTCTTCTAAGTATTTTTTCAGAGCCGGTTTAGACAAAGTAATCAAATCATGGATTGACAGGTCCAATTCAGATTTTAATTGCTCATTCGAGACAATTATACCTTCACTCCCTTTGCCTATAGACTTGAGTTTTAGAAAATCTGATAGCATTTTGCCCAGTACTTTTCCTAATTGCTCTATTTGATCTTTGATGATATCTCTTTGCTCCATTGGATACGAAGATACAACTTCAGCATTTAAAACAACTTCCCTTTAAGCCTAATATTCTGCCATTGTTACTTGGGGGGTCGATTAAATATCATCTTAAAAAATAAATCTGGAGTGCAGTAAATGAGAGTTTTGTGTATTTTTAGCTAACCATTAATACGGATTATGGAAAAGAACATGACCTATACAAAAATTTCTGAGCTCCCCAGTCCAAAAGGACATCTAATTCTTGGACATTTACCACAATTTAATACGGAGAGTAAACATTTGGTGCTTGAACGTTGGGTGGAAGAATGCGGCGATCTATTCAAAATTAACTTTGTTGGAAAACCATTTATTGTCTCTGCGAATCACGAAATGAATGAACAGATTTTAAGGATGCGTCCAGAAGTTTTTAGGCGATTTAATAAAATCACTGAAATTCTTGAAGAAATGGGTATTCTTGGGGTTTTTAATGCGGAAGGTAAAGTTTGGGAAAAACATCGAAAACCGACCTCTGAAGCGTTAAATTTGAAGAATGTTCGGTCTTTTTATCCAATTATCGCTCAAAAAACAGAAAATCTAATCAAAAAATGGATTGGTTTTGCTGACCAAAAAGAGACTTTAGATGTACAGAAGGAATTGATGAAATATACTGTCGATATTACTACTGCGATTGCTTTTGGGTATGAAATGGATACGATCAATAATAAGTCGGATCAATTTCAACGAGATTTAGAACATATATTTCCCATGATCAACGAACGAATTACTGCTCCTCTTCCAACTTGGCGCTGGATTAAGCGTTCGAAGGATAAAAAATTGGATGCAGCACTCAAATCGATTGAAACAATCATTTATAAATTTATTGATGAGGCGAAAACCCGTTTGGCAAACGATTCGAACAGGAAAGAAAATCCTAGTAATTTTTTAGAGGCTTTGCTGGTGGAGCAAGAAATAGCTGATAAATTCTCGGACAAAGAAATATTTGGTAATGTATTCTCAATGCTGCTGGCTGGTGAGGATACCACCTCGAATTCGATTGCATGGGCTATTTATTATTTGGCACAAAATCCAGAAATTGTATCAAAAGTTCGTTCGGAAGCTAACGCGGTTTATGCAGATCAATTAACTCCTTCAACGGATAAAGACTTAACCCAATTAAAATATGCCAATGCAGTGGCACAAGAAGCCATTCGAATGAAGCCAGTCTCCCCTAATTTATATATGGAAGCCATTTCAGATGTGACGATTAATAATTTCTTGATTCCTAAAGGCATGGTCATGATGTTGCAAACAAAAATTGCACAAACAACTGAGGCAAATTTTTCTAATACAGATTCATTTATTCCAGAAAGATGGATTCGAGGAGGATGCCCGATGCATGAAAATCACAATCCAGAAACAATTAAAGCGTTTGGTGGTGGACCGCGTTTTTGTCCAGGAAAGAATTTAGCCATGCATGAAATGACGATTACTATTTCGGCCATTTGCAAACAATTTGATTTCTCCTTAGCTGTTGATCCTAAAGAGATCATCGAACAATTTGCATTCACAATGTACCCAAAACATTTAAAAGTTAATCTGCAACGAATCTAAAAGCGCGTTTGTATTAAAGGCCGAGTTGGATGCGTGTTTCTGAATTAATAATTTCTCGAACGGCATGCTGATATTTAGTAGGATTCGAAGCCTTTTTGATCGCTTTAAATGTTTTTTGCGGATTGGAAGTTGATTGTGAAAAATATTCCCAAAAACCTTGCATTTTCATCTTTATTGGAGTTGGTCCTGATAAAAACTCATCATATTGTCGATAGATCGTATCATGAAATTCAGAAAAAATAGCCCAACGATTTTCGGGATACACTGTCGTATTATTTTTGATCATACTCGGCAGAAAAGGATCAGCAATTAAACCTCTCCCAATCATAAAATGATCGATACTTGGGAATCGTTCTTGAATCGCTCGAAACGCTTCTACACTCGTAATATCACCGTTATAATAGAGTTTATGTTTGGTGCTGCTGATACA
Source organism: Crocinitomix catalasitica ATCC 23190 (assembly GCF_000621625.1). Lineage (GTDB taxonomy): Bacteria > Bacteroidota > Bacteroidia > Flavobacteriales_D > Crocinitomicaceae > Crocinitomix > Crocinitomix catalasitica. The sequence goes on from NZ_JHXV01000012.1 coordinate 62,283, forward strand.
TTTTTCAAAAGCATCCAAATTCACAGCCCCTTTGTATAATTGTTTGCCTATTCGCGCATGAATGGCGATGTTTTTCAATGGATATTGATCTAAAATAGGAAAGGCATCTAGAATTTCTTCAGCATTTTCATATCCCATTCTCATTTTCATGGAGACAAGGATATCAGTCTCTTTATGGGCTTTATCCAAAACCTCATCAATTCGAGAGGGATTACAAATTAGACCCGAGCCCATTCCTGACTTTGTCACCATAGGATAAGGGCAACCAAGGTTCCAATTCAGTTCTTTATACCCAAGACTTTGAACATATTTGGCAACGAAAAGAAATTCATCAGGATCGTTGGTAATCACCTGTGGAATGACCTCTAAGGTTGTATTATTTTCGAGTGCTAAATCGCGTTGATAAGCTGGTTTGATCACCATTTTACCATTCAATCGAATATAAGGTGCGTAAAAAGTATCTATTCCACCAAAAAAATGATTGAGCGCGTTGCGGAATCTGAAATCAGTAAAACCTTGTAAAGGTGATGAAAGTAATGTGGCAGCCATCTTATTGTTTAGTTGCGCAAAGATAGAATAATTGATTGATGCCAGTTTAAAAGTAAGAAATGAAGATTGAATTAACTCAAAATGGTCACAACGATTTTAGAATGGTGACAATTGAAATTCATAATGTTGGATATCGTTTCCCGGCGTGTAATACTTTACATAAAGTTCATCTTTTTGCAATTTGACAATATACCATACTCTTCGCTCAATATCATATTCTTCCAGAATAGTATTGTCTTCAACTTTTATTTCTACAACATGTTCGTTCGTATAGATTTGCTTTTTCTTTCCGAAAAATTCCCAATCACCTTTCGTTTCAACCTTGAAGACAGCTGTTGGATCAGTTACAGTTGGATCCTCATATATAAATTGATTCATTTCGTATCCCCCATCCTTCGTAAATTCAATTGAACCGTTGAGCCATTCTGGTGTGACATCTAATTCATAATTTGAGGTGTCATCAAATACAACCAAAGCTTGATCAACTTTCCATTTTTGCGCTAACCTATTTTTTTTCGATTTTAAACTTGGAGCCCCTTCGTCATACTTGGTGCAAGCGCTTTGTGTTGATACGATAAGACAAAATAAAAATAGAGGTAAATATTCTAATACTTTCATAGTATTAAAACGTTGAATAGAAGAAAATTATTGTTTGCTAATGCTTAAACAATATTAAACGTATAATCAAAACAAAATTAAAGTATTGCTCCACCAGGGGTAGAAATTTCGCCAGTAGAAATTGTTTCAATTGGCACCATAGAAGTCCTAAAAGCACTCATGTCGATTTCAGTATAATTAACCGAAACTGCTTTTTTAAAGATTTGTCCTACTTTGCAATTAATAATGATTTCTTCGACAATATTGGCTTTGATAAAAGCATCAAATTCTTCATCGAAATCTGTATCAACGATTGTAATTCCTATTTTACTAGCGGTTGCATAATCAGTTTCAATGATGTCTGATTCGGATTTAAGTACATACTCATTGTCCTTTGTTTTGAATGTCAATTTACACCCTCCCATAGTCTTCAATAGAATTGGACTAATAAATGTAAATTCTAAATAGTTAAATCCATTTAGACTGGTAGCTTGAAGATAAACACAAATCTGACTATTCGGATCTTTTGCGATAGCCTTTCGACTTGAAGACAGCTCATCAATTTTAGCCAATAAGTTATTTTCAAAGTCTTTACTTAATCCTGTTTTCATCATTGATTTTAGCTTAATATTGAATAATTTGAATCCTAAAGATAATAATTTGGGTCGTTTTTATTGTGATTGAGTACTAAATTCTGTTGCTTATGATGTTTTATATCTATTGACTTAAAACAAGTTGATTAAAGAATTTGACAAGGTATGCTAAATCATCTCGTAGTAATCTGCCATCGTCGGACATCAGACCTAAAATCTTATATTCTTCTGAGTTATGTGAATACACTTTGATGATGCCATGAAAACCTTGTTTTTCAGCCGAATCAATTTCAAAATCAAACTTATCAATGTAATGACTTTTTAATTCAATGATATCATCACCTTTTATTTGTATGATACCACGACTTAAAATAGATGAATTTTTATTCGATTCAATCAACCTTCTTACTGTGAAAAAACCATAAATACTCGCAAGTAACATGGCAGCGACAATGAGAAGCACTTTAAAATCAGCCATTCCATTTGTTAAATTAAAAATGCCTATTCCACCAGTAATTATCAATAAAAAAAGTGGAATTCCAACATAAATTGCTATTATTCTCAATTTATTAATTCCTCCTATTCTCAAACGATTTGTAATGCCGTCATAATCGAATTTGACATTTAGTCGATCCAATTTAAGTTCTGTTGTATTCCAATTAATATTTGTCATATCATAAATAATACATTTAATAATTACACGTCAACTGCGGCGTGAAAAGGTTGTTAGTCATTTAAGGAAACTATTTTTAATGTTACAACCCTATTGCCTAAGATTGATTCATTCCGCTCAGCGCCATCGAGAACACCTTGTTGCACGTTATCACCTAAGTTATGGCTTGCTATCCCTTTGTTAAAGACAATAAAGTGTTCTTTTGAAATGCCTTGATCAACGTAATATTTAACTACTTCCAAAGCTCTTTTTTTATCAATATTTATTGCTTCATTTTCACTTCTAAATCCAGTTAGTTCGACCTTGCCATTTGGATATTCACAAAAAAATAATTCTAAAAAATATAGGTCCTCTGAATTTACAGATTCAAGTTTAAAACTATTTTTATTAAATGAAAAAATGGGAGATAGAATTGGTCCTTGACAAATGTTCATTCGCTTTAGGTTTCTAATTATTCGTGTATTTGCATTTAAATTGTACGTATTAAATACATCTGGCGAAATATGAGCAATACTTCCACTAGCTGAGCTCACTTCAATCTTGTATGTATGATCCGGAAGAATCCATCTTGAGCCATCTGCTTTATTTTTCAATATTATTTCACCTGTAATGTCTAATACTTCTTGAAAAATTAGAATAGAATCTTGGAATAGATAGATCGAATCCTTCATCTTTTCATTACAGTGCTCTTCTGGTTCAATTTGTATTAATAATTCAATAAGATAATTTTGATTATCCTTCTGAGCAATGGCTCCTAGAGTCATAAACACAATTGAAAATACTGCTGAAAAATTCGAAAGGTTCATTCAATTATTTTATTCACATTATACTATAACGACCTATGAGTTAATAATTCTGCTGCGTAAACCTCGTAAAGACAAATCCGCTTATTATCCTTTTCATGTTAGATTTATTACATCTAGTATTCAATTGAAGTAATCCTTAAAGTAGAATTAGTTCAATTTGATAATTTTTTCATCGTAAGATTTAGAATCTGGAGATATTATTTTTGCATTATACGTGCCTGTTGCGAGTACGTTTAAATCTAATTTTATCTTGTTGTCACCTACAATTACCTCAAAATTAATTGATTCGACAAGCTTCCCATCGACGCTATAAACTAAAAATTGTCCGATTCCATTTTGTGCACTATTCATTCTGAGCATCGTCTCATCCGTAACCGGATTGGGATAAATTGAAATTGTCTCAACGTCACTAAAATAAACAGAAACAGGAGAAGTATAAGTATAACTCCCATCAAAATCTACTTGTTTCAGGCGGTAATAAGAATAGCCAAGATAAGGATCTCGATCGTATGCTAAATACTTAATCACGAGTGATGAATTACCTGCACCATCCTTAGTCAGAATAGGCTCCCATAATTCTCCATCCAAGGACCGTTCTATATCAAAATAATCATTGTTAATTTCGGAAGCCGTCACCCAAGAGATTTCAACATAATCATTATCGATTCCTTCAGCTTCAAAACTCAATAATTCAATAGGTACCAAGGTCCCACAATCCCATACCATAAGTGTTTGTGAGGTATCTATACATGCAGCAGTGGTTAAAATGACAAAATATTCAGCTTCGTCCATTGGCGTATAAGTCTCGGTTGTATCATCTACAAGTGCTACACCATCTTTATACCATTGATAGGAGTCAAAAAAATCAGCTAAATAAAGACTATCCGCAGGTAAACAAGGCACCCCTCCTACTAAATTACTTGACGATAGTATAATATTAGGCGATGCACCAAAACCAGAATAATAACCTGCAAATCCAGCGTTTCCATTAAAACCAAAAAAACCTACAGCCATCGCATTATCCGAAATAATATCTGCGTCGCCAGTTAAACCAGTAATATTATAAGTCTCCCAAGTTCCATCAGAACCATCTACCAATTCTGGTCCAAAAGAAGGGTCAACAGCTAAGCCATTTACCAATACTGTAGAACCTCCAACGGTAACAACAACTAAAGAACCTGTATATGAATCTGGACCTATCTTATCAATATCCGGTACTAAATCAACAGAATTAGGTAAAAAGCAACTAACAGGTGGAATAAAATTCAACCCTCCTGTGGCAGTAGAAGAAGAGCCTCCTAGAGGTTGATACATATAAAAGTTTTTTGAGCCTGTCACAAACATGTTTTCATGCAAAGTTCCTGAATAATTCGCTTCTGGTATAGAGAAGAAATCACCAGGAGAAGCTAAAGTTACTATTGGCACTGCTGAGCCATTAACAAATATTTCTGTACCACCTTCAATTGCGACAACCAGCGGTTCCTCCATGTCATTACTCCCATTTCCACGTAAAAGCACGTATTTATCACCGAGTCTATCAGCTGGTACTATTTGATCTATACCTAGGTCTTGCGTATTCGTTGGTGCCGTTATTGATCCACACATATTCCCAGTATTCACTACAATGTCTCTATTGGAAACTACTTTCGCTCCAACGAATCCTTGTCGATTAGCAACCACATTCGTATAACCTGTAAAAATATAACTTTCACCTGCATCTAGATTAATATTCATTACATTATCTGTATGGTCAGCACCTGCTCCATTTTTAAATATTACACCTGGATCATAACCTGAGACAGTAACTGTAGTACTATCTTCTGTTGCCATTACACTTGCGATAAAGGACCTTGTACTATTTTCAGCTAATTGCGGCATGGACCCCAAATAGAATAATTTTCCAAAAGCCGCTCTTCCTTTCGCGGTAGCAGAAGCTGCTTGATTATTATCTGTAACCCTAAAGTTGCAGTAGAATTCTGAATCGGCAGATGCAATAATCCCACTAGCTTTCAAAACCCTTCCTACACTATCACTCTTTACTAATAATTCTGTTGATGGACTTTGCCCGTTCCCAATATAAACCGCAGTTGGTGAACCTGATGAAATGGTTGGTGTGGCAACAACTCCGCCTGCTCCATCTCTGATTGTCACAGTAAATTCAGCCCCTTCAGGTGTACTTAAATATAAATAATGTTGCTCAACTTGAGCATTTGCACGTGCATGCATTGGCGGCATATAATGTATCGTATCCAATTGACATAAAGCATTGTTATTAAAACAGTTAATAAGGATTACGAACAAAAATAATATTATAGATTTCATAATAAGGCTACTCTGTTAGGTATTCAATTTATTCGTTTTATACTTCTACTTTATTCTTTATCAACATCCTCACAATAAAAGTACTGTAAAAATAAAAATTTAAAAAATATCTACTCCCAACCTAAAGGTTTAGTTTTCAACATTGGGAACTAAAAAACCACAAAATAAAAGTATCATAAACGTCATAAAAATGTATCTAGCTAGAATATAGCACATTAAACTTACTTAATAAAAAACATTGAATCTTATCCTGATTACGTTGGATACCTCTAGGCTATTTATTTTACAGAATTTTCTAGCTTTGAAAACCAATTTTATTCTTTCGAGATAATTGGTTGAATTCTTTCGCTTTATAATTAAAAATCTCAGCTAAAGTCAATTCTTTATTCAACTGTTCTAATCCTAAAGTTCCCATCAAAACATTTGTTTTATCGACAGATAAAGGTTGAAAGTCGTAATATGCAATCATCCTACCTTTTCTCAATAAAGCTTTGTCTATTTTATCCATACTTGTATTGAAAGTACAGATAATTTTAATGTTTAAATAATCACTGAATAATCCATCAGTGAGTTGCAAAATTGTTGATACCACCGAGTTTTCATTCGAATGCTCCCTACTTGTGATCACTTTCTCGGCGTCTTCTATAATTAAAACAGAGTCTCTATGTTTCAATAAGAAGGAAATGAATTCAGGATCTAGTAATTCCTTTACAAATTCGTTTTGAATAAAAATAAAGGTCTTTTTTGGGTGGGAACCAATCAAATTCTTGATATAAGTTGTTTTTCCAGTTCCCGGTTTGCCATGTAAGAGAATCAAACCTGCTTTATTTTGATCTAATGATGAAACTATTACCTCATTTACATCTAAAAAGTCGTCGTTATACGTTTGCGCTCCATTGAATTCGAAACGTTCTAATTTCACTTCTTTTGTTCTAAAACTTTCTTTTGTTTTAGATAAAATATTAAAGGTTGGGGCTTTATTCTCTCCTAAACTTGTTCTTAGTTTATGATTGGTCGCGATCACCCATTCCTCCGTTTCAGGCTGCGCAACATCATATAAAAAATCTACATTTAAATAATTATTCGCCAAAGAAACCCAAACAACGAGGTTTTTACTCTCACTTTTTAAAAGATAGATATTTGCATAATCTTCAGTTAAGTCCGAATCTTTATCGTCCTCTGTAATCCACGACTTAAAAATGACTTTGAATTCCATTGATTTTAGATCAATAATCTCTAAAACCTTCTCGATATTTTCTTTATTGCCCTCTATGGCCACCTCAGCAAATAATTCTGAAGGAAGAGCATTGAAGCAGATTGTAAAATAAGACGTTCTTTCAAACTCATTATAAGCATCAAACGATTTGATAAGGTCAATCATGGCGTAAATAGTTCTGTTATTTTTTTAAAAGTATAGGCTAAAATAGGTAAAATACCAATGATTAAGTTCGGTTTAATTCAGCTTGCTCTCTTTTTTATCTGATTGTCTGTTTTTCTGAATGCCATATGCAGTCCTGCTATGTTTTAAAATCTAAATTCGGATTTTCATCTTAACACAGCTCATTGATTTCAATTCCGGTTTAAAAAGCCTTTCGCAATCTCTTCAACAATGTTGTGATACTTACTCCATTTATCATATACAGTCAGTGCCCATTCCCTTATCATTTCTTTACATACTTCTTCATTGATTGCTTTTTCTTTGATATCAGTCGTTGTAATATTCCCTCTTTTTAATAATTCGGGAGGATTGAGATACTCATCTTCTTTCTGTAATTTGTATTTATTGAGATGATCACTTAGTTTAGGAGATAAAGCATAAGTCCATTGCATTTGATATTTAAATATCAAATGCAGCCTTGTTAAATGAAAGTGATTATTCCACCTACCGTGAATCTCAGGATGCTGTAAGGTGTGCGCATCCACAATTAAAAATCTATAAATATGATTTTCAATCGGTGAAAAATCAATTATTTGAAATCCGAGATTAAAAATTTCTAAACATTCATGTATTCCTCTTTGCGTATTGGCACCGCAAAATTGACAATTTCCATCATCTAAAAGTGTCACCCCATTCTTTGCAGCTAAATCAATATAGTCTTGCATTGTCTTTTCTTAAAGGATTGAATTTTAAATTAAAAAAAAGTTCTAATTGATTTTTTCTTTGGATTGTAATTTTCCATTTTCATAGATCATTCTTGTCTTGGGAATCCCATTCCAATCGTATTTTAGCGTCTCACCGGACTTCTTATCATCTTTATATTGAATAGATTCCATTTTAACTCCATCACTATAATAATAAGTTTTATTTCCATTTAATAAATCAAATTCGTATTCTTCTGTATAAAATATTATTTGACTTTTTTTATTGTAATTAATCCAGGTACCATGTAAGTATATTTCATCAACATAATAACCTGCATCTTTTTTTTGACCATTTCTGTAGAAGTATATTTCGTATGAAATACGTGGTTTTAGCGTGTCCGGAAATTCATTTGGTTTTTGATTTTTTACAATTTGTCTATTTTCAATATCAAAGGGATTGTAAATAATAACATGATATTTATTTCCGTTTTTTTCATACCAAGTATGCGTTTTTATTTCTTTTCCTTTATGCAAAGATTCTTTGAAATATTCAACGATCGAATATTTTTGGGGCTTATAAAGAAACGTACCAGTCATTTGTATTTCGCCCGTTTTATAATAATCTTTTACTTCAACAATTGAATCTGTTACTTTGAATAATCTAAAATATTTAGCCTTTTTATTTTCCGTTTGCTCCCATTTCTTGTCAAAAAATATGGTGTCTTGAAATTGGCAATAAACTACTTTACTGAATAAAATTAGGATGGCGATTAAATATACTCTCATTTTTAAATTTCAATAATTCTTTTTGTTAAATCTGGTTTTAGCTAAGCTTAGGTTTTGATGTCGGTAGTTTCATTTCAATTATTTCATTTTGAATTAATAGCATATTCAATTACAGACATTATAAAACACATGTATTATAGCTCGCTTATATAAATTGATCAACTAATTAATTTTGCATGTCAGGTGTAAACCAAAGATAACATTTCTATTCGTTTTGATTTTAATATGATCTCACGACATTTAGAAAGTCTATTCTATAAGTTCTTTATGCTTTATGCGCACTTCTTCAGAATTGCCTTTTTGGGTATTAAATTTTGATACTATCTCATTGACTCCTTGACAAAAAGAATTTTCATTATGCCTTTTGAAAATTATATATTCTGAAGAATCCTTTTTTTTATTATCATGATGATGAATTTGATATGATACAACATCATTAATTGCCCATGGTGAATCATCAAAATGAATTGAGTATTCCAAACTTTTAGAAATTGGGAAATGAATAATACTTTGATTTAATTCAAGTATATCAACACTATCAGAAATTAAATCATGTCGTACGACAACTAATGATTTACTTTCTGTTCTGAAATATCTAATCAAAGAGTCAGCAAAATTTAAACTGATAGAATCATTCTTTGAAACATATTGCATCGGAATATAAAAGTCACATTCCTTTTTCACTTTTAAATCTATATCTAAAGGCCTTTCTAAAATTTTAGAATCCAAATCAGGTTTTTCGGGATGATTACAACTCGTAGTCAAAAGAATTATCAAAGTTAAAAAGTAGATAAATTTAGCGTTCACAATTATTGATAACATTAGTTTTAAAGGATGATAATACCAGCTCGATTAGTTGACTTATATATCAAGCTTCTACCAAATATAATATTTCTATTTAGAACGAATGTTTTAGAAACTCAGAAGAGAATTTCCTATCCAATTTTCGAAAAATAAACCTACTAATTATTCTTCAGCCAATAAAGTATTGATATCATGAATAAGTCCTTGCATGTCTAAAGCCAAGGTTCCATTGTAAATACCTCGAATTCTTTTGGTTTTGTCTACAAGAATTAAATGTTCTGTATGTAAAAACTCTGTACTATCTCTGCTGTAGCCAATATCCTCTTCGGCATAATAAGATTGCCGAGCCAATTGATAGATCTCACTTTTTGACCCCGTTAGAAATTGCCAATTCTTATTGGTGATGCCATGATTATTCGTATACGTTTTTAAAACACGTGGCGTATCTATCCATGGGGTAACAGAATAGGATAAAAATACGACGTCATTATTACCTGCTAAACTATCACTAACAATTTTCAGATGGTTGGTCATCTTAGGACAAATTGAGCCACAGCTTGTGAAAATAAAGTTGGCAATATGAATTTTGTTTTCAATTATATTTTGATCGACTAAAACACTGTCTTGATTCAAAAATTCAAAATTACCAATGGTATGATTAATTGTCTTTTCCACGTCAGATTTATCTTGAATAAAAACAGGTGTAAAAATGGGCTCATTATAATAAGGTAGACCTATTGCCATCTTTTCACTCCCCTCTTCTATATTAAATTCGGAGCAGCTAAAAAGTATAATACTACTGATTAAAAAAAATACTATCCGATACATTTACACAATTTTTAGTTCCTAATAATCCGTACCTTTTACCATCAATAATAACATAGTTTGCTCTAACTTTTCCATTATCATACCATAGTTTTTGCTCGCCTTCCTCTTGCCCATTGACATAATGGGCGATATGGAATAAAAAGCCATCTTCATTCCACTCTTTCAATTCTCCTTCGTAAGCATCATCTTTGGCAGTATATTCGAACCTTGTATTGCCATTGACCCAATACGCTATTTGCTCACCGTTTTTTTGCCCATCAGCATAGTGGCGCAATTCCATTAATTCATTTCCCGTATACCATTTTTTAGAAAGACCATCTTTTAATCCCTTATAATAACTTTCTAAAAGCAATGTATCGCCAGTTTCAGCATTCAATTCGTAAACAAAACCTGAATACTTTTTATTATCCCAATAAAGCAAACCTTCTTTTGCTGTTGTTGTGGATTCTAAAACATAAGTATTTGGAATTTCTTTTGTTAAAGCACGCACTTCTTCGTTATTTGCACACGCGTAAAACCCAATCAATAGTAAAATGAAATAAAAATGTTTCATTATTGCGTTACTGTTCCAGGTGTTCCATAGAATCCATTTCCGTTAATATAAGGATCTGAATTGGTGATGTGATAATGATAGATGCCATCAGGATAATCATCCGTCGCATGTGAATGCCCATGAAACTCGTCTAATCCTGTTACCTCTTCCCCATTTTCTTCAGGACCATAAACTGGAAAACCGTCTAATAGAAAACCTAATAATGCCGACTTATTTGCAGTAACTGTTGTTAAATAGATTGGTTCGATATGATAATGAAAAGTTCCGTTTGCCGTTGGATGCCCATAATATTGATCAAAACTTTTAAACTCATCTGTCAGTGGTTGATCTGGACCTGCATATTGATTGAATAATGGAACGCCATTCAACGAAACGCCTATTGCTCCAAGTGGTGTCGCTGCATGCGTTGCTGCGGCTGTTGGATTCAATGGAATTTTAAACGAATAATCAAAAGAAGCAATGGTATTCGGGTTTTTCACAAAAGTATATCCTTCGAAAGTTGTCCCACTGAAATCTTCGTATAAATCGTTCGCTACTGGGTAATAAACACTTTTATGGTCAGGTGTACCTGTAGTTTTAATCGTGATATATGTCCCGTCACTTGTGATACTAGAAGCACCATAAATTTTGGTATAAACAGCTGGTATTGTTTCAGATTCCTCTTCTACCGCTTCTTCTTTTTTACAGCTAAACATGCTCAATAAGATCATTAGTACTACAGAGATATTCATTGTCATTGTTTTCATAAAAATTGTTTATTATTCCTTACCTGACTATAGACTGATGAATCTTTAAAAGGTTTAATTGTTTTTTTTTATTTTGCTAGAAATCTTTTTGCAGCTCTTTGCAGCTAGCTAAAATTAGCCTTTTTAGACATATATTGTAAAACGGGGATATCGCTCTTTTTGATTTTTTTAAAAAAAATGTGACTCACTAGTCACAAAATTTATTTACATTTGTGACCACGCAGTCATAACCATAATTATACAATGCCAAAACAGACATTTTTAAACTTAGAAGGATCTAAAAGAAAAGTGATTACGAATGCTTTTCTAAGAGAGTTTGCGATTAAACCATACGACCAAGCATCATTAAGTGATGTGGTGAAAGAACTTGGTATTGCAAAAGGAAGTGTTTATCAATATTTTGAAGGCAAATTAGATTTGTTCCTATATCTAGTAGGAGAATGTAATCAGACCAAAATGAAATACATTGGAGAAATAACACGAAAAAGTTACCCTGATTTTTGGGCCTTCTTTCGTGCTCTTTATGAATGCGGATATAAATTCGATAGCGAAAACCCACTACAAAGTCATTTCCTCTTTAATTTAATTGAAAACCTTAACTCTCCTTCAATAAAACATTTACATAATGAAATGTTATCACAAACAGTAAAGGCATTTGAAGAAATGGTAGAATATGAAATATCTGCGGCGCTTTTTCGAGAAGATATACCTGTTAAGGTAATGGGGTTTATGTTATATAAAGTAGGTGTCAGTATTCAAGAGCAATTAATATTTTCTAAAACAATAGAACCTCTTAAAAGCATTGAGAACAATACGTCAGTATTTCTGAATAAGAAGGAAGAGTTAATGAAAACTGTAGATGACTATATCAGATTAATAAAACCATCTTTTGATAAATAAATAACAATGATAGAAGTAGAAAATTTAGTATTTAAATATCCAAAAAGTGTTACAGCCACTTTGAAAGGAATTAGTTTTAATGTTGAAAAGGGTGAAGTATTCGGTTTTTTAGGTCCATCAGGGGCAGGTAAAAGTACAGCACAAAAGGTCCTATATAAAATTTTTAATACCTATGAAGGTCTTGCAAAAATAGATGGTAAAAACTTATCTGATTGGGACAATTCATATTTCGAAAAAATAGGCGTTGGCTTTGAGCTCCCAAATCATTATTTAAAATTGACTGGAAAGGAAAACCTAGCACTATTCGCAACTTTTTACAAAAATAAACCCAAGAAAAGTATGGAAGAACTTTTTGGCATGGTAGACTTGAGTGATGCAATGAATAAGCCCGTTGAAGCCTATTCAAAAGGAATGAAAATGAGGTTAAATTTTATAAGAGCTATTCAACATGATCCAGATATTATATTTTTCGATGAACCAACTTCGGGTCTTGATCCTGTTAGTGCGCACAAGATAAAACAGCATATAATAAATTTAAAAGCTGCAGGAAAAACCATTTTCATCACAACACATAGTATGGCTACAGCAGATGAAATTTGCGACCGAGTCTCTTTTATTGTGGACGGAGAATTACGCGCTACTGATACACCAAAAAATCTAAAAAAACAATATGGACTCGAAGCTGTAAATGTTGAATTGAACAATGGTAAACTTCATGAATTCCCATTAGTCAACTTAGGCGTAAATGAAAAATTCTTAGCCTTTATCAAATCAGACGGGGTTAAAAGAATTCACACTCAAGAAGCGAGTTTAGAAGAAGTTTTTATAAAAGTAACAGGTAAAGCTCTTAAAGTATGAAAACATTTATCACGCAATTAAAGTGGCAGTTTACTTTATTACAGAAAAACAATATAATTAGCATTAGTATAGCTGTTACTTTCATTTATGGACTACTATTATTTTTCCTTAAAGATATTGGGCCATTAGACGCTTTAGTCGTTTTTCTGGTATTAAATGATCCTTCAGTTATTGGGTACTTTTTTGTCGCCTTGGCCATTTACACTGAAATTAAGCACCAGATTTTACCTGCCATATTTACATCTCCATTAAATATCCACACCTTTCTATTATCCAAAATAGTTTCCATTTCGTTTATCGGCCTCATTTGCTCTTTGGGATTGATTATTTCTGTTAAAGGTTTTGATTTTGATATGCTTAACTTTAGTATTGGAGCGGCAGGAATTTGCATACTTTCAACTTTACTTGGATTATTTATGCTCACTTATGCTAACGGATTTTTGCAATTCGGAATGATTTCAATTCCTGTTTTCTTAGCTTTTATTAATCTTCCTCTTTTGCAATATTTAGGAATTATGGACTTCGGCTTTTTTGGATATTTAATGCCAATAAAAGGGAGTTTGGATTTGATTGATCACGCTATAGGTGGAACAGAAATTAATTTGATATTTGCCTATACTTCGATTATAATATCAACTCCATTATTCTATTTACTAGCGTATAAAAGGTTTGTTAAAAAAATTGTTTCACAATAAATCTATATCATGAAAAAGATTATAAAACTTGCGATTGTTGACTTTAAAATAATTTTCAGAGACAATACATTAAAAGGTATGCTTGCATTACCGTTTATTCTATTTGCATTAATTATTTGGGGAGTACCACCATTGGTTGAAAAATATGAATTTTTAACACCCTATTTACATCTATTTTTAGCTGTTGCTGTTATAGAAAACACTCAGACTTTTAGCTTTATTGGTTCTATGGTTTTAATAGATGAAAAAGAAACTGATGTCGCTAAAGTCTATGGCATCGTTCCACTTTCTAAAGTAGCATATATCTTTTCTCGGTTTTTAATCCCTTATTTATTCACCGTTGCATTGAATATCATTCTGTTTGTTGTACAACCCTTTTTTGAAATAGGTATCGGTGTTAATTTATTGATCTCTTTTACAAGTTCATTGGTTGTCCCCCTTTATGTGTTGTCTATTAATTCGATTGTTAAAAACCGAATGGAAGGAATGATTTATATCAAAGCATTCAATATGCTTGTTCTTCTGCCTTTAGCAGCCTTTTTTGTTCCTGAAAATTTCAAACATTTATTCGGTTTTATACCAACGCATTGGATTTTTCAAAGTGTTGAGAATACAACTCTAGGCCTATCATCTAATCTATTTTTAGTCATAGGATTTGTCTTTTTTGTATGCCTAATTTTCTTCATTTCACGGATATTTATTAAACGGCATTTTATTTAAACGCAAATCCTAATGACCAATAACGATATTTAGTTGATTCATTCGCGATTTTATTGAGGTATGAACCAGTCTAAATTATGATTACCATTCAGTTCAACACTAAATGTCAGCCATCATTTTTGCGTGTAACTAGATGCTAAATAGCGCCTCTATCAGTCTTGCTTTTTCCAATAAATATCTAAAATGTCAAATGTTCTGTCTGCTCTATTTAATTTATATTGAATAGAGTTTCCTAATAAGCAATTTTCCGATTCCTTTTTATTGATGAGCCATGAAGAGATCGTAATTATATTTTCGTCACTGAAATCATAGTCGTAAGTCAGTTCATTTTCTTTAAGCAATTCAATACATTTTGTTGAATCGATATCTAAGAGAAAATTGTATTCAAACCCATCAAACCAGTTTATCATTTTTAAAGGTATTATTTTATTGTTCGAAAAGTTAAAAGTTCGAATGTCATTTCCGTCTCCAACAATGTCATTGGTCACAATAAAATAGTTGCCATCTAAATAATCATAAATTGATAAAGTCCAAAACCCGTCAACAACCTGAATTCCAATTGTATTTGGTTTGATATACTTTATATTATTATACATTTCAGTGGTATCAATTAGAAAATTATTTTTTTCGATAAAAGCGACTGTTTTTTCTCGATCTTTTTTACTCCAAGCCCAGCTTTCCATCGTTGTTTCAGGTAATATTTTCAGAATATTCAGTAAGGTTTTATGTTCAGAATAATTAATGTGAATTGTATCTGCAAACTTTGTTTCTTGTATGACCTCACTAATTGATTCTTCAATGGGAAGTGGTTGTTCTTTTTTTATTTTAATTTTTGCAGGTTCAGTCTTTATTTCTGGATTACAAGCGGTTAATCCTATAAATAAAATCAGTAAAATTGTTATTTTGTTTTGCTTCATTTTTCTTTAGGTTTCTCAAATATTTTATAGGCTATTTACAAAGTATTTTCCTTCATATAAAATTGAAACAAACTACTCCAATTTCCTTAAAGCTTCTATTTCGTTAAGGTAGTATGTTCGATCGAGATCTGAAATAGATGTGTCTTTATTGATGAGTTCAATTGCCTTGTTGAGATATTCGTTTCCTTTCTCAATTTCTTTGCGTGTCATATAAATTTCACCGATCCAACTGTAATATTCAAAATTTTTAGGATATTTTTCTATTGCCTTTAACAAAACTTCTAATGTAAAACCTAATCGGTTCTCACCATAAATACCATTATAATCATTGTAATAATCTGAAGCAATGCTATTGTAGAATAATACAGATGGTTCAATTTTAAATCCTAAATCAGCTGAAAGTGTTGCATAGAAACCTAAAAAATCATTCCATGGAACTTTCGTTCGCGATCCCTTTGCCAGTTGAAAACATATGTCTATTCGTCTGCCATATTCTTTAAAAATTTCACTTAAAGCATTGGCTACGGTGACACCTGGTGTTATATCATGTGCGACTTGATGCTTATAATATTTCCATTCAAAATTCTCTGGCAATTTTTTAGCATTCAAATAAGCGTTTAAAGTATCTACTGAAGACTCATGTAAATCACCATACGACTGCTCTCCTACTGAAAAATAGTAATAGTATTTATGTGCGTTTGAACCAATCGTACTCAAGAAATCCTCAAACTGATTTTGCTGGTACTTGTCCCCAAAATCGAAATTGGAGACACTGTTTGCAATTACACCGTTGAAAAAATCAGGTCTTTTTGATAAGGCGTATGATGAGAAAATTGCTGTGCGTGAATGTCCAATCAATAAATTAAAGTCCGAGACTGGGTATTTTTTTTTCAATTCGGCGTTCAGCTCTTTCTCTAAAAACAATATCAAATCATCAGCTTTTCCACCAGTTGCATTAGGGTTTGTCCATGAATTTCTATTCTTCCGATAAAAAGTAATACCAACAACTATTGCATTCGGCATCCATTGTAATGTGCTTAGATACTCAATAGTAGATAGATTATACTGATAGTTGCTCGATAATTGCCGATCTAAAAGATATATAATCGGATATGCTGTATTTGTTTGCTCTTTCAATTCTGTAGGCAAGGTTATCTCGAGTTGCACAGTGTCACGTAATGCTTCCGAATACAGACTTATGGCTATCGGTTTTTCATACGAATAGAATTCTTGAGCCTTTGTTGTACTTGTAACAATCAGCAGTATAAAAAATATGCAATAGGTTCTCATTTATTGTTTTTAGAAGGTTTATCCTTGTTTAAACTGGACAACAGTCTAGGTTGTTCGGTATGAACCAAATATAGTATTTCTATTTTGGATTAAATTGTAGCCATTGCAAAACTCACTAAAAAAACTAGCTGGATAGCGCTTCTTATCCCGAAATTTTTCCAGTGATAGGATGTGAGATTGTTGACGACATAATATACTCATCACCATACCACTCCAAATCTCGCTCCAATCTTTTCCGAACCTGTTTTGCTTTATTTATAGCAAAATGATTATTGTCAATCGATACCTTAAATTTGAATGCTTGATTCGCCGCTCCGACAAATAGATTAAGAATTGTCGTATCCTCATATGCGAATAAATTAAACTGAATAAGTGAATCCGTCTCACTTTCATCATATTTTAAATGCTCATAAAACCAATGGCAATTGTCAACGAAATAATACCGTTGAATTATTGGGGTGTTATACAAATCAAAGTCATTCTCAATTTTAATTATCGCGTTATTTTTAAACCAAATATTTTTATGCCCTTCGGCATTAATATGTAATGAGAATTGCGCTGGTTTTATATTGTATAATTCAATTATTTCGTTAATCGAATCTATAGGATTTCTAAAGATTTTGAAAACGCTATCTTGCACATTAACAATCTTATCAAAACTAAACTTCATCCTCGACTGACAAAGGTCAGCGGCCATTTTCTTCGCTATATCTGTTTTAGAAGCTTCTAAATGACAAGATGATAATACTACAAGCATCAAAGGGACTGTGATTTTCATGCATCAAATGTATAAGATCCTCGATTGTTGGAGGTGGTTCTTTATAGTAATTGAAGTGTTGAATTATTAACTGTGAGTATAGAAGTATTTTTTGATTATTATCTAGATTCAATCGTTTCAATAATACAGTTAATCCCTCTCCTAATTTGACGTTCTGAATTGGCTATAAGTATTAGACCAATAATAATTACTACTACAATAAAGTAGACTTTAGCAACTAAAATTGCTATCAATAAAAAAGCAAGGAGTAATGCCCAGTTCCATTTAGGTATCTTACCTTCAACAAGAATATGGCATTTATATTCACCTTCTAATTCTTGTATTTTCTCTTTTTGTTTTGGACCCAATGAGCCTTTTGCAAAAGTTGTCGATTGAAGATCGAAGCTATCATCTTCAAAAAAATTACCATAAAATATTTTTCCTTTTACAATTGATCTAAAATTTGAGAATGCATTCCAACTCGAATGCGTTTCATTTGTTTCCGCTTTTAACAGTCTCAAACAATGTTCCTTTTCTAATTTAAATTTTAGAAGACTCTTCATTTTATATGCTTTAACATCCGAATGCCAGACATAAGAATTCGATTCTTTTATTAATATCTGAATTAATTAAAGGTAACGATTCTGAATATTAAAACATCTCATTTATACCGTATAATCAACCCTCTATTCTTTTTTTATATAGTAGACATCTAATTCAGCATATTTACCGTTTATTTTGAATAATTCAGGATAGCTTAAATCTATTTCTAACGTATCAGGCATTGGATCTAATGTGTTTTTTGGCCAACGAATCTCCCATGCAACTTTATAAATTCCTCGATGATCTTTTTCTAAAAATCTAAACTTATTTTTCTTAAACTCATATTTACCATGCGTTGTAGTACCATTAGTATTCTTTTCAAATGTCATATCTTCTTTAAAAACAATAAAAGAGCTAAATTCTTTCTTCTGTTCGGCAGACAAAGTATCAATATTTTTAAATGACAATATATCATAGGCAGTCCAAGTCCCCACATATGGATTCTGAGAGAAAGCGCATGTTGAAATGATTAATATAGTAACTGTGAATATTAACTTCATAAATTCGAGCTGTTTAAATGGAATTGATTTCATTATATTAGGTCGTTAGGCTTGAATCAAATATAGTATTTCTGTTTAGGATTATAGAATGATAGGTTTAAAAAAAATAGAATTTTGGCTGAATACATATGCATTTTACCTCATCTTCGCAACAGGATAAACTTATTTTAAAGCATTCCTTGACAATTTAGATTTGTCTATCATAAAATATTCACTAAATAAGTTAGTCATTATTTGGTCAATTTCTCGTTCATTATAGGAGTCTAAATTCCGTCTTGATTTTGTATAATTATCTCTAGTTATTTTTTCAGCAACTTCTCCGACTGTTTTTAGGTCTAGTTCAGCGCCCATTTTATTAGAAATCCAAAATCCAGCTAAGCAAAAAACAATACCGATAATGCCATATTGCCAATTGAAAAACAAACCAACTAATGCCGTTATCAAAAGGAAGAAAAGTGCGCTCGTTATAAGTTGATGGGGGCGAAGTATGTCTATCTTGAAACCAATTAAATGATTAACTTCTTTTATGTTTTGAATTCTTGTTTGTTTAGGTAGAATATCTACCAATAAAGTTTCTGATTTAATGTTTTTCTTTTCAATATTCAACGTCGTAGACAATGTATTTCTCAATTTATAGAATGCTTGCTGTACCGTACAGTCATCCGTTTTTACTCGATCAATTTTAGATTTAATGTGATCAAAAAGTTGTTCGAATGTTTTCACATAAGCGAGTTCACTCTCTTCAAAGCGTATATCTAACGAATTTCCAATCTTTAAGATCAAATCTTCAAGATCTTCTGTGTCGAAATCTTTGAGTTCGTATGCTCTCATTTTTGTGATTGGTAACGATAAATGTAAAATTTATTGATTTGCAATTTACTTAGAATATCCGTATTTAGAACGCTGCAAACTTTATGGGAGAGCCAGACCAGGTATCTTATTCTTCGTTTTCGTCTTCAGGGATTTGCCAAATGAGCTGCTCATTAGCCAATATGAATTGCATTGATTTTCTGAAATCTGCCTGACTCTGTTTATTCAAGTATTGGACCCATTTAGGATTGTTTTCATCTCTGCTATATGCAAGCAGCGCTAAGGCATAGCCCCATTCATTCTGAGGTAAATATCCAAGTTTAGAATAACCCCATGAATTAGTATTTGAAGTAAAATTAAATGAAGAATTCGCATTGAAAATTCCAAAACCAAAAAGAACTGTTGTCAAGTCGGTCAAAGGTTCGTCATTTTCTTCGATTCGCTTTTCACCAAGTAGTTTAACATGGGAGAGTTCATGTGCGACCGTTGCAATTAATTTTTCTCCTTGTGTTAATAAAGCTTTGTCAAGGCTGATGGTGTATTTTCCATTCGCACCTTTAAGATAAGAACCAGCTGTTTCCGAATCATCCTCCATGGCAGTAAACAATATGGATGATCCATAATTGAACTCTATGATACCATTCGAAAACATTTGGAGTATAAGATCATTTGTATCTATTCTCATTGCTTCCGCTATGATCGAAACTACTTGTTCTGCCGTTTCTGATTTATCCTCAAATTTTAACGGAAAGTCTTCTTTAGAAGGTATGTATATTTTCCGTTCGTTAATTCGAATATCATTGAATTCATGATTTAGCCAAGAAAAACTTTGTTCCATCCAAATTCTGTTTTGCTCAGATATCGGTAGTTCAATTTTCTTTTTTCTGAATAATCCCATTTGTTAAGTATTAGTCAAGCTAAAAACATATCTATGATACTCCTTTTATCCTGTTCATTCTGGATTGATTTTGTTATATAGGTCGTTAGGTTTGAATCAAATATAGTATTCTGTTTTGACTTTTAGAATGACAAGATCGCAAATCAGAAAAAACTTTAGGTCAGCTATAATTTTTTCGCAGCAGCAGCGCGGTTATTGGCGAAGGGCTTAGAAGAACTTGTGGACTTCCAAAGTTATGTAAAGTTGTCATTGATACTATGTTCTCCCCTATTATTGTATCAATTTATTTCAATAAAGTTTCTTTAGCAGTCTTATTTCTAATTCCTTCCAAACCTTCTTTTAAAAATTTAGTAACCATTGGTTCGAACAGCCAGCGTGGCATTTTTTTAGGATTAAATTGTACACTATTCTCGGCTTTTGTTTGATTTTTAGCGATCTTTTCGAAATGCCAATTCCCTCTATAAAATTCAATTCGCTTCAGTTTTTTAGATGGCGGATTAGGACAATCTTCCCATGATTCGTGCCAACTTACACCAATATTTCCGTCTTCTTTCGCAATAAAGAGATACTTCACACGCATCTCTGTATTTTTAAATATAAAGGGTTCCTTATGAATCACATAGGTTAAAAGACTGTCTTTAGTTTCTTCGACAATCTCATAGGTTGGATACTTTTTCTTTTCTGATCCATTGGCGAGGTCTTGAATATCCTCTCTGAAAGAAGCCAAGCATGCCTCTGAAGTTGATTGTACCTCGCCCTCAATTTTGTATTCTAAGGAACCTGTATCATCAATTTTGCGCGCATATATTGTCCATGTAGGCGCTTCATTTTTTTCAATTTTTACAATTTTCCAATGCTGATTTTTATCTTCCATAGAAATGCTATTTCGACTTGAACTACAGCCGACAGTAGTATATAATAATACACATAAAATGCATAGTGAGATTATTCTTCTTAACGGTATATTAGAATATTGGATTTTGAATGAAGTCATTTTAATTTTTTTTTAAAAGAATTATGCTATTGAAATTGTTCAATATCTGGCATAAATTTTCTCGTAGAGCTGTATTAGGTTAATGTTTGGTCAGATAGAGATTTTCTATAACAGCATTCGAAATACCATAATAAAAATTGTCATCTCCTCCTGATTTTATTAAGAACTGAATGATTAAATATTTTCGTTCTTTTTCTGAATGGCATTTTGTAAGATTAATTTCAAAATGTTCAAATTGCTCCGAAGGCTCACTTATTTTTACTACAACTGCATTTTCAGCAATTAGATCATTGTTTAAATTTTCAATTATTGATGCATCTTTTGTTTTTGAATAGTATACAGCGATGATCAGCGTGTCTTGTGTTTGATCCATATCGGAACCTGAAAACTTAACCTCACCTTTCAACATTTTTAAAGCTTTTATTGAGTCACCGACTTCAATAAAAGTAAAGCCACTATTGATTGATGTTCTATATGTTCTGAAAAGAGTTAATGTTTTATTTCCCTTTTCTGTTAGTTTATTTAAATCGAAAAAACCAAGATCCCCATGATTTCTAATTTCTAAATTTATACTTGATTCAACCCAATCAACAACAGCTAAACTTATGTCTAATTTATCTTCTTTTAATGAACTCTGCGCTATGGTTAAATTGGCAGCGAACAAAACTGCCATTGTGGTGATTAATGATTTGATATTTTTCTTCATTCCTAAGTTATATAGCCAAATGGGCTGTTATTTTGAAAATCAAGTGTTAATTTGATTACTTATAACAAAATTAAGTGGAATGAAATTTCTGTGCATTCACTAAAGTTAACGTTACCCAATTTATTATTATTTTCAAATAAATTGATGGCGTACATTGATAAAAGAAGATGTTTTAAACGTATGTTATGGTGCGTTCTATCATGTCCATGCCTTAAAACATAGTATCTAAATAATAGATGATGTGTAAATATCGAACCTGTTCTTCAGCCTATTTTCAAAGAAGATTCAGAGCAGTGTGATTTATTGTTTTTGATCTAAAATTCTTTTGCGAATTCTACTCAGTGATTGAGGTTTCATTCCAAGGTAGCTCGCTATTTGATGATGTGGCGCTCTGTCTAGTAAATGTGCTTTGGTCTCCAATAAGTTAAGGTATCTTTCTTCAGGTGAGGAAGTGACAAACATATTCCATTCTTCTTTCGCTGCACTTATCTTTTCTAAGGCTATTCCTTGAAAAACAGTATCTAGTCGAGGTAATGCAGCACGAATTTCCTCTTCAAAACTTTTGTTGCTAATGGTTAAAACGCAATCTTCTATACATTCCCAATAATGTTTTGACGGAGCTCCATTCCCAGAATTAGGAGTAAAAGTATCACCTTCCATGAAAAAGGCAGTTGTTTTGTCTTCTCCATCTTTAATGATATATTCCCTAACACAGCCTTCCACCACCATGTAACATTTCGTTGGAATTTGCCCTTCTTTCAATAATAAAGTTCCTTTTTTAAACTCATCTACAATTGTTTTATCAACAATTATTTCAACTTCTTCTTTATTCAGCAATTCGAATTTACTGATCAATGCTCTTATTTTTTCTTCTAAATTCATTTTAATAGGACTAGGTGCATTTTACTAAAGGCAATGCTCCATAACGCAGGAGTATACTAAACGATTGCGGCGTATACCTTTTAATTCGTTTGAAGATATATTTTTTTTATATAACTGAAGGCAATTGCCGAACAATTTGCTGTGAATTTTTTACTTTTTTGTTCGCAAATTTTTTCTTTTTAATATTTCGAATAAACCCAAAATTATGATTGTGATTATTAAACCTTGCAGAAATATCATTCCAATTCCGAATAAGAGCGAATTTACGAATTGGAAGCTCTCATTCTGGGGCAAATAATCTTCATGTAAACTTGTCACAATAATTACATATCGCTCAAAATAAAATCCGGCTTTCATTAAAAATGCAACCAGAAGTATATAACCAAACTTTGTCCATAAACTTTTAACCATCAGCGTGAATGGTAAAAATAAAGCGAATGAAAGTGATATCAAATATGCAATTTTATATGATCCATTCGGTCTTGTTATAAAGACATATTCGTCACCCTGTGTAAATATTCCTATCAGAAAATGGATAAGCGTCATTATCGTATATGAAATAATAGTCCAACGAATTAAATTCAGAGCTTTTCTGGTTTCAAATCGGTTTTTAAAGAATAGTTCCACGAAAAATAGTGTCAAAATTATTGGTATCAAACAATAAATTAGATTCACATCAATTATTTTTAAAAACCTGCAAAATAATTCCATTTGTTATTGTCTTCAGTATTTCACTTGAATAGTCTGCAACATGTGCAAATCAAACATAAGCGATACTCCTTATATCCCTTTCGTAAAGCATTGATCCATTAATTCTCTTAGATCGTTAGTTTATAAACAAATATAATGTTTCTAGTTTGGAATATAGATTGACAAGAACGAAAATGAGAAAATCTTTCGCTATAAATATCACAATTTGTAATGTTCTGTTTTATTTATTCAGTTCTTATTTCATTCAGTGTAAAACTAATGTTGAAAACTTAGTTTCCCTAGCGTATAAAAAAATGTTTCATAAGCTAAAAATTTAAGCTTTGGAATAATTGTTCGATACATAGATGTTTTTGATGGGGATGGCTCACACTTAATTCCAGTTTGGAAAGCTAGTTCCATTGAGCGTTTCATATGTAAAGGATCACTAACAATTAAAGCACTGGAATAATTCAGTGAATCCATTATCCCTTTCGCTTCAATTAAATTTTCATAAGTATAATTTGAATATTCTTCGATTAGTATGTCTTTTGTAGGAATACCTTTTTCAATTGCATAATTCTTCGCTAGGTCACTATCTGAAATTTCTTGATTTTCTCCTTTACCTCCCGTAAAAATTATTTTGTCGATAAGTTGGTTTTGATAGAGGTAGATTCCGTGCTCAATACGCTCAATAAAAACAGGCGATAATATTCCATCGTGCGTTCCTGCTCCGAGTACTATTGCTACATCACTTTTCTTTGCTGAGTATTCAAAAGAATATCTATATATTCTAATTGAGTTAAAGATCATGAAAAGCAACAATAAAATACCAATGTATTTGATGAACTTTTTCAGTCGTTTCATGATTCAAAATTATCTCCAAAAAATGATTTTAAGCTGCTTCTAAGACGATTAACAAACAAAAAAAAGTTCTATGTTAACAGATCTGCAATATCAAGTTTGCCTTCTTTT
Organism: Crocinitomix catalasitica ATCC 23190; assembly: GCF_000621625.1. GTDB lineage: Bacteria > Bacteroidota > Bacteroidia > Flavobacteriales_D > Crocinitomicaceae > Crocinitomix > Crocinitomix catalasitica. The sequence goes on from NZ_JHXV01000012.1 coordinate 86,814, forward strand.
AATTCATTTGCAAGTACTATTCCACCAATAAAACCACCTGCCTCACTAAATATTTCTGCATCAATTTCAAAAAGTAAAACTACTTCTTCTTTGTCGTTTTCGTTATTGTCATCTTCATCTTCGTCTTCAAACTCATCTTCAAACTCATCTTCTTGAGACAAATCAATATATTGCGGATATCCTAATAAAACCTCAAAATCAGCATCCTCATCATTAAAAACCTTATTATTTAAAAATGTAGGAATGTCATCATCAACAAAGTCTCCATCATCTTCTAATTCTAAATCCATGCTACCAGGAAGAGAATAAAATTGATGAAATTCCATTTTGAATTCTTCCAGTACTTCCGTATTTTCAGGAATTGTTGCTGCGATTAAATCAGTCTCGGTTACATATTTTATAACAGCTTCTTCCATCCCATCTTCTCCACGGAAAAAAACCAATATATTTCCTGAACTAGGCAATTGCTCACTTCCATCAAACCCCTGTAAATCATTACAGTTGTATTGTAAAACAAAACTAAGTGGACCTCTTTTGTCGCTAGGCCATTCAAAGTTTTTAGGGACATCAGGAATACCACCTTTTTTTGAATCACCAATTTTTATATTCGCGTCTTCATCATATGTAATTGCAATTTGAGCTTTTATCTCTGCAATAATATCAGCACTGTCAGTTTCTGTCCAGTCTAGTTGCTTAATAAAAGTGTCTAATTCTGTTTTTAAATTTTTCATTGTTTATGTTTATAGATGAAAACACCCGCATATCAAATATGTCTGTGATACTTCTTTTATCTAAATGGATACATTAATTGTCTTGGGGCGTGTTGTGAACCAAATATAGTATTTCTATTTTGGATTACAGAATGATACAGTAGCAAACGAGAAAATATTTTAGATCAGCTATAAGCATTTGGTCGCATCAGTAGTAGCACAGCTGGGGCACAGATAAATAGAAATTGATAAAATTTCGAGCTTGTACTGAACTTTAATAAACCTCAGAACGCCTTATTTGCAATAAGCAGTGTTATACACTATTTTAAGTTTTTAAGATATGCTTCTAATTCAGTGATAACCCATTCAGGTTCTCCAAGATGGATGTAATGACCACTATTAGTTGTGTTTAATATTTTTACATTGGGCTTATTTTTTTTCCAATCTGAAAATTGCTTTTCCTTAATTTTAGCATTTTGCTTCGTTAGAAATGTACTCGCTTGGTAGGAGGCAAGAATTGTGATCGGGATATCTGTAGGAAGTGGATACATTCTCATTATTTGATCAATGTTATAGGCTTCTTTCCATTCGTTAAATACACCAATAGTTCCTTTTTTATAACTAGTGTCCCATGCCGTTTTCATTGAATCTGCAGATTCTGGAGACATATGATTGAAAACCTCTTCATAGATGTACTCATTAGTTGGATCGATTAAGAATAAGCCTGCAACTTTAGATGGAAATGACTGTTGATACTTTCTAACAATATGACCTCCTAGAGAGTGTCCTACTAAAATGATAGGTCCATCAATATTATTTTGGCTGATTAAAATGTCTAAGTCTTTTACTAAATTTTCGATAGTTCTTGGATTATCTGTGGCTGGTGATTGTCCTATTCCTCTTCTATCGTAAGCTATTGTTTTATAGTTTTTAGAAATGCTTGTTTGAATACTTTCCCAATTATTTAAAGGGGTTCCTAATCCTGATTCAAAAATGATAGTTGGACTTCCTGTTCCTTTAATAAGTGTGTTAAATGCTACTGTTTTGTCCGTTTCTATTTTACCCTTTGTTTTTATATCATCGGCCTGTGCATTTTTATTGTTTGTATTCATGCATGCTATAAAAGGGATAAACAATAAAAGACTTAATTTTGACATATTCATAATTGTGTATCAGTACGAATATCAAACAGCCGTGAGATATTCCATTTATATAGATTGATTTTATTTCTGTCTAGATCGTTAGGTGCTAATCAAATATAGTATTTCTATTTTGGAATTTAGAATGATAAGGTTGCAAATCGAAGATCCTTTAAGGAAGTTTAAACTTTTGTGACGTAACATCAGAAATATTATGGGGCTGGGAGCAACACCAGGGCATAAGTCTTCGTTCGACAATATCTGAACAGATAAATTATGTTACTTTTTCAATAAAGGATTAGAAATCTGGATGAATAGCAATGTTTAAAGCACAGCTTGCGCGACTTCATCTTCTCCGGCAATAATTTCGAAGGTTGTATTATTTTGAACCTTGTCATTGAGTACTTCAACCAAAGTTTTTGCAACATCGGCTCTTGATATTTTACCTGCTTTATTCAACTTCTCTTTCAATTCTATTTTGCCAGTTGGTCCGTTATCCGTTAATTGACCTGGACGTACGATACTGTATGGCACACCGCTTTCTCGCAAATGTTCGTCTGCATTTTGTTTAGCTTTTAAATAATCTTTTAAGGACTCACTTTGGCTCGGGTTATCTGCGCCCATCGAACTGAGCATCACGAATTTTTTAATACCTGCGAGCTGCGCTGCGTCCGTCATTTTTTTTGCACCTTCTTGATCTACTGCTATCACATTTTTCCCTTTCGATCCTGCTGCAAAAATCACTTTATCTGCATCCATTACAGCTTCAGTTAAATTAGCTGTTAAGTCTGCCATAACCGTCGCGACATTGTCCTTTTCAAATCGATTGTTCTGCTCTTTAGTCCGCACCATTGCAATCGGTGTATACAGATTCGATTCTTTTAATAATTGTATGATCATTCTACCAGTTGTTCCATTGGCACCGGCGACTAATACTTTTTCTTTATCCATCTTTATTTTTGTGATTAATTGATTCAATCATCCAAGTCTTGGACAATAAAATGAACCAGACACATGTTTAATGCAGTTCATTTCTCGTTTAGAGGAATATAAGTAAAATAAGGCGTTTTTCCAAGGTTTAAGCCATTTGATTTTAAAAAGTATGCTTCAAGTCTACCTTCAATATTTTTATAAATAGTGGCATTAGAATTTGTATATTACACCCAATGAGATTAAGCCTTACTATTTTATTGATCACTATCACCTGTGGAAGCTTTGGGCAAAAACCGAACCTTTCAGACATTCAATTTGCAGAACGGAAGGATACGACCGCAAGCATTTATGCTACCCTTCATATTAAAGATACATCGGCTTTAATTCTGCACTATAATATATACACGAGTAGAGCTTACAATTATACAGCCAACTATATCATTTTTTATGAAAACGGTAAAATTGAATTGACGACTACGTCATTCGATCATATCGAAAATAAAGCCACACGCCTGAAGGTTAAAGGTAAATCGCGTAAACCTTTCTTTGAATTATTAAATGACATCATAGATTCGAACAGATATACATTTAACCAGTATCAATTAAATATTCAGGAAAAAAAGATGATTGATCCAAAAGAAAACGATTTTCAGTCCATACCAATAGACATTTCACATGGTGCAACCTATCGCATTGAATTTATAAAAGGGAATGGAATTAGCAGTTATTCAACCTTTGAGCCAAAGACATATATAGACGCAGATTTTCCTGGAAAAGAAGAAAGAATTCGTTTTATGGTATTGTTCAAAGATTTGGAAGCTGTTTTTAATGAAGCAATTGCGAAATAAGCGATCAACAATTCAAATACACGCAGTCGATTTAATCCTTAAAATAATGGGCCCAAATTTCCTTTACTTTTTCTTCAGTTAAAGGCTTTTCTATTAACCCTTTAATTGTCGGTTTAAAATCGTTGGCTTTATTCAAATCTTTTGGGTTGTTTGATGTTGTGAGCATCATGACAATAACACCTGTTTTTCTTTCTGCCGGTAAATCTTTATAATTCTCAAGAAATTCAAACCCGTCCATATAAGGCATATTGATATCTAAAAGAATCAATTCAGGGAGATCTTCTGAAGCGCAAGAATTAATATAATCTAATGCTTCTTGACCATTTTCAGCAATATTGATGGAATCGACTAGCTTCAATTCATTCAATAGCATTTTATGTAAAAAATTCGTTGCCAAATCATCTTCAACGAGTAATATATTCTTTAATTTTTTCATTTCAATTGCATGCGTAGTTTAAACAATCATCGATCCAAACGTTTTAAATATTTAGGAAAATCACAAATTTCAAACGCCTGATTAAGTTTTATTTTTTAAATATACATAAAATGTAGAACCCACATCTACTTCACTCTTAACATCTATCTTTCCACCGTATTTTTCTATTGATCTTTTGATCATATAAAGTCCTATTCCACTCCCTTCATTCTGCGTATAAATTCGTTTGAATAAACCAAATAATTTTTCACGTTGTGTTTTTAAATTTATTCCTAAACCGTTATCAGTAAATGCCAAACACAAATAATCACCTTCTATCTTTGCTGTTATATCAATTTTTAATTTTCGATTCGGTGAATGATATTTCACTGCATTACTTATTAAATTCTGAAAAATACTGATCAATACTCTTCTTGAAAATTTAACTGTCGGATATTCGAAAGCTGTTGAAACTTCGCCATCAACCGCTTTTATTTTCATACGCAGATTATTATGCACTTCTTTAAATACATTTTCCAATCTCAATTCTTCTTCGTCGTCCTCAAGATCCCCTTCCTGTGTTACTTTTACTAAGTCTGCAATAATTCGACTTGCTTGGTCGGTTGAAATCTCAAGATATTCTTTAATTTGTTTCGTTCTTTCATCCTCTAAATCCAATCCCTTCATTAAAGCTATATGCAAACCTTTAATATTATCGACAGGCACTTTTAAATCATGCGTAGCGATATAGGCAAACTCTTGTAGTTCTTTTATTTTATCTTCATTCTTATTAAAAATCTCCTCCAGCCTATGACTCATTATATTTAAAGAGTCGCCCAGCAAAGCCAATTCATCATTGCCTTTTAATTTTGTTTGCATGCCGAATTTTCCAGCACTCACCTTCTGTGCTAAGTCACTCAATTTGTAAATAGAGTCCAAAATCGAATTAACAACCTGCCTCGCTACAATAAAACCGACAACAATACCGATAATTCCTAAAATAAAAATAATGGTCGAAGCCGACTTTAAATTGTTCAACAGCTCGTTCTGAGAAGACTCATATTGATGATTATAGCGTGATTGTAAACGATTAATACCATCGTCTATCATAAAGTGTATGGGAGCCGTCTGCTGACTAATCATAATTCGTGCCTCCTTCAATTTAGCCTTATCCTCATAATCCTGCTTCGTAACAAGAATATTGATCAATTCTTTATTGAGTACTATCAACTTTTCTGACTGATCAATTATATCTTCAAATAACTTACTTTTCGAATCGTTTGCGGTAAGCGTCTTATTAATGGTTGAAATTTTAGATTTAAAATGTGGTAATTCAACATCTACTAAAGCATTTATTTTATTGACTGCTCTTTTATCGTAATTGGCCACCCAAGTATTGTTCAATAGTCCGAGCTCTCTATTCAACATTTTGTATTCGTCTAATAATTTTAAGGTAGGTCCAGAATTTTCTTTTAATTCTATGAATGTGTTTTTGGCGCGATAAGTAATCACTTGATTAATGACGATCTCAGCTAAGAGTACTATGATAAGGAAACCAAATGCTATAATTAATTTTTTCTGAATCTTCATTTTCAAAGAATTATTCGTTTATCAAGCTAACCTCACCTTTCCCAGTCGATTCATAGAGCGAAAAATATATACCTCTTGATGTTCCATCCTCATTGATACGTAAATTTCCACAAACGCCTTGATAATGCTCCATTTTCAAAATTGACTCTATCAACCAATCTCCAAAAGCTTCTGTTTCTTTTTTATCTTTATTTACTTTTTTTATTTCATTTAAAGTTAATCGCATAGCGTCATAGGCTTGCATTGCCGGCCAAACAGAAAATAGTTTTTCATTATATTTATTTTCATAATCATTTAAAAAATTCTCCGCTAAAATGTAATTTCCATCTTTAGCCGTAAAAAATGGAAACTCGGTGTTGATTAAGGTACCTTCAGAATTGTCATACAGTTCAGGATCCATCATTGTAGTTGCACCAAAAAATTGTGCGGTTATTCCTACTTCCCTAATTTGTTTCATCGCAAATCCAAACTCTTTATAACCAAAGAAAACGTATGCATCATAGGCTTCTGTTTGCATCAAACTAATGTCATCAGAAAAATCTTCCTGTCCTACTCCTACTTCCAATATTTTGTTTTCAATACCAACTTCATCTAAAATTCTTTTTACTTCCATTGCCCCACGTTTCATAAAATCATTAGGATATTGTAATATAATAACTTTCTGCAGATTTAATTGAATAATTCTAAGCGCAACCAACCCCATCGCATCCTCTGTAGACTTAGCAATGTTAAAGGTGTTTTTATTCAAACTGGCCAATAAATGATCATTATTTAAAGGATTCACTAAAATGACATTTTCTGCCAATATTTTATCTTGAACAGCTATTGTTCCATCCGTATTACTAATGAATAAGACATCAATATTATGCTCTTTTCTTAGTTTATTGTAAGCTGGAATTGCATTTTTTTTATCCCACTGATCATCTTCAATAAAAAAGTTCACTTTAGGCTCGTTTGGAGCACGTTGCTTATTGTATTGCTCAATAACCAATTCCATGGCTTGTGATGGAGCAATCCCCAAATCAGTAGCTCTTGTAGTTAATGGACCAATATATCCGATATTAATCTCTTTAATTTCATGACTGGAACAACCTGTTAAGCATACAATTAAAGCAATAAATGCCATTTGATTGAAGAGAACGAAGTACGATTTAATTTTCATAAAATATTCGAATTAAAACCTAATTTTATATTCCAAACCATACCCAAATCCATAATTATCATTCGGTAAATAATCATTAATTCGGAATTCAAGTACGGCATAAAGTTGATCAATTATTCTTAATCCGAGCTGATGCTCTGTCACAAACTTCATCATTACTTTATTATTATCACTTAAAAAATTCTGATCAATAAAGCCACCAATATAAATTCTGTCGTTCAAGACGGTCGGCAAAATTTTTAATTTATACACATGTTCTATTTGCGTTAAGTATTCTGTTTGCTTATTCTGCGCGAATTGAATAAAAAAGGGATTAATGGAATATGAAAGATTCAATTTTTTAAAGAAATTGCGTAACCCTTTTGATTTATGCAAACTCCAGCGAAATCCAAATTTGAGCACATCATTATTAATACCTGATTTTAAAACCCATTGACTTGTAAAATCTAAAGGAATATTTTTCATGAAATTCCACCGTACATTCTGCTCAGAATAATAATTACTTAAATCTGATGTACGTGTAGGACCTTGAAAATTCGTTAAAGAAAAATATTGAATACGATGTGGCAAAATTGCCAATATATTCAAAGTCATGACACTGAATTCTCGGGTATCATAATAACCGTTAAAATCTAGAAAACCTTTATTAATGTGTTTGGCTTGTTTAATCTCTGTTGTATCTTGAGCGTAACCATTTGAATTTACAGTTAGTAAAAGCAAACAATATATGTAAAATTGGCAACGCATGGCTATTCAGTATTAACTTGCCAATAACATATTCAATTTATTAATAGTAAATGGTTTTTGGAGGAATACAATTTCTTCGGCAAATGTCAATTTATCACTATATTTTTTAAAATCTTGCCCAGTTAAAATAGCAATTTTCTTATGATTTAGATCCACACGATTTCTAATCACACCTTTAAGGACATCTAAGCCGTCAAAAGCAGGCATTTCCAGGTCAATGAGCATTACATCAATGTCTAGATCATTTTGGAGGATATAATCTAATGCAAGCCTACCATCATCGAAAATGATAATATTGGCATTTTGATATTCCGATAAAATTAAGTGATGAATATAAGCCGTTACAGCAGAATCGTCATCTAAAAGTAAAAAAGTTAACTGTTTCATGGGATAGGTTTTGTTATTGTTGAATTCAAACAGTAACAGTACACAGTAATAATTGCAAGGCTCTGCAACAATTAAAACACTCCTTTTCTACTTTATAATTAAATATAATGACGCATATACATTATTATATTAAACGATAAGTAAAATTCAGAAATCTTTTAATTACACTTTTGTAAAGTTACTAAAGATGAATTCGCGAATAAATTATTAAATAAGTTATAATTTGGGTTAATCTAAAGTAAAGATGCAAATAACTAAGACGCGAAAAAAGAAACCTCGATGACAACATGTTTTTACTCGATAATTGACATCAAATAAAAATTTTCATTTATATTGTTTGACCGTCCTAATCTTATTTTTAAAAGGATTTTGCACGCAATAACCTTTATTACCAACCATGACACATAATACCAAAGCACTGGCTACATTTTTTGATGCTGATGAAAAACGAATGAATTTTCTAAAGGCCATTCTCCCGATCTATGTTCAAGAGTTGAATAAGGCGGTCGTTCAAATGAAGAATGCTTATCAGGCAAAAGATACTGATGCCTTTTTGGCTATTATTCATAAAATGAAAGGCTCGGCTTTAACTTTTGGTGCAAAACCTGTTTCATCGGAATGTATTTTAATTGAAGATAAGTATGAGCTGAGTAAGGATATTACTGAAATTGATATTGAGGTTTTGTTGGTAGCTGTTGAAGAGCTCAATGCGCTGTTTTCGGGTGAAGAAGGGAATTGATTTTGGGGGGCATGATCCGAGCAGACTTACCAACTTCGTTGGTAGCGTTGTTCTGATGTATTTTTTGGGGAGTTCGATTTTTTTGGGCTCGACAGGCTCGATAATTTTTGGAAGCCATAACCGAACTGACTTACCAACTTCGTTGGTCGTTGTTCTGATGTTTTTTTTTGGGGAGTTCGATTTTTTTGGGCTCGACAGGCTCGATAATTTTTGGGGGGCCATAACCGAACTGACTTACCAACTTTGTTGGTTGCGTTGTTCTAGTATTTTTTTAGGGGAGATGTTTTTTAGGCTCGCTTTGCTCGATGGGTATTCGACATATAACGGATTACTCGCTTTGCTCGTGATCCTTGGGGACTCCGGTCGAATAAAAGCTTTAAAAATCTGCGATTTTTTTGATCTTTTGTTGTCTTTAGCTCTCGCTCAACCCGAAATTTCGGGTTGGACTCTTGCTCAAAACAACAAAAGCTCACCGCAGAGCGGAAAGCTTTTGTTCTTGTGAGCCCGGAAGGATTCGAACCTTCGACCGCCTCCTTAGAAGGGAGGTGCTCTATCCAGCTGAGCTACAGGCCCAATACATAAATGTATTGTACTCAATACTAAAAATAAAAGGAGATGAAAAATTCATCTCCTTTTAGTCGGGGTGGCAGGATTCGAACCTGCGACCTCCTCGTCCCAAACGAGGCGCGATGACCGGGCTACGCTACACCCCGTAGCTGTATGCGAGCGCAAAGATAACTCTTTTTTATTTCTGTGCAACGCAATACTTCTTTTTTTTTAAAAATTTTAAAAAATAATGTGGAGAGACGGGGATTCGAACCCCGGGTACCCGGTTAAGGGTACGCTTGTTTAGCAAACAAGTCCTTTCGGCCTCTCAGGCACCTCTCCAGTATTTCATTTATAGAGTTACAAGACTAATCTTGTTTGACCTCCCAATTGCTATTAAGAAAGCCATTCTCTAGTACTTTTAAAATTCATTTTCAATGAACGCGGGTGCAAATATATGAAATTCATATAATGGTAGCGCTAACTTTTTAATAAATTTCAAACTTTTTTTTAACGTTCGATTAATGTCGTATCCAAGACTACATTTTCAACAGGATTTTCTTCCTTACTTTCAATGCGTTTCAATAGTAAGCGAAGTGCTGTAACACCCAAATCATCAATAGGTTGAGCGATAGCTGAAATTTTCATACTAACTAAATCAAACAATTCAACATCATCAAAACTCACAATTGTTAAAGCATTAAAAATATCCTTTTCTTGAATAGATTTTTTTAATAAAGCTTTCGCAATTGAATTATTACTACAAAATATTCCTGTTGCACCTATTTTTTTGACCTCTTCCAAGGCATTTGAAACTGCTATTTCAATATTGTCATGCGGAATTTGGAAGATTTTAGCATTTTCATCTTTCAATGCTGCTTTAAACCCTTCTACCCTTTTTGCGATAGAACTAATATGAGAAGGTGATATCGCAAAACAAACTGGCATATTCACCTCTTTGTCTACTAAATATTTTGTCGCTTTAAAGGCACCCTCATAATTTGAAACCGAAACAGAATCTATTGGTAAGTCATCAAAAGTACGATCGACTAATACAACCGGAAATTGTTTAAAATTTAAACCGATAATATCATTCTTATGTTCGAACGAAGATGCCAGTATCAAACCATCGATATTTCTATTGATTAATTCTGTTATTAATTTCTTTTCCTTTTGGATGTCTTCGTAACTATTCGATATAATAAGATTATAACCTTTTGCATAAGCATCCTTCTCGATTGCTTTACATAGTGTACCATAAAAAACATTTGAAATGTCTGGAACAATTACACCGATAGTATTTGTTCGGCCTACCCGCAGGCCACGTGCGTATTGATTGGGTATATAATTTAGTTCTTTGGCTTTTTTTCGGACGCGTTCCTGCGTTTGTGCATTTATTCCACGTTCGTTTCCTTTATCATTTAATACTAAAGAAACCAAAGCTTTTGAGACACCCAGCACTTCGGCAATGTCTTTTAAAGAGACTTTTTTCATTTATTTATTCAATTTTTTGAGGCGATATAAATCTAACTAAAACTTTTAGATATTAAGCTTCATTAAATTATATATTTAAAAAAATCTAAAAGAAGGATCAAGGTAAATTGAGCAGATAACACCTCAAGAATTATTCGATAATTTGGTTTTAAACGATAAACCCCAACCATGAAAACGATTAAAAATAGGTTAAATATTAAATCTGCATAGATAAATAAGTTATTGAATTTCAATGCTAAACAGAGCAATAGCAAAAGACTTAACCCAAGTCCAATGAAGATGTTTTTGGTCTGCTTATACAAATAAAATATAGCAATAAAAAAGAAGCTAAAATAGAGGAATAAACCGATATATGCTAGCCAATTATGATCGAGAAAGGCAACTACACCATCAAATTCGTTCCGTTCAAATAAATACCGAACAAAACCGTCTTGTAGGGTGTATGCCAATATTGCAATATTAAAACCTAATAGGTAAAACCAGTCTTTGACTTTTAAATGGACAATAAGGAAGTATAAACTGACCAAGAATAAGATACCGGCATTCAAAAAAATGGGTGTCGCAAAACCTCCTAGAGAAAACAAAGAGTTTAAACCGTAAATTAAATAAATCAATCCAATTGTGAAAACAACTTTAAATTCCTTTGTCATAATTAAGCGATACCTAAAGCCTCTTCAATATATTTAAATGTTGATAATACTACAGGTTTTCCGTCTACTACGGCTACATCATGTTCAAAATGAGCAGATGGCTTACCATCACCAGTTAAAATTGTCCAACCGTCACTCAGTTGTTTAATTTTTTCTGTACCCATATTGATCATTGGTTCAATCGCAATTGTTAATCCGTTTTGAATACGCTTGCCTCTCCCCCTTTTTCCATAATTCGGTACTTGTGGATCTTCATGCATCGTTCTACCTAAACCATGACCAACTAATTCTCTCACCACTCCATAACCATGAGCTTCGGCATGTTGTTGAATTGCAAATCCTATATCAGACAATCTATTGCCTACTCTTGTCGCTTCAATTCCTTTATCCAAACATTCTCTAGTTACACGCAATAAATCTTTGGTTGCTTGATCAACCTCACCAACTTCAAATGTATAGGCGTGATCTCCATAAAAACCGTTTAAGATCGCACCACAGTCAACAGAAACTATATCCCCATTTTCGTATGGTTTTGTGCTAGGAATTCCATGAACGATCTCTGCATTTGGAGAAATACAAAGCGTATTTGGAAAATCATACAAACCTAAAAAGCCTGGAATTGCACCATGGTCACGAATACATTCTTCAGCTAGCTTATCTAATTCTAGCCCTGTAATTCCTGGTTTAATAACCTTAGCTAATTCTCCAAGTGTTTTAGAAACAACCAATGCTGCTTGACGCATTAATTCGATCTCTTCGGCGGTTTTGTAAATTATCATGAGGGCAAAATTAATTAACTTTAATCGATAATAAAATTTATCTAAACTAAAAACCCTGTCTTATTTGCATAAAACAGGGTTTTGATATTTTTATATATTCCTTTGGAATCTATTTCAATACGTCAGCAACTAAATCAGCTGCTTCCTGCAATAATACTGCAGAGTGTACATTTAATCCAGAAGCATCAATTAAAGCTTTCGCTTCAACAGCATTTGTTCCTTGTAAACGAACAATAATTGGCACTGGAATTTCACCCATGTTCTTGTATGCATCAACAATACCTTGAGCAACACGATCACATCTTACAATTCCACCAAAAATATTTACTAAAATAGCTTTTACATTGTCATCTTTTAAGATAATTCTAAAAGCTTTTTCAACTCTTTCTGCATCAGCAGTACCACCTACATCTAAGAAGTTTGCTGGGTTACCACCTGACAATTTAATGATATCCATTGTCGCCATTGCAAGTCCAGCACCATTCACCATACAACCTACGTTTCCGTCAAGGTTTACAAAGTTTAATCCTGCATCACCTGCTTCAACTTCAATCGGATCCTCTTCAGAAACATCGCGCATTGCTGCATAATCTTTGTGACGGTATAATGCGTTGTCATCTAAAGTTACTTTAGCATCAACAGCAATAATTTTATCATCAGAAGTTTTTAAAACTGGGTTGATCTCGAACATTGAAGCATCACAACCAACATATGCATTGTATAAAGAATTAACGAATTTCGTCATTCCTTTAAAAGCAGTACCTGATAAACCTAAGTTAAAAGCAATTCTTCTTGCTTGAAAACCTTGTAATCCAACTTTAGGATCAACAGCTTCTTTATAAATTAAGTGCGGAGTTTCTTCAGCAACAGTTTCAATATCCATTCCACCTTCTGTAGAATAAACAATCATATTTTGTTCCTTCTCACGGTCTAAAAGTACAGACATGTAAAATTCAGACGGTTCAGAATCTCCAGGATAATAAACATCCTCAGCAATTAAAACTCTATTTACTTTTTTACCTTTTTCATTGGTTTGTTTTGTCACCAAATGTCCACCTAAAATTCCTTCTGCCTTCTCTTTTACAAAATCAATACCTTTTGCTAAAACAACCCCGTGAGATTGTGTTTCGGTAACTAATCCTTTACCTCTACCACCTGCATGAATTTGTGCTTTCACAACAAACCACTCAGTTCCAGTAGATTTACTTAATTCTTTAGCTTTTTCTACAGCCTCTGCTGCGTTATCAACAACAACGCCTCTTTGGATAGCTACGCCAAAACTTTCTAATATCGATTTTCCTTGGTATTCGTGTAAATTCATTTGAAGTATTTTTATGGTTCGTAAAAGTAATTGATATCTTTAAATTGACAAGGTAATTCCTTCTTTTTTGATGTTTTTTTAAGACTTTATTCAGATTACCATTTTCTCGTTATTTTTTAGTTCACCATTTTTTTAGCCTATTTTATCCCTAGTAATCAATTCATCAAGTTCTTTTAACCAATTATCGAAAAAAATAATCAATGAGGGCTAACATAAAAAAACTTATGATTATCTTTCGTAGAAATAAAGAATTAATCATTTAAAAAATAAAATAATGAGTTATTACAAAACGATTGACGGTGTTAAATATGACGGTGAATTAATTGAATTGGCTGACAAGTTAACTGCAGGTTCCGGAGATGGTAGAATTTCTAAAGAAGATGCTAGTCAAATTTTAGAAGCTGTTAAAGATGGTGCCAGTTATACTGACATTGAGAAAGATACAGTAAAACATTTAAGAGATAATTATAAGTGGACAGAGGCTGCTGATGAATGGTTCAGATCTGAAATCAGAAAATGGGCTGCTACGAAATAATTTCATATTCAGACTTGAAAAAAAATCCTTTGCAATTTTGTAAAGGATTTTTTTATGCCCTACATTTTTAAATATATCCTTTTACCCAATAAGTTGTATACCCAATCCATTCATGGATAAGCACACCCCAGTCTGTAAAATTTGAAGCATTTGGAATGAAGTATTGATCTAATTTATAACCTCGAATTTCACCTGTAAAATGATCGGTTGAAAAATAACCTATATTTTCAAAGCCTGCTTTTTCAAAACAAGCAATAGACCTTTTCATATGTGTTGCTGATGTCACTAACAACACTTTCTTTAATGAAGGATAATCCTCAAGTACTTTTTTAGCCTCCACCGCATTCTCATAGGTATTTTTCGACTTTTCTTCTGTTATTATATCACTCGCAGGTATCCCCATTTGAATTAATGCAGCTTTAAACTGTGCTGCTTCTTGAAGTGATTCGTCCAGTAAATTTCCATTAGCACCTACAATCATTATCTTTTTTACTCTTTTCTCACCATATAAATGCAAGGCTTGCCACAATCTATCCCCTCCTCTACGCAAACTTAAACGTTCTAAATTATTATCATATTCAGCCATACCTCCCAATACAATAGCCACATCATAATTCTCTATTTCACTATACTTTATTCCTTTAGATTCCCACATCCGTGCGAACTCCAAAAAGATAACTGAATTGGTGAAAAATAACATCCCAAAAATGGCCAATCTAAAGGTCCATTTCTTTAAAATTTGGCGTTTTGTGAAATAAGCCACTAAGATTAAAATGATGATCCAAGAGTACGGTTGGACTAAAAAAGAGAAAAATTTCGATAAGATGAAAAACATAGTCGATGAAGCTAACTGGTTTGTTATTGTACGCAAATATAATACATTACCTTTGTTGAAACTAAAAACAAAATAAAATGCAAGAAGGAAACGAAACGATAAATGATGCTTTAAAACCTGTCGCTGATGCAAGTTCAGGATGGAGTTTTGACATGTCAACAATATGGGATAAACTAATTGAATATGGAACAAGTTTAATATTTGCAGTTGCCATTTTAGTGATTGGTTTTATGATCACAAAGAAAGTAACAAAAATGTTTAGTAAAATGCTTAAAAAGAAGGAATTTGACGCTTCTTTATCAGGATTTTTAATCAGCATGGTATCTGTTATATTAAAAGTATTAGTTGTACTTACAGCTTTAGGCCAATTAGGAATTGAAATGACTTCGTTTATTGCAATTATTGGTGCCGCTGGTTTGGCAATTGGTATGGCTTTCTCTGGAACATTAGGGAATTTTGCTGGTGGTATCATGATTCTAATTTTCAGACCTTATAAAGTAGGTGATTATATTAAAGCACAAGGTGAAGAAGGTATTGTTCAACAAATTCAAATTTTTAATACTATTATTTTAACCGTAGATAATAAAACGATTATTGTACCAAACGGCGCAATGGCAAATGGTAATATGACAAACTTTACTGAACAACCTATTAGACGTGTTGATTTCACTGTAGGTATTGCTTACGGCGACGACTACGATAAGGCGAAAGCAGTATTAGAAAGATTCATTAAAGAAGATGATAATATTATTCAAGATCAGGCCAACTTCATTGGCTTAGGTACACTCGCTGATTCTTCAGTGAATATCACTTTAAGAGTTTGGACTAAAACAGAAAACTATTGGGACGTATTCTTTAAAATGAATGAAAAGATTTACAAACAATTTGGTACAGAAGGTTTAAACATCCCTTTCCCGCAGATGGACGTACATGTGCACAATGCTTAAAATTTAAATATATTGATATGAAGAAGGGAGCCTAACGGTTCCCTTTTTTCATTTCCGTTCAATTTCTCTTAACAATTCCAACTGCTCTCGCATTGATACTGATGCAGGTAATCCGAAGGCTGATTCGAATAATAAATTAACTTCTGGATAAAGCACACGATTCTCATATTTAAAATCGCGCATAAAATGAACGAATTTAAGTACTTTAAAAGCATCAAACCATCTGAAGAACCGTTTTTGAAATGATTTTAAGTCTTTAGAATTCTTTCTTACCTCTGACAATTTCTCTTCGAATAATTGTTCCTTCAAAAAGCGTTTTAATCCTTCCTCAGCGGCAGGACTCAATTTCATATCAATATCCTCAAGACTTGTTTGATATAGTCCATCTACAATACTCACGAAGGCTTTAAGAATATTAAAAATTTCAAATTGATAAGTTAACATCGCTGTCGACTGGCTTTCTATCCAATCACCAACAGCCTTACCTGTTCCAAATGGCACACGGTCTGAAATTCGAGGAGATGGTATGATTCGTGTCGATTTTAACTCTGTAAATCCGCCTACAGCTATAATTTTATGAATAAAATAAAAATCTTCGCCCGCTTTTCGCTTATTCATTCCACCTTGTGCTTGGTAAATTTCTGAACGAACGGCCATGCTAGATCCCACTGTATGATACGCATACGGAAGGTTGCAATAATTTAAAGCTTGGTTATAATAACGTAAATGCAATTCGTACTGCATTATTCCATCATATATTTCTTGCTGAAATTCGGTACCTTCAATGGGATGCTCGTAATACACCGAACAACCTGGGGAATTTGTATTGTACTGAAAATGATTGTTTACTTCAATTAAGAAATTCTTGTCACATGTCGCATCCGCATCAAAACAAACAATTATACCGTTTATTTTAAGCAATTCGAATCTTGCAACAGCTTCATCCATGCCTATTTTACGCGCCAATCCTACCCCAGCATGCTTCTTAGGCAAATTCTCTTCATGAATAAATTTAAATTGAAGTTGACTTGTATTAATTGTTGTCGCCCATGCCGAACATTCTTCGAGGGTCGCTCTATTTTTATCCTTAATTTCTTGACTATGGACTAGGCCTGCATTAATTACAGTGATCACCTCAACGGCAAAATCACCTAAATCACAAGCATATATTGATTTTAAAGACCTTAATAAATCAGGTTCGTTAAAACATGGAATTACAATAACAAGTTTTAGATTAGGATAAGGTAAATCAGTGAACTTTGGTGATTGAAAACCAAATCTTTCGAGATAAAAATTCATTGAAAAATACTAAGGGGAAATTCTAAATGAATCCCAGTTATTTTCATTTTTCTCAAAACAGATACGATCATGTAAGCGTCCTGCTCTACCTTGCCAAAATTCAAAAAAAGTTGGTTCGATAATATACCCACCCCAATGTGGAGGTCTTGGTACTTCATTTGGAAACTTCTTTTCCATCTCCGCCATTTTCTTTTCTAAAAAAGCACGATTTGGAACTTTCTCACTCTGATTTGATGTCCAAGCACCTAGTTGACTTAAGCGTGGTCTGGACTTAAAATACGCGTCTGATTGTTCTGCAGAAACTTTACGAATTGTTCCTTCAACACGTATTTGTCGTTCTAATTCTGACCAGAAAAACAATATAGAAGCCCGGTTATTCTTTGAAATATCTACACCTTTATGACTGTTATAATTGGTGTAAAATACAAAGCCATTTTTATCGTATTCCCTTAAGAACAAAATTCTAGAACTAGGTTGACCTGACGCTGAAACCGTTGATAACACTATATTATTCGGTTGTACACACTTCTCAGTATAAGCAGCATCGTACCATTGTTCAAAAAGTTTATATGGATTTTGAACAAGACTTTCACTCAACGATCCTTTCAAAAAATCATTGTGCTCATTTCGTGTCTCGTCTAAATGATTCATTTTACTCTTCTTCTTCGCTTGCGTTGAATGCAACGTTAATATTTGGAGACTTTATTTCCTCCTCTTCTTCCTCTTCAGGTTGAACGGAAACTGAAGCAGCAACTGCAGCTTCTTCTTGATATTGACTAGCATCATCATCTGTTGCAGATCCATCATAAGGGTATATCTCAACGATAGGTGTCACTGAAATCATAGGAATTTCAAAAGTAACCATCATCCCTTTTAAGCTTTCTTCAATTCTTTCGTAAGCTTCTTTAACTGAATGAGCCGAAACTAAAAAGTTATTGTTTACCTTTTTTTCTTTACCTGAATCACCATCTTCTGTGATATAAGAAACTTTACATTTATACCATACCTCAGCATCTGAATAATGAAAGATATCTGCAAACTCAGTTTTAGAAATAGAGGTTACTAAAAATTCACCACGTGTAAATTCACCAACCTCTTGATAGATTCTAGCTTCTGCGTCAGTAAACGAAATTGAATTAACCAAATAAGGTTCTGTAACTCGTTTTAATGTTCCGTCTTGAAATTCTTTTGTGAATTTTACTTTTACTGTATACCAACTATTCATTTCTCCAATTTATTTGGTGCAAAAATAGTAATTATAGCAGTTAAATCGGTTAGAAAATTTAGATTATTTATTTAAAAATCATACATCTTATGATTCCACCATACAGCAAAAGCAGAGACGCTATATTTCACCATTATTGTATTGCCTTGTACTCTAAATTCTTGGACTTTTTGTCTGGTAATTTCAATCTCCTCTCCTCTAACAAACGCACTTACTCCACCCCATTTATTGATATAACCCATAATTCCACCGTCTATTTGAGGCGCAGTGACTACATCATTAAAAATTTGATACACTTTTTCGTTGTACCATATTTTAGAGATACCAATATCTTTAAAGTAAACCATACTATCACTCACCATCACATCTTGCATGTCAAAACCTAAATCAGAAACACGTTCTTCGCGATAAACTTTGTGCGCACCTGCTGCATCTTGATAATAAACAAAATTATTACCTGAAGCATATTGCAATGCATGTTGCGGTTCAGCATCGACAATGTATCCATTATCAAAAACTGTAAAAGTTCCGTTTTGTGGATCGTTGAAAGCAATGATATCTTGACCAGCTGAAAAATCGACAGATAAATTGGTACTTAATAATTCAGTGAATTTACCTCGCCAAAAAACAGAATAATTGCTTGCATTATCTTGATAAACAAACAAATTGGCCCCAATTTGGCTTGAATTCATTGGGTAATCTCCAACAACCATCGCAACAGTTCTCACCTCATCTTGATAATAGTATTTTAAATAACCGCCAATATTGTCTTGAAACAGAACAATACTATCCCCAACAGCAAATGAATTGGCATTGGTTGTTAATATATGTTTTACCCCTCTATCAAACACTCGAATTACGCCAGCTGTTTGCATAACCAATAAATTATCGGTATTAATTAACTGCGTATAACTTTGTCCAAAAAGCGTCGACTTTCCGTCATAATGCAACATTACATCCCCTTTCGAATCGATATAACATACATATTTATTTCCTAGAAAAACATCTGCTGTTTGTTGATAATAGATTTGTTCGAATAAACCGGCATTAAACTGATATAAGCGATTATTCGGTCCTGCAAACACATTGATATCTTGTGCATTCAGGTTGATACTAAAAACGAGTACTAATAATAAGATAAAACTTCTATTCATATTGTAAAATTAAGCAAAAAAAATGCCAACTTCCATTGCATGGAAATTGGCATTAAAACGTTAATTATTAAATTTTATTTTGCAATCTTCTCTTCTGCCAATTTAACAGCATTGTAAACATTCACAATTCCACCTGTTGCAGAAAGTGTATCAAACGCTACTTGGTTTGTTGCTTCTCCTGGTAATGGTGTTGTTCTGTCAATTTCTTGAACCGATGCAAAAATAATTTCTTTAATTTCGATCATTGTTAATGAAGGATAATAAGATTTTAATAAAGCAGCTACTCCAGCAACCATTGGAGCCGCCATTGAAGTACCTTGAATTGCAGCATACTCATCATTAGGAGTCGTTGCATAGATCTCTAAACCTGGAGCAAAAACATCAACCTTAGTTTTGTTATAGTTTGAAAAACTTGCAGCTAAACCTGGACGAACTAAAAATGGACCATCTTTAGACAATTTAGATTTTTTGTATTTAGTTGAAGCTCCTACTTCAATCCAGTTCGTGAATTTTTCATTCATAAAACTGTATTGTGGAGTTGGATAGTTAGGTTCAACACCTATATCTTTAGATGAGTTACCAGCAGCATGTACTAATAATACTCCTTTATCTTCAGCATATTTAATTGCGTTTGCAACTTCTTCTTGATATGGTGAATAAGATTTACCAAAACTCATATTTACAACTTGCGCTCCGTTATCAACTGCATATCTAATTGCTAAAGCAACATCTTTATCAGCTTCATCTCCGTCAGGAACAGCTCTAACAGACATAATTAAAATATTATCTGCTACACCATCATTACCGATACCGTTATTTCTAACCGCTCCAATAATTCCTGCAACGTGTGTTCCGTGAAATGCGTCAGGACCTTCAACATCATTATTCCCGTAGTTTACATCAGTAAAATCATTTGGATTATCTCCAATAATTGTTCTTCCTGCAACCTCAGCATTATAATGTGTATTCAATTGATTCGTAAAATGATCAACTGCACCTTGTAAGCTCTCTTTAGACCAACCATTTTCTAAAGCCATTGTCATAAACTCAACATCAGCAGCCGTAGATGGATCAGATTTTTTCAAACCTTCTAAGTCTTTTACTGTAAAATCTTTTTTTCCTAATTTTGTTTCGATAGACGTTCTTGTCTCTCCTACTTTAGCAATAATTTGTTCAACTCTACCTAAAGTTTGTTGCGCATTAGTAACTGCACCTTCGTATTCAGCTTTAACCACTTTATACAATTCGTAATCACTTTTATCCGTAGGCTTAACATCACTTTCGTTAACACCATCAAATTTCTTAGATAAACTAACATATAAACGAGTAACCTCTAATTGCTCAGAATTCATGTTTTCACCATCAGCATTCCCTAAGAAATTCCAACCGTGTACATCATCAATATATCCGTTATTATCATCATCAATACCGTTACCAGCAATCTCATCAGTATTTACCCAAATTTTGCCTTTTAAGTCTACGTGCTCAATATCAACACCAGAATCAATAACAGCAACTACTACTGGTTTAGATTCTTTTGCAGATAAAAGTTTAGCGTATGCTTTATCCGTACTCATACCAAATTTAGCACCATTATACCAATTCAATATTTTTTTATCAACGTTTTCTTGAGCTCCAACAGTTTGAGAAGCCAATAAAAGCGTTGCTACAGCAATTTTTCCGAATTTATTCATTTTATGATTAATTTTATATTGGCTAAAAGTACAAGAAATCTTAGAATAATCCTCGTCAGAATACATGAAAGGTAATATTCCATTTTAATCGTGCAAAAAATATATTCGGTTAGAATAAACCATTTCGTAGTTTTGTCCGTCATTAAAGCACAACGATATGAAACATCTCTATACACTATTTATATTATTATTGGCAAGTCCAATAGTTTTATCACAGAATACAACGTGGGAAAGTATTTCCCTTAAACATTATAAGCAGAAAAACGCTTTGTTAGTTACTGACTTTGCCGTAAAAGGCCAGGTTGATAAAATTAAGAGTTTTCAAGGCATCACGTATAAATACAGTGCAGATTCATGGCATTTTATTCGTTGTACCCCTAACGAACTTACAGTGATGATTCAAGGTGGAATGATTTCGCAAGTTTATTTTAATCCTGCTGTTCCTAAAGAATTGAATGATACGATGCGGATTGTTCAAAATATTGACAGTGTGCACAATGGTAATGCTCCACTCCCAACCGCTTTAACTGGCGCTGGTGTTGTTGTTGGTTATATCGATTCAGGTTTAGATTTTAATCATGAAGATTTTAAAAATGACGATGGCACTTCACGTGTTTTATATTATTGGGATCATACACTTGCTTTTGACGAAGACAGAACACCTGCTAGATATGGTTACGGCCAACTTTGGTCGAATGCTGATATTGACGCAGGAATTTGTACTTCTGGAGACGGAAGTGCTCATGGAACAACTGTTACTGGTGCAGGATCTGGAAATGGAAGAGCAACTGGAACACATAAAGGTGTGGCGCCAGATTCTGATATCATTATAGTTGAAACGAATTTTGGATTGGCAAACTGGACCTTAACCGTTGCTGATGGTATTGATTTTATATTTGCTATGGCAGATGAATTGGGTAAACCAGCAGTTGTAAATACAAGTGTTGGGAGTTACTTAGGTAGTCATGATGGAACGGATCCAGCATCTGTTATAATCGATAGCATATTGCATGCTAAAACCGGTCGAATAGTTGTCGCTGCAGCAGGAAATTCAGGAAATCAAGGTAGTTACCATTTAAAAGCTGATGTTGATGAAGACACTAGCTTTTGTTGGTTTGATGTAAATATGGAATCGGCTTTTGGTGTGCCAGCCGTATATTTTGATTTATGGGCAGACACGGCAGACTTTAGAAATGTAAATTTTGCTTTTGGTGCCGACCTTGTAGATCCTACATTTGAATTTAGAGCAAGAACAGATTTTTATACAATCATCCCTTTATTAGGCACAACAGTTTATGATACGATTCGCGTTGGCGAACATAATTTAGCGCCTGTTGAATTCTTTTGTGAAGAAATAAATGGTGTTTACCATATAGAAATGGTTATCTTAAATCCTGATTCGTCTGATTATTATTTTAGATTCGAAACTTTTGGTGAAGGCACCTATGATTTATGGTCGGGAGCTTGGTTAGGAGCTTCAGAGATTGTAAATTCAGGTTTACCTGATGAAATGGATTTTCCTGACATCGCTCATTTTAATCTTCCGGATTCTAATTCAACCATTGTAAGTTCTTGGACATGTTCACCAAAGGTTGTGACCGTTGGAAATTTCAAGAACCAATACGACTATATCGATTATGCAGGTGAACCATATATTGTAGCAGGAGGACCTCCTGGCGAATTAAGTCCAGCATCTAGTAAAGGACCAAATAGAAAAGGTTTGATTAAACCAGATGTATCAGCAACTGGTGATGGAATAATGAGTGCTTGTCCTCTTTGGCTATCAGCATCATTAAGAGAAAGTAATCCGAGTATGTTAGCTGAAGGTGGTCAACATGTGCGAAATGGTGGTACATCAATGGCCTCTCCTGTAATTGCAGGAATTGCAGCACTTTATTTAGAGAAATGCCCCAATGCTAGTTATCAAGATTTTCTAAATGATTTACATGACTATAGTTATGAAGATGGTTTTACAGAAGTAACGCCTAATAATGCTTATGGATACGGAAAAGTAAATGCCTTCTATATGTTGAATCAAAGTAATTTTGATGTAACAGTTACAGGCGATACACTAATCTGTGAAACACCTAAAGTTTTTGCAACTGTTGAGGATGATTTTGCTGCGTATAAATGGTTTAACGATGCTACAACATCAAGCATAGAATTAGATGAAACAGCCGACGTTTCTGTTATTGTGAGTGATGAAAAAGGCTGTAAAGCATATTCCGATACAATACATGTTTTAAAAGGTGAAATACCTACCTTCCCAATTATTAATATAGCTGGAGGCGGACTTATTACAACAGCTGCAGATTCTTTTATCTGGTATTTAAATGACAACCCAATTATTGATTCTGACAGTCAGTTTTACAATCCTACTGTTACAGGGAATTATGCAGTAGAAGTATTCAGTGAAGATGGCTGTTCGTTAATATCGGACTTATATTTTGTTGACTATTCTACTATTGAAGAATTATCTATGAACGAATTTTTAATTTTCCCGAACCCTTTTACAGAAAGATTTAATATTATAAAAAATAACCAAGCCTTAAATTCGATTATAATTTCGGATGTTTCAGGTAAATTAATTTATCAGCGTGACGATATTGATGAGAACAATTTGTTCATTTCAGTTGATTTGCCTAATCTCGCTTCCGGAACATATATACTCTCGTTATATTATGATCAAAGCTTTAAAAGTTACCGTTTAATAAAAAAATAAATAACCAACATTAATGGGTGTAAAAATAAATACCAATTACATTAATTAAATTTTTACTTTTACTCCCGATTTGAAAAAAAACATTACATGAATTTAAAAGGAATTATATCTATTGCTGGCAAACCAGGTTTGTTCAAAGTTGCTGCTCAAGGAAGAAATAATATCATTGTACAATCGTTAGAAACATCTAAAAAGTTTCCAGCTTTCGCTACTGATAAGATATCTGCTTTAGAGGATATTTGTATTTATACCTACGAAGAAGACGTTCCTTTAGCGGAAGTATATTCGAAATTGGCAGAAATAGCAAATTTCGAAAAGTCTTTAAGTCATAAAGAAAAGCCAGAATCATTGCGTGCAGAACTTGAAAAATTCTTGCCTGATTACGATCAAGATCGTGTTTATGATACTGATATCAAGAAATTATTTCAATGGTATAACATTCTAGTAGAACATGGAATTGTTTCGAAAGAAAATGAAAAACAAGAAAGTGAAGTCGCGCAGAGCGAGGAGGAATAAAAATATCAAATAAATTTAAAAGGGGCTGTTTGAAAAAACAGCCCCTTTTTTAGTTTAATAAGATTTCAACTTGTTTGACATTCACGTCAAATTCTTCGTTTTTAGAGTTCAATACTTCAAATGATTTTGAAAAAGCCAAAATTGTATCAATTGTCGATTTTTTTGGCATTTTTAAAGTCTTGTTTGTTGCAGACTCTTCATTGTTGTAGATTTTCATCATAGGCTACTTATACGGGTTTTTTATTATAAACTGAATTAGTATAAATATATTGTATTTAACAAAAAAAAATCTTTGCCCATTTAGAACAAAGATTTTTTTCTGGAATGATATTTTTCAGTTATACTGTGATACTCACGTCATGTTTGTGAACCAATTTTCTTAAATTAATTAATGCATAACGCATTCTTCCAAGCGCTGTATTAATACTAATATCTTCTTTATCAGCTATATCTTTGAACGACATCCCCTTAAACATTCTATTTTTCAAAACATCGCGTTGTTCGTCAGGTAAAAAATCAACTAAACGAACTAAGTCCGTCTCAATTTGTTCTTTAATCATCACATCCTCAATATTCTTATCCGTTAATGATAAAACAGAAAAGATATTAAAGTCATCACCTTTTGAGCTCGATTCAGATACCATTTTCATTTTATTACTTCTTCTAAAATGATCGACGACCATATTATGCGAAATTGTAAGTACCCATGGTAAGAATTTTCCTTCTTCATTATAAGACCCATTTTTTAAAGTACGAATCACTTTAATAAATACATCTTGGAATAAATCATTCGCAAGACTTTCGTCACGAACCTTAGACATTATATATCCAAAAATACGGCCTCTATTTCTATTCAGTAATAATTCGAAAGATTTCTCATCACCAGCGAGATACGAACGTATCAATTCTTGATCAGTTAAAACTAGATTTTTCATAATACACTTTTAAGCACGAACTATGAATTAGCTCGACATTTTTTTCATTTCAATTTTCAAAGTGTACTTGTGTTATCTATAGTTTTATTTTAAGTGATGAGCACCAAATATATAACTTTTCAATTAAAAAACAAAATTTTAAGGATCAAACTTATAGTTCTCCTGTTTCCTTATATACAATTGAAATTCAATTCACAACTGTTTATTATGTATGACTCGGTCGAATTTTAATGATATAAAGTCTACCTCAAAAAAAATATTTATCCACCGAGTGAAGTCATTATTATGCTTTATCTTTGAACGAATTAAATAACGAATAGCACACGATGAAAGTGAACAAAAAATCGATTAAAATTAAAGGGGCAAGAGTTCATAATTTAAAGAATATATCTTTGACCATACCCCACAATCAATTTGTTGTTATCACTGGTCTTTCAGGCTCTGGAAAGAGTTCAATTGCCTTTGATACGCTATTCGCTGAAGGTCAAAGAAGATATGTCGAAAGCCTTTCTTCGTACGCAAGACAATTCCTAGGAAAATTAGACAAACCAGATGTTGATTATATTAAAGGTATTTCTCCTGCCATAGCTATTGAGCAAAAAGTAATCAGTAATAATCCTCGTTCTACCTTAGGAACAGTAACAGAGATCTATGATTATTTAAAAGTATTATTCGCCAGAATTGGTAAAACTTACAGTCCTACAAGCGGAAAAGAAGTTAAAAAGCATACGGTTACAGACGTTGTGAATGTAATTCGTAACTTCAAAGAAGGTGAAAAGTATTTAATTCTAGCACCTTGGATTATTCATGAGAACAATACCATTAAAAAATCAATTGAGACATTAGTATCTCAAGGTTATACAAAGGTTCAAGTTAACGATGATATTATTAATTTAGATGAAATTGACCCTAAATCATATCAAAAGAATAAATCATATATCGTAATTGACAGATTGAGTCATATGCTCGATGATGAGGATTATTTATCACGAATTGCTGACTCGATTCAAACTTCTTTCTACGAAGGTTTTGGTGATTGTATTGTGCAAATTTTTGACACGAAAAAGCAATTCAAATTTTCAAATAGATTCGAGTTAGACGGAATAGAATTTATAGAACCTTCGGTTAACTTTTTCTCTTTTAATAATCCTTATGGTGCTTGTCAAACTTGCGAAGGTTACGGCAGTGTTATTGGCATTGATGAGAATTTGGTTATTCCTGATAAAAACCTGAGTATCTTCAATGAAGCAGTAGCCGCTTGGAGAGGTGAAAAAATGCGTGAATGGAAAGATAGTTTTATTGCCCAGTCAGTAAAAAATAAATTTCCTATTCATAAGCCTTTTGTAGAACTAAGTGAAGAGGATAAGCATTTACTTTGGCATGGAAATGTGCATACGCAAGGTATCAATGATTTCTTCTCATTTCTTGAAACGCAATCTTATAAAATTCAATATCGTATTATGTTGTCCCGATATAGAGGCAAAACTAAATGTCACGATTGCAGAGGGACTCGTTTACGTAAAGAAACCAACTATGTTAAAGTTGATCAATATAATTTAAGTGACTTTTTATTATATCCTGTTGATGAATTATTACCGATTTTTGAAAGTTTAAAATTAGATAAATTCCAAACAGATGTCGCGGATAGATTAATTCTAGAAATTAAAAATAGATTACAATATTTAAATGATGTTGGTCTCGGCTACTTAACATTAAATAGAAGATCTTCATCTGTTTCTGGAGGAGAATCACAACGTATTAATTTAGCAACATCTTTAGGAAGTAGCTTAGTTGGTTCGATGTATATATTAGACGAACCGAGTATCGGTTTACATCCTCGCGATACACAACGTCTCGTTCAAATTCTAAATCAATTAAAAGCTGTCGGGAATACAGTTATAGTAGTGGAACATGAAGAAGAGATAATGTTAGCGGCTGATCAAATCATTGACATTGGACCATTGGCTGGTAAATATGGTGGAGAGGTCGTTTTTCAAGGTAATCACGCTGACTTATTGAAAGCAAAGAATAGTTTAACTGCGGATTATCTAACAGGACGCAAAGTAATACCTATTCCTGAAAGAAGAAGAAAACTCAATAGTCACTTGCTCATTGAAGGTGCAAGAGAGAATAATTTAAAGAATATCACAGCTAAAATTCCATTGAATGGATTGGTTTGTGTCTCTGGCGTGAGTGGTTCGGGAAAATCGACTTTAATTAAGCAGATTCTTTACCCTGCCTTATTAAAAGCGCTAGGAAAATCAAGTAATCCTATTGGCGATTTTGACAAATTGAGCGGAGATGTTAGCAGACTTCACGATGTTGAAATGGTGGATCAAAATCCAATCGGACGATCTTCGAGAAGTAATCCTGCGACCTACGTAAAGGCTTTTGATTATATCAGAGAATTATTTTCTCGCGAGCAACTTTCAAAAATTAGAGGTTTAAAACCTGGTCATTTCTCATACAATGTTCCAGGTGGAAGATGTGAGGTATGTAAAGGAGAAGGTGAAATTACAATCTCTATGCAATTCATGGCTGATGTTAAATTAACCTGTGAGGATTGCAAAGGCAAACGTTATACTCCCGAGACTTTAGATATTGAGTATAAAGGCAAAAATATTCATGATATTCTAAGTCTTTCAATAGAAGAGGCTTTATTGTTTTTCAGTAAAGATGATAAAACAGAAGCTAAAATAGTAGACAGAATTCAACCACTATTCGATTTGGGATTAGGTTATTTAACAATGGGACAATCATCAAGTACGCTATCTGGTGGTGAAGCACAAAGGGTTAAACTTGCTTCGTTCTTGGGACCATCTGCATCTAAAACGAATCAAACATTATTTATTTTTGATGAACCAACAACGGGTCTTCACTTTCATGATATAGACAAACTACTGATTGCTTTTTATGAGTTAATCAAAAAAGGGAATTCGATACTAGTAATTGAACACAATAGTGATGTATTAAAATGTGCTGATTGGTTGATTGATATAGGTCCCGAAGGTGGTAAACTTGGAGGAAATATTGTTTTTGAAGGAACCCCTGAAGAAATTATTGACTGTAAGGAAAGTTATACCGGTCAACATTTAAAGAATAAAAAAATACTTGAAAAAGTTTAGACGGAGATTGGATTATCCGCCAAGTGTTTTATCACACGATCAAAGATTATTTTGAACCACGCCGTGTATGCTTCTGGATTTTCTTCCAAGTCGATTGAGATCGCTGAAATATCCATATACTTCCACTCTCCTACTTCTTCTGGATTTACTTCTGGAGCTTCGTTATAGGTTCCGAATAGAACATGGTCAAATTCATTTTCAATCATACCCTGATCCAATTCAGCCCGATAGATGAAGTTAAATTGTAATTCCATATCACAGGTAAACCCCATCTCTTCCACAAGTCTGCGTTCGGCAGCTTCCTCAACAGTTTCGCCGTCTAAAGGATGACTGCAGCATGTATTTGTCCACAATCCACCCGAATGATATTTAGATTTTGCTCTGCGTTGCAATAAAAGTTGTTGTTGATTATTAAAAACAAAAACAGAAAACGCACGATGTAACAATCCTTGCCTGTGTGCTTCTAATTTTTCCATTAGCCCAGTCGGCTCGTCTTGATCATTTACTAAAATAACATTCACCATTTACAATCTAATTGTGACATGCCGATTTTAGACAATGCCTATTAAAAGCTACGAAATTAATTTATTCTTTTAATCTTTTGGCTTTTCTCTGTTTTTTACGAAAAGCTTTAGCTCGCGTACGATTAACTTTTCGATTCTTTTTTACACGTTCCTTATACGCTATTTGTGCTTCCTTGTATGCCGCTTTATCCAATGGAACGAATTCGTCATTAAATTCAATTATTCCAGCTTGAATATCGCTAATCACATGTTCTGTTATTTTACCTTCAGCATTTGTTGAATCATAACGGATATCCAGATCTTGGTCCCACACTTTAGCCATTAACTTAAAACTTTGTGCCGTCATGCCTCCTCTGTATTTCTCAGAAATTTCATAAATCGTCATACCAGTTTCTCTATTCACTAGCTTCATTAAAAACCTTCCTTCCGATCTGTACAGATCTAAAATGAAATATTTAAATTCTCCTTTTAAGTCGGAATACGAATCTTTATAAAACTTATTTTGCTTACGTCGTTTCTCAATCGATTTTGAATTCTCTTCGATTTCATCTATCAATTCAGCCGCATACAAAGCATAAGGGTAAAGTTTAACCACTTTCTTTTTTATATTATTATAAGCTCTTAAATATTCTGCAGTGTACACAGAAACAGGAGTAGATGTATACTCAGTCAAACTATCCGAGGTGTTACTCGTCATTTGAGCTGATGCAAATACATTTACAAAAATGGTTAGTATTAAAACTGTAGTTTTCATAATGATTATAATACAAGTTCCGTACCATAATTTACGAAGATTTTAGGATATTATTATCTTTGAGCATAATAAATCTAGCAAAAGCCTTATGAATTCTATCAAGAAAATAATATTTGTAATCATCCCTTTTTTAATTTTTGCATGTAATGGAAATACTGAAACAGATTTGATTGATATCGACACAACTCAAATAGAATCATTTATTGATACAATTAAGACGGTAGAATTAAACGAAGAATTTGTTGACACTGCTGGATATACTGATAGTGAAGTTGAAGTGGCTGAGAAAATTGAAAAAAAATATGGCGTACAATGGGATTTTTGTGATTGCATCATTAAAAACGATTCTATTGAAAAAGCGATTATGATTACTGATGACGACGATCAATTAACGCTAATTCTAGACCGCTCGGAAGTAATTGACAATCATTGTAAAGAATTATTGACGGCCCCCAATACAACACCAGACGAACGTGCAAAACATGAACGTAAGGTTAATAAATGTTTAAAAGAAGCAAATCGAAGAAATAAATAAAACCAATCGCTTACAATAGCATGGACTTATCAATTAAGCATTATTCAGAATTATCAAAAGACCTATTCTACGAATTAGCAGCATTGCGTATTGCTGTATTTGTAATTGAACAAAATTGTCCCTATCAGGATTTAGATGGCCTCGATCAAGATGCCTATCATTTAATATTAAAGGATGACCTAAAAACAATGGGGACATTACGTATTTTAAAACCTGGTGTCGCCTATCCTGAATTTGCCATCGGTCGCGTTGTAATTCATAAAGTCGCCAGAAGAAAAGACTACGGTAATTTAATTATGCAAAAAGCGATAGACTTTATTCAAAATGAACTGAAAGGATCCGATATTCGTATTTCTGCACAAACTTACCTATTTGATTTTTATACAAATTTAGGCTTCACATCAACCGGAAAGGAATACCTTGAAGACGGCATTCCTCATGTCGAAATGCTGTTTAAAAAGTTGTTATAGATACCTTTGTAACCACCCAACTATAAGTTTTGGCAACAAATTTGCAAGTTATATTCAAAACCACGATTCATGAAATTAGAATTTAAGAATGTACTACCCTACCCTTTGGTCGACTATAAACATGATAAACAAAGTGTTTGGTCGTCTGAATTTAAAATAGAGTTCCCTCAAAAAGTATTATTAAATGCAAGTAGTGGAAAAGGTAAATCTACATTTATCAATACTGTTTTTGGTTTAAGAAAGGATTATAGTGGGGAAATAATTTGGGACGGAAAAAATATAGCAGAATTTGGAATGAACGACTGGACCAATCTTCGTAGAGATACGTTTAGTGTTGTCTTTCAGGATTTGCAACTATTTCCAGAATTAACGATCTGGGAGAATTTAGAGCTTAAAAATGCATTAACAAATCACAAGACTGCTGCTGAAATACAAGTGATGTTGTCACTATTAGGAATTGGAGATAGAAAAGATCAGATCACAAAAACTTTATCACTTGGCCAACAGCAAAGGGTGGCTATTATAAGAGCATTGCTACAGCCGTTTAAATTACTTTTAATGGATGAACCTTTTAGTCATCTTGATGAGAATAATGCAGCCCTCGCATTGGATTTAATTGCAGCTGAAACGGATATGAACAATGCTGGATTCATCCTCTCAAGTTTAGGAAGCACACACGGGTTTAAGTATGATAGCGAATTAAAACTATAGGTTATGTTAAAGAAAATATTATTCAAAAACAGCAGTACTTTTCAGTTTTTATTTGCAACAATTGGTGCATTTATTGGATTAACTGCCTTATTATTAAGCGTTCAATTAATTCTCGACGTAAAGTCGTTCCACTCGAATGAAGAAGAATTATTTGGACCCAACTCTGTTGTAATCCAGAAGAAGGTTACCAAATTAAGTACGATTGGCCTCAACTCCACCGCCTTTACAAAAAGGGACATCGAAGAATTAAATAAGAAACCCTTTATAACGGATGTTGCACCATTTCAATCTGCCGATTTCAAGGTAGGTATATCGGAAGTTGAAGGTGATGGTTTGCCACATTTTTATGCAGATATGTTTTTTCAAGCAATTCCGAATAGGTTTATGGACATTGATGTTGATTGGGATTGGAATGAAGATAGCGAATTTATTCCTATCGTTTTACCGCGTGATTTTATAATGATCATTAACTACGGATTTGCGCAAAGCCAAGGATTAAGTCAAATATCTGAGGATTTATTGATGCAAGCACGTTTAAAAATTCATCTTGAAGGAAATGGACAGAAAAAAGAAATGATTGGGAAAGTTGTTGGCTTTTCTCATAAGATCAGTTCTATTTTAGTACCAGAATCCTTTTTAAGTCAAGCCAATGAAAAATATGGCAAAGGTGTGAATCTTGATCCAAATCGAATTTTTATCACTACTAAAGACAATAGTTATGGAGAATTAGATCAATTGATGAATAAAATGAATTTAGACGTAAGCGAGTCAGCAATTGATGTTGCTAAAATTAAAACCATCATCGCAGTAGTTATTGGCATTTTCGGAATTGCTTCCGTATTAATAATGCTATTATCATTAATGGGGTTTGTTCAATATTCTCAGTTGGTTTTAAGTAGAGCAGCATACGAGATTCAAACTTTATTGCGAATTGGTTATTCAATCGAGCAAATTGTGAAAACTTTTATTCGACAACTAAGTGTTATATTCGGAATCATTACCTTTTCAGCAATAGCGATAATGGTTTTAATAAAATTATTTATCGTGGATATCTGGTTAACTAATAATGGAATCACAATTGCTGGAACAAGTATTTTTATCACTTTGATGGTTGCTATATTTTGTTTCCTACTCTTTATCATTTCGAATTATTTAAACATTAAAAAAACTGTAAACAAATTAGGGGCTGCGGAATAAAAGTTAATTTTTTGTTAAACCATTAACTATATATTATTTTTCCACGTCTGACATTTAGCTTAGCATAAAGATTTAAGAATTATGAAAAAAATAATTGCATTTTTTACACTCGTTTTGTTTGCCCAACTAGGTCAAGCACAAAATTTGAATTTCACTGCGGATAACGTAAAAGATTCGACAGTATATTTAGCACGATATTATGGACCTAAACTTTACTATGCAGATACAACTGTTGTAAAGAATGGTAAGTTCTCATTCGACGGAAGTAAGCAGGAAGCAGGTCTATTCGCTGTGATTATGCCAAATGGCAAGTATTTTGAAATGATAATTGACGGTGAAGATGTAGATATGCATATTAAGGATCCTGAGAATTTTATTGGCGGAATGACTGTCAACAAATCTGTTAACAATAAAGTTTTCTATAATTATATCAAGTTCATGCAGAAAAACAAGGAACAAGGTTCTGCTTTGAATGAAAAATACACTAAAGCAGCAGAAGGTTCAGACGAAAAAGCTGCAATTAGAAAAGAAATGGTGGCCTTAAATGAAAAGGTGGCTGAATACCAAAAAAAATTAGTTGCAGAGAATCCAAAACGTTTTATTGGTGTAATGGTAAAAATGTCAATCGATATTGAATTACCAGAACCTCCTAAAGATGCTAATGGTGTAATCACTGATTCTAATTTTGTTTACCATTATTATGTTGATCATTATTGGGACAATGTTGATTTTTCAGATCCAAGAATTGTTAAAGCACCTATTTTTCATAATAAATTAGATAAATTTTTCTCTAAAAGGGTATTGATTCAGATACCAGATTCTATTGCAGTTCATGCAAAAAAATTAATAGACAAAACGGATCAATTAGACCAATCGAACAAAGTATTTCAATACATCGTTCACCATGTTACCAATAAATATGAAACATCTCAGATAATGGGTATGGATAAAGTTTTTTGCTTCATGGCTCAAAATTATTATTGTCCGCCGAATAATTTAGCTTATTGGGTAACTGAAGAGAATACCACTAAAATTTGTGAACGAGCAGAAAAGGTATGTAGAACATCTCCTGGTAGTTTCGCTCCTATGTTAATCTTGCCAGACACATCAGATGTAAACTGGATAAATTCACATAGTTTTGATTCGGATTATACTGTGATCTACTTCTGGGACCCAACATGTGGACACTGTAAAAAAGTAACGCCTAAACTGCAAACTTTATACGATAAAAAATTCAAAGAACGCAACGTGGAAATCTATGCAGTAGCAAAAGCAACTGGTGATGATTTTGAAAAATGGAAAAAATTCATCCGTGATCACGAATTAACCTTTACCAATGTAGGTTTAACGAAATCTGTATATGACGAAGCAACGGAAAATCCAACAAATTTATTGCGTAATAAAACAAATATTCAAAGTTTAAATTACGCTGATACATATGATGTTTATTCAACTCCTCGAATTTATATTATTGATAAGAATAAAAATATTTTGTTCAAACAAATTTCAATTGGACAATTAGAAGAAATTATCGATGATAAGACTGGGCACCGTGACGATGTTAAATTATTCCCTGTTGAGAATCCAGAGAACGGAGAACAAGCTCCTGATGAGCATGATGAGCATGACGGACACGACCACTAGGAAATAGATTTAAAACGAATTAGGAAAAATCTTCGACTATTGTAGTCGGAGATTTTTTTTACCCCATAATTTATTTTAAGTGAAGCATGAATATTTGAAACTAAATCGGGTTTTAAATTGAATTTTGAAAATATAAAAGAGAATAAATTAACAAAAATAACGTCATTATTCCAGCTTAATATTCTACCCTCAATAAACAAATTTCACACGAAACGACACTTATTTTAAGCAAACACTAAAAAAATATCATTTTTTTTTTCACGCTAACCCCTATAAAATCAATAGCTTGAGTATAAACACCTAAAATTAAGTAAAAATACCTAGTTTTATCGCGAATTAATATTTAACTTTATGCCTGTAAAACAACTATTGGTCGAAAATTGTTAACAATTAATTTACTTAACATTCGGTAAAGGATTGAGTTTTAACTAAATTTGTTTACAGCATTTACAACGGTAAAATGATCACAAAATATTGGAGTAGTAATGATTTAGTAGAAGAAATATTTTACTTTTTCATAAGTTTTGGGTTAATGAAGAAATCTTTGAACGACATTACTACTTCATTCTTATTATAAATATAGGGTGAGCACTATTGAATTCTTAGTAGATATTACTTTTTCATAAGTTTTGGGTTAATGAAAATTCTACTTTCAATTAGTGTTCCCCTTTTTTTGTACCCTATTGTTTCGTCGTAAAACCTTTATTTCAGATCTCTTTTAACAATAACTTTTTTATGGAATGATGATTTTGCGACATTTAGATCAATATTTTCATTAACACCATTTAAGTGACCTGATTCTGAAAATTGCCAGATAATAAAATTATCGTCATGAATAAGATGAGTACTCCCGTTGTATTTTGCAATCCAATACAATTCATTTTCAATTTTATGTCCTGCTAAATGATCAATATAAAACGAATGGAATGTGTAAATTATCGGACGTACTGCCAATAGCTCTTCTACTCTATTCATAAAAACCAATAATGAATCACATAAAACATCTTCATTCATCCCACTCAACGATTCGATATCTAGGACTGGTTTCAATTTATAATTATAAGGATCAATTGTATTTGCAAAATGATTCGCTTGTTCTATTGCCGATTGTTTAGCTTGATAAAAATGATAAAACCCGTATTTACCGGCTAATACTGCAATGCCTTCAGCATTTATATCATACCGCCTATCTTTATGATTAGTTCCTTCAGTCGCTTTAATATAAAAGAAATCAATGCTATCACTAAAGTCACTGGCAAACATTTGATCAAAATTAATCTCCCCTTGATGATGCGAAATATCGATTCCAAAAACAGGATAACCTTTTGGCACATCAACTTTTAACCGCGCATCGTAATAAAACGGTCTCAAATTTTCGTACATCAAAAATGCAAAAGCACCAATAATTACAAGCACTGAAAGGGACTTAAATAATTTTTTCACTGTTAATGAACTGAAATTTTCAATCCATCATGAGCTATTGACACGTTTGATGGCAAAGTTGAATTAATTTCATCATGTTGTCCCATTAAATGACTAATATGGGTTAAGTAGGCTTTATTAGGCTTAATTCGATCAATAAAAGCTAAAGCTTCAGCCAAATTAAAATGTGATATATGTTGCTCTTGTCGCAATGCGTTAATCACGAGAAATTTAACACCTACTAATTTTTCCATTTCCTTTTCACTTACGAAATTAGCATCTGTGATATAAGCAAAATCCCCAATACGAAAAGCTGTTACAGGAAGTTGATAATGCATCACCTCAATAGGTTGAATGTTTATACCGTTCACATTAAAAGGAACTTTATCGATTAGGTTTAATTGAATTTTAGGTATACCTGGGTAAGTATATTCACTAAAGATATAGTGAAATTCT
Organism: Crocinitomix catalasitica ATCC 23190; assembly: GCF_000621625.1. Lineage (GTDB taxonomy): Bacteria > Bacteroidota > Bacteroidia > Flavobacteriales_D > Crocinitomicaceae > Crocinitomix > Crocinitomix catalasitica. The sequence continues at coordinate 122,974 of NZ_JHXV01000012.1, forward strand.
TTTTTTAAGCCAATAAGAACACGATCAGAAAGATAGACAGGCATATCCATTTTAGACTTAAAATTGAATGCTCTGATATCATCGAGACCAGCAATGTGATCTTTATGTTCGTGAGTAAATAAAACAGCATCTAAATTTTGAACATCTTCCCGCAACATTTGCTGCCTAAAATCTGGGCCTGTATCAATTACAAATGTTTGATCTTTAATTTTAATAAGAGCAGAAGTACGCAGTCGTTTATCTTTAGGATTAGTTGATGTACACACATCACAATTACATCCTATTACCGGTACTCCTTGAGATGTTCCAGTGCCAAGAAACACTACTTCAAAAGAATTCATTTAATGATTTTAAGGTTTTAATAACCAGACTTCCCCATTATAATAGTAAATCATAATTATACCATGGTGACGGGAATAGTAAATTTTTTCATAATTATCAATCCCGTATTCGATAGCTGGCGTTGACTTGGTCGGAAATAGTTCGTAAACATCTTCCCACTCTACATCTCCCAATGTTATTTCCGGGTAATAATTCATAAAAGTTGAAAAGTAACTATCCGCAGTATCTTTGATACTAATAGGTAATTCAAACTCTTGCTTTCTTAATTTGTTTTTATGATCGAAATAATTTAAACCGATAAGCAACGTTTTGAACGTTTTCTCATTCGTTTCTAAATACCTAAATCTAAACTCTGCTTTAAGGTTAAAGTTCTCACTAAACTTATAGAAATATTGTTGCCAAGCGTAGACGTATTGCTCAGATCTCTCTTCGACATAGAGCATCGACATCTCATTGACTAATGAAGGTAATTCTCCATAAATCCTATCAGCTGTCGCATTGGGTAAAAAGTCTAATTCTTCTATTGAAAAAGAACTTAATCCAGCAGGCAAGGTTTTCCCATCAGGAATGACATCTTCTTCTTCACAGCTCCAAACAAAGCAGCAGAATAGAAATAATATGAATGACTGTCCTTTCATTAATTGAAATTAACTTAATAGTTCTTAATCCCGTCCAAAATAATATCGATATCCAAATCCAATACTTAAATAACGCGTAATTCCTTGATAATCTTCAGGTAGAATATTTTTTATCTCAGTCATACATAACTCAGATTGGTTAAATTCATTAAAATATATACTATACCCCAATTGAAAACTAAATCCATGAGGACTGATTTTTTCAGACAATAACAAGACTTCAATTTGAGGCTCTACAAAAACGCTTTCTGAGACATGCATATTTCCTTGAATCGCTGTACAAGAATCGTTGGCAGATAAAAGGAAGGAATAACCTGCACGCACGCTAAAGTTAATCGATACTCTTTCATTTGTGAATTTCTCATAACCAACAGTTAAATATGCACCTGGCATATGGTAAGCCCCGCTAATTTCAGCATTGTCAAAAGCAAATGAATTTAAGTTAAATAGCGCATATTTTAAGCCCATTCCAACTGTTATTCCTTTATAAACATTGTACTGATAATCTAATCCTCCATTAAACAAACCCTGAAATGTTCTTTGAAATGCAGCATTATTTGCTTTAGTAGGCACAGCTATATCAACACCAAAACTACCCTTTGGTGTAAATATTTTAGCTTGTCCGTATGTTAGGTTCCCAACGCACAAAATTGTTCCAATAAAAAGTACGCTTTTAATATGTATTCTCAAATTATCCAATTTTGTTAATTTTTATTTTTCTTAATATTGAAGCATTCGCTGTTTTTAAAGATAAGTAATAATTCCCATCCAATAATGAACTTGGATCAAAATCAACACTTTGTTCCCCTTCAACTAGTTGTCCAGATAAAATCTCACTCAACTTATTTTCGTTTTCATCCAATAAATTAAATTCAACATTTACTGGTCTTGAAACCTCCAATAAAAACTGCGTTTTACCACTATAGGTATTCGACCGAGATGTCGTTAATTTAACATCACTAACAGCTTCTAATTTGCTGCGCTTAAAGCGTTTGATGAAAAGCATATAGCTGGCAATAAACAATAATACAGCTCCTGTTGCATAGAGGATACCTAATATAATAGTACTCGATTCTAAAGGACCCATAATTATAAGGCTATTACATTTTTAATTTCACCAACGGCTTTATAACGATCGATAATAGCCTCAGCAGTTAACATCATCTCTTTAACAGAAACAGCAATATAGTTACCATTTTTAGATGGTTTTGTCTCTATTTCAGCACTTTCATTGAAACATTTTTTAATCTCAACGACCTTTTCTGGATCTTGCTTTACAATAAACTTAAATAGATAAAGAGATGGGTAGTCGTTTTGAGACAAGAGTTCTCTTAAATGTTGGAATTCATCTGTCATATTCTAATATTTTCTTAGCCCTCACACAAGCAATTAGCAATGGCTTTTCTGTTTTTAAATCGGTATTAATTTGGGTATAAAGATAAGGCTTTATTTTGTTCTCCTCAATGTTTTCAACCCGGATAAACTTAAGTATTGCATATGCATCAAAATCATCTGACATTTTAACATTATCAAATTGTGTGATTTCAATTTCTTCAGCATAGCTTGCTAACTTCAGAATTAAACTTTCTTGTAATAAAAGTAATTCCTTTAAATTGTTCTTTAAACATACAGCTTCTTTGGCATTTGCAATCTCCAGGCGAATCTTTAAAATTTTTGCAATATAATTCTCCAAAAAATCGGCTAAAGAACTTGAAGTATCTAATTCTGAAGTTATGATACGAATATCATTTTCTTCCTGTACTAATTTATCAAGTTTATCAATTTGTTTTTTAATTAATTTGGGATGCGGAGTTACGCGCAAAAACTTTTGTTTGATTTCAAACAATTCTTCTAAATTATCCATGACACCTTAATTGAAATTGTAAAATTGGCAAAAAAGTTAAGATATTTGGCTTAGTTATTACTTTTATAAAAATTTTATAAAATAAATGCAACCTGAATCAAACGAAAAATATTCAATTTTCATAGAAAGACTTAAAAACTCCATAAAACATTTACCGGGTGAAAATAGCCATAGGGAAATGGCACCATTTAGGATGACAACCAGTGAAGTTATGAGAACAAAACCTACCGTTCGTTTATCGGCAGTTTTACTGCTGGTGCATTTTCAAAAAGACGAAATTCATTTCACACTCATTCAAAGACAAACATACAACGGCACCCATTCAGGTCAAATGAGTTTACCTGGCGGAAAGTATGAGAAAACTGACAAATCACTTACAAAGACTGCTCTACGCGAAACCATGGAAGAAATAGGTGTTGCGAGTGATGAAATAAAGATTATCGGTGAAATGAGTCAAGTCTATATTCCGGTTAGTAAATTTTTAATTCACCCATTTATCGGATATCTAGATCATCCACCACTTATCGTTAAAGATGAAAGAGAGGTTGAAAAAGTTTTTCAAGTAAAAATTCCAGATTTATTAAATCAAGCAAATAGAATTGATACTAAGATAGAAATTGAAAAAGGACAATACCTAAATAAGGTACCAGCGTTCAAGTTAAACGAAAGAATTGTATGGGGAGCTACAGCACTTATTCTCAACGAATTTAAAGCGATGATACAACAGGACATCCAAAAATAATTCGTCCTTATTTTTAGATATCCTATTAAAATTTCATAAACAATTATTCTGCTTTAAACTTTTCAATAACAGCTTGTGTTACTCCAGTATTTGAAAACCCACCATCATGGAAAAGGTTCTGCATAGTAACATACTTTGTTAAGTCAGAGAACATTGCAACGCAATAATTTGCACAATCTATAGCTGCAGCATTACCTAGAGGTGACATTTGTTCAGAAAAGCTAATAAATTCACTAAATCCTTTAACACCTGTTCCTGCAGTCGTCGCAGTTGGAGATTGAGATATTGTATTCACACGAACTTTCTTTTGTTGACCGTAGTGGTATCCAAAACTTCTTGCTACTGATTCTAAATAAGATTTATTATCAGCCATATCGTTATAATCAGGAAATACTTTTTGAGCAGCGATATAAGTCAATGCAAGAATAGAACCCCAATCGTTAACAGCATCTTTTTTCATTGCAGTTTGCATAACCTTATGGAAGGATAATGCAGATACATCAAGGCCCTTCATTGTCCAATCATAATTCTGATCAGTATAATCTCTACCTTTTCTGACATTAATAGACATACCAATTGAATGTAAAATAAAATCTACTTTACCTCCTAAAATTTTCAATGCTTCATCAAAAAGATTTTCTATATCCTCAATACTAGTAGCATCTGCAGGAATAATAGTAGAATTAGTTTTTTCAGCCAACTGATTGATCTCCCCCATTCTCATGGCGATTGGAGCGTTAGTCAAAACAAATTCAGCACCTTCTTCATGCGCTCGTTCTGCAACTTTCCAAGCTATTGACTGCTCGTTTAAAGCGCCAAAAATAATCCCTTTTTTACCTTTTAATAATCCATTAGCCATAATCTCTCTTTTTATTCAATTACACAAAAATAGAACTTAAATTTACTTGACATCAAATTTAATTGAACAACTTGATAATTCCCCAAATTATTAGACCAAATCCTATACCCATAAATAAAATAGCGTTCACCTGAACAACTTTTCCCCCTTTAAAAAATTTTGTATTACAATTTCGTTGAAATTATGAATGTTATTTAGTTTCGGATCAGTCACAAAAGTTGGGGAGGAATTTAGACTATTTTTTTTTGTACTAAAGAATGACTTTTGGATTGATTTATAGATTGAAAAATAATTTTTCTAATTGCAACTTAACCCAATAATTACATCCTAAATTCGATTTTTCGATGCCATTCTCTTAAGAGCCATAAGAAACGAATTGAAACTGGTAAAAAAGTGAGGACGTATGCGACTCAGTCGTAAGCTACAATCCTTGATTGGCGCCTGTCCGACCTTAGGCGGAATCACCGATCTTTTCCAGTTTCAAGAGTTGCGTTGGTGAGTAAAAGCATACCTGCTAGGCTTGGGAGACCGGCTATTGAATGTAGGCCCTGCCAGGCAGCCTTTTTTCCGCGTGCGCTGAAGCTATCTTCGATGACCGAAGCTTCAAGCGAAGGCTATAGCGGAGGCTCTACTTCCTTTTCTTTCCCGAAAGTGTTTGGGAAAGAAAAGGAAGTAGAGGTTAAATAAAATTTGAAAATAAATCGGGTATCCAAAATTTCAAAATAAAATTCTGATGTATCAAAAATGTGGCTTTAGTTTTATTAAGATTGACTCAAATATTTAGCTCGTCCCCAACAATTGGTCTTGATCCAAGTTTAGATGCTTGATTTTTTTTGGTATTTGCAGGGAATATGAGAAGTATAGCGAAAGCAGTTAGGAACCCTATAAACGCAAAAGAAGCGCAATGTTCTTTAACAATGCGCTTCCACCTAACTTTTAGCTATGAAACTAAAATTACAATTACTGCTGAAGAAATCAGATCAATAATTGAGATACAAAGATATATGAAATATTCACTTTTTCAAAGATTTGTCGATAAGATGAAATATTTTCTCGACGGATGGAATAATGATATACTTAAATAGTCAAAAAACATCGACAAAAAAAACACCTTCCCAATATTGAGAAGGTGTTTTGATATATAAAACTATTTGTATTAGAACTCTACTGTGAACTCTACACGTCTGTTTTCAGCTCTACCAGAACTAGTATCATTCGTAGCTTTTTTTGGTTTAGTTTCACCGAAACCTCTTGAAGTTAATCTTCCACCGTCAATACCTTTAGAAATCAAGTAATTCTTAACAGCTAATGCTCTCTTTTCAGATAACGTAAAGTTTTTCGCATCATCACCTTGGCTATCAGTATGGCCTTCAATAATTAATTTATAAGAAGGGTTTTCTTTCATGATGTCAGCAACATTGTTTAAGATACCATATGAAGATTTCTTAATAACATCTCTACCTGATTCGAATTGAATTCCTTTTAATGCTTTTTTGAAGACTTCTTTAGTAGCCTCTGCAATTTCTGGACAACCCATGTTTGAGTCAACACCAGGAATAGTAGGACATTTATCTACGTTATCAGCAATACCATCACCATCAGTATCAGCACATCCTTTTAATTCTTTAATACCTGCGATATTTGGACAATCATCCTCAGAATCTTGAATTCCATCACCATCAGTATCAGGACAACCGTCAAACTTATCAATACCTGCAACTTCAGGACAAGCATCATCTTCATCAGTAATACCATCACCATCAGTATCAGGACATCCTTGAGCTGAAAGTAAACCGAATACTTCTGGACACTCATCCTCAGCATCTGTAATACCATCACCATCAGAATCAGGACAACCATCTAAAGCTTCAACACCTGCTTCATCTGGACATTTATCCAAGTGATCAGCAATACCGTCACCATCTCTGTCTTCAGCACAACCATTTTCATTAACGGCAACACCTGCTGGTGTATCAGGACATTTATCTTTCTTATCAGAAACACCATCACCATCAGAATCAGTTACTTTTCCGATTAAGTAAACAATACCTAATTGGTGAATCATGAATTGATCATGTCCTCCTGAAAAACCTGAGTAACCATCTTTAGAATCACCATTAGTATAACCATATAATAAAGTATAGTTAATACCCCAGTTGTCTAAAAGTAAATAAGTAGCACCTAAACCACCTGACCATAACAAATCAGTTTGTGGAACTGTAGCTTTCGCAAACTTATCATTCAAACCAACACTCGCCCAATCGGCGATACCAGCGCCAACAAAAACAAACGGTTGAATTTTAGAACTTTCTGACAACATCATTCCGTTGGCAAATTTAAAGCGTAATTGTGCGTTCGCTTGAAATAAGTTAGCACTAAAACTTGGTCCTTGTGTTTGATTAAAACCAATACCACCATATGTACAAGATGCTGCTACATCAAACATGCTATTTAAATAATAGCTTAATGTAATACCACCCTGGTTTCTTGCAGTACCAATATTAAAAAATTGGGTATTTAAATCTCCGTAATAGTCGGAAATACCTAAGTGGGCTCCAATACCGATTCGTTGATCCGCTGTTTGCCCGTAACTTGACCCTGAAATAAACAGAATCGCAAATAAACTTAATATTCCAATTTTCATTTTCATAGTTTTATAATTATCTAACACAAAAATAAAGAAATAATTTGTTTATCGTTAATCAATCGTTGGTTTAACGTAAAAATCCGTCAAAAAACCTAGTTTTTAATGTTAAAAACTACTAATTTTTTGTATATAGCGCAGAAAATCACACCGTGTAAAACATATGTAAATCAAGCTTGTACATAAAAAATTCACGATATTCCCATTTATTTAACAGAAATGTAAAATAAATATTTTTTTTTTTCGTTACATACGGTCTGGGACATCAATTCCTAGCATTTTCATCGAAGTTTTGATCGTTTCTCCTACTTTTTGACTTAAAACGAGTCTATAATTCTGTACATTCAAATCACTTTCTCTGAAAATACTTATCGACTGAAAAAACGAATTGAATAGTTTCGCCAGATCATAAGCGTAACTTGCGATTATTGCTGGAGAATAGCTACTTCCGGCATCTGCAATTACACTTGGATATTCAATAAGCTTTTTAATTAAATCCCGTTCAATAGGATGAATATCTATTTTGGAATCAATAGGCCCTAACTCCCCTCCTTTTCTTAATAAGGATTGAATTCGTGCAAAAGCATATTGAATAAAAGGTCCGGTATTTCCATTTAACTCAACGGATTCTTCAGGATTAAAAGTCATTCGTTTAGTTGGATCGACCTTTAATAAATAATATTTTAATCCTGCAAGACCAATCATTTTATATAATTCATCTTTATCTTCTTCTGATAGCCCTTCTATTTGGCCACGTTCTTGCGTCATTTCTTTGGCTTTACCTATCACATCTGCAATAAGATCATCAGCATCTACAACTGTACCTTCTCTCGACTTCATTTTCCCCACTTGACCATCCTTATTTTTCAGATCGACCATACCATATGACAAGTGATAACAATTATCCGCCCATTTATATCCTAATTTTTTTAGGATTAAAAATAGCACTTGGAAATGATAATCTTGCTCGTTTCCAACTGTATAAACAATCCCCGTTAAATTATCAAACTCTTTCATTCGCTGCTGGGCAGTACCAATATCCTGCGTCATATAAACAGCTGTACCATCCGAACGTAGTACAAGTTTTTCATCTAAGCCATCATCTGTTAAATCAATCCAAACTGATCCATCTGGTTTCTCGAAGAAAATTCCTTTCTCAAGTCCTTCAACAACTAATTCTTTCCCCGTTAAGTATGTGTTTGATTCATAATACAACTTATCAAAATCAACGCCCATTGCTTTATAAGTAGCGTCAAAACCTTCATAAACCCAGCCATTCATCTTATTCCACAACGCAATTACATCCGGTGATTTTGCTTCCCAATCTTGCAGCATTTGCTGAACATCAAGCATGATAGGCGTGCTATTGTTAGCCAATTTATTGATCTTATCTTGAATGCCTTTTTTACTTTTCTCGTCTGGCTTTTCAGCCTTTATCTTAGACAATTTTTGATATTCTGCAATTGTCGCTTCGTCCACATCAAATTCACCTAACGCCCATTTTTCTAGAAGTGTTTCCGTTTCCTGTTTTAAGACTTTATCAAACTTTACATAATATTTACCAACTAATTTATCTCCTTTTAAGCCCGAGCTAATTGGCGTTTCCCCTTCTCCATAACGCTCCCAAGCAAGCATACTTTTACAAATATGAATTCCTCTGTCGTTTATGATTTGTGTTTTAATAACGTCGTTTCCATTCTCCTTAAGGATTTGCGCGACTGAATAACCTAAAAAATTATTTCTTAAATGACCTAAATGTAAAGGCTTATTCGTGTTTGGGGAAGAATACTCAACCATTACACTGCGACCGTTGGAGGCAAACTGACCATAATTATCAGTTTGATTAATTTCTATAAGCGATTTCAACCAGTACGATTTTGATATCACTAAATTTAAAAAACCTTGAACGGTATTATAAGTTTCAATCAATTCGCTATTGGTAACAAGATAGTCCCCAATTTCATTTCCTGTATCAACAGGTGATTTCTTTGAAAATTTTGTAAAAGGAAATGTTACGAGCGTCAAATCGCCCTCAAAATCTTTTCTCGTCAACTGAAATTGTATGTCCTCATTGTTCAAATTTTGGCTATAAATTTCTGATATTGCTTTTAATATCGTAGGTCGAAGTTCATTTTCAAGTTCAATCATATTCTTGCTTCTATATTATCAACAGAAGCTTCAAGTATTTCAAAAGCGACTTCTGCCATTCTATTTATCTTATTATCTAAACATGGGTTTATTTCAACCATTTCAATACAACATGTCTTATCCCAAGCTGACAACTCAGTCATGATATGCATTGCTTCTTCTGGACTTAAACCGTTTTCTACAGGTGTTCCCGTTCCTTTTGAAACCAAAACACTATCCATACTATCAACATCAAATGAGATATAGACAATATCACAATTGGACATCTTCTCTTTAATTTTCTCAATGGTATATTCAAGTCCTTTCTGTCTTATATCTGCAACAGAGATATTTTCAATTCCTTTGTTCGCTATATAAACATCCTCTGGCTTTTCAGTATCTCTAAGACTGACATATATGAGATCTTCTGCTAATATTTTAGGAGCTATTCCACCTAAATTCTTCAAGTCATTCCAATACCCCGCAACCTCTGGATTCGGTTCATTAATCTTACCCGCAAGGTTGTCCTCGTTTAAGACAATTGCTAAAGGCATACCATGCATATTCCCAGAAGGTGTTGTATAAGGTGTATGTATATCTGCATGCGCGTCAATCCAAACAACCCCTAAGCGTTTGTCAGGAAAGGCAGTTTTTATTCCACTGATTGTACCTCCAGCGCAACAATGGTCTCCTGATAAAATCACCGGAAAATCATTATCAGCATAAATATGTTGTAAAATATCTTTGGTATTCTGATAATTTGACAACATCCCATCAATTCTTTTTGCGTATTGAAAATCTGTTTCAAAATCCAACATATCGTTTTCAGTCTGAACGTAAAAACATTCGTAACGACCAAAAAACTGATTTTCTCTTGTCCTCGCCACTACTTTTAATGCTTCAACTCCTAAACCTGCACCTCTAGTTCCTGCACCAATTTCAGAATTATTTTGAATTATTTTTATTTCAGCCATAACATTATTTATTCGTTGCAAATTTAACATTTTTAGCTTGATATTTCTGATCAAAACAAATGAATATTCTAAACAAATTGATAGAATAATTTATTCTAAAACCGTTATGGTAGAAATATTATATCTTTGCGCATAACCCTAATGCAAATTAAATCGAGATTACATGAGAATTATAAAAGCGTTTTTTCTGTTTACTTCTATCTTATTTTTCAGTTGTAATACTGACCAAATTCAATCTGGTGAGATAGAATATGTAATTACTTATCCGGATGCAGAAGTCTCAGACTTTATGTCAAAAATAATTCCTGAAAAGCTAGTATTAACGTTCAAAGGCGACAAAATTAAGTCGACCATCGCGAGGGGTAAAATATTCTCTACTGAAATAGTATCTAATCAGAATCAGAACAAAATTGAAATGCGATTGGATTTTGGAGCCAAACTAATTTATACTGATTTAAAGGAGGATGAAATTGATAAAATGATTGCCTCTCAGCCTGATTATGAAATCGAAAAGACAAGTAATAAAGATAGTATTATCGGGCTACTTGCTAAAGAATACTTAATAATTAGCGAAAATGGAGACAGTAAATCGATTTGGTTTACTCAAGATTTGACACCTAAAAAAGCTTATTGGTATTCTTCTTATACAAAAATCAAGGGTGTGCCTTTAATCTACGATATTGAACGTTACGGTTTAAAAATGCATATAGAAGCTGTTAAATTCACACCAAGAGAAGTATTAGATAGTGAATTTGATCAAATTCACACTTATTCAAAAGTGAATTTTGATGAATATGAAGCGGAAGTTCAAGGTCTATTTGATATTCTTTTGAAATAATATTCGAATCAAACCTTCATATTTCCTATTTCAATGTGGTTAACTGACCGAATGTAATCACTAAATTTGTCAAAAAAAATTCATGGAAAAATTTTGGAATCGTTTTAAATTCTACTTCATCGGATTGAGTTTTGGCTCACTGTTAGTCTATTTTATGTTTGGCAATAGAGGTTGTGCTTGGCTACCTGAAAATCGCGTAAAAAACATGATCGGTGAGAAGGAATTGGTTATAGGTGACAGTCTATTTCAAGTCCTATCTTGCTTTAATTTAAGCAATGTAGATATCTATGAGCTACTCAAAAATAAAGGAGAAGTTGTTTTCGACAAAAGCTCAACTAGAGATACTCCAAAAGTTTATTTCCTTGAAGCTGAAAATGAAAATGGCTGGTATGCTGCGGAATTCGCTTTGCATGAGGAAACAAAAAAAGCTGAAGTTGTAGGCTTACATAAATTAGATCAGGAACCTTGTAGAAATATTGAAACGGCTAAAATTTTACGAGTTTTATCTTTGCCACGCGAAGATATTATGCATATTATTGAAGCACAAGAAATACGTATCCTTTCAAAAGCAAAATGTCAGTTAGCTTGTTTAAACCTCAATAAGGACGATGTACTCATCTTTCATCAGACGGCAGATATTGATCTTAAAGCATCAAAACCTAGACTACACCCCAACCCTATTTACGTATTGAACGGAAAAATTAACGGGGAAACATATATATTTACTTATATAATCGGTGAAAATCGAACAAGAATTTCGGATATTTCAAGTCAAACCGAATGTGATTGTGAAGATTTGTGATAATCATTACAATCCAATAATTAAAAATAATCGACTTTTGTTAAAATAAATAACGACTATGAGCTTTTTTACGAATATCTTCAAATCAAAAGGAAAAGAACAAATTGCTACGTACATTAAAAATGGCGCATTAATTATAGACGTTCGAACGCCAAATGAATTTAAATCTGGCCATATTGAAGGTTCAAAGAACTATAATTTGTCGGAAATTCGAAACAACTTAAAAGCTATTAAAAAATTGAATAAACCTATTGTTGTTTGTTGCGCTAGTGGAATTAGAAGTGCGCAAGCTAAAACGATTTTAAGTAGTGTTGAAATCGATGTAATTAATGGCGGTGGATGGCGTAGTTTAAAAAAGTATGTTTAGTTCTTGTGACACACGTCTTATAAAGGCACTAAAACTTTTCTTTGCAATTGTATTTATAATTGCTGGATACGTCAATCACGAATGGTTTATAAGCCTTGTTGGCGTCGTGATTCTAGTAAGCATACCGAATAAACTTTTTCGCAAATCAACACAATCTAATTGATGTTTTGATGATTGTGTTTTAATACATTGATCTTCTCAATGCTTTCATTTTTATTTTTCCAATAATCCTCGATTATTAAGTCGGCTTGATTATAATAGATTTCTCGCTTATTTAATAGAACTTCAATATAAAGTTCTAACTCGGTTTCATTACCCTTTAAATGATCAATTAACGGTCGAGATGTTTTAGAATTGGCTAATCTATCCTTCAACTTCGTTGGAGGCATATGTAAGTAAACAGATTTTCCTGCATTTTTTATAATTTGGATATTATTATTAAAGCAAGGAGTCCCTCCACCTAAACTATAAATGGTATTTATACTTGAATTTGCAATTGATTTTAAATAATTCGTTTCTAAAGTTCTGAAATGTTCTTCCCCATATTTATCAAAAATTGCTGTGATGCTTTTTTTTTCTTGCGCTGTGATATAAACATCAAGATCGATAAATTTCATACCCAATAGTTTTGCAACCTTTTTACCAAAGGTCGTTTTACCAGACCCCATGAAACCAATTAAAAATATATTCGTCATACGTTTTTAGAATAGAATAAAGGTAAAACAATAAATCCTCAAAAAAAAATCAGCATCGCCAACTCTCAATTCCAATAAGTTATAAGTCAATTAGAAAAAAACATCCTTTTTTTTTCTAATATAATTTTGTGGACTAGAATAAACACTGTATATTTGCACCCGCAAACAAAAAGGATTTGGTAGCTCAGTTGGTAGAGCATCTCCCTTTTAAGGAGAGGGTCCTGGGTTCGAGCCCCAGCCAGATCACAAATAAAAAAAAGACTTCAATCATTTCGATTGGAGTTTTTTTTTGTTCCAAATTTTA
>NZ_KK211319.1:0-5291 GCF_000621625.1 Crocinitomix catalasitica ATCC 23190
GCATGGTAGAAAGAGTAAATAGAACCATTAAGTCTAATACAATTTTAAAACACTCTTATAATTCATACGACCAGATGCATAAAGATCTCTTTAATTTTATGTGTAACTACAATTTATACAGAAGACATGGCTCACTGAGAAAAGAACTTGATGTTAAAACACCAATTCAAGCAATTTATAAATGGTATCAATTAGAACCTGAAATATTTATTGTAGAACCAAAAAAGTTTGAAAATAAACTACTAAATTTACAAGACAAGATTAATCAACTTCCGTTAACAACCTTGTGAAACTTTACAGTTAGTCTCTAGTTATTAGTTTATAGCGTGTTGCGCGTTGCTGTAGTGGGTAGGAGTGAAAGGCTAGGAAAAATAATTAAATATGACAATTCAAACAAATCTGCGGAAAACAATACCTCCTTTCACATCAAACCATATTTGTAAAAAAAAGTTGTTATACATAAGTAGAAAAATGTCTCAATACTAAGGACTACGGACTCAAGAGTAGCAACTCAAGACTCACAACTCAAGACTTTTCCATCTCGATGGAAACAAACTAACTTTTAAGGGTTGAAAAATCCCGTAACCCATTCGTTTTTTGACGCTATTATAGTCATAACTTTGTGCAAATTATGAAAAGGGGGCTCCGTATTCTCAGAAAAGTCTTTTTCTGGATATTCTTTATTGCACTGTTCTTTGTGACAGTACTTACTGTTGTTTTTCATGTTTACGAGGATGATATTAAGGCTTTTGCGATAAATGAAATCAATAGGAACCTCAAAACAAAGGTTGAGGTAAGGAATATTGAATTGTCTTTTTTAAAAGATTTTCCCAACGCTTCATTAGGCTTTGAGCATGTGTTTATTAAGGATGCTTTTGAACATATTGAAAGTAATGATACCTTATTCTTCGCAAAAGAATTATTGCTTCATTTTAATTTACTTGATATTTATCGGGGGCAATACGAGGTTAAAAAGGCAAGTGTAAAGACCGCCGTGCTTAATTTAAAAACCACGAAAGACGGTGCTGTCAATTACGATATTCTCAATGCGACAAAAGATTCAACATCTGCTGATCAGTTCACATTCAAATTAGCGGCACTGAAGGCGGAGGATTTTAGGTTTAATTTTGCCAATGCATCTACCAATCAGGTTTATGATTTACACCTGAATCATGCCCAAGCGAAAGGTGATTTCACAGCAGAAGAATTTGAATTGTATGCCGTAAGTGATTTAAGGGTTAATGCTTTAAAAAGTGGGTCGTTAAATCTGATTAAAAATAAAAATGCTGTTGTTGATTTAGGCTTGAACATTAACAATATCAATCAATCTTATACTTTTACAAGGGGTGATTTGAGTATTGAAACAATGAATTTTAATATTGGTGGTGTAATAGATTCTGCCGCGATTGATCTTGATGTTAAAGGAAATAAAATTCAGCTCTCAGAGTTTTTTAATAGTGTAATCGATGAAAAACTAGTTGCGGTTAAAAAATACCAAAGTGAAGGATTGGTAGATTTTGACATGAAAATAAAAGGACCATTTTCACGTGTTGAGCTGCCAGCAATTGATGCCAATTTTAAAGTCAATAATGGTTCGTTAATTGAGCCAGAAAATCAATTAAAGATCTATAATATCAATTTAGCAGGAACGTACAATAATGCACAGAAAAAACGACCGGAAAAATTAGACATCAACGATTTTAAATTACAGTTGTTAAACGGATCTATTCAAGGACATTGTTTGGTTGAAGATTTTAGTACACCAACCATTAATAGTAAATTGAATGGTGATATTGATTTGGGTGCGATTCAGCAATTCTTTAAATTCAACAGCATCAAATATTTATCAGGAAGAGCGATTGTTGATCTTTCGTTTGTGATGCAGTTTTTTGATCCACAATACAGGGCAGATAAATTTGAAGTGAAAAAGTCATCAGGTAGTTTACGACTGGAAGGAATGGAATTCCAAAGTGTCAATAGTCAAATTATTTTCCAAGAAATTGCTGGAGATTTCCGTTTGCAGGGCAAGGATGTCGCCGCCAAAGATTTGAAAGTACGAACCCTTAATTCGGACCTTGTTTTGAATGGTGCTTTTAAAAATGTATTTGCTTATCTTGAAGGATCCGGAGGATTGGGTGTGATTGCATCTTTAGAGTCGCAAAAAATAGATTTAAACGAATTTTTAGGACAACAAAAAGTTGATGAAGAAGAAGGACCAATTGAGCAATTCGAATTTCCGGGGAATTTGAATTTGAATGTAGAACTTGAAATTGGAGACTTAAATTGGGATAATCATCATTTTAATACGATTACTGGACAATTTTTAATGGCCAATAGAAAAGCAACAGTGAATAATATTCGAATGAATACATTAGGCGGTTCGGTGATTGGTAAATTAGAAGTACATAATTTATTGGCAGATGGCAATGTAGTGGATGGTAATTTAAAATTCGAACACATCAACCTGAAGCAATTGTTTGAGGAGTGGGAAAACTTTAAGCAAGAATCCATAAAAAGTGAACATATATCAGGTTTTGCGACAGGAGACATTGACATTCTATTATTGTTTAATCCTTACTTTTCAATTATTGAAGAGAAGATATATGCGGTCACTAACCTTGAGATAACAAGCGGTGAATTGGTGAATTTACCTACCATGAAGGCAATAACGGATTATATGCGATCGAACAAGGCGTTGAAATTGATGTTGAACAAGCATATCAATGGTTTTGAGAAGAAATTGCAACATATTAAATTTTCGAATATTGTCAATACTATTGAGATAAAAGACCGCAGAATGACCATTCCGAAAATGAGAATTGAAACCAGCGCAATGGACGTTGAGGTTTCGGGCTGGCACGATTTTGACAATAATATTGATTATCATTTTAGTTTTAGATTCAAAGATTTAAAATCGAAAGTGGAAACATCAGAATTTGGAATAATTGAGGACGATGGACTGGGAATAGTGATTTATTTAACCATGTCAGGGAGTATTGACAATCCGGTGTATAAATTGGATAAGCAAGAACGCCAAGAGGATATAAAAGCGAATATTGAGCAAGACAAAACAGATATTAAATCCATGCTAAAAACAGATTTTGGTCTGTTCAAAAAAGACACGACGATTCAGAAATTAAAAAAAGACAATAAGAATGAAGTTGAGTTTATCTTTTATGATGAAGATTCGGAGAATGATGAGTTTGACGAAGGGCCTAAAAAGAAGAAAAACAAGACCAGATCCTCCAATATTTTTGATAAGTTGAAATCGAACAGCGAGCAAGAAGAAAAGGAACCTCAAATTGAAATTGAGAAATAGAATAATTATAGATTTATTTCGTTTAGTGCAACTGAGCTTTTAGAACAATACAATGGCAAAAATGAATTTATACCATAAAAAACAACGTTATAAGATGACGTTAATCGGATGCGCTATTTTAATGGTCGCCGCCTCATTATGGTTTTCATTCGATATTGTTGACAAGGTAAAGGAAAAAGAGATTGATAGAATTGAGCAGTGGGCCGATGCTGTTAAACGTAAGTCGCAATTGGTCAACCTCACCAATAATACATTCAACGAATTGAGTTCTTCTTTAAATTTGCTTAAAGTAAGAGATCAGCAAAAAGTTGAAATGTGGTTAGTGGCATTAGAAGAAATCAATAAGCCTTCTGATGATTATACTTTTGCTGTAAACATTCTAAGACAAAACAATAATATTCCAATCATTCTGACTGACATGGATGAGAATATTGTTTCAAGTCATAATTTAGATAACCTTGTAACACGGATTAAGGAGAAAATAAATTTTGCGCAGCCAAGCCTAGATAGGCAGGTGTTGGATTCCTTAGTGAGGATCGCAAAACGAGACAGTTTAATCAGTTATATTCCGCGTTGGAAAGAAAACCACGATCCGGTTATTCTAGATATACATGAAGGTGAGCAACAAAAAGCTTTTTATTTTGATTCGCTTTATTTTAAGACTGTAAAATTAGAAGAATTACAAAGGAATCGAGATTCGTTAAGTGAGGCGTTTACCAGAGAGTTAATTGAGAATGATTATTTGGTTCCTGTATTGTTTATGGACCAAGAATCACGTCAGTTAATTGCTTCCAATATTGAGGGATTTGCAACGGAGGACACTACCAATTTAATCAATCAAATAATACTTGCAAACGACTCTATCGAAGTGTTGATAGGGGATAACCAGCGGGGTGTGATTTATTTTGAGTATTCCCCAGAGATTGTTCAAATGGAACTTTTCCCTTTTGTACAGTTCTTTATCATTGGTCTTTTTGTATTGATTGCTTATTTGGTTTTTAGTACGTTTAGAAAAGCCGAACAAGACCAGGTTTGGGTTGGTATGGCGAAAGAAACAGCCCATCAATTAGGAACGCCAATATCATCATTGATGGCATGGAATCAATTGCTCGAAGCTCAAGGAGTGGAGAAGAGTATAACAGACGAAATCGACAAGGATATTGATCGTTTGAATACAGTCACTAACCGTTTTTCAAAAATAGGATCAGAAGCAATTTTAAAGGAAGAGAATATTGTTGAGTTAATCGGAAATTCAATTGATTATTTACGTGTTAGAATTTCTAAAAAAATAGAATTGAATTTTACGTCAGAGCGCGATGAAATAACAGGCATGGCGAATCGGTCATTACTTGAATGGGTCGTGGAAAATATCACCAAGAATGCTGTTGATGCAATGGATGGTACTGGTAAAATTGACATCTCCGTCTCACAAGTCGAAGATCAAATTCGAATTGACATTACAGACAATGGAAAAGGGATTGAGTCGAATAAACTCAAAACTGTGTTCCAGCCCGGTTTCACAACCAAAACGAGAGGTTGGGGCCTAGGACTGTCGTTGGTGAAACGTATTGTAGAGGATTTCCACAAAGGGAAGGTATATGTATTGAAATCGGAAGTAGGGGTAGGAACGACTTTTAGAATTACTTTGAAGGTATAAGTAATATTGAGTCGATAGTCCTTAGATTTAAAATTCAATCCTTTTTCTCCGCAACCTTTTGAAAACCTTGTTGAACTCTGTTGTTAAAATTATTTTTGCAAACATCATGAACACTGCGAATAGCGATTTGACGAAGTTAACCACCAAGTACACGGAGCTCGCACGGAGTTCACAAAGTGTTTATTTCTATAATCCTATTAATCTCAGGCTTATTGCTTTCAAATGTTTCCCGCAGATTTTCGCAGATGTAAAACCGCAGATCGACGCAGATTTAATCTCGTAAATCGATAAGCATTAATGCCAAAATCTACCCAG
>NZ_KK211319.1:5676-134116 GCF_000621625.1 Crocinitomix catalasitica ATCC 23190
GCGTTTGTGGTTAAAACAATCCTATTATAACTACGGCATATTCACTATTTGTCTTTCCAGCCAACCAAGTCCCGAAGGGACGATATACAACAGCGGAGGAAGACATTCCTTCGATATTTGGTATAATTAAGTTTTAGAACCCTGAAAGGGTGGTATAAATTTTTACCTTTTACCTTTTACCTTTTACCTTTTCCTATTACCTATCACCTATCACCTATCACCTATCACCTATCACGTATCACTCCGGTTAGGGATAGACGCGGATATCCTTTTTTTCGTCCGTCCGTTTCAGGAGGACAAAAAAAGATTAGAGCAAATAGCCCGCCCGCTTCGGCATCGCTCAGCGAGCCAGGTAGGGAACCGCCAAAGGAAGAGACTTAAAGTCAAAAGCGTTAACCTTTCTCCTGACACAATTCAATCAGTACCCCATTCGTAGATTTAGGGTGTAAGAAAGCGATTCTTTTGTTGTCAGCGCCATCTTTAGGTGTTTCATGAATCAATTGAAATCCTTCGGCTTGTAATCGTTTTAATTCGAAGTCGATATCTACTACTTCAAAAGCTAAATGATGCACACCTTCACCTTTTTTGTCGATAAATTTTGCAATTGGACTGTTAGGGTCAGTAGCTTCTAATAGTTCAATTTTAGATTCGCCAGTTTTAAAGAAAGACGTACTCACATGTTCTGATTCAACTGATTCAACCTTATAATGAGGTGTATCAAAAAGCACGCGGAATAATTCGTTTGATGCTTCAAGATTTTTAACGGCGATACCAATATGTTCTAATTTCATAATCAAAAAAAAATCCGATTCAATTTAAGATGCTTTCGCATTAAAACCAAATCGGAAGTGAAAGATAAACAAACGAGAATTTACGTTTTAATAAACTTCTCGTTTTTATTGTCGTAATTAATATAATAAGCTCCCTTTTTCAAGTTAGAGCAATCAACTTCAGAACCTACGCCCTTTTTGACAATATTGCCATAAACGTCATAGATTTCATATTTTGTTTCAATAGGTTTTGTTCCAGATGTAAAAGAGATAGACGATTTCACTTTTTTCGGCGCCATTTCTGGTTCCTGAATCGTTGTATTCGTGAATAGAACTGCGTCAGATGGACGTTTCTTTCCTGTATGGTCAGTTTGTACAACACGCACCTTATTTTCACCCGAGTGAGGAGTTATCGTAAATGCATATTCGTTCGATCCAGATTTTCCAGATCCGTCAACTTCACCAACAACTACCCATTTATTCCATCGAAATTGTTCAACAACAAAAGGTAATTTTCCGGACTCATTAATCGTCGACCAAGTTAATTTACCATCAGGCGTACAAGAAATTTTTTGGATTTCGAAAGTACTTTTCGGCAATAAAACTTCGGGATTTAGAATTTTCGGCTTACAACCTATTCCATGTTCAAGGACAATAAAAACTGGATCACCAATTTTTAATCCGAATTCAGTGAAATCGATTTCAAAAGCACTCGATTGTAATCCATCAGAAATGGGGTCGCCATTTACTGTTGCTTTGGTCACACAAAATCCGAATCCGTCCTCATCTTCGGGGTTTTGTACATAAAGGTTTTTACCTTGGTAATGTCCTTCTAGGGATAGATCTGCATAAGTCACAAATGTACCGCCTAAAAAAATTAACAAGAAAAATATATTGTTCTTCAACGACATAAATCGGTAGGGTGTTTCTTCTAATGCTTAATCAACTGCAATAATAAAGTATAGTTTAGTAATAAACAAGGATATAATCTTATTTTTTTATACACAAATCCTGTACCAAGATTAGGTTAAAAATCAAATCCATCACCACTAAGTTAGAAAATTTCGATTATATTTGATCTAATCAGCACGATAATAAATAGCGAAGTCTTTCATATGAACTTACTACAGAAAATCACGGTCATTATTTCAACCTTTATTTTTGTGGCTTGCGGAGGGTCAGAAAAAAGTTCCAAATCGCCTGAAAAAGTAGCGGAAAAACCGGTATACGGAGGTGTGTTTAAAATGCCATTAACCAGTTTTTTCATCTGTAATTCTGTCAGTGAAATTCAAAAATTAGAGACAGGTCAGATATACGAGCAAATATTTGAAGGTTTAGTCGCTTACAATCCCAAAACTTTAGAAATCGTTCCTTCCTTAGCTAAATCATGGTCAGTTTCTGATGATGGTTTAACTTATAAATTTGTACTAGAGGACAATGTTTATTTCCATGACGGAATTTGTTTTGAAGAAGGAAAAGGTCGAAAATTTGTTCCAGAAGATGTGATTTATACATTTGAAAAAATCTATACCAACGTAAATACAGGTTCTGGCTATTCAATTTTTAAGAATGTGATTGTTGGTGGGGAAGAATTTAAAAACGGAACAAGCGAGCATATTTCTGGAATTACAGTTGATGGTAATGAAGTCACTTTTACTTTAGTGAAGCCGAGTCTGACATTCTTGCAAAAAACAGCAACAGTTTATGCATCGATAATTGCGAAAGAAGCAACAGAGTATGAATATTTCGTTCCAATCGGTACAGGTCCTTTTTATTATGATTTTGATAATTCAAATTCGGAAGTGGTTAAATTAGCAAAGAATAACAATTATTATGGCGTTAACAAAAATGGAGATCGTTTGCCTTATTTAGATAGTGTCATTTTTATTTATGAAGAAGATACAGACACGAAGATGGAGCGTTTTTGGCTTAAAGACCTAGCATTTATTCCAGAAGTCCCAATCTCGAAAATATCGGAAGTGTTAGAGGAAAGAATTAACGATTTTAAAGGTGAAAATGCTAAATATATTTTAAACAGTCAGCCCAAATTGATTACGACCTTTTTAGCTTTAAATATGCAAACGCCAGTTTTTCAAAATAATCTAGTAAGACAGGCATTCACATGTGCGATAGATAAGAATAGTTTAGTGAATAAGATTCTTAAAGATCAAGCTTATGAATCTGGAGATTATGGTTTAGTTCCACCAATCAGTCGTGTTTTTAAAGGATACGATTTTGATCATATGAATAAGTTGAATACCAAATACAATCCAGAAAAAGCAAGGCAATATTTAGCAGATGCTGGATACCCGGATGGTGAAGGATTTCCTTCTGTTCAATTTCAATTTAAAAAAGGAACGGATGAATATTGGGTCGCTTCAGAAATTCAAAGGCAATTACAGAATGTGCTAAAAATTAATATTGATCTACAAGGTGTTGAGTTTAATGAGTTAATTGAAAATCAAAACAATGGTAATGGAGATATTTTCAGAACCAATTGGGTAGCTGACTATCCAAGTGCTGAATCTTTTTTGTCAAAGGCCTACGGCAAGCTTGTTCCAGAAGACCCTACAAAAGCTTCTGTTTTTAATAATTCTAGATATAGTAATCCAGAATTTGATGCACTTTTTGAGAAAGGGCAATTGGCAAACAATCAAGAAACAGCTAATGCTTATTACAGTCAAGCTGAAGCTTATTTAATGGAAGACGCCGCTTTTATCGCTTTATGGTATGCAGAAGATATGTCTTTAGTGCAAGCTGATCTAAGAAACTTATCTTCAAATAGTATTAGTTATTTGTCCTTAAAGGAAGTTTTTTGGACGAGTGATTCTCTATCTAATGCAACTGCGGAAGTAGAGAAGTAATGGCTGGTATATATATTCACATACCTTTCTGTAAGGTAAAATGTCATTATTGTGACTTTCATTTCTCTGTGCAACTGGCTACGATTCCAAAATTGGTTGAGGCGATTCTTTTAGAAATTGATTTACGAACCGATTATCTGCAAGGAGAGACCATTGAGACGATCTATTTTGGGGGAGGAACACCAAGTGTTTTAGCTTCAAATCAAATTGAGCGAATTCTAAGAAAGATAGAAGATAGATTTGCGATTGCTGAAAATTGCGAAATCACTTTTGAATGTAATCCTGATGATCTGACGAAGGAGAAATTGGCAGATTTAAAATCTTTAAAGATAAACCGTTTAAGTATCGGTATTCAATCGTTTGATGAAGAAGTACTGAAGTATATGAATCGTGCGCATAATAGTCAGCAAGCGATTGAAGCGATTGAATGGTCACGTGAAATGGGGTTTGAAAACAGTACTGTGGATTTGATTTATGGCATTCCTAATTTAAGTTTAGACGACTGGAAAAAGCAAGTCGATAAAATGTTGTCATTTCAAATCAATCATTTATCCGCCTATTGTTTAACGATTGAGAATAACACTGTTTTTGGTGCTTGGCAAAAGAAGGGTGAATTGACTTTACCGTCAGATGAAACTAGTTTAGCACAGTTTCAATATCTCATTGATGAACTACCGAATTTCGGTTATGAGCAATATGAGATTTCAAATTTTGCGAAAGAAAATTCAATTTCGAAACATAATTCGGCATATTGGTTAGGCAAGGCTTATTTGGGAATAGGTCCTTCTGCGCATTCGTATAACCATACCCAAAGACAATGGAATGTTGCAAATAATGGTAAGTATTTGAAAGGGGTTCAGAAAGGAACTGATTTTTATGAGTTGGAGGACTTAACTATTGAGGATCGTTTTAACGATTATATCCTCACCCGATTGCGAACAAAGTGGGGAATCAATCTAGATGATTTGGCAAATATTTCATTGGTAAATTTACCGAAAACTAAAAAAATCTTAAATGATAAGATTGCTTTGGGTGACATCGAAATAAAAGGTGAGATTTATAGTTTAACCAATCAAGGAAAATATGTTGCAGATGCTATTTCTGCAGATCTATTTATATAAAAAGCCTATTTTTGTTCAAAATTATTCAATGTCAATAGAATTAAAGACGATAGAAGGGTCTAAAAAGGCTAAATACGAAGCATTATTGCCTCAAATCACTCACTTAATTGATGGGGAACCTGATTTGATTGCTAATACAGCAAATTTAGCCGCCATATTAAAACAAACATTCGGATTTTTTTGGGTTGGATTTTATTTCGTGAAGGAGAACGAATTAGTATTGGGGCCATTTCAAGGTGAATTGGCTTGTACAAGGATTCAATATGGAAAAGGTGTATGTGGTGCAGCTTTTGCTACCAAGCAAACACAATTGGTTGCAGATGTTGATCAATTCCCAGGACATATTGCTTGTAGCAGTCAAAGTAAATCTGAAATAGTAATACCCATCTTTAAATCTGAAGAAGTAGTAGCTGTTTTGGATATTGACAGTGATCAATTGAATGATTTTGATTCGGAAGATCAATTTTACCTCGAAAAATTAGCAAAGATAATCGCCAATGTTTTTTAATCAATTGAAGAAACATAGGCAATTTTATATATTGGTTAGCCTTTTCTGGATAATTGGATGTGCACAGGTCAATCCTTTAGTAGGTGGACCGAAAGACACAACCGCTCCTAGCTTTGATCCTGAATTATCCAGTCCTAAAAATGGGCAATTAAATTTTTCTGGTAATGAAGTGCAGATTAAATTTAGCGAATACATTAAATTGAATAATGCGAATGATAATATCATTGTTACACCTCAACTTAAAGAACGTCCTACAGTCGTTGCAAAAAATAAAAAGTTTTCACTCACTTTTAATGAAGAATTAGAGGAGAATACTACGTATACCATTAATTTTAATCGTGTAATTCAAGATATTACTGAGCAAAACGATTCTATATTTCAATTTGTTTTCTCTACCGGTGCTTATATTGATTCGATGTCTATTAGGGGGACAATAAAAGATGGATTCACAAATAAGAATTTAGAGAATTATTTGGTGGCTTTGTATCCAACAAATCATGCTATCCCTTTCGATTCAATTCCTTTACAAATGAAACCGACTTATATTGGGCAATCTAATACAAGTGGTGATTTTGAGATTAATTATTTAAAGAAAGCAGCATATTATGTTTTCGTTTTCAATGATGAAAACAGGAATTTAAAGCTTGATGCTTCTGAAAATCGTGGTTTTAGTTCAACCTTTCCTATTGAATTGATAGATAGTATGCCTAAAATTGAAATGAGAAGTTTTAAGGAGGCAGATGATACCTTGCGTAGAATCTCAACGACATTCGAATTCCCTGGTAAATTAACCTTAGTTTTTAATCAAGCGCCAGATTTTTTAAGGGTAACAAATAATTCAGGAATTCAATTAGTTCAGGAAGAAACAGAACGCGAGGATTCATTGATTTATTGGATGGAAACTGTTCCTGTGGAGCAAACTGAATTTTATTTAGAAATCAACAATGCGAAAGATACTTTAAAACCTTTGTTAAAAAACACGCCCAAAGGTGGTAAACCTCAAGTTTTATTATTAGAGAACAATATTGTGTCCGGAAAATTATTACCCAAAGAACGGTTAAAAATTACGGTGTCAGAACCAATTTCATTTATGGATACGAGCAAAGTTCATTTCTTCAATAGGGATTCGGTTGAATTAAAAATGCCGGGGTATAAAATTCAAAATTTAAGAACGTTAGAATTTGATTCGGTTGGTACTGAATATTTTAAGGTTGTAATTGATACAGGTGCCTTTAAGTCGATTTATAAATATGAGAATCCTACTGAGTCTTCATTCTTTTTTGAAAGTAGACCATTGACTTATTTTGGTACATTAGTTCTGAATATTGATACTACATTTATTACGGAAGTATTTATTGAACTATTGAATGATAAACAAGAGGTTGTGGCAACAAGACCTTTTGCTAAGAGTATGAGATTTGAGAATTTAGCACCTGTACAGCATCAGGTTAGAATGATTTTAGATGCCAATGGTGATGGTAAATGGACATCTGGGTCATTGCAAAATGGATTGCAACCAGAGCAAGTGATTTACAATACAAATCCAATAGATGTTAAGTCGCAATGGGAGAGAGAAGTGGATTGGCTTATTGAAAAAATTGAATAATGGGAAGAATAAAAGATTTCTTGAAACGAAAATTTTACATTTTAAAAGTAAGAGATCGTTTTTCTGCGTCAGTTCAAATTGGACAACGACAATTGTTTTTAGCACATCAAAAAGCGAAGGCAGATAATCAATTGCCAAATTTTGATGATACCGGTTTCCGTGTTTTTTCTCAATTCGAGGAGGATGGCAAAATTCTTTACATACTTGCGTTGATTGGTATGCAGAATAAAACCTTTTTAGAGATAGGGTCAGATGATGGCATCAATAGTAATTGTGCAAATTTGGCTTTGAATTTCGGGTATGATGGTTTGTTTTTAGATGGCAATCCGAGAAGTATTGAAAGAGGCAAATATTTTTACGCTAAATATCCACATCCTTGGTTGCCTGCGCCAAAATTCACTTGCGCAAAAGTATTGGCTGAGAATATTAATCAATTGGTCGCGGACGCTGGATTTAGTGGTGATATTGATGTGATGTCCATTGATATTGATGGGAATGATTATTGGGTTTGGAAAGCATTAACTCAAGTTAGTCCGAATGTTGTAATAATTGAAACCCATATTGAATTTGGTATGCGCAATATCGTTGTGCCTTATGATCCTGCTTATTTTTATCCAGGTAAACATCCTGTTTATCACGGAGCATCGCCAATTGCTATGGTTAATTTAGCGAGATTAAAAGGTTATCGATTGGTTGGAGCGAATGATTTAGGGTTCAATTTTATATTCGTTAAAAACGGATTGGCAGATGACATTTTACCTGAGGTTCCGGTAGAATCTGTATTAACCCATCCTTCAGTTAAAGAATCTTGGAAAAGATTTGAGCCAATTAAGGATTGGGAATATTTAGAGGGGTAAAACCAAATCTTTTGTTGTTTAGATCTTAAATCTCAATTTCACATCAATATAATGTTGGAAGCGCGTGAAAGAATTGAATTCACTTACTAATAGGTCTGTACCTTCATAATAAAGCGTCCGTTTCATGATTTTATTTCGGGTCAATTCAGGTGAATAGAATAAACCTAATTCCCATCGGTTTTTAATGGGGAATCTTGCGCCTATATTTAACGATAAGCCGTAAACAAAATATTGATTTTTACCAATTGGCCGTGCATAAGCTAAGTTTTTTAGGTTTAAGGATCCGTTGTCTTGCTCTCGTTGGGCATTGTCGTGATAATCATGTGCGCATTCGTTACAATCTTCCCAAGTATCAGTAATTGTTGAATAGGCGCTTCCTTCATCATAAATCCCATTGACTGATCTATTATAGCCTATGACTAAATTTGTTCCAAAACTCAAATACTTGTTTGGCTCGTAGTCTAAACCACCACGGATAATATATAATCTGTCCCAAGCCTTCTGTGTTCTATAAATTCTTAAAATTTCTGATTCAAATGCTAAAACATTATCCATTAAAGGAGGGTTTTGGATATTGTCATAGGTGGCAGAAATGTTTAATTTTAATTTAGGTTGAATGGAATGTTGAAATTCGAATCCAAACTTACCATAATCAAAATTATTTATTTGTAAACCCCCAATAATTCCAATACGATTTTTATGTGGAGAGTCTTGTGCATAGTTGTTTAGAACGATGCTTAATGATAATATAGCGATTATTAATTTCATAGTCTATCAACGTCAATTGGATTGATATAATTGTGTTCAACTCTATTTTTAATTCTTTGGAATACTATTTTCGGGTAAAAAAAAGCTGAATTGTTGATAATAAAATGTGCGTAAAACCAACTCAATCGATAACTTTGTATAAAATATTTTTGAATGAATGTATTAGTATTAGGATCCGGAGGAAGAGAACATGCTTTTGCATGGAAAATTGCGAGAAGTTCGCAAATTGATAAACTTTTTATTGCTCCTGGAAATGCGGGTACTGCGCAAGAAGGAACAAATGTGGATTTAGCTGTTGATGATTTTGACGGTATTAAAGCATTCTGTTTAGCAGAAAAAATCGATTCAGTTTTAGTTGGACCAGAAGTTCCTTTAGTTTTAGGGATTGCTGATTATTTTGAAGCTGATTCCGAGATTAGTCATATCGCGATTATTGGACCAAATAAAGCGGCGGCACAATTAGAGGGAAGTAAAGATTTCTCTAAGCGTTTCATGAAAAAATACAACATTCCAACAGCGAAATACGCAACATTTACAAAAGATACTATTGAGGAGGGATATAAGTTTTTAGAAACTTTAAAACCACCTTATGTATTAAAAGCTGACGGTTTAGCCGCTGGAAAAGGGGTGTTGATTTTACCTACTATTGAAGAGGCGAAACTTGAATTAAAAGACATGTTAGAAGATGCCAAATTTGGTGATGCTTCTTCTCGTGTTGTTATTGAAGAGTTTTTGAAAGGAATAGAGCTATCTGTATTTATTGTTACTGACGGTCAGTCGTATAAAAAGCTTCCTGAAGCAAAAGATTACAAACGTATTGGAGAAGGTGATACTGGGTTGAATACTGGTGGTATGGGCGCTGTTTCTCCTGTTCCTTTTGCAACGCAAGGATTCATGGATAAAATTGAAAATCAAATCATCATTCCAACCGTTAAAGGTTTAAAAAAGGAAGGTATTGATTATCGTGGATTTATCTTCTTTGGTATTATCAATGTAAAGAATGATCCTTACGTAATAGAGTACAATTGCCGAATGGGTGATCCAGAAACGGAAGTTGTGATTCCTCGTTTAAAATCAGATATAATTGAATTATTCGAAGGTGTTGCTACGCAAACTTTATCAGAACGCGATGTAGAGTTCGATTCGAGATCTGCGGCTACAGTAATGATGGTTTCGGGTGGTTATCCTGATGCATACGAAAAAGAAAAAACAGTAACGGGAATAAATAGTATACATGATTCTTTAGTTTTTCATTCAGGCACTAAAAAAGATGGACCTACTGTTCTTTCTGCTGGCGGTCGTGTTTTATGTGTAACTTCATACGGTAAAAACATCGAAAAAGCATTGGAATTATCATATAATAATATCGGTAAAATTTCATTCGATAAAGCTTATTATCGTAAAGACATTGGTTTTGATGTTGTTGACGAGTCAAAATAAAGATATATTTGTATATTCGTTATTATTCATAAACTAAAAAATGGACCCCGAACCCCAGACGTACTTGATCATTGTTATAACGCTATTGTGTTCCGCATTTTTCTCTGGTATGGAAATCGCTTTTGTTTCAGCCAATCGTCTTAAAATTGAATTAGATAAAAACAGTGGGGCAACGAGTGGTAAGATTTTAGCTTATTTCGTAAAAAACACGTCGAATTTTATTAGTGCAATGTTATTGGGAAATAACGTGTCTCTTGTCGTTTACGGTATATTTATGGCCGTTGCACTCGAGCCGGTCTTAAGCTTTGCTTCTGAATTTCCTGCAGCGCTTTTATTCCTCCAAACCATCCTTTCAACATTGCTTGTATTGGTAACTGCTGAGTTCTTGCCAAAGGCTATTTTTAGAATTAATCCCAATGGTATTTTATCAATTGGCGCGATTCCGTTGTTCATCGTTTATTGGGTGTTTTATATTCCAACGTTAATTGTAATGTCATTTTCAAATTTGATATTAAAATTGATGAAGACGGATATTAAAAATGTGCAACAAGTATTTACGAAAGTTGATTTAGATCATTATGTCAGAGATTTAAATGATCGGATTGCAGAGGATGCACATTTGGAAAATGAAATTCAAATTCTGAACAATGCACTGGAATTCTCTAATGTAAAAGCTAGGGATTGTATGGTTCCGCGAACAGATATCGTAGCTTGTAATCTAGAGGATGACATTCATAGTCTAAAAGAGAAGTTTATTAGTTCAGGTCTTTCAAAGATTTTAATTTACCGCGATACAATTGATAATATTATAGGATATGTTCATGCTTACGAACTATTTAATAAGCCAGATCAAATAAAGAATGTGATGCTGCCAGTAGGCGTTGTTCCAGAGGCGATTTATGCGAAGGAATTATTATCACAGTTTACCCGAACGAAACGTAGTATTGTGGTTGTGGTGGATGAATATGGTGGCACTTCTGGTTTGATTACAGTAGAGGACATCATAGAAGAGATATTCGGAGAAATTGAAGATGAACACGATCATGACGAAGAGCTTAAAGAGCAGATCGACGAGACTACGTTTATCTTTTCTGGACGAACAGAGATCGACCATATCATTCAAGAACACAATCTACCCATTCCGCAAGGAGAGGAATATGAGACATTGGCTGGCTTTGTTTTGAATGAGTTAGAAGAAATTCCTGAAGCCCAAACGAGTTTTGACACCGAAAAATTAACATTCACGATATTAGAAGTGTCAGACTCTAAAATTGACTTGATAAAAGTCGAGATTAAAGAGTAATTATTTTCATTTAGATTACAATCCGACTTGTCATTTATTCCTGTATCAACCTTATATTGTATTGTTTATAGGATGCAGTGTTAGATAATGCATATTGGTTAGTCAGAATTAGTGTCATGTTCATTGGTCGTTTAGATTCGTTTTTCTGACTTTTAACGCTGCAATTTCGCGTGTTTAAATAAAATCACATCAGTTAAGTATTTTAACATTATCACACATTTTATCATTGGGAAGCGATACTTTTTTTGCTATCTTTGTTATATATCTAAAACTTAGCATAAAATGTTTAAAGGTGGAAACGGAAAAGAGGGTCAAACAAATTCTCCAGACAAATTAAATAGAATTGTTGAAGGCACTGTTATTGTTGGCGAAATTAAAGCCGATAGCAATTTCAGAATCGAAGGAACGCTAGAGGGATCTTTGGATACTTTGGGTAAATTAGTTGTTGGTCCAACAGGAAAGATTGACGGACAAATTAAATGTGCCAATGCGGATATTGAAGGAGAGATTAAAGGAGATTTAGTTGTCGATGGTTTATTAAGCATTAAATCAACTGCAAAAATTGTTGGAAATATCACAACAAATAAAATCGAGATTGAAGTTGGTGCAGTATTCCAAGGTGTTTGTAATTATGCCAATCAAAAAGATGCTCCACTTTTAGCGAAAAAGTCTAAAATGGACAAAGCAGAAGATGCTAAGGTTGTTTATTAACCTTGCGTTATTAAATATTAGTCAATTATGTCTGAGCAGAAAAAGGATTCGAAACCGAATGCGATAGCAAGATTATCTTCTGCTGGCATACAAATGGCAATAGTAATAGGAGGAGGAGCTTGGGGTGGAAGTGCTTTAGACGAGCATTATCAAAATGAAAAACCTATTTGGACAATTGTTTGCTCATTAGCTGGAATAGCAATTGGATTGTATTTGGTTTTAAAAGACGTCATGAAAATTTCTAAGGAGAATGATAAAACAGATTAAAAGTGCGTATGTCACAATAATTTCAGCACTATTATTTTTAGGCGGCATTCATATTTTATTGCTGTCATATGTATTGCCTGAGTACTATACAGATATTAGTTTAATCTACATTTATATTTTTTTATTAGTCACTAGTCTTTTGGGTATTCTTGGAATTCTAAAGGTGCGTCAACACAACAAAGAGCTTCTGCCGCAAGTATTATTAGCATATACGGTCATTAAGTTTTTAGCTAGCTTGGTATTCTTACTACCTGATCTTTTAGATAAAACTGATTTTACAAAACCTTATGTTTATCAATTTTTCGCAATTTTTTTTCCATTACTAATTATCGAATCTGTAGTATTTATGGGGATTTTGAATAGTCCTTCTGAAGAAAAATAGAATTTCTTAATTTTCGTGCCGTTTTTATTGCTGCCAATTAGTTTTTAAATAGTAACTTTGCCGCAAAATTTGAAGAGAACAGAACGTTCGCATGAAGATATTAGGTATGAAGTTTAGTTTGAAAATCATATTTGTTGCAGTTACACTTGGTTTAGGTTTAAATTCAAATGCACAAAACATTGAAGATTTACCATTAGAGTTACTTAGAGGAGTAATGCAACCTGTTGAAGAAGCAGAGGAGCATTACGAAAGTGCTGAACATGCAGAAGAAAAGGCTGGAATTGATCCAGTTCATCACGTTTTAGATGCGCATGATGTGCATTTATGGGGTGCAGGAGAAAGTTCTTTTTCAATTCCATTGCCAATTATTCTTTGGACTGAGAATGGATTAGTAACATTCATGTCTTCTAAGTTCCACCACGATGATTCTGGTCATCATATTGTCGAAGCAAACGGAATGAATTTCGTGAAGTCTCACGGCAAGATTTATCAATTAAACGAAGGTGAACATGCAGTGGCTTTTGATGCAGAACATCATGTAGCAAATGCTGTTAAACCAGTTGATTTATCTATCACTAAAAATGTATTCGCTATCTTTTGTGTTGCGATTATTATGTTTTTAATATTTAGATCAGTAGGAAAACAATACAAAGTAGGTGAAGCTGCTGGAGCACCTAGAGGCTTAGCTGGTTTTATGGAACCATTAGTTGTTTTCGTTCGTGATTTCTCAAAAGAAAACATTGGAGAAGGAAAATATTTAAAGTTCATGCCTTATTTATTAACGGTATTCTTTTTTATTCTTTTCGGTAACCTATTCGGTTTGATTCCATTTTTAGGTGGAATTAACATGACAGGTTCTATTTCAATCACATTATTATTAGCATTGTTTACATTGATCATTCAAATGGTAAATTCAAAAGGTCCTTATTGGAAACATATTTTAATGCCTCCTGGAGTACCTGTTGCTTTATGGCCAATTTTGGTTCCAATTGAATTAATTGGTGTATTGGTAAAGCCGGCAGCATTGATGATTCGATTATTTGCGAACATCACAGCGGGACACATTATTATTTTATCATTAATCGGAATAATATTTATTAACCAAAACATGGCTTGGGCGGGATTATCTGTACCAATGGCATTGTTTATTTCGGTATTAGAACTTTTGGTGGCTTTCTTACAAGCTTATATTTTTACAATGTTGTCTGCGATGTTTATCGGGTCAGCAGTGGAAGAGGCGCATCATTAATTAGAAGAGTATATTAATTGTTAAACTAAATAAATAAATTATGGGAGCAATCGGAGCTGGACTAGCTGTATTAGGAGCTGGATTAGGAATCGGAAAAATTGGTGGATCTGCAATGGATGCTATTGCAAGACAACCAGAAGCGACTGCTAAAATTCAAACTGCAATGATTATTGCTGCTGCACTTATTGAAGGTGTTGCACTTTTCGGTGTTGTAGTAGGAATGTTAGCTAATGGCTAAAAAAAATTAAGTCACCATTTAGGGATTGCCTATTTGGTGACTTATTTAACAATTAAAAAAAGAAAACATGGAATTGATTACACCAGCGATTGGACAGATATTTTGGGGAGGTTTAGTTTTTCTAATCTTATTATTCCTTTTAAAGAAATTTGCTTGGAAACCTATGTTGAGCGCCGTTAATCAGCGTGAAGAAAGTATCCAAGAATCAATTGATTTAGCTGAGAAGACTAAAGCTGAAATGGAAGCTTTAAAACTTCAAAACGAAGATTTATTGAAAGAAGCACGTATTGAGCGTGATAAAATGATTAAAGATGCTACTGCAACTTCTAAGAAATTAATTGAAGACGCAAGAGTTGAAGGTCAAACACAACAAACTAAAATTGTTGAAGAGGCACAAAAAATCATTCGAAGTGAAAAAGCTGCAGCAATTGCTGAGTTGAAAACACAAGTAGCTTCTTTATCTTTAGAAATAGCTGAAAAAGTTATTAAAGGAGAATTAGCTTCTGATGACAAGCAAAAAGCGTTAGCAGAACAAATCGCAAACGATATTAGTTTAAACTAAGAAAATGAGCGTAACCAAAGTAGCACATAGATATGCCCAGGCATTACTTGATTTGTCAGTAGAGCAAAACAATATTGACAAAGTAAATGCTGATATGGTAGAATTGGCTTCAATTTGCAAAACGTCAAAAGATTTTGATAATTTGCTTAAAAGTCCGATTGTAGGAACTGCAAAAAAGATTGATATCTTAAACACAATTTTTACAACGAAAATTGAAAAAGTATCACTTGATTTTATCAATTTGATTGTTAAAAATTCAAGAGCAGATATTTTGCCAGAAGTTGCTAAAGGATTTGTAGATCTTTATAAAAAGAAAAACAATATTCTAGATGTAAAAGTAATTTCTGCTAGTCCATTGGATTCAAAGACGAAAGAAACAATTATTGCTAAGATTAAGACAAGCTTTAACGGAACAATAGAATTGATAGAAGAGGTTGATGCAACCCTTTTAGGAGGATTTATTGTTCGAATTGATGATCAACAAGTTGATGCTTCAATCGCTAGTCAATTGGCAAGTTTAAAAAATATTTTATTAAATTAATTTAAATAGTAGGCGAACGTATTAAGCGTTAGTCTAAAATCTATAGTAAAATGGCAGATGTAAAACCAGCAGAAGTTACTGCAATCTTGAGAGAACAACTTTCGGGATTTAAGTCAGAAACAGAATTAGAAGAAGTTGGAACCGTACTTTCAGTAGGAGATGGTATCGCACGTATCTACGGATTATCTAGCGTTCAATACGGTGAGATGATCGAATTCAAATCTGGATTAAGAGGAATCGTTCTTAACCTTGAAGAGGATAATGTAGGAGCGGTATTATTAGGAAAAGGTAATGATATCAGAGAAGGTGATACTGTAAAGAGATTAAGATTAATCGCTTCTATTAATGTAGGAGAAGGTATTGTTGGACGTGTTGTTAATACAATGGGAATTCCAATTGATGGAAAAGGTCCTATTGAAGGAGAAACATTCGAAATGCCACTTGAGCGTAAAGCACCAGGTGTTATTTACCGTGAGCCTGTTACTGAGCCAATGCAAACTGGTATCAAAGCGATTGACGCAATGATTCCTGTTGGACGTGGACAAAGAGAGTTAGTAATTGGAGATAGACAGACTGGTAAAACTACTGTTTGTATTGATACAATCATTAACCAAAAAGAATTTTACGATAAAGGAGAACCAGTTTACTGTATCTATGTAGCGATTGGCCAAAAGGCATCAACAGTTGCAGGATTAGTTGCTAAATTGGAAGCTGCTGGCGCAATGGCTTATACTACAATTGTAGCTGCCAATGCATCTGATGCTGCTCCATTACAATATTATGCTCCATTTGGTGGTGCTGCAATCGGTGAGTATTTTAGAGATACTGGTAGACCGGCATTAATTGTTTATGATGATTTATCTAAACAAGCAGTTGCTTACCGTGAGGTTTCTTTGTTATTAAGAAGACCACCGGGACGTGAGGCATACCCTGGAGATGTATTCTATTTGCACTCAAGATTATTAGAGCGTCCTGCAAAAGTTATCAATGATGATGCGATTGCTGCTCAAATGAATGATGTGCCAGATTCATTAAAAGGAAAAATTAAAGGTGGAGGTTCATTAACTGCGCTACCTATCATTGAAACACAAGCGGGTGATGTTTCTGCTTATATCCCAACAAACGTAATTTCGATTACTGATGGTCAGATATTCTTAGAGTCTAACTTGTTTAATGCAGGTGTTCGTCCAGCAATTAACGTAGGTATTTCTGTATCTCGTGTTGGTGGTAACGCTCAAATTAAATCAATGAAAAAGGTATCTGGTACTTTGAAACTAGATCAAGCACAATATAGAGAGCTTGAAGCCTTCGCAAAATTCGGATCTGATTTAGATGCAGCAACGAAAAGTGTATTGGATAAAGGTGCAAGAAACGTTGAGATTTTAAAGCAAAAAGAAGGTGATCCTTACCGTGTTGAGAATCAAATTGCGATTATCTACGCTGGAACAAAAGGATATTTAACTAAAGTTCCAATCGAACAAGTTAAAGCTTACGAAACTGAATACATTAACTATTTGAATGCAAATCACAAGGATGTGATGGATCAATTAGCAGCAGGTAAATATACAGACGCTTTAACGGATGTATTATCTAAAGTTGCAGTTGAATTAGCTTCTAAATACTAAAAATAATAAAATGTGGTTGTTATCTAACGGTGACAACCACATTTGACAATTGATTTAAAAGGATAGCATGGCTAACTTAAAAGAAATAAGAAATAGGATTACTTCTGTATCGTCAACGATGCAGATTACTTCTGCTATGAAGATGGTATCTGCCGCTAAATTGAAAAGAGCGCAGGATGCTGTTGATCGTATGAAGCCTTATTCTAGAAAACTTCAAGAGATTCTTTCTAGTTTATCTTCTTCTTTAGATGCAGGAGATAATATTTACGCTGATGGTCGTGAGATCAATAATGTAGTTTTAGTTCCTGTTGTTTCGAATAGAGGTTTATGTGGTGGTTTTAACAACTACGTAATTAAAGAAACATTAAGATTGGCTAAGGAAGAATATAGTGGCAAATCTGTAAAGATTGTTCCAATAGGAAAAAAAGCAACTGATTCTTTTTCTAAAACTGACTTAATTGGTAAGGATACATTTTTACCTACAGATGTCGATGGTATCTGGAATGATTTAAATTACAATAATTCGGCTGATATTACTGCAAAGTTAATGGAAGCGTATGTGGCTGGTAAAGTTGATAAAGTAGTATTGGTATACAATCATTCTTTAAATGTTGCTACACAAATTGTAGAAAAAAGTCAATTATTACCTATTCAACAAACAGAAAGCGAAGTAAAATCAACTGGTTTAGATTATATCTTCGAACCTTCTCAGAAAGAAATCGTTGAAGATTTAATGCCTAAAACACTTAAAGTTCAATTGTACGGGATTCTTTTAGAATCTATGGCAGGTGAACATGGTGCTAGGATGACAGCAATGCACAAAGCAACTGACAACGCATCTGAATTGAATAAAGAATTGAAATTACAATACAATAAAGCACGTCAAGCTGCAATTACAAACGAAATTTTGGAAATTGTTGGTGGAGCAGAAGCTTTAAATGGTTAATTCTTAACCTTCATAAAATATTTAAAAGCCTTGTTCACGCAAGGCTTTTTTTGTGGGGTGAATTGTGGTGGTTTTGTTGAGAAGGAATTCCGGTTGAGAAGGCATTTATCTTTCGTGTTTGATCACCAATAAGATTAACAAATCTCTGAACCAAATTTAGTCTTTGTCGATGCAAGTTGCGCAGAATATTCATGCTAACTTTGCCATAAACAAAATTCTAATTGATTTGATCACCTATAAGTTCGACGATTAACAGAACACGGCACGAGATTTAGTATATGTCGATCCTGTAGGGGTCGTAAATCTCTAACTTGGAGTGCTCGTATGAACTCAATGACCCTGTAGGGGTCACATAATCCCCTCTTGTATATGTTAAATAAAGACGTCGTCGTATGAATGGTAAACAAACATTTAAACATGTCTGTTGTCTTTCTTATTTTCATCCCACAGGTGCGTAGGTTTTGAGACAGGCTGCGTAGGATATTCATCCTGCGCCAAACCACAATCTTTTGGATATTTATCCAAGGTGCTGCCCCAAATCAAATTCAAAGTGATACGCGTCACCATAACTTATTCTGTATAAAATCATTATTTTAGATTTGTGGGAAAGCGATCAGGACTAAAACATACAATTAAAAAAGAAGCAAGTTATTTTTTAACGCTTACCATTGTTGGTTGGGCAGATGTTTTTACGCGACCTATTTATAAGGATACTGTGATTGATTCGCTGAAATACTGCATGGAAAATAAAGGATTGAACATTTTTGCCTACGTAATTATGACGAATCATATTCATTTATTGGTAAATACGGAACCTAATTTCAAGCTTGAAGATACGATAAGGGATTTTAAACGGCATACAAGTGTAACAATCACAGATTTAATAATGACTGAACCAGAAAGTAGAAGAGAATGGTTAATGGGTTTGTTTGGAATAGCTGCTGTAGAAAGTTGTAAAGATCAGAATGTGAAATTTTGGCAAACAGGAAATCACGCAATTGAAATTTATAGCGAAAAGTTTGTATGGGAGAAAATAAATTACATTCACAATAATCCTGTTAAGGCAAAATTTGTAAATAAACCTGAAGACTGGATTTACTCATCTGCGACAAATTATGCAGACATGGAATCGGTTTTAAAAGTACATGCATTGACACCAAGCTTATCTAAAATCAGACAGTTTTATTATTACGGTAAAGAATAAAAAGTTAATGGCGGATGAATATCCGCTGAATTCGGTTTTGGTGCAGGATGGATATCCTGCACAGCGTTTTGTTTTATTATTATGGAAATGAATAAAAAGTTGAGCGCGAATGAATAATGTTCATTCTGAATTTGTCGTTAGTGAAGGACGTGTCCTGCGGGACAAGTGATAAATAATGAGCCTGAAAAATACGATATGAATGCAAATTGTACTCCTTTTGAAATAATGCAATAATATGAAAAACATAGTTTTAGTATATTTATTTCTAGTAGCATGCAAAATTTCTTTTGCGCAGGTTGATGCTGTTGTTATTTGGTGTAGTACAGAGTCTTCAATCACTTATCCAATAGTTATAACTAATGATTCAATTACAGATGAGTTTACTAGCGAGCAAATAAAGTATAGAAATAGTGCTGCCATCAAAAAGAAAAGATTATACAACATAATATTGAATGATACTTTGCAGGATGATAAATTATTTACAATCTTTAATATAATTCAAAGCTCATATAATGATTTAATCCCATTTGAGGAGAAAAATGAATATTTAAGCTTCCCAGAAATAAGGTATATTAAGAATGGTGAATTGGTTGAAAAATTAGTAATTGAAAGTAAAGAAAAATTTAAAGAATTGATGGAAGGAGTGAAACCTAACCTTAAAGATGAGTTTAATGACAGTAACTATATAAATTTCTGCAATCACCTTAATGCAATTTATTTAGATGTAGCAGATAGGTATTTTGAAATTAAAACAGAGCAAGATAAATAATGTGGGATATTATGGTAAAGAATAAAAAGTTAAGGGCGGAACTACTGATTCAAAACCTTTAGGTATAACAAAAATTATAAAACAACAGAAAAATAATGATGACATTATGAACTTAATATTTGCAATAATTCTTGCCTGTGGGTCTATGTGCGGATCATTTTTGCACAGTACCAACGCGCGGTATAATGACTATGACTCTGAATTATTTTATTCGTCCGTTGACTCACTTTCTGAAGTATTATGCATAGAAGATTTTGGTTCAGGGAGAAGTCAAGATATTTCGTTTAGGTTGCGAGTTTTGGTTTAATTTACTGATACAACTGATACTTTTTTCGATGAAGTCATTGCTCATGAAAGCTCAAATATTTCATCTTTAGAGTTGGATCTATTTTTGGAAAAATTTTCAGTAAGATGTTCAACCTTAAATATGTATCAAGATAAACTTAAAATTGAGAGAGATAGATATTCATCAGGATTAGAAGGAAATCATTTCGCTATTGAAGTAGACAAAAAAGCTGGTAAGGCATTCACAAAGCCCCGCAGATAATTAAAAACTAAACACCAATCCGCTCTCCGCCTGATGCGGATTGGTTTATTATTTTTTAATTGCCCCCGCTCCGCATGTAGCTTTGCTGCTGCGGTTGCTAAACCATATTTAAAATTCGTAAAATTTCACAACGACAAATGAAAGTTCAGTGTATTTCCGCGTTAAAGATTGCAGCGGATATCCTTTTTTCGGTCGACTGCAAGGAGACTGATAAAAAGATTAGAGCGAAAAGCCTGACACCGCAACTGCGGGGTAACGCCCAAAAAAATCTAACTCCTTTTGCCTATCAACTATTATCTAACCCCTAACCCCTAACCCCCATCATCTTCTTCACATACTTCCCAATAATGTCGAATTCTAAATTTACTTTGGTGCCGACTTTGAATGTGTGGAAATTGGTATGTTCAATTGTGTAAGGAATGATATGAACGGAGAACAATTGGTCCTCAGACTGCACAACAGTGAGACTTACGCCATTCACGGTGATAGAGCCTTTTGAAACGGTTACATCATCATAATCGTATTCAAAAACATATTCTGTACTGCCGTCGTGTTCGATAACCTCTTTACATGTTCCGATGGTGTCAACATGACCTTGAACGATATGTCCGTCTAGGCGATCACCGACTTTTGTACAACGCTCGATATTTACTAGATCACCAATCTGCAATAAACCTAGATTCGTACGTTCTAAGGTCTCTTGAATGGCTGTTAGGGTATAATTGTCTCCATCAATCGCAACAACGGTTAAACAGGTGCCATTATGTGCCACACTCTGGTCAATTTTTAATTCGTTAGTAAAAGCACACGAAAATGTAAAGTGTACATTGGTCGCATCTTTCTCAATCGCTTCTACTTTTCCTAAAGTCTCAATTATTCCTGTAAACATTCTTTGAATTTTGTACAAAGATAAGTCTAAACTTTTACTCTTAAAAATTGATCGGCTCTGTTGTCGCTTTTTATTGAATTTGGTTTGTTGCGATTTCCGCAAATAATTTTATTGACCTGTATTATTCAATTCTACCAATCGGTGGAATGTCCATAATTTTGAACCAGAAATTAGAACAGAGCATAAAAAAATAGAATATGAAAAATGTAATAATGATTGTCCTTTTGATTGCTGGTCAGCAAGTATTTGGACAAAATTCGAAACAAACAGTAGCCATCGCTAATCCGTATATAGAAAGTATTAATATTACACAGAGTCGTGCGGCTAAACTAATTCAGCTTGAATTAATAAAGTTGGATAAATACAATGTGTATGACGAATTTGATATGGCGGAGATTATTAAAGGAAATGAGAATTATACGAATGATTGTTTTGGTATCTCGTGCCTTTCAAACATGGGGAAAGATTTAAATGTTGATTATGTAATTTTTGCAAGTTTTACTGGCTTGAGCAATAAAATTGCAATTTCAATTAAATGGATTGACAGTAAATCAGGTAAACTCAGCAAATCAATGGTGCGTGAGTTTGATAATCAAGAGACTGAATTGCAGAGAATGATCGAGATTTTATTGAAAACGATGAATGGTATTGATATTGATCAGGTGTTGATGGATCGATTAAAATTTAATAATGAGGTGATCACATCGAATAATATTGGGCGAATTAATAATTCTGGTCCGCGTGTTGGTTATGCGATGATGGTTGGTGATATGCAGGAATATGCGATGCGTCCAATGGATCAAGGTGGGTTGGATATTTTTCCTGGAATGAGCATGATTGGGTATCAAGTAGAAAAGCAATATGTTGGAACGGAAAATTTCTCAGCATTGGTTGAAGGTATTTTTAATGTTTCTGGTCTTGAACAAGGACAATTTATTCCGTCAATTACCATTTTAAACGGGTTTAGAATTGGTAAAGCAGGTTGGGAATTAGCATTCGGTCCCGGTTTTGGTGTGAAGAAAGTTTCGGATGGTTTCTTTGATAAGGACAATAGATTTGGCAAAGGGAATAATGCTTATTTCTCTAGAGCTGATTGGGATCAATATTCAGCGAATACTTACGCTTCTGATTCTTCTTACTACGACCAATTTGGTTTTTATTCGCCACCATCGGTTGGAACGGCAACGGACGGAGCAATTAATTATGGTAGTTTTTACGATTCAAGAGGTACGTTAAAAATCAATACAACATTCTTATTCGCTTTTGGTAGAACCTTTAATGCAGGAGCTTTAAACATTCCGGTGAATGTATTCTATTCTTCTAGTAGAGGCGGTGGTTTAGCCGGAATTTCTGTTGGATTCAATGTAATTAATGCGAAGAAGAATATCAATCCAAACGAATATTAATCTGAGTTCAGGTTATAAGCTTTTGTAAATCGACGAAGCTAAGGGGCCGGAGGACATTGTGTTCTTCGGTTTTTTTTTGTAAAATTTACTTACGAGGCGCGGCGATAATTTGAATATTGCCTTGGTAAGAAATGGGTTCGAGACCAGCCAATTTAATTTGATAAACAACTACGGTATAGAAATAGACACCATCCGAACAAGGTTCGCCAGTATTCTGATCTAATCCATCCCAATTAATCATTGGGTCTTCAGTTTGAAACACAGGTGTTCCCCATCTATTCACAATGGTCAATTCAATTTTTTCAACGAATTTATAAGGTAGTAATGGGTGATAGAGGTCATTAACATTACTTCCGTTCGGTGTGAAAACATTTGGCAATACATAATAACCATCACAATTATCAATACAAACCATATTAGATGGCAAACTTTCGTTATTGTATTGAACAGAATCGAGTGCAGTGATATAATAACAGCCTGCAATACTTCCTCTGTCATCATGAACGAAGCTTGTATCTAAAGGACTATCAAACGAAGCTAATAATTCTAAACTATCACCTGCAAACGGTGCAAAATAAAGATTATAGCGTGTTACATCATCCGCACAAGACAAGTTGGGATTGGTCCAATTTAAATAAGTTTCTTCTTTCTCACAATCACCACTAATTTGTATTGTTGGTGCACATGGAGGTGTAAAATCGAATGGTTCACCACAAATTTCTTGCGACCAATTGATTAATGGCTTAGCAATACCATCTGCAGTATATTCACCAATGGTTTTGACTTTATAACAATAAGTTTTACCGTTGACCAAGGCCGTATCTATATAACCTATACTTGTAGTCGTTGCCAATAATACAAAGTCACCACTACCGGTTGGTACCTCTTTATAAATTTCATACGAATAATTCGCCCATGGAATTGACTCAACCCATCTAATTTCAAGTTGATTGTCATTTGGTATCAAACTGGCATAAATTGAAGATGCGGCAATCGAAGCACCTACTAAAACATCAGCGCTGTACAATTCGACAGTATAAGTATAAGGTAAGTCTTGCGTATTTAACGAATTGTCTTCGTATACCGTGTCAGGATTATTAATCAATACTTGGTCCTCAGAAGTGTAGATAAGTGTTGCAGGATCAGCATAGCCTTCGCCTCTGTACAATTTATAATGATAAGGTCCTGGGAAAACAACTTCATCTAATTCTTTCGGATAAGACCAAAGAATAGAATCTTTTCCAATTGCAGCGTCAGTTGTTAATATGCTAACATTTGTCAAAACAGGAACCTCAAATTTAAGGTGTGCACAATCTTGAATAGAAACACAGCTTTCGGCACCATTTTCAAGTACAGCAGTAACTAAATAACAATATTTATTGCCGACAATCAATTCAGAATCGTCTGTATAATCTAACGAATGTGTTGTATCTAAAAATTCGTAACCCATTGCAGTCGGCGTGCTGATATCACAACATTCGTCATTGTATAAAGAGCTGTCCAAAGATCTATAAATTTTATAGTAAGCGACATCATCGCAAATTGTAGGATCCCAAGTCAAGTTCATTACATTACCAAAAGGCGAAACACGTAAATTTTCAACCGGTGGAATGTTTACTTTAATACTGAAAGATTTAACATCAGACAATTGAATATCTGGATGATAATCATCCGCATGAAGCGTAACTAGATATGGTGAATTAGAGGCATTATCACAGTTTGGTGTCCAAATAAAACGACCTTCAACCTCTAAAGGACCTGTACTATCGATAAAAATTGCTGGATTTTCAGCTAAATGAAAGATAGAACCAGTTGCAAAAATCTTTAAATCATTTGTTGGATCGGTAGCTTTTATTTTAAGATCGATTGTACTGCCAACAAAAACACAAGTGTCAGGAACATTTTCAATCACCGGCGGATCATGCGGACAAGGTAGAACCTCGAACTGCATATCCTGTAGAACAGCACCAATATATTGTCCGTTTCTATATTCCGAAATTTTAATCGCGATATTATAAACTCCACTAATTGTTGGTCTATCCCAGCACAATGTTCCAGTAACAGGATCGATAGATAAAGTTCCACCACCAAAACCAACTTCGTTTGGATATTTATAAATTGTAGGAATTGACATTTCTAGACAATCAACACCTCTACAAGGTACGATATCATAACTTAAACTATCCCCATCAGGATCGTAAGCAGATAAATTATAACAATAAATTTCGTTGACACATGCAAATTCGGGACAAGGACAATCTTCAATAACAATTGAGTTATTTGGCGTACCCATAAAAGGAGAGATAATCAATTCCGTTTGAATACAGAAAACCTTATCTACTGAATTCGTTATATTAATTACACCTGCATTTCTATTGGGATCTTCAACACTGATAATATAAGAACTCGGTCCCGTGAATGTATGCAAACCAATATAAGTATTGATTTGTACGTCATAATCGGCAATAAATTCAATATTATCTCTAAATAGTGTATCACGTGTTCCGTCACCCCATTTAATCTCTAATTCTGGCCGATCTGCTTCACTTGTTGTTTGAGTACAAGTAGTTACGGTGAATCTGTAGGTGTTTCCTGAAACATGTTCGTACGTTATTGAACCCGATCTATTATGCGTAGCAAATCCAGTGATTGGCAGCAATAAAAACAGACAGATATAGAGTAGTATATGTTTCAAATTCAATTTTGATGTTGAGTATTCCTCCAAAGATATAAAAAATGAATCTCCTTGGGTATAGGATAAACGTAAAAACAGAGAGAATAGTTGAATTAAAATATTTACTTGCAATAAATACTGATTAATCGGTAGATAAATAGAAAATCCGAAACCTTCATTCAATTACCATCAGTTAAAAAATGATAACTTTGCCAAAAAAATACAAGATGCCAATTTACGTTAAATTTAAATCAGATTCAAAGCTAAAAAATAGGTTGTACCTAGTTTCAGACGAAAAAGAGTTGAAAAAATTAGATTTGGACAAGAAGTCATTGCAATATTTCACCAATAATTTAGCGGCTGAAAAATTTGCATCCATAAATAATGCTGGTGAATTTGTTTTGGTTGCTAAAATTGGCGAT
The DNA here is from genome assembly GCF_000621625.1 of Crocinitomix catalasitica ATCC 23190. Classification (GTDB taxonomy): domain Bacteria; phylum Bacteroidota; class Bacteroidia; order Flavobacteriales_D; family Crocinitomicaceae; genus Crocinitomix; species Crocinitomix catalasitica. The sequence continues at coordinate 31,346 of NZ_KK211319.1, forward strand.
CTAAAGGATGATTTAGCAGCGAACAAAGTAAGAGATTTAGGATTTGAAGTCTATGAATTTCTTAAAAACAAATGTGCTGCATTATTGGTTTCATCTAATAATAAATTAGCGGTTGAATTGTTTGCTGAAGGCGTTGGACTTTCGTCTTATACTTTTGAAAAATACAAATCAGCTGAGAAAAAGGCTAAGATTAAATTAAAAGGAATTTTCACGGACAATAAATCTGCGAAATTAGCAGAGGTTGGACATATTGTTGATGCTACGGCTTGGGCAAGAGAATTAGTAAATGAACCTTTATCCTATTTAACAGCTGAGCAATTATCTGCTGATATCGCTGAGAAATGTCAACCAGTTGGTATTAAAGTGGAGGTATTGAATAAACAAAAAATTCAAAGTCTAAAAATGGGCGGTCTTTTGGCTGTAAATAAAGGGTCTATTGATCCTCCAACATTTACAATACTTGAATGGAAACCAAAAAACGCGGTGAATTCGAAACCAATTGTATTGGTTGGTAAAGGTATTGTTTATGATACCGGAGGTTTAAGTTTAAAACCTACCGCTAACTCAATGGATTTCATGAAGAGTGATATGGGTGGAGCAGCAACTATGGTCGCTGTAACATACGGAGCGGCACAATTAAAATTACCTTTACATATCATCACATTAATTCCAGCTACAGATAATAGACCCGGCGGAAATGCTTATGCACCTGGCGATGTAGTAACCATGTTTGACAATTCGACTGTAGAAGTATTGAATACAGACGCGGAAGGACGAATGGTTTTAGCGGATGCTTTGGCTTATGCTAAAAAATACAAACCAGAATTGGTAATTGATGCAGCAACTTTAACAGGTGCAGCTGCACATGCAATTGGAAGTTTTGGTATTGTGGCGATGGGGAATGCAAAAAAATCAGAAATGAAAGCTTTAGATAAAGCTGGACATAAAGTTCACGATAGGATTGTAGAATTTCCTTTCTGGGACGATTATAAAGAAGAATTACAATCTACCATTGCCGATCTTAAGAATTTAGGTGGACCGGCTGCAGGAATGATTACTGCAGGTAAATTTTTAGAACATTTTACAGACTTTCCATATATTCATTTAGATATTGCTGGACCAGCATTCACGCATAAGAAAGATGGATATAGAGGTCTAGGTGGAACAGGAGCTGGTGTTAGATTATTAGTTGAATTTTTGAAAAACAGAACAAAATAATGGAGCAAAATAAATCAATAAAAGTTGGTATTACACTTGGTGATATAAACGGTGTTGGAATTGAGGTTATTTTAAAAGCCTTGAGCAATAGTGATGTTTATGCCAATTCAACACCTATAATTTATGGATCATCAAAAACGATTTCGTTCCATAAAAAGGCGATTGATGATAAAGATTTCAAGTATTTGGTCATCAATGATGCCAAGGAAGCGAAGCCTAAAAAGGTGAATCTGATTAACGTTTGGAATGAGGATGCTAAAGTTGTTTTAGGTGAGAAGAATGCCAATGGCGGAACCTATGCTTTAAAGTCATTAGAAGCGGCGACAAAAGATTTAATGGAGAATAAGATTGATTGTTTAGTCACTGCTCCTATAAATAAAGATTGTGTTCGTGATGCAGGATTTGAATTCCCGGGTCATACAGAGTATTTGGCAAGTAAATCAGATTCGGAAGATGTTTTGATGTTTATGGTGGCGGAGACTTTAAAAGTTGGCGTTGTTACCGGTCATGTTCCATTGAAAGATGTTGCGGCATTAATTACGAAAGAATCAATAGAGAATAAGTTGCGATTAATGTTGAAGACATTGCGTCAAGATTTCTTAATTGCGAGTCCAAAAATTGCTGTTTTAGGACTAAATCCTCATGCAGGAGATAGAGGAACAATTGGGCAAGAAGAATTGGATATAATTAACCCAACAATTCAGAAATTAAGAGATGAAGGAGCGTTAATTTATGGTTCATATTCGGCAGATGGCTTTTTTGGATCATCAAATGCAAAGAATTTTGATGCTATTTTAGCAATGTATCACGATCAAGGATTAACTGGATTTAAAGCGATTTCATTTGACGAAGGCGTTAATTTTACGGCGGGATTAAAGATCGTTCGAACTTCACCAGATCATGGTACAGCCTACGATATAGCAGGGAAAGGAATTGCTTCAGAACGATCTTTTAGGAATGCATATTATTTAGCTTGTGATATTTTTCGCAACAGAGAAAAGCATGCGATAATGAATGAAAACCCATTAAAAAAACAAACAACAAAAAAGTAGTTATTCAAATTCTTTTGTTGATAGAATTTTTATTATTACCTTTGCCGTCTATTTTTTGAAGATGGTGAAGAAGAGCGAATTTTATATTCAATTTACGGGGCTGCCGGATGGCATTCACAACTATCAATATAAAGTAGACAATACGTTCTTTACAGAATTTAATTATTCGGATATTGAAGATGCAGACTTAATAGTTGATTTAGCATTAGAGAAGAAGCCGAATATGTTAATTGCAAATTTTAGCATTAAAGGAGTCTTTACTGTGATGTGTGACCGTTGTACGGACAGTTGTCAAGTAAAAGTTAAAGGAGGAGATGAGATCATCTACAAGTTTACAGAAGAGGACATAGATGATGAGAAAATAATTGCAGTATTGCCGAATGAGATTGGAATCGATATTTCGATGCCAATTTTTGAGATCAGCTCTTTATTGTTACCTTCAAAGAGGACGCATAAAAAAGGTGGTTGTAACGAAGAAATGTTAAATGCGATTGATAATTATTTAATTGTTGAGAGCACAGGAAATAAGAGTGTCGGAGGAGACGAAGACGAAGAGAGTAATGACGAAATTGACCCGAGATGGTCAGCATTGAAAAATTTAAAATAGAAATACTAAATTAAAGTAAAATGGCACATCCTAAGAGAAAAATATCTAAGACTAGAAGAGATAAAAGAAGAACGCATGTAAAGGCAGTTGCGGATAATATTTCAACTTGCCCTACTACAGGTCAACCACATTTGTTCCACAGAGCACATTGGCATGAGGGGAAATTATATTACAAAGGAAAAGTTGTAATGGAAAAAGAAGTGGCAATTTGATCCACTAGTACTTTTTATTTAAACCTATTTAAGGGTAGCAAAAGTGAGTTTAATAACTTACAATTGTTATCCTTTTTTTAGTTTATACTCGTTAGATTTGAATCGAAAAAACGTCGATTTTCATTTTTTTTAGGTCAAAACACAGATGATTTAGTAAAAACATGGTCGAATTGATCTTTTTTTGATAAATTTAGTCCCCCGTTTATATTTAACACGAATTCGGGTTTTGGTAAGCAAAAAATCGTATGAACAAAATTTCAGCAGCTATAACAGCAGTTCAAGGATATGTCCCTGAAAGGATATTAACCAATGCCGATCTTGAGAAGATGGTCGACACAAATGACGAATGGATTACTTCAAGAACTGGTATAAAAGAGCGTAGAATGGCCGCAAAAGGCGAAGCGCTTTCAGATTTTGGAGTTAAAATAGTAGAAGGGATTTGTGAGAAAAGAGGAATTTCTCCATTAGAAATAGACATGATTGTTGTTGGGACAATCACAGGTGATTATAGATTTCCAAGTAGTGCAAATGTAATCTGTGACAAAGCAGGTTGTACAAATGCTTGGGGTTTTGACCTTAGTGCTGCATGTTCGGGGTTTTTATATGCCTTAGATATCGGTCGAGTATACATAGAAAATCAAACACATAAAAAAGTAATTGTAATTGGTGCAGATGTAATGTCTAGTATTATCAATTATGAAGATAGAGCAACCTGCATTATTTTCGGTGATGGTGGTGGCGGTGTTCTTTTAGAAGCAAATGACGAAGGTTACGGTATTCAAGATACGATCCTTAGATCTGATGGATCGGGACGTGAATATTTATTGCAATCTATAGGAGGATCAAAAGAGCCAATCACTAAAGAAAATGTTGGATCTCCAGGACAGTTCGTTTATCAAGAAGGTCAAACAGTTTTCAAAAATGCGGTGCGTAATATGGCAGATGTCGCTGCAGAAATAATGGAGCGTAATAAATTGTCAAGTGAAGATGTTGATTGGTTAGTGCCACATCAAGCAAATCTTCGAATTATTGATGCAACTGCAAATAGAATGGGCTTGGATAAAGAGCGTGTAATGGTAAATATTCAGAAGTTTGGTAATACAACAGCTGGAACCATTCCATTGTGTTTATGGGAATGGGAAGATAAATTAAAAAAAGGAGATAACCTCGTCCTTGCGTCTTTTGGCGGAGGATTTACATGGGGATCAATTTATTTAAAATGGGCGTATTAATACCCTAATAATTTAATTAGAAATCATACGGAATAAAACATGAGCATGGATATAAAAGAGATTCAAAACCTTGTAAAATTCGTTGCCAAATCTGGTGTAAACGAAGTAAGTATAGAACAGGGTGATTTTAAAATCACTATAAAAACTGAAGCTGAAAAACACGAACAACAATACATTGTTCAACAGCCGCAACAAGCAGCAATTCAAGCTCCACCAGTTCTAAATCAAGTAGCAACACCAGTCGTGGATCAAGGTGCACAAACTACTGCAGAAGCTGATGACAATGGTAATTTAATTACGATTAAGTCACCAATGATCGGTACTTTCTACCGTAAGCCTTCTCCTGATAAAGATGCGTTCGTAAATATTGGCGATAACATTAGTGTTGGTGATGTAATTTGTGTTGTTGAAGCAATGAAACTTTTCAACGAAATTGAAGCAGAGATTTCTGGTAAAATAGTAAAAGTATTAGTTGATGATAATTCTCCAATTGAGTATGATCAACCTTTATTTTTAGTAGAGCCGGCATAATCGATTCTTTTAATTATTTTAGTATTATTCTGTATAGAGTAGTACTGACGTGTAACACAAAGAAACACGTTTAAATTATTCGGTTTATTTGAATCTAAAATTGATTCATTTGGCCTCAATTTAATTGTAATATAATGTTTGAAAAAATACTTATAGCAAATAGAGGAGAAATTGCACTTAGGGTTATCCGTACGTGTAAGGAGATGGGGATTAAGACAGTTGCAGTCTATTCAACTGCAGACAGAGATAGTTTACATGTGCGTTTTGCAGATGAGGCTGTATGTATTGGACCACCGCAAAGTTCAGAATCATATCTAGATATCGTTCGAATTATTGCAGCGTGTGAAATTACTAATGCAGATGCTGTTCATCCAGGATATGGGTTTTTATCAGAAAATGCTTCTTTTTCTAGAATTTGTGCTGAAAATGGAATTAAATTCATTGGTGCAGGTCCAGAAATGATTGATGCAATGGGTGATAAAGCTTCAGCAAAAGCAACAATGATTAAAGCTGGTGTACCTTGTATTCCAGGTTCGGCAGGTCTTTTAAAAGATCTTGATCATGCGATTGAAACAGCTAAAAAAGTTGTTTACCCAGTTATGATTAAAGCAACTGCCGGTGGTGGTGGAAAAGGGATGCGTGTTGTTTGGTCTGATGAAGAAATGGAAGATGCATGGAACTCAGCTCGTCAAGAATCGAAAGCCGCTTTCGGAAACGACGGCATGTACATGGAGAAATTTATTGAAGATCCAAGACATATTGAAATTCAAATTGCCGGTGATAAATTCGGTAATGCTTGTCATTTATCTGAAAGAGATTGCTCTATTCAACGTAGACACCAAAAATTAGTGGAAGAGACACCTTCTCCTTTTATGACGGATAAATTGCGTGCTAAAATGGGACGTGCTGCTATCAAAGCTGCTAAAGCGGTTAAATACGAAGGTGTTGGAACAATCGAATTCCTTGTGGATAAAAACCGTGATTTCTATTTCATGGAAATGAATACCAGAATTCAAGTAGAGCACACAATTACTGAAGAGGTAATTAATTATGATTTGATTAAAGAACAAATTAAATTGGCTTACGGTGAAAAAATAACTGGAAAAGAGTATTTCCCAACAATGCATGCAATTCAATGTCGAATTAATGCAGAAGATCCTTTAAATGATTTCAGACCAAGTCCAGGTAAAATAACGGATTATCATGAACCAGGCGGACACGGTATCAGAATTGATACGCACGTATACGCCGGTTATGTTATACCGCCTTACTACGATTCAATGATCTCTAAATTAATAACTGTTGCTCAAACGAGAGAAGAGGCCATTACTAAAATGGTGCGTGCATTAGATGAATACTTTATTGAAGGTGTAAAAACTACAATTCCTTTTCATCAACAATTAATGCAAGACCCTGACTTTAGAGCGGGGAACTTCACGACTAAGTTTATGGAAACTTTCGAGATCAAAAAATACTAAGATTTTTATTATCAAAATTAACGAAAAGGTCACTGATTTCCAGTGGCCTTTTTGTTTGCTTTATTCTTTTTGAGTTGTCAGTGAAAATCTAACTGAATTCTCTAGACATTTTATTGGATTTAGCTTTGAAGATATTTTTCAATTGAAAATTTGTTGGCTGCATTGTGATACTCCAAATCAATAAAGGAATTAATCCGTGAGGTAAACGATAAATTGTTTCGAATACTTGGTTTATAAAAAAGGCTATTTCGTTCGATTCATGCACAAAAGCATAAGTTCTTGCTATGGCCGTTAAGAATCCCCAAACAATTAAGTACCAAATAATATACGGTCGAATTTTAGGGATAAATATGAGTACAGCACAGATAATATCAATCCAACCTATAATATACAAGAAATTAATGGCCTCACCCGTGTCTATTTGGAGCGAATTTGTTGTTAATACCAAGAAGTTAGAAGGCACGATATGGTAACCAATCGCATAGAATGCGTGACCAATAAAAGTCGCCGATACCAATAATTGTAGTATAAAAATCAATCTTCTTTTATTCAAATCACCCCGCATTACATGAATATAGGTGATCGGAATCCCCACTTGGATGGAACATTCTACAATTTGCTCGGGCAAAAAACCTGCATTAGCATATCCAACGTAAACCTGAATGAAAATGATAAATGATGCTAAATAGAATATAATTAAGCCATATTTTTTGATTAAAAGGCTGCTATTAATTAAAGGTAAAATGGCTAGAATTAGCAGGATGATACCATTCACTTTTTGAAAAGCCAATCCGCTTTGAAATATAATATCAAAATGTAAATTCGCTGTAAGGTGTAAAATTCCTTTACCAATAATTAGTAATAACACCGAAATACCTAATAGGCGCTTTATTCTTTTGTCAATTGTACTAGTCAACATGCTCACTTAAATCTACTTTTTTAATTTCGTAATAAATTGTATCTTCTTGCTGTAAAGGATTCATTCGAATAAACCATTTTTGACCGGTGTAAAATGATCGCTCAATTATAAATTGGCCTTGTTCTTTATCAATAGAAAATTCGTCTTTATTCGTGTTAAAAGGTTTGCCCATATTAATTGCTGATCGTGGCGTAACAATCCCATTTAAGGTCATTAAATCTTTTGATTCGAATAAGTCAAATCCACCAAAATTAGCATGACCATTAGATGAGAAATAAAACGACCCACTTTTTAGGACAGGATTGATTTCATCGTAATTAGGCGTATTGATTATATCGAGCGGAACTATATCTTCAACTTTATTATTTTCCAAATCGAGTTTAGCTACAAAAAGGTCTTTGCTACCGTTTCTGTCTGACGAGAAATACAAGAGGTTTTTATCTGAAACGTAATATGGATTACCATTAAATGTACCCGTATTAATTTCTTCTGGTAGTTGAATAGGTTGAAGCCATTTTTTACCTTCTTTTACCGCGAACCAAATACTTGAAACATGACCTTCATTTTTGGTAAAGAAAGCATATTCATTTCCTGCAGGAAATTGAATATCAGTATAGGCAGGTAAATCACCTTTCCATTTTTTTACTTTTTCACCCTTTTTCTTTTTTACGAGGCGTTTAAATTCATCATTATGAATGATTAACAATTCGTTATTGCCAATAGTTGTTGCCGATTGATTAAACTTCAGCGTATCTAAAATAGTCGCTTTTGGTTCCCAATAATTATAATCAGTAACGAGTGCTAAAGACCTTTGATAAAGTTGAAAGTCATCTACCGTAAAAGGATAATCACTTTCATATTGACCATTTGGCAAGTCGCCATATAGTTTTTTGAAGGCTTTTTGATTGTGTTTTACTTGATCATATTGTCCCATTTTCATACCCGTCTCGAAATAATAGAAATAATGATGAGGATCTTGTTCGACCGCGAAATCTATACCACTGTTAAAGTAAATCATTGCCGAGTCAAGTTTATTTTGCTCGTAGAGTATTTTCGCTAAAAACAATTGTGCTTCGGTTAAAGCAAAGCTTGTATTAATAGCTTCGTATAATGATATTTTTGCACCTTCAAGTCTACCTTTTGCATACAATTCACAGGCTTCATTGTATAAGGGGAGAGCTTCGTATTGATCTGCACTATTCAGTCCTTTTGGATGATCAGGATGTTCGTGAATTTCCTGTGTTATTCCAGATAAAGACAATGTTAAGACGGCTGATAGCAATAGTTTTTTCATGTTTGTTATTCATTTATAGAGCAAATTTGAGGAATCTATTTCGAAATAAACTGCATGTTACCAATCCTTAACTTAAACCTAAAATTGAATTGATTTTTTGATGTTTTAGAATTAACAATGCCTTGTCACCTTCGCTATAATTTTGCATCGAACAAATGTTTAAAAATCGACAGATGAAAAAATTTATGACACTTTTTGGGCTCATGCTCATATTTACAGTCTCAAAAGCGGCGACGGACCGCTATAGGCTAATGTTTAATAACGACCCTGCCACGGAAATCACTGTCGGTTGGGAACAAGTATCAGGTACAGATGCTTCTGTATATTATGGAACGACGGATCACGGAACAGATTGGGAAAGTTATCCTTTGACAATGTCTCCTTATAGAAGTACTGTTTATCAAGGAATGGATAATCAGTTTGCTATTTTGGAAGACTTAACGCCAAACACTATTTATTATTTTGTAATTAAAGATTCGGAAGGAACAAGTGATCGTTATTGGTTTAAAACTTGTCCAGACGACAGTTCTGAAAAATTATCATTCGTTTCTGGTGGAGATTCTAGATCAGGTGTAACACAAAGACAAAACTCAAACAAAATGGTAGCTAAGCTAAGACCTCATGCTGTTTTGTTTGGAGGTGATTTAGTAAATACACCGGGTGATGTTTCAACACAACAATGGTTTGATGATTGGCAGTTAACAATAACAGAAGATGGACAAATGATTCCATTGGTGCATTCATTCGGAAACCACGAAGCTTATGGTACTGGTGGACCAGAGTATATTTCTGATTTATTTGATTGTGTTTATGATGTTTATTATAAAGTAACTTTTGGAGGAAATTTATTCTCAGTTTATACATTAAATGGAGAATTATTACCTGGACATACGATTCCAAATGCTCCTAAAAGAGAGGCGCAAACAGCATGGTTAGAAACAACTTTATTAGCTGATGATGCAATTTGGAAATCTGCACAATATCACAGACCGATTGTTCCTCATCACTCGAGTAAAGGTGAAGGTGCTGATGAATTTAACGATTGGGCTCAGTTGTTCTATGATAACGACGTTCGTTTAGTGATGGAAAGTGATGCACATGTTACAAAATTGACTAAAGAAGTTCGACCTGCAAATCCAACTGCTCTTGGTGGTTCGGGAGAATGGTTTACAGACGAGCATATGGAAGAAGGTAAAGGAATTAGATTCATCGGTGAAGGCGCTTGGGGTACGATTCGTGTTCCTGATGATATACACCCTTTGACAATCGCAACTGAATCTATGTACCAATTCAATTGGATTACTGTAGATGCTTGTAAAATTGAAGTAAGAACTATAGATACACAAAATCCTGATCCTATAACAGAACATACAGAAGAGGATAGATTTAGTATTTCAGCTGAATTAGATGACCAAATATGGAAACCGGCGGCATTGCCTTTAGGTTATTTTGAAATTCTTAATTGTGATTTTCCTGGTGTAGGATTTACAATGAGTGATGATACAATTTTTGTTGGATCGGATGTTATATTTGATGATACAACCACTAACGATCCTTTTGAATGGTTATGGGATTTTGGAGATGGTGAAACATCTGTAATAGCAGATCCAACCCATACTTTTTCAGAGGTGGGTGTACATACTATTTCTTTGACGGCAACAAATGAGGAAGGAAGTTCAACTGGATTTAAAACTGTATTAGTTTATGATACAATTGCACCTATTGCAGATTTCACAGTTAATAGAACTGAAATACCAATGAGAGAAAGTGTTGATTTTATTGATGTTTCTGGTAATATGCCAGCGAGTTGGTCTTGGGACTTTGGTGATGGTGAAACATCAATCGAACAACACCCAACACATATATATGCACGTCCAGGTAGATATACAGTCACTTTATCATCAACGAATGATTACGGTACAGGGATAGAAATTAAATCCGCTTATATTATTGTTCAAAGCGCTTCTACTCTAGACTTGAGTATTATTGATGGTAGCGATGATGCTGAAGAATTTGGCACCGATGGCAGTATGTATTTAACTTCTTCTGATCTTGAGTTTTGTTATGACGGTGGATTTGAGGAGCATCAACATGTTGGTTTAAGATTCCAAGGAATAAATGTACCTCAAGGTGCTTATATCACTGAAGCATATTTACACTTTAGAGCGGATGAATCTGACGATACTGATGTTGAATTATTAATTGAAGGTGAATTGGCTGAAAATTCAGCACCATATGATGCAACAACTAATTATGATATTTCTACTAGAACTAGAACTTTGGCAACGGCACCTTGGTTGCATTCTGAAGAAACTGCTTGGGTTGGAGGTGCTACAAGAGCTACAAGTCCTGAACTTACTGCTGTCGTGCAAGAAATAATCAATCAGCCAGGTTGGGAATTAGGAAATGCAATGTCATTTATTTTAACAGGTGACGGAATTGATGATGATGAACGTGTTGCTGATTCTTATGAAGGAGGATTTGCACCGAGATTAGTTTTCAACTGGGAAATTGTTTATGAAGATGTTCCAGAAGCAGACTTCAGTGTGAACAATGAAACACCTACAATTTACGAAGAGGTTAGCTTTACTGACGAATCTTACGGAGGCATGTTATCATGGACATGGGATTTTGGTGATGGAACTACATCTGCTGATCAACACCCAGTTCACGCTTATGATTCTGTTGGAGTTTATACAGTTTCATTAAACATTGTTAATGGTTTAGGAGAAGATGAAGCAATTAAAATAGCATATGTTGAAGTAATGAACAATGCTGAACTTGAATATAGAATAGCTGATAATAACGATGATGCTGAAGAGCATATATCTACTGGTAATATTGATTTAACATCTTCTGATTTAGAAATTTGTTACGAAAGTGATAGAGAAGATAGCCAATTTGTAGGTCTTCGTTTCCAAGGAGTAAATATTCCAAATGGGGCGATAGTAACTGATGCGTATATCGAATTCAGAGCGGATGAATCAGACGATACAGAAGTTGACATAACAGTTTTCGGTGAAAACGTGGATAATGCTGTTGCTTATGAAGAAGTTGATTTTAACATTTCATCTCGTACAAGAACAGCAGCTTCAGTACTATGGACACAAACGGTTGAAACACCATGGATTGGTGGCGAAACAATGGATCAAACACCAAGTTTAACTGCAATTGTTCAGGAAATAGTTGACAGAGAAGGATGGGTCCATGGAAATGCATTAGCATTTATTATTGAAAGTGATGGAATTGATGAAGACAGAAGAGTAGCAGATTCATATGAAGGTGGTTTTCCAGCACGATTAGTTGTTAATTGGGAATTAATATCTCCAATAGCTAATATGCGTACATTAAATGATTCAATTTGTGTAGGTGAGTCTATCGACTTTATCAATGAATCAGAAAATGATCCAACTTATTATAATTGGAACTTTGGTGACGGCGAAACATCTGAAGAAGAAGCACCATCGCATGTATTTGCAACAGCTGGTGTTTATAATGTGACTTTAGCTATTGCAAGTTATAGAGGTAATGATACCATTACTTTTGAAAATATGATTACTGTATTCGATTTCCCTGAATTAACTGTTTCAGAATATTTAACCATCTGTGAAGGTGATGAAGCAACTATTAATGTTTCAGGAGCTGATACTTATGATTGGTCTGAAGGATTAGGAGCTGACGCAAGTCAAACGATATCGCCTATGGTAACCACAACATATGAAGTTGTAGGAACAGTGAATGGTTGTTCAACTGAAGGTGAAGTTACAGTAACTGTTAATGAATTACCTGTTGTAACAATGGCTCCTTTTGCAGATGATGTGGTTTGTTTAGGATTCGGAATTATTGAATTACCTACTTCGACTCCATCAGGTGGTACTTATTCAGGAGCTGGTGTTTCTGGTGGAATATTCAATCCGGATGCCGCAGGAACAGGGATACATGCTATTTCGTATTCATATACAGATGAAGATGGATGTTCTAATATGGATGAGCAAACAATTACAGTAGATGATTGTCTTGGAATAGATGAATTAGGTTTAAGAATCTTTAATATCTATCCAAATCCTGCTACAGCTATTATCACGATTGAAAGAGAAAATCCTTCTGAATTTTCTCAAATCAAAATTTATGGTATAGCTGGTGAAATAGTTTTCAATAAAAATATCGCTGATAACCCAGTTTCTATTTCAATAGATGAATGGGCTAGAGGCACCTATATTGTTGAGTTAACTAATAATGACAACCAAAAAATTCAAAAGAGAATTGTTGTTCAATAAATAAAAAAATTGCTTTGAAGCCGCTTCACTTTTGTGAGGCGGCTTTTTTTATGTTTGTATATTTAGTTTGGAATTTGTAAATTGTATTGAAAAGTAGACCCTTCCTCTGAATTCTAATTGTTAATATTGATCAATTTGGTAACTAAAATTGCTATATTGGAGTATATACGCGTACTTGAAAAACATAATATTTTATATCGGTCTTATTTTTTATTCGTTCAATGCTTTTGGACAGGATATTCACTTTTCCCAAATTAACCGTGCCCCATTCATTCTAAACCCTTCTTTTACTGGGGCTTTTAGTGGTAATTTCAGAGGGACAGTGAATTGGAAAGATCAATGGAGGTCGGTGAATAATACTTTTCGAACCTATGCTGCATCGGGTGAGTTTAACTTCGCAAAAGGGCGTGCTAGGAAACCGACATTTTATGGAATTGGATTTTTCGCTTCGCGTGATGTAGCAGGTGATATTGAAGTTGGAAATACAAATGTTGGTGTGAGTTTTTCGTCGTTATTTAAAATTAGCAGAAATCAAAGGATTACGGTAGGCGCGCAAAGTGCTGTTGGAAGTTTTGGGTTGAATACACAGAAAATGGAGTGGGGAAGTCAATATAAAGGACTTAATTTTGATCCGACATTAATCAACGGAGAAGGTGTTGATTATACTACTTTTCAATATTTGGATATGGCGGTAGGTATCGGCTATTGGTATTATCAAAATGATAGAAATGTAAAGAGTAGAACACCACAAGATGCTAAATTTGGTATTTCAGTTTATCATGTTAACAAACCTACTTATTCGTATCAAGCGGATAAAAGTGAAAAATTACCCATGAAATTTGTAGCGCATGGCGCGATGTTATTTTCTCTGAATAAACCAGACTTATACTGGTATCCAAATGTAACTGCTTTCATACAAGGAGGCCAACATCAAATAGTGTTGGGATCTCTTTGGAAATATATGTTGAATACGGGATCAAGAAATACTGGAAACGGTGCAGATGTGGCTATTACAGGTGGTTTATCCACAAGAATAACAAATGTAATTGATGCAATTATTCCGCAAGTAATTTTAGATGTGCAATATTTTTCTTTCGGATTATCTTATGATATTAATGTGTCAAGTCTTTCTAAAGCTTCTAATTATAGAGGAGGATTTGAATTATCGATTAGATTTACGAATCCTGATGGATATACGCATAGAAACCCTTTCAGAAGGGCAGTAACTATTTAATTTAATAAGTTTAAATATTTGACAACCTCCAATTATGTTAATGAAGTACTATAGGACAATAGGATTTAGCTTAGTATTTGGAATCATGCTTATTGCATGTAATGGGAGTGATTCTAATACTTTTGAAGAGGATAAAAATGCAAATTCGCTAGTAGAAGTAGAAGGCGGGAAATTTACGGGAGGAATCCTTAAATTAAATTCAATTGAGGATTATACAAGCTTATTTCCAGCTGGGATTAACGATATTTATTCGAACCATATTGCAAGCCAAAGTTATGAGGGCTTATTGAGATTGAATCAAAAAACGCTTGAAGTTGAGCCTTCAATTGCGGCTTCTTTTGAAATAGATCATTCTAAAAAAATATACACTTTCCATTTACGTAAAGGTGTTAAATATCATGACGATCCATGTTTTCCCGGAGGCAAGGGGAGAGAAATAACAGCACATGATTTTAAATATTGTTTCGAGTTTCTTTGCTCGAATCATAAGTCGAATAAATGGTCTTCATTATTCCGAGATAAATTATTGGGTGCTGAGGCGTATGCTTTAGGAAAATCTGATAATGTTGCGGGGATTAGGGTCGTTGACGATTATACATTAGAACTCGAATTAATTAACCCAAATGCAGGTTTACCGAATTTATTAGCCATTCTCGCGGCATCCGTTTATCCTGTCGAAGCGATTGACACGTATGGATACGAAGGCATGCAAAATAAAATTATTGGATCAGGTCCATTTGTACCAAAAACTATCGTCAATGGTGATAGTGCTATTTTTATAAGGAATGAAAATTATTGGCGAAAAGATGAATTTGGTACCCAAATGCCTTTCTTAAATAAGGTTACCTTCACTTTTATTAAAGATAAGCATGACGAACTCAAATCTTTTCAACGTGGTGAACTAGATGTTTTATGGGGCATTCCAGTAGAGGAGATTCCAAACATTATGGGTACGCTAGAAGATGCAAGAGATGGAAAGAATAAAGATTTTGAAGTGCAAGCAATTAATAGTTTGAATATCCAATATTATGGGTTCTTAAACACAAGTGAAGTATTTAGTAATGTTAAAGTGAGAAAAGCATTCAATTATGCCATTGATAGGGATTCTTTAATCGACTTTGTTTTGCAAGGAGAAGGAAGCGCTGCTCACAATGGATTCGTTCCTGAAATGAAAGGGTATCCAACTAAAAGTGTGAAAGGGTATTTTTACGATCCGCAATTGGCAAAAAAATTAATGCGGGAAGCAGGCTTTCCAAATGGTGAAGGATTCCCGGAAATTACTTTGAACCTGAATGCAAGTGGTGGTATTAATGAGAAGATAGCTGAGACGCTTACTTTTATGTTGAAGAAGAACCTCGGAATTAATATTCAGTTGAATGTAATTCCAATGTCTCAATTACATCCACTAGTTGAGCGCGGTCAAGTTGATTTTTGGAGATTTGGCTGGATTGCAGATTCACCAGATCCTTCAAACTTTCTCTACTTATTCTATAGTAAAAACATAATTGAAGGAAAAGCAGCATCAATCAATTATTTCAGATATACCAATCCTGCTTTTGACGAATTGTACGAGGCAGCCTTGCGAGAAATTAATCCAGAGGCAAGAATGTTGCTTTATGCCAAAGCTGATCAGATTTTAATGGATGATGCAGTTGTAATGCCATTATACTTTAATATAGACATAAGATTAGTCAATCCTTCAGTAAAAGACTTTGACATTAATGCATTAGAATATAGAGACCTTTCAGTTGTTTATTTCACTAATAATAAAGCTGAAAACGTTAGAATCTATGATAATTTGAAACTTGATGAATAATCGAGATTAGGTTAATATATTTTTTTATCAATGATATACTTAGCGATTTGAACCGCATTCGTCGCAGCGCCTTTTCGTAAATTATCAGCAACAAT
This sequence comes from Crocinitomix catalasitica ATCC 23190, assembly GCF_000621625.1. GTDB lineage: Bacteria > Bacteroidota > Bacteroidia > Flavobacteriales_D > Crocinitomicaceae > Crocinitomix > Crocinitomix catalasitica. The sequence goes on from NZ_KK211319.1 coordinate 47,311, forward strand.
CCATAAGTTCAACGTATTCTTTTGACTTTCGTCTTTTCGAATACGACCTACAAATACATCATTTTTGCCTTTTGCATAAATAGGCATCGGATAGGTATTGGTTGTCGGATCATCTTTTAATGTGATGCCCTCCGTAGCGCTCAACATTTTTCGAATATCTGCCAAATCAAATTCCGAATCAAATTCGATATTGACAGCTTCAGAATGTCCTCCAGAAACTGGCACACGAACAGCAGTAGCGGTAACGCTAATTGAAGGATCAAGAATTTTTTTGGTTTCATTCGTCAACTTCATTTCCTCTTTGGTATACCCATTCTCTAGAAACGAATCGCAATGTGGCAAACAGTTCTCATTAATAGGATAAGGATACGCCATTTCTCCTGCAATACCGTTTTTTTCATTTTCTAATTGACGTACGGCTTTGATACCTGAACCAGAAATAGATTGATAGGTAGAGACAATGACTCTTTTTACACCATATTTTTTGTGCAAAGGAGCCAATACCATTACCAATTGAATCGTCGAGCAATTAGGATTGGCAATAATTTTATCTTCACTTGTAATCAATTCAGCATTAATTTCAGGAACAATTAATTTATGCCCTTCCATCATTCTAAAAGCACTTGAATTGTCAATTACAGTCGTTCCAACTTCCGCAAATTTAGGCGCCCAAGCCAATGATGTTTCACCACCTGCAGAAAATATGGCAATATCAGGTCGAGCAGCTACTGCATCAGCTAAACCTATCAACTTATAAGCGATGTCCTTATAGAAAATTTCTTTTCCAATAGATTTTTCCGATGCGACAAATAAATATTCGTCTACCGGTAAATTATAAGATTTTAAAACCTCTAAAATTTCACTCCCAACCATTCCAGTTGCTCCAACAATTGCAATTTTCATCATTAATATTTTTTAAACGCTTCAAAATTACTATATTTAAATAGCCCGAAGCTTTTTCAAATGAAATTTTATTTAACAGCAGTATTTCTTTTTGTTAGTTACCTAACCAACGCTCAATTCTCGGATGACTTTTCTGATGGTGATTTTGATACTGCTCCAGAATGGATTGGAGAAGAATCGAAATTTGAAATAAATGAAGACGCTGTTTTACAATTGAATGCACCAACTGAGGCCGATATTGCTTATTTGACAGTGAGCAGTACATTAATTGATGATGTTGTTTGGGACTTTTTTTTACAACTAGATTTTAATCCTTCATCTTCTAATCTTGCACGCGTGTATTTAGTGTCGGATAATACTAATCTCAATTCTGCTTTGAATGGTTATTTCGTCCAAATCGGGAATACGGACGATGAGATTTCACTCTACCAACAGACTGGTCTAACAGTTACAAAAATCATTGACGGTGCTGATGATGCAGTAAATACAGATGTTGTGAAGGTTCGCATCCAAGTTACTAGAGATGCCGTTGGGAATTGGGAGCTGTTCCGTGATAATTTAGGAGGACATGATTTTATAAGCGAAGGAACGGTGTTCGAGAATACGCATTTAACCACAGAATATTTTGGTGTTTACGCGAAATATACAGCTACGCGTTCTGATAAATTTATGTTCGATGACTTGGGTTCACCTTATGTTGATGGAACAGCACCATTATTAAATTCAATCGAAGTTGTAGCCAACAATCAAATTGATTTGTTTTTCAATGAATCCATGAATGAATTAAGTGTTGAAAATAGCTTGAATTATATTATTGATGGCGGAATTGGAAATCCGACTAGTGCAGTTTTAAACGTTCTTGATCCTTCGCATGTATCATTAATATTTGACGCTGTTTTTTCTAATTTAGAGACTTATAATCTCACAATAAATGATGTTACGGACTTAGCAGAAAACAGCATAGTAACTACGACAATACCATTCGAGTATATTGAGATTGATACTGGTGAAGCGTACGATATCATTTTTACTGAACTATTTCCTGATCCAATGCCGACCATAGGTTTACCTGAAGTCGAATTTATAGAGTTGTATAACCGATCTGAAAAGGTGATTGATTTGAATGGGTGGATTCTCTCTGATAATTTATCAAATACATCATTGTCCGAATATTTACTCTTGCCAGATCAATATGTTTTAATATGTTCAACAGATGATCTTGCGCTTTTTGATATAGAGAATAAACTAGGACTTGCTAGTTTCCCCAACTTAAACAATTTAAAAGATTCATTGGTACTTAAAAATAATGAGGCAACGGTTGTTGATCATTTGGTTTACACTGTGCAATGGTATCAAAATGAGGATAAGATAAATGGCGGTTGGACGTTGGAACGAAAAAATATTATTGATAAATGTTCAAATTCAGAGAATTGGTCGGCTTCTATTGATATGAATGGCGGTACGCCTGGTCATATTAATTCTGTTTGGACCGAAGAAGCTGATATTACGTCACCAGATTTAAAGAATCTTTTGGTGATTAATGACAGTTCCTTTTTACTAATTTTTACGGAGCCATTAGATACATTTGTTTCAGTTGACTTTTCAATTAACCCAGGAGACTTAGCGTTAGAATGGCGCTATATCAATTCTAGTATAATTGAATTAAAAACGACAATGCTTGCAGCTAATCAACTGTATAATTTAACAATTACAAACGCAAATGATTGTTGGGGGAATGATAAATTGATTACTTCTAAAATTGGCTTACCTTCTCAACCAATTGCAAATGATTTAATTCTAAATGAAGTACTATTTAATCCTATAACAGGTGCTTCAGATTATATTGAAATTTACAATAATTCTGATAAGTTAATCGACTTAAGTGAAATCTTTATTGGCAATTGGGATGAAGGCATTGCCAATGCAAAACAAATTGTAAATCAGCGTACATTGTTTTTGCCTCAAAATTTCATTGTCGTTTCTGAAGATACAAGTAGCATAGTTAAGAATTACAGTATATACAATTCCGCAAGTTTTATTCAAGGAGATTTACCTTCTTTTCCGAATGATTCAGGCACCGTATATCTGATGTACGAAGACGATCTAATTTTAGACTTTTTAAATTATTCTGAGAAAATGCAATTCTCACTGTTAGATGATTTTGATGGAAAATCACTCGAGCGAATTATTTATGATGATTCCCAAAACAATAGAGATAATTGGCATACAGCTTCTGAGTTTGTAGATTGGGGAACCCCTGGATATAGGAATTCTCAATACCAACAAACAAAAGAATTAGGAGATATAACGATCGAACCTCAATTGTTTTCTCCGGACAATGATGGCTATAACGATGTATTGACTATTGCGTTAAATTTCATCAAAGCAGACCTAATTATCGATATTGAAATTTATGACAATCAAGGCAGAATGATAAAGGAACTAGAAGACAATTTCTTCATGGGTTATGAAGCGCTATTCACTTGGGATGGAATAAACGATGAAGGTTTTAAAGCCAGTATAGGCACCTATATCGTTTATACCACAGTAAGAGATCAAAATGGATGGAGAAAAGTGTACAAAAATGCCGTTGTATTAGCAGGACATTTTTAAGTCTAATTAAACATAACTTAATTTCACCATATTCGATTTACCTTTATCTTCAATTGGAACAGAGGCAATATTAATAACCAATTCTCCTTCTTTTAATAAACCTTTTTTCTTCAAAATGTATTTGCTATCACTAATCGTATGGTCAGTACTTACCATTTTATCATAGTAGAATGCTTGCACACCCCAAAGAAGGTTCAATTGAGTTAATAATTGTCTGTTCTCCGTGAAAACAAAAGTCGAACATTTTGGACGTTGCGAAGATATTTTATAAGCCGTATATCCAGAAAAAGTCATTGTAATGATTCCTTTAGCTTCTACGCGTTGCGCAAGTCTAGTAGCGTTAAAACAGACAGAGTCAGTTATAAATCTATCTTGATTTTTCTCTGGCAATTCTTCCTTGTGATAAATCTCGTCATTTTTTTCAACCTCATTCACAATTTTAGTCATTGCTCTAATCACTTCAATTGGATACTTGCCAACAGAAGTTTCGCCAGATAACATTACAGCATCCGTTCCATCTAAAACAGCATTTGCCACATCATTCACTTCAGCTCTTGTGGGGGTGAAATTAGTAATCATACTTTCCATCATTTGCGTTGCAACAATGATTGGTTTAGCAAATTTTCTACAAATCTTAATCATCATTTTCTGAAGATTAGGAACCGTTTCCATTGGAACCTCTACACCTAAGTCTCCACGAGCAACCATTATAGCGTCAGTTGCAATAATAATGTCTTCAATATCATCAATCGCTTCCGGTTTTTCAATTTTTGCAACCACCTTAGCATGACTTTGTGCATTTCTAATGATATGTTTCAATTCAATAATATCTCTAGCGGAACGAACAAAAGACAGTCCAACCCAATCAACTTGATTCGCAAGTGCAAAAGCCAAATCAGCGCTATCTTTAGGGGTGATACATGGCAATGATATTTTTGTGTTCGGTAAATTCACTCCTTTTTTAGAACTTAGAATTCCACCGTGAACAATTCTTGTCTCAACTTTATCTTTTCTATTTGTTGCCGTAACTTCTAATTGCAACTTCCCATCATCCATTAATACTTTATCTCCAACAGAAACATCTAGTGGAAATTCTTGGTATGTTAAATAAACTTTGTCCTTGGTGCCAATACATTCATTCGTGGTAATCGTTAAATTCTCACCATCTACTAGTTCAATCCCATTATTTTCAACCTCACCAATTCTAATCTTAGGTCCTTGCAAATCTGCAAGAATAGAAACATCATATTCGCTTTCTTTGTTAATTTCACGAATCATTTCTATTGTTCTCTTATGGTCTTCATGGCTGCCATGTGAGAAGTTTAGTCGGCATACATTTACACCTTCAATAATCATTTGCTTTAAAATTTCTATCGAACTTGTCGATGCCGGCCCCATAGTGGCGACTATTTTTGTCTTTTTCATTGTGTTTTTATCTATATTGTCTTAAAGGCTTATGTCTTTGAGTTAAAAAATTAAATTCGATTTTGATTTTAATTCTTCTGGATCAAATATAAATGCGGTTAAGATACTATCTAACTCTTTTAGCGAAGTTAAGATATTATTAATTTCTAACGTATAATTGTTTTTTATCAGAAGGAAATAATCAATTTGGTCTTTTTCTGGAATCAAATGATTAAATTGATTAGAGGTGTTTTTGACCAATTGATAAGTGATATGTTCCGTTTCGTCAAAATATTCATACATGGAAAATTCTTGTTCCCCAATTTTTTTTACCAAAAGATTAAGATCTTCAATTTTACTTAACTGAATGCCTAATGTTTTATTTATTCCCCAACAAAGTTGATAATCTGCATTGCTAGAGCAGATTCCTATCAATTCAAACGTGAAGTCGTCTTCTAAAATTAGTTTATACTTTGCCATAATGTACTAAAAAAAAATAAAGTTATCTAATTTGTAGAAATCATACGCAATAGAAAGGGGGTAATATTGATATGAAGCTATAATTTATTTCTCTTTTGAGAATTTAAATTTATCTTTAGTCGAATGAAATTGTGGTTAGACAAAAATACTTTTATCGATACAGCTAACGGAATTGACATATCAATTCCATTGGTGGAAGGTCCTAATAATGTAAATGCTTGGTATTGTGATCCTGTTAAAATAGAACCTGTGGTTGGTGAGGGATTTATTGGGGCTGTAAAACAAGGAGGTGCAGTCAATTTTAATAATGTAATGCTGAATCCACACGGTAATGGCACGCATACAGAGTGTGTTGGACATATATCAAAAGAATTTTATTCAATCAACGATGTGCTTAAACAGTTTCATTTTGACGCACATGTGATTACTGTTCAGCCAAAAAAAGTATTTAATGAACAGTATCAGGAAGATGATTTAGTCATTGACAAGGCCAGTATATTAGAATGTGAACTTGACATCAGTCATGTGGATGCGCTTGTGATACGAACTTTAACCAATTCAACCGAAAAGAAAACCCATCAATATTCAAATACTAATCCTCCATACTTTACAGCTTGTGCAATGCAATATATAGTTGATAGTGGTATTAAGCATTTATTAGTTGATTTACCTTCTGTTGACAGGGAGGTAGATGGTGGCGAATTAAATGCACATCGTATTTTTTGGAATTATCCAACAAATCCGTCTTTAACAAAAACAATTACGGAACTCATTTATGTGCCGAATACTGTTTCTGACGGGAATTATCATTTAGAATTTCAAATAATAAGTATCATGAATGATGCTTCACCAAGTAAAATAATGCTCTATAATAAAGTTGCTGAGTAATATTTTTTTGTCGAAACGTCTTCTAATAGAAGAATTTATTAATTAAAGAAGTTTTCAATAATGATTGCATAATTGTAAGAAAATAGCTATATTTGCGCCATAATTGATATTATAATAAAAAAAGAGGGGACACGTTGTCCCCTCTTTGCGTACTTAAAATGATTGATAAAGAACAAATATTAGAATTGGCTAATGAGCGCATTGCGGATCATGATCCGACGTTGTTTATTGTTGATTTACAAATAAATAAGGATAGTTTAATTCTTGTTGAATTGGATAAAATGGGGGGATCTGTTTCAATCCAAGATTGCATTGCAGTAAGTCGAAATATTGAACATAATTTAGATCGTGAGGAGGAAGATTTTTCACTTGAGGTAACTTCTGCGGGACTTGACAAACCTTTGCGTGTTTTAAAGCAATTCGAAAAAAATATTGGTCGCAATGTTCAAGTGTTTTTGAAAGAGCATGGGAAGAGTATTGAAGGCGAATTAAAGGACTTTAGTGAAGAAGGAATTACAGTTGAGACCCAAGAAAAGGTTCGATTGGAAGGGAAAAAGAAAAAAGTGCTTGAGATTAAGCAATTAGAATTAAAGTTTGAAGATATAAAAGAAACAAAATTGATTATTTCATTTTAAAAAAGATTAATTGAACTGGTTATGGCTAATGCAGTTCTTTTAATTGATTAAAAAACTAAATATATACAGAATGAATGCGTTGGAATTAATAGAATCCTTTTCAGAGTTTAAGGAATTTAAGAACATCGATAGAGAGACGATGATGAACATTTTACAAGATGTTTTCAGATCTATGCTTAAAAAGAAGTATGGAAATGATGAGCATATTGATGTGATTATCAATCCAGATAAAGGTGATGTGGAAATTTGGATTAATAGAGAGATTGTTCCAGATGGTGAGGTTGAAGATGTAAATATTGAAATTGCATTATCAGACGCGATTAAAATTGAGCCTGATTTTGAAGTTGGGGAAGAGGTTGCAGAAGAAGTGAAATTAGATGATTTTGGAAGAAGAAACGTACTTTCATTAAGACAAAATCTAATTTCTAGAATTCTTGAGTTAGAGAAAGATCATATCTATAAAAAATATAAAGAGCGTATTGGAGAAATCATTACTGGTGAAGTTTATCAGGTTTGGAAAAGAGAAATACTTGTCCTTGATGATGAAGGGAACGAGTTAATTTTACCTAAACAAGAACAAATTCCATCTGATTATTTCAAAAAAGGTGAATCTGTTCGTGCAGTAGTTGCAAGAGTTGATTTAAGAAACAATAGCCCAGTAATTGTACTTTCACGTACAGCAACTGAATTCCTTGAGCGTTTATTCGAATTAGAAGTACCAGAAGTATTTGATGGTTTAATTACCATTAAGAAAATTGTAAGAGAGCCAGGAGAGAGGGCAAAAGTAGCAGTTGAATCTTACGATGATAGAATTGATCCAGTTGGAGCTTGTGTTGGTATGAAAGGTGCAAGAATTCATGGAATAGTGAGAGAGTTGAAAAATGAAAACATCGATGTAATTAATTATACAACGAATGAAAAATTATTTATTCAACGTGCATTATCTCCAGCAAAAATAACTTCAATCGAATTGGATGAGGTGAATCATAGAGCTGAGGTTTATTTAAAAACTGACCAGGTGTCATTAGCAATTGGTAAAGGTGGTCACAATATTAAATTAGCAGGTAAATTAAGTGGTTACGAAATTGACGTATACCGTGAAGGAGCTGAGGATATTGAAGATGTGGATTTAGAAGAGTTTTCTGATGAAATTGAAGGATGGGTAATTAAACAATTGAAATCAATTGGCCTTGATTCAGCAAAATCAGTACTTGAATTGGATGTAGAACAACTGACAAAAAGAACCGATTTAGAACTTGAAACAATCGAAGACATATTACGTGTACTTAGAGCAGAGTTCGAATAAGATTTTATTAAATTAAAGTTGATTAATAAAAATAAGTAAAGTATTTCTTTACATTTGAGGCATTAAAGTAAAAAATAAGAATGGCAGGTAAGGCAAAAAGGTTGAATAAGGTGGCAAAAGAGTTTAACATTAGTATTAGTACTATTGTTGATTTTTTGAAAACCAAAGGAATCGATATTGATTCTAAACCGAATACCAAAATCGAAGGCGAGATTTTGAGTGTTTTAGAAGGAGAGTTCGCGGACGACAAGGAAGCGAAACAAATTTCTGAAGGTGCTGGGATTGTGCGTGAAAAACGTGAATCTATCTCACTTAAGGATATTAAGAAAGAGGGGGCAAGTGACGAAGATTCAGACGATGACGATGATGACGACGACGACGATGTGGACGAAATTGTTGAAGAAACTCCTAAAAAAGTAGAAGCAGTAAAGGAAACGCCTATACCTGAGCCTGTTGTCGAAAAGCCTGTAGCCGAAGAGCCTACAAAAACTGAAGAGAAGCCGAAAGAAGAAGCTCCTGTCGAAGAAGAAAAGCCTGCCGCTGTAATCGACAAAAAGCCTATCATTGAAAAGGACGAATCGGATAACAAAAGCGGCTTAGCCGTTCTCGGACGTATTGATTTAGATGCAATAAATCAAAAAACTAGACCAGATAAAAAGAAAAAAGTAGTTGCTGAAAAGCCAAAAGCTAAACCAGCACCAACTCCAGAACCGAAGAAGGAAGAGCCTAAAAAGGAGGTGAAACCTGAACCGAAAAAAGAGGAGGAGCCTGCAGCTAAACCGGTTAAAGAACCGAATGCACCAATTGAGACTATTAAAGCAACTTCTGAAAAGTTAACAGGACCGAGAGTAGTTGGTAAAATTGTTTTACCTGTTGAGAGAGAGAAAGCAAATTCGAGAAAGAAAAGGAAGCGAATTAAAAAGGTTAATCCTGAAAAACAAGCTCCGTCAACAACGCAAAGATCTGCTTCGCCTGCTGCAAATAGAAATAAAAATAGCAAGTTTAAGAAAAAGGAAAAACCTGTCGTTACTGATAAGGAAATCCAAAAAGAAATTAAGGATACACTAGCACGTTTACAAGGTGGTGGAAAGAGTAAAGGGTCTAAATTTAGAAGAGAGAAACGTCAGTTAGGTGCTGATAAAAGAGCTGAGGAATTAGAACAAGAAGAATTAGCAAAAAGTATATTGAAGATTACTGAATTCGTTTCAGTGTCTGAATTGGCAACAATGATGAACGTCAGTCCAACTGAGGTTATTGGTGCATGTATGTCATTAGGTATATTCGCTTCAATAAATCAAAGACTGGATCGTGAAACGATTCAATTGGTTGCAGATGAATTCTCTTTTGAAACTGAATTTATTAGTGCTGAAGTACAAGAGTCTATTGTAGTTGAAGAAGATAAACCTGAAGATTTATCTGATCGTCCACCAATCGTAACTGTTATGGGGCATGTCGATCACGGTAAAACTTCTTTATTGGATCATATTCGACAAGCAAATGTAACTGACGGTGAGGCCGGAGGAATTACACAGCATATTGGTGCTTATTCTGTAGAGACTAAAGGTGGTAAGAGAGTTACTTTCTTAGATACTCCAGGTCACGAAGCCTTTACAGCGATGCGTGCTCGTGGTGCGCAAGTAACGGATATTGCAATTATTATAGTTGCGGCAGATGATGATGTGATGCCTCAAACTAAAGAGGCAATATCTCACGCGCAAGCTGCTGGTGTACCAATTGTTTTTGCAATTAATAAAATTGATAAACCAGGTGCAAATCCTGATAAGATAAAAGAGCAACTTTCTCAAATGAATATCTTAGTTGAAGAATGGGGTGGTAAATACCAATCTCAAGAAATTTCAGCGAAGAAAGGTCAAAATATTGAAGAGTTACTTGAGAAAGTATTGCTTGAAGCAGAAATATTAGAATTAAAAGCGAATCCTAATAAGCGTGCAAATGGTACAGTCGTAGAATCATTGCTTGATAAAGGTCGTGGTTATGTGACTACAGTATTGGTTTCGTCTGGAACAATGCGTGTTGGTGATCCGATTATTGCTGGTCAACATTATGGTAAAGTGAAAGCGATGCATAATGATAAAGGACAATCTGTTGAAGAAGCAGGTCCTTCAACACCAGTTTCAATCTTAGGATTCAATGGTGCACCAAGTGCAGGTGATCAATTCCATTGTTTAGCTGACGAACGTGAAGTGAAACAAATCGCTTCCAAACGTGAGCAGTTGCACAGAGAACAAGGATTACGTACTCAGAAAATAATGACTTTGGACGAAATCGGTCGTCGTATCGCAATTGGAGATTTCCAAGAATTAAATATTATTGTGAAAGGTGATGTTGATGGTTCGGTTGAGGCTGTGTCTGATTCATTATTGAAATTGTCAACTGAAAAAATCCAAGTGAATATCATTCATAAAGGTGTAGGACAAATTTCTGAGGCTGATATTACATTGGCTTCCGCTTCGCAAGCTATTATTATAGGATTCCAAGTGAGACCTTCTGCTATTGCTAGAAAACTAGCTGAGAAAGAAGGAATCGATGTAAGACTATATTCTGTCATCTATAAAGCGATTGAAGAAATTCAAGAAGCGATGAAAGGAATGCTAGCGCCAGAATTTAAAGAAGAGATTCTAGGTATTGCAGAAATCAGAGAAACATTCAGAATTTCTAAAGTGGGTACAATTGCCGGTTGTTTTGTAACGGAAGGTAAAATCATGAGAAATTCTGATGTTAGAGTTATTAGAGATGGTATTGTAATCTACACTGGTGGACTTGGTTCATTGAAGCGATTCAAAGATGATGTTAAAGAAGTAAAAGTAAATTACGAATGTGGTTTGAATATTGATAAATTCAACGATATTAAAGTAGGTGATTTAGTTGAAGCATACCACGAAGTGGAAGTTGAAGCAAAACTTTAATAACAACATAGTAAGACATAAAAAAAACCAGCTCAATAATTGAGCTGGTTTTTTTTATGTCTAGTATTCAGATTTAATCAAACTCACATAAGTTGTCGTGATCAAATAAAGTTGTTATTCCTATTCTGGTATAGTTGGTAATTGAATCTTATCTTCTACAACAATAGCAGTTGGAAAAGTACCCATCAATTCTGCTTTTAAAGCTTCTGCTTCTAATTTAGTTCTGAAATTTCCAACGCGCACTCTGTAATTTGGAGCCGAATAATCCATATAGGCTTTCTCCCCACTATTTTGACTTAAAAAAACCGCCTTTTTCTGCTCAGCTGCAGTTTTGGATTGATCAAAGAATATCAGAATTCTATAACCATCTATTTTTACTCCTTGAATTGTTCCATCGCCTGCTCTAACAAATTCATCTAATTTATCAAGCCTTGCATCTTTTTCAACAATTACCTTTCCATCAGGCGCATTATAATTAAGTTCCTTCACGGTAACTTTTGCACTATCAGCATTACTATTTGGGAATTTAAGCCAATCATTTTGGCCGTAAGCCATCGTACTTACAAAAAGTAATGATGTTGGAATTAATTTAATGAACATATATTTTATGATTTGAAAACAAAGGTAAAAAAATACTTTATAACGATTAGTTTGCAAACTTTAATTGCTTTTAATTTTTAACCTTTTTTACGAGATATAATTGTTTTATAAGCATTAACGAATGTTTCATTATTTAGAATGGTTTTAAATTAGCTGTACCAACTTGAAAATTATCGCCAAACACTATGGATAAACAGACATTCTACTAATTTTGTCAGCAATTGCGTGTAACATATACCGAGCAAAAAAAGAATAAAATTTTGCAAATGAAACTAAAAAATTTGTTCATCTCTAGTAAAATCAAGCTATCAGCATTAGTGCTTATAGTATTTGTATCATTCTCTTCCAATCTTCATGCCCAAACTGGGGATGCAGAAAAAGGGAAAAAAATATTCAGTGGCTTTTGTGCTTCTTGTCACTTTCCTGACAAGGACATGACTGGACCCGCTTTGAAAGGAGCGAGAGAACGTTGGATTGAAAACTCATCAGAAGAAAACTTCTATGCATGGGTGAAAAATTCATCAGCAGTAATTGCTAGTGGTGATTCATATGCTTCTGGTTTGTTTGCTAAGTGGGGATCAGTAATGACGCCGCAGGCTTTAACAAACGAGCAGATTGATGATGTTATGGCTTATATTGATGGTTATACGCCTCCTGTAGCTGAGACTCCAACTGATACTGGTCTTGTAACTGCTAATACAGACGAATCAAGTTCATTATACTGGTGGTTATTCGCTGGTTTATTGGTGACTTTGATTGCTGTTGTAGGTGGAATTAAAGGAAACTTATTAGCGATTGCTAGAAAAGAAGCAGGTGATGCTCCGGCTCAAGACCTTACAATGGGGGAATCAGCAAAATCATGGGCTTGGAGAAATAGAGGCTGGTTTGGTGTTACTGTTTTTATAGCAATAATTGGTTTACTTGCAATGGGTATGGTGAAATGGTTAGATTTAGGTGTGTATGAAAACTACAAACCAGTACAGCCAATTTCTTATTCTCACGAATTACACGCAGGCAAATTAGGTATTGATTGTAAATACTGTCACAACTCAGTTACTAAATCAAAACATGCTACCATTCCTTCAGTGAATGTATGTATGAATTGTCATAAAACAGTTACTGAAGGTTCAACAACTGGAACGGAAGAAATAGCGAAAATTCACAAGGCTGCTGGTTATGATGTAGCAACTAGTTCTTATACAGGTGAAACTGAACCTATCGAATGGGTTAAAGTTCACAATTTACCAGATCACGTTTATTTCAGTCATCAACAACACGTAGTTGCAGGTGGAATTGATTGTAAGCAATGTCACGGTAATATGAAAAAACAAACAGTGGCAAAAGTGATGTCTACTGAAGATTTAAATAATGTTGGTGTAACTGATACGGATTACGATGAAAATGATGTTAAATTTACTAAGCCAACCTTAACAATGGGATGGTGTATTGAATGTCATAAAGAGTCAAATATTGATATTGCAAATGCACCTGATGGTAGTTATTATAATGTAATTCATGAACGTTTGTTGAAAGACAAGAAAACGTATCAGAAATATTTAGAAGACGACAAAGTATCAGTGGCAGAATTAGGTGGTTTGGAATGTGCAAAATGTCACTATTAATACAGGATTAAAGAGGCTTATATACAGATATGGGAACAAATAGAAAATATTGGAAAGGTCTTGAGGAGTTGAATCAAACGCCGGAGTTTAAAGCAACAGCGGCAAATGAATTTCCACAAGAACTTAGTGTTGACCAATTTTTAGCAGACGACAAGCTAAAGGAATCATCTACAGGAAGAAGAGATTTTTTGAAATTTTTAGGATTTAGTGTAGCAGCGGCAACTATTGCAGCTTGTGAATCGCCTGTTGTTAAAGCAGTTCCTTATGCAGTAAAACCTGAAGAGATAACGCCAGGTATGCCAAATTGGTATGCTTCAACTTATTACGATGGTGATACTTATGCAAATATTTTAGTAAAAACAAGAGAAGGTCGACCTATCCATATTAAAGGTAACCGTGATTTTGGTATTACTAAAGGTGGATCTAATCCGCGTATTGTTGGGTCGGTGTTATCATTGTACGATGGTGAAAGACTTCAACAGCCAACTGTAAATGGTGAAGTTGCTGATTGGAATACAATCGATGAAACAATAAAGAAACAATTAAAGTCGGTGACTGATAGTGGTAAGAAGGTAGTTCTACTTTCTGGCACTGAAATTAGTCCTTCTACTTTAACTATAATAGAAGATCTTAAAAACGAATTAAACGGAACAAGTCCAAAACCTATTGTGGCAGCTGCTGAGGCTGTAGCTGAAGGCGATGTTGTAGCAGCTGTAGAAGCAGTAATTCCTGCAAGTTCAAATTCAAATATTGAACACGTTCAGTATGATGCTATTTCATACAATGGTATTAGAGAGGCAAATCTTGAGTCATTCGGAAAACGAGTAATTCCAGATTATGATTTTTCTAAAGCTAAAACTGTAGTAAGTATTGGCGCTGATTTCTTTAATTCTTGGGTTTTACCTACACAATTTTTAGGAGATTATTTATCTACAAGAAATCCAGATAAAGAATGGATGTCACGTCATTTCCAATTCGAGACGAATATGTCTTTAACAGGAGCAAATGCGGATATCCGATCAATGATCAAACCTTCTGAAGAAAGTAAGGTCGTTGCTCTATTATATAGAGAAATTACTGGGAAATCTGTAAGTGGAATTGATTTTTCTTCATTAAGTGAAGACGTTGTTGCTAATATTAAAGAAGCTGCAAACGAATTAAAAGGAACTAAAGGAGAATCAATCGTAGTTGCTGGTTCAAACAGAAAGTCAATTCAAACTATTGTCAATGCAATTAACAGCGCATTGAATAATTATAACGGTACAATTAAGTTGAATAATCCAATCAATTTGTACCAATCTGAAGATGATAAAATGTCAGCTTTAGTCAAAGATATGAACGCAGGTAAAGTTGGTGCCATTTTAATGTGGAACACGAACCCAGTTTATACCTTGTCAAATGCTGAGGCATTCAAAACAGGTTTATCGAAAGTTGGTCTTTCTGTGTCTATGTCTGCTTATGCTGATGAGACAGCAAGTTTATGTAAATTTATCTGTCCTGCAAGTCATGCTTTAGAAGCTTGGAATGATTTCAATCCAAAAGGCGAAGAGTATGCCTTAGCGCAACCGACAATTAGACCATTACACGATACGCGTCCGGCGGCAGAATCTTTATTGATCTGGGCTGGTAAAGCAGAGCATGTTGGTAAAGAAAGTAAAAATTATTACAATTATATAAGAGGAATTTGGAAGCAATGGGGTTTCCCAATGCAAACTAAACACCTTGATTTTGAATCTTACTGGTCAGAAACTGTACATAACAGTACTGATAATATAAGCGAAGTAAAAGCAGAAGCTATTGTATTTAATGGTGATCTTGCTGCAGCTGGTAAAGCAGAATCGAAAATAGTTGGTGGAACTTGGGAATTAGCTTTATATCAAAAAGCTGGAATTGGTTCAGGGACACAAGCTGGAAATCCTTGGTTACAAGAATTACCAGATCCAATATCAAAAGTGACTTGGGACAATTATGTAACAATGTCTCCAGAAGATATGGATGAAAGAGGTTACGCAAAAACAATGGGGCAAGAAAGTGCTCAAAATGTTGTAAACGTAACTGTAAATGGCGTAACGCTTAAATTAGCAGTTTTCCCTCAACCTGGTCAAGCACCTGGTACTATCGGTATCGCTGTTGGATATGGTAGAGGAGCTAATGGAGAGAAAATTGGTAAGGCAGCTTATCAACAAAATGGTATTTATGGCGAAGCATCAACCAATGTTATCGGTCAAAATGCATATGCTTTAACAACGAATAGCGATTTCAGCATTTTTGATGCGGCTATTGAAGATACAAACGAAACTTACATTCTTGCATGTACACAAACACATGCAACTGTAATGGCAAGAAATTCGATCTTAAAAGAAACTACTTTTGATATTTATAAAGCTGAAGAGTCTTCAGCATACAACCATCGTCATGTTTTACATTCTGGATGGGATCATAAAGAAGAATTAACGGAAGAATTTGATTTATGGGAAGAACATCCTGTAAAGCATGTTGGTCACCGTTGGGCAATGACTATCGATTTAAATTCGTGTGTTGGTTGTGGATCATGTGTAGTAGCATGTACTTCTGAAAATAACGTACCAGTAGTTGGTCGTGATGAAGTTAGAAGAGGTAGAGAGATGCACTGGTTAAGAATTGACCGTTATTATGCATCACATGTAGAACCTACAATTGGTACTAGAGATCTAGACAAGTTCAACGAAGAAGGATTTACAGGTCTTAAAAAGCCAGCATCTAATCCTAAAGTTGTACATATGCCTATGATGTGTCAACATTGTAATCACGCACCATGTGAAACTGTTTGTCCAGTTGCTGCTACAACGCACTCGAACGAAGGTTTAAACATGATGGCATACAATAGATGTATCGGAACGAGATATTGTGCAAACAACTGTCCTTACAAAGTACGTCGATTCAACTGGTTCAACTATCCTTCATACAGAAAATTCACTGAAGTAAATCCTGCACAGGATGACTTAGGTAGAATGGTATTAAATCCTGATGTTGTTGTTAGAACAAGAGGGGTAATGGAGAAATGTTCTTTCTGTGTTCAAAAAATTCAATCAGGCAAATTGGTTGCAAAGAAAGCTGATAGAAAAGTGGTAGATGGAGATGTGACTACGGCTTGTGCTGACGCTTGTCCAGCAGATGCAATTAGTTTCGGAGATTGGAACGATTCAGAATCAACAGTTAGAAAAAGTTCTGGAGATAAGAGAGCTTACCAAGCACTAGAAGAAATTGGTGTAAAACCAAATATCTGGTACAAAGTAAAAGTTAGAAACGAACATAATGAAGCTCTTGAGGCAATACAAACATCTCATGGCGGTGGTCATGAAGAACATGGAAGTGATGATCACGGACATGCTGATGGTCACGAAGAAGCGGCACATTAAGAATATATTTATTTTAGATAATACTAAAACTAACAACGAATGCATAAGGAATCTGCAATAAGAGAACCACTAATTTTAGGTCACAAGACGTATCATGATATTACTGAAGACGTTTGTAGATCTATTGAAGGTAAGGCTCCAAAAGCTTGGTATGTTTTATTCGGCATAGCCCTTTTATTAGGCTTATACGGAGTAGGATGTATCTTATATTTATTAGGAACAGGTATTGGTACCTGGGGTCTTAATAAGACTGTTCAATGGGCATGGGATATTACTAACTTCGTTTGGTGGGTAGGTATTGGTCACGCCGGAACTTTAATTTCTGCCGTGCTATTACTATTCAGACAGAAATGGAGAATGGCGATTAACCGTGCTGCTGAGGCGATGACTATCTTTGCCGTATTTATGGCAGGTCTTTTCCCTTTAATACACATGGGACGTCTTTGGGTTGGTTACTGGGTAATGCCTATTCCAAATCAATTTGGTTCACTTTGGGTAAACTTTAACTCACCTCTACTTTGGGATGTATTTGCGATCTCAACTTATTTATCAGTTGGTTTTGTATTCTGGTATATCGGATTAATTCCTGATTTCGCTACAATTAGAGATAGAGCAAAAAGTCCAGTTTCAAAGAAAATGTATTCAATTCTTTCTTTTGGTTGGTCTGGTAGAGCAAAACACTGGAATAGATTTGAAATTGTTTCTTTAGTATTAGCAGGTTTAGCAACACCATTGGTATTCTCGGTTCACTCGATTGTATCATTTGATTTCGCAACATCGGTTATACCTGGTTGGCATACAACTATTTTCCCTCCTTACTTCGTTGCTGGAGCGGTATTCTCTGGTTTCGCAATGGTACAAACGATCATGTTGATTGTAAGAAAAGGATTAAAATTAGAAGCTTATTTACATACGAAGCATATCGAATATATGAACATTGTAATAATGGTTACTGGTTCTATTGTTGGTGTAGCTTATTTAACTGAGTTATTTATTTCATGGTATTCAGGTGTTGAATATGAATCTTATGCATTTATTAACCGTGCAACTGGTTCTTACTGGTGGGCATATGCGGCTATGATGACTTGTAATGTTGTTTCTCCTCAGTTAATGTGGTTCAAAAAATTAAGAACAAGTCTATTATTCACTTTCTTTATTTCAATTGTTGTAAATATTGGGATGTGGTTTGAACGATTTGTAATTATTGTTACTTCTCTTCACGAAGATTATTTACCATCTTCTTGGAGTATGTTCTATCCAACATGGACAGATATAGGAATTTACATCGGGACAATTGGTTTATTCTTTGTTTTCTATTTAGCCTTTGCTCGATACTTCCCAGTTCTTCCAATTGCTGAGTTAAAAACGATATTAAAATCTTCTGGTGAGTCTTATAAAAATGATACTGCACCAAAGAGACCAAAACAACCAGTATCTCCGAAGAAAACGGTAGTAAGTGTTGTTGAAGAAGTAACTGTAGATGTTGAGAAGAATGTAATTACAGAAGAGGTACACATTGTTGCCGAAGAAAAAATTGAAATCTCACACGAAGAGAAACAGAGCCGTATTTCATCTTTAATGGAGAAATTAGGAACAGTTGATCCTAGTAAAAAAGATGATTTGAAATTAGTAAGCGGCGTTGGGCCGAAATTAGAAGGCGTTTTGAATGATATAGGAATATTTACATTCGAACAAGTAAGTAAGATGACAAAGTCTGAATATGATTTACTTGATTCGATCACTGGATCTTTTCCTGGACGTGCAGAACGTGATAATTGGGCTGAACAAGCTAAAACATTAATGAATAAATAAAATTTCACATGGCAGATAGAGTAATTTATGCAATGTATGACGATGATGATGTCCTAAAAGACAGCGCTAAAAAATTAGTAGCTGAAGGTGTACACATTTCTGACGTATTTTCTCCTTTTCCAATCCATGGAATAGATCCTATAATCGGTGTTAAACATACACGTTTAGGGATTGTAGCCTTCATGTTTGGATTATTAGGAATGACCTTAGCTGTTGTTGGGTTCAAATTTTTCATGATCGTTGATTGGCCAATGAATATCGGTGGAAAACCGAATTTCACACTATTACAGAATTTCCCGGCTTTCGTTCCAATTACTTTCGAATTAACGGTGTTATTTGCTGCGCACGGAATGGCAATAACTTACTTAATAAGAAATAAAACGTTACCAGGAATGCCTGCTGACAACCCTTATCCAAGTACAACGGATGATCGTTTTGTAATGGAAATTAGACTTTCTGAAAATTCGAAATTTTCGGGAACAGAATTACAAGCAAAAATTAAGGAAACAGACATAATTGAAATTGAAGAGAAAGATTACGTAGTTGTTAAATAATACGTAATTGAATAGTATTGTGAATTTACAAAACGATTCTTTTTGAAAAACAAACAAAGTTTAAACATGAAATTGAAGGCTTTTAAATATTGTGCAATTGCAACACTGAGTTTTTCAGGATTGGTTTCCTGTGTTGCTGATGACAATTCTCCAGGATTAGAATATATGCCTGATATGTACCGCTCACCAGCTGTTGAGGCGTATGTAGATAATGGTGAAGTAGAAGGAAGATACGATGAGGCAGCACAAGATATGGTAAAAGAAAAATTTTCTTTTTTACCACCGGCTGGAACTGTTCCTTATTGGACTGGTGAAAATGCAGATGTAATGTATCCTTATAATCATGGTGCACCAGTTAATTCTGATAAAACTCATGGTCTTTATGGTTATGCGCAAAGTGTTGAAGGACGTGATGCTGCAAAAAATGATATCAATCCAATACCATATACAAAAGAGGTTGCTGATGAAGGTAAAGTTATTTTCGGTCGTTTTTGTATTCACTGTCATGGTGAAAAAGGTGATGGCCAAGGTACTGTTGTTACAAACAGTGGAGATAAATTCCCTTCGCCTGGTGCTTACAAGAAAGAAGTAACTCCTGGTGAAATATTCTATACTATAACTTATGGTAAAGGAGCAATGGGATCTCATGCGTCTCAGTTGAATCCAATCGAACGTTGGAAAGTAACACACTATGTTGAGAAATTAGCAGGTGTTGAAAAGGAAATTGAAGAACCATTATTATACGATGCGAATACGGATACTGATGGTGATGGTGTAATGGATAATTTGGATGAATGTCCTAGAATTTCAGGTTCTAAAGAGAATAATGGTTGTCCTGATGTTTCTGCTGAAACTAAAACGGTTTTATCTGATGCTATAAGAGGATTAGTATTCGAGACTGGTTCAGATGCTATTGCAGGAAGTTCATTCACAGCAATTGATAAAGTTGTTGCTTTAATGGAAGCTAATCCTGATCATAAATTGATTATTAACGGTCACACTGATAATATTGGTGGATGGTTACCTAATCAATGGTTGTCACATAAGCGTGCTAGATCAGTAAAGGCGTATTTGGCAGATAAAGGAATTGAGAAGAATAGAATTAATGCGGTAGGTTATGGTCAAAGTAAACCAATCGCTGATAACGCAACTGAAGAAGGTAGACAGAAGAATAGAAGAGTTGAGTTCAGAATCTATAATTAATAATAAGAATTAATAAATAAGGAATGGAATTTCAAATTTCAGCAAAGGCTAAAAAGACAATTTTCGGAGTTATCGGTGTAGGTTTAGTAGCCTTTATCATTGGTATATTCCAAAATTCGGAGACACCACAATTGCCAACTAGAATATTATCTAATTTCTTAGTTGATGGATTGTTTTTCATGGGTATCGCATTGGGAGCATTATTCTTCCTTGCTTTACAGTATGCAACTGAAACAGGTTGGTCAGTAGCAATTAAACGTGTCGTAGAGGGTGTTTCTTCTTATGTAGTTGTAGGTGCAATCATTTTAGTTGTATTGTTTTTAGTTCTAACTTTCACTGATGGTGGATGGTTTGGAGCACTAACAAATCATGGACATCATACTGGTCATATCTATGCTTGGATGGATCCTGTAGTTGTGGAACATGATACAATTATTCAGAATAAAGCTCCTTTTTTAACTAAAGGGTTCTTCTGGGGTGTTACTGTTTTATACCTTGGTGTATACGTTTTATTTTATAAAGGATTTAGAAAAAGAAGTTTGCAAGAAGATTTGGAAGGTGGAACTAAAATTCACTTCAAAAACTTCGCTAAAGGAGCATTGTTTTTAGTTTTATTTGGATATTTCAGCTCAACGTCTTCATGGCACTGGATTATGTCGGTTGATGCACACTGGTTCTCTACTTTATACGGATGGTATGTATTCGGTGGAATGTGGTGTACGGCAATGACGACTATCATGTTATTGATTCTTTATTTGAAGAAAAAAGGACATTTACAAGCGGTTAATGATAGTCATATTCATGATGTGGGTAAATGGATATTTGCAACTAGTTTCTTGTGGTCGTACTTATTCTTCTCTCAGTTCATGTTATACTGGTATGCTGACATTCCTGAAGAAGTAATTTACTATGTAACGAGAATAGAAAATTATAAACTTATCTTCTGGGGTATGTTTATGATCAACTTTATTATTCCAATGTTAATCTTAATGTCAAGAGATGCCAAAAGAAACGCAGGAATCTTAATGTTTGTTTGTCTTGTGATTATCTTAGGACACTGGGCTGACGTATTTATGTTAGTAATGCCAGGAACAATGGGTGAATTTGGAAATATTGGCTTTTTGGAAATTGGATTATTTATGGTTTTTGCTGGTTTGTTTACATATACTGTTTTAACAACCATTTCAAAAGCTCCGTTGATGCCTAAGAATCATCCTTACTTAGATGAAAGTAAACATCACGACATTTAATTAATATAGAGATCAAAAGAATATAGAAATGGGAATGAAATTTATAGTTTTAGTCGTAATCGTATTGGTTGTAATTGCCGTTGCACAGATAATGCGTGTTTATGAGCTCTCGAAAAAAATTAGAGGCAAAAGTGAAGCGGATATTGATCTGAGAACGAATAATATTAATGCTGGATTAATGTTGGCATTCTTAGCGTTATTCTTCGGTTCATTCTTCTATATGCTATTCGCATATGGTAGAGGTATGTTGCCAAACGCTTCATCTAAATTAGGTTTAGAAGTTGATTGGTTATATAACGTCAACTGGGTTATAGTGATTCTTGTTTTTGTAATTACAAATAGTTTACTTTTTGTATTTGCTTGGAAATATGCTTACGATCCAAAAAGAAGAGCGCACTGGTTTCCTCATGATAATAAATTAGAGATGATCTGGACAGTTGTTCCAGCTTGTGTACTTGCTGTAATAATCATTTTAGGTTTGATGACTTGGAATGATATAACTGGTAAACCTTCTGATGATGCTAAAATAATTGAGATCTACGGTAAACAATTTGATTGGACAGCTAGATATGCTGGAGATGATAATAAATTAGGATTTGCAGATTACAAATTGGTAGGTGCTTATGGAGACTATAGTAATCCTTTAGGTGTTATTACTGAAAAGCATGTAAAATGGCAAGTAGCTTCTTTGGATAACCAAATGAAAACTATACACGAACAATTAGATGCGCAAGCGCACGGTACAGAAATGTATAGTGTGGCGAATGTGAATAAATTGGTTGCCAAAGTTGAAAAGTTAGATAGAATCAAAGAACGATTATTACGTATGAATTTGATGTACGGTGATTCTATTGATACTTATGCAATGGATGATTATATGACCAAAGAACTTTTCTTAGTTAAAGATCAAGAATATCAAATAATTTTACGTTCTCAAGATGTATTGCACTCAGCTTATTTCCCTCATTTTAGAGCGCAAATGAACTGTGTACCTGGAATGAGAACTAATTTGAAATTTACGCCAATTCATACTACGCAAGAAATGCGTGAAATTACTGGTAATCCGGAATTTAATTTTATTCTAATGTGTAATAAGATTTGTGGTGTTTCTCACTCTAACATGAAAATGATGGTTTATGTAGGTACGCAAGAAGAGTATGATCAATGGGCTAACTTGGATGAAGGAAACATTACGATGGTAGTGAATGATTCGTTAGTAGCACCTGAAGTTAACTTGGTACCAAAACCTCTTCCTGGAGCAAATGCTCACGGTGGTGGACATGGTGATCACGGAGATCACGGTGATGATAATCACGATAGTGCACATTAAGAATTTAGGTTAATAAAATAATATTTAATAAAAGAATAAATTATGTCAGCAGCAGCTCATACTGAACACGGACATCATCATAAAGAAAGTTTCATTACGAAATATATCTTTTCTCAGGATCATAAAATGATCGGTAAGCAATTTTTGGTTACTGCGATTTTTATGGCGGTTGTAGCGGTTATCCTTTCGGTTCTGTTTAGAATACAATTGGCATGGCCAGGAGAGAGTAACAGTGTTTTAAATTTCTTTTTAGGTGACAAATGGGCACCCGAAGGAATTTTGGATCGAGGTATGTATCTTGGTCTAGTTACAATACATGGTACCATCATGGTATTCTTTGTATTGACTGGTGGTTTATCAGGTACCTTTAGTAACCTCTTAATTCCACTTCAAATTGGTGCACGTGATATGGCATCTGGTTTGTTGAACATGATCTCTTATTGGTTGTTCTTCTTGTCTAGTATCTTAATGTTATATTCTTTGTTCTTAGAAACGGGACCTGCTTCTGCTGGTTGGACAATTTATCCTCCTTTATCTGTTTATGAAGAAGCTATACCTGGTTCTGGTGCAGGTATGACAATGTGGTTAACTTCAATGACAATTTTTATCGCATCTTCTTTATTAGGTTCGCTTAACTATATCGTAACGGTATTGAACTTAAGAACGAAAGGGATGAAAATGACAAGACTACCTTTAACAATTTGGGCGTTCTTCGTAACCGCTATTATCGGTGTTTTATCTTTCCCTGTTCTTGTATCAGCCGTTGTTTTAATGTTAATGGATCGTACTTTAGGAACAAGTTTCTATGTTAACGATACAATGATTGGTGGTGAAATATTAGAGCAATCTGGTGGATCTCCAATTTTATATGAACATTTATTCTGGTTCTTAGGCCACCCTGAGGTATATATCGTATTGTTACCCGCTTTAGGTTTAACTTCTGAGATTATCGCTAACAATGCAAGAAAACCAATCTTTGGTTACCGTGCAATGATTGGTTCTATCTTAGCAATCGCATTCTTATCGTTTATTGTATGGGGTCACCATATGTTTATATCAGGGATGAACCCTTTCTTAGGTGGTGTATTTGTATTTACAACGTTGTTAATTGCGATTCCATCTGCAGTGAAAGTATTTAACTACATCACTACATTATGGAAAGGAAATCTAAGATTTACGCCAGCAATGCTTTTCTCTATCGGATTAGTTTCAGCGTTTATTACTGGTGGTGTAACTGGTATAATACTTGCCGATTCAGCGTTAGATATTGCTGTGCATGATACTTATTTCGTTGTTGCCCATTTCCATGTTGTAATGGGATTGTCTGCAATCTTTGGAATGTTTGCAGGTGTTTATCACTGGTTCCCTAAAATGTATGGTAGAATGATGAATTCTAAATTAGGTATGGTTCACTTTTGGTTGACATTAGTGTCTGCTTATGGTGTATTCTTCCCTATGCACTTCGTAGGTATTGGTGGTGCACCAAGAAGATATTATGATTACAGTGTTTATGAACTATTTGATAAAGTTCAATTTGAAATGATTATGGACCTAAATGTTGTAATTTCAATATTTGCAATTATTGGAGCATTGGCACAAATAATTTTCTTATTCAACTTCTTTTATAGCACATCTAAAGGTGAAAAAGCGACACAGAATCCTTGGAAAGGAAATTCATTAGAATGGACTACTCCAGTTGAGCATATTCACGGTAACTGGCCAGGAGCAATTCCTGAAGTTCACAGATGGCCTTATGATTATTCTAAGCCAGGTGCTGAAGAAGATTTTATTCCTCAAACGGTGCCTTTAGCTCCAGGAGAAGAAGATCATTAGTCAAAAAAATATTCAAAAAAGCCCATTTATTTAGTTAAATGGGCTTTTTTTATTTTCTATTTCGACCTTAAACCCTTTACACAACTGAGCTTTTTTTAATCCTAAACTATGGCCTAATCTCTATTCCCTAAAAACAAATAATTATTATCTAATCCCGAACTACTAAAAACTAAAAACTATTATCTAATAACTATCATCTATTACCTATCTTTACATTAAAGTAACGTACAATAAATAAGTTTACATTGGAATCATTCGATTATAGAGACGAGGAGCAGTTTTCTGAAGAACATGAGATCGACACGGTCTTGCGCCCCAAAATGTTTAGTGATTTTTCAGGACAGAAAAAGGTGACAGACAATCTTTCCATTTTTGTCGAGGCTGCTAAACAAAGAAGTGAATCTTTGGATCATGTATTATTACATGGGCCTCCAGGGTTAGGGAAAACTACGTTAGCTAATATTATTGCCAATGAAATGGCTGTAGGTATTAAAATCACGAGTGGTCCTGTTTTAGATAAACCAGGTGATTTGGCAGGTCTCTTAACTAACCTTGAGGAAGGAGATGTACTATTTATTGATGAAATTCATAGACTAAGTCCTGTGATTGAAGAATATTTATATTCTGCGATGGAGGATTTTATGATTGATATAATGATTGATACAGGACCTTCTGCAAGAACGGTACAGATCTCTTTAAATCCTTTTACATTAATTGGTGCAACGACACGTTCAGGATTACTTACAGCGCCCCTTAGAGCTCGTTTTGGAATAAATTCTAGGTTGGAGTATTATGATACTAAAACATTAACTAAAATTGTATCAAGGGCAGCTGGAATTTTAAAAGTTGAGATACATGAAAATGCTGCTGTAGAAATTTCAAGAAGAAGTAGAGGAACACCTAGAATTGCAAATGCATTATTGCGTAGAGTGCGCGATTTCGCACAGATTAAAGGTGACGGTGTAATTACATTAGAAATTTCCAATATAGCCTTAGAAGCGCTGAATGTTGACCAGAATGGGCTTGATGAAATGGATAATAAAATTCTTTCAGTGATTGTAGATAAATTTAATGGTGGTCCTGTTGGAATGACAACAATAGCAACTGCAGTTGGGGAAAACCCTGGAACGATTGAAGAAGTTTACGAACCATTTTTGATTAAAGAAGGTTACTTAATGAGAACACCAAGAGGTAGGAAAGCTACAGAAAAGACGTATAAACATTTAGGGAGAGATTTAGGGTATCATCAAAGTGGACTTTTTTGATGGACAAGGCTACAATCAGCCGATTGATTAAAGAAAAAGCAGTAGAACTTGGTTTTCTATCTTGCGGTATTTCAAAAGTTGAATTCTTAGAGAAAGAGGCAGGACATTTGGAAGAATGGTTAAAAAAAGGATACAATGGAAACATGTCCTATATGGAAAACCATTTTGATAAAAGGCTTAATCCATCATTATTAGTGGATGATGCTAAAAGCGTCATATCTGTGCTGTTAAATTATTATCCAGAGAAGGACTTATTTAAAGATTCAGGTATTAAAATCTCCAAATATGCTTACGGCAAGGATTATCACTTTGTGCTTAAGTACAAGTTAAAAGATTTACTGAAGTATATTGAAGAGTTAACAGGAAATGTGAATGCACGATGTTTTACAGACTCAGCTCCTGTAATGGATAAAGCCTGGGCTGAAAGAGGAGGTTTAGGTTGGGTAGGTAAGAATGGTAATTTACTTTCTAAACAAGTCGGCTCTTTCTTTTTTATTGGTGAGATAATTATCGACTTAGATTTAGCTTATGATGCTCCTGTAAACGATCATTGTGGTTCTTGTACTAAATGTATCGATGCGTGTCCAACTGATGCCATCGTTCAGCCTAATTTAATAGATGGGTCAAAATGTATTTCTTACTTAACAATCGAATTGAAAGATGAAATTATTCCAACTGAATTTAAAGATAAAATGGAGAACTGGGCGTTTGGTTGCGATATTTGCCAAGATGTTTGTCCGTGGAATAGGTTCTCCTTGGCACATCAAATTGAGGAATTTAATCCGCATGAAGATTTAGAAAAAACTGAGTTAGAAGATCTGTCAAAAGAAGCATTTAATACCCTTTTTAAGGTCTCTGCTATCAAGCGAACTAAATATGATGGTTTGATGCGGAATATAGATTTTTTGAAAAAAAAATAGGATGCTTTCACATCCTATCCGTCTCTAAATTAAATATTACTTTGATTTATTAAAAGCAATTTTGAGTACCGTTGGGTACTTAGTGCCGAAGGTTTTTAAACACCATGATTTAAATCCTTCAATTTCATCAGACTTAATCCATTTAAGAGATTTATTTAATTCCTTTTGGAATAAAACTTTGTCAAAACTAACCTTTGTTAGTATCTCTTTGCACAATTCTAACATAGCATCTTTGTATTATAGGTTTTTTTTAAAATTACGAAATATTTACTAAATAATTAAACTTTTTAACGTTTAACTTATCAACATCTCCTTATCGATATTCTCCTTATAAAGAGACGAATATTTTTTGTAAATATTGTCCACAAAGGAACTAAAATTTGTTAAAAATTAAGTGGTATTTAAGTTTAAGAAAACAATAAGTAAAAGTGTTGAAAGTAAAATTTATATAGGCGGAGAAGGCTTTAACAAAAAAAGGTCCCTCTGAATTACAAAAGGACCTTTTTAATAAAGTATAGAATTTATTGCCTAAAGTTCATGCTTAATCACTTGTATTACTTCGTATGTTTCACGATTAATAACCATGATAAGGAAATGCATATTTTCTTTAGATAGCGTTTCTGGTAATTTATAAGAAAAGTCATTTCTAATTGCTGTACCTGCCGCAGTAGAACCGCTAGATACAAGTCGACCCCAAGTTTCATCGTATAAATTACCGATATGAATATTGTGATGTTTATATGCTGGAATATATTCACCATTGTCTAATTGTGGTGCATATCTTTCGTTTTCGATGGCGTAAACAACAACGTTATAAGTACCTTCTAAATTATTTAAGAATTCAATATTTGTATGTAAAAACATTCCATGTGATTCTTCAAAATAAGAGGATTTTGCTGTTATATTAACATCTAAGGTCGTTGTTAGAACAGAATCAGTGATGCGCGTCCAGTTACCAGCAGTATAGAAAAAGTTATCTGTTGCTAATGCATCCATTTTAAAACGATTAATATTACCCATCGGATTGGCAGCGAAGCCAACTTCTTCTTGAAAGAATGTCGCTCCCATATCTAAACCTTGGTCATTCATAAAATTTGTTGGGTAATCAGGTAAAAGAACCTCTTGAAAAGAAGTCACTCCATTTGCAGATGAACCAGCATGGATACTTGCTACAAAAGCACGACCTGGATTAGCTTCTTCAATGTCGTGTGCAACAATTGCTGCGTTTGGACAATACGTACATCTATGGCCTGTATAGTCCTCAATAAGCGCATTCCTTAATGTGTTTGGATTCGATTCAAAAGTAGGAAAATCATAATCTCTAAAATTACCAGGGTAAAGTGTCGTATCCAAATTCGTTTTAATGATATATGGGTAGGCTACTTTATCGCAAGACACGAAATTAAAAGTGAAAAGGGTAAGAGAAAATAGGATTAGAAAAGAAGTTCTCATAATATCAAAATTAAGTTAGAATGATTGGGTAAATGTAAATGTTAATCCATTTGTAGCTGGAACTGGTCTACAAACGCCGCCAATACATAAAATTCCAGCACGTTGTTTACCATACATGAACATAAATCTTGAACGATTATGTGTATAACCAAACGAACCTAGTAAATAATGTAGACGTAAACTCTCATCAGGATTACCATAATTATATTGATCCATAATTGTAAAGAACCAATTAGGAGAAATAGTGTATTCTATTAAAAAAGTACTCCAATTACCGCGATCAACTTCTGTAAAAAGTGCTTGTGCTTCAATTCGAATGGAATGCTTACGATTTATTTTGTAAAGAACTTCGCCAACAACTACTTCCGACTTGATAAATTTCTCGTGATCGGTAATTTTATTCACTGTATTATTATAGATGAAGTGGAAGTAGTGTAAACTTGCTTTCCATTTTTTATTCAGTTTTCTACTCGCATGAATATTGAAATCAAAATTGTATAAACTATCGGTCATATCAAATGGCTTTCCGACATAAGAAATTCTATTTGTTTCGAAATCTAAATCAGAAGTATGTCTTACATGATCCGTAGCAACCGATAAGTTTAAATGTAAATCTGTTCCATATTTACCACCTATGAATGATTTTTTTGGAATTTTATACAATACATCTAATTGATAAGCAACTTCTCCGTATAGGTTAGTTGCATAAGGATAAAGTGATCCTGCCAAATTATAAGTATGGTTATTAGAAGTAGCTGGTAGATAATTGATGAAAGCTTGATTACCTTCAAAAGTTCTATCTGATCGAAAAGACATATTATCGATCGACTTAGCCGTCAATAATATTCCTAGACCTTTTTGTGAATAGCCAAGGTTTATTAAAGCACCATGGCCTTTATTATAAATATATCCATTATGTTCGTTTGGATCATTGTCTTTGATCACATACTCACCATTGATGTAAAAATTCTTGTATTGAATGCCAATTCTTGCGCCGTAAGATCCAACGTTTGCAGGAAGGATTATAGTGTCATTTGTTGAACTTTGGTAACGACTCACTAAACTACCACCAATAGATATTCTTAAATCGCTGGTATCTAATCTAGGAATTAATTCGTTCAAGTTAATACTCCCATCAATTCCTCTTACAATACCTTCAGAATTAATTAATCGACCATCAGCAAAATCAACTCTTTGTTTACCAATTAATCCTTTAATTTCTATTCCATCAACGGGTCTAAATTTAATACTAGCACCGTCTAAAGCATTATCTAAACCTAAAGCCCTTTCTTCGTAAGCTCTTAAAATCATTCCACTACCAAATTGCTCGTAGAAATTACCAGCGGTAACAGTGACTCTATCACCTGCATATTGCGCATATCTATAACCAATACCTGATCCTGTATAAAAAGAAGGGTATCCAGCTGTAGAGGGTAAATAACTTTCAAATCGAACGCCTGCTCTAAACTTACCTAGGCTATAATTAACGTTCATATATGAATTCATTACGATTTTTTCTTCAGGAGCAAAAGCGCCAATTACCGTATCTGTATTTAAATATTGAATATTTGTTTCTGCATTACCAGTAACATTGCCACCTTGCATAGGATTTTGCGAGTAACTTATTACTCCTGCTAATAAACAGCAGGTAAGTAAAATTTTCTTCATAGGTATAGGGATTGGTTTTTTATTAGAAATGGAATTTATTCTTCCATTAATTTTAGTAATGCATCATATAAGTCTTGTTCATCACCAGGAACAAATCCTACATGCGAATAAACTATATTACCATCACCATCAATAATAAATGTTTGCGGAGGATAATTAACTCCCATTGCTCTTTTCAAATCACTATTTGTATCTAACCAAATATCATATTCCCAACCTGCAGCGTCAACAACCGGTTTTACTTTACTTTTATTACGTTCGTCATCTATAGAAACTGCAATTAATTTAATACCGTACTCTTCAACTAAATCGTCATACTCTTCTGCAATTGTATTTAATTCTTGACGACAAGGTTTACACCAAGTAGCCCAAAATGAAATGATAATTGGTTTTCCATTATTAGAGATGTCTCCAGAGTTGATTGTTTTACCATACATATCAGTTAGCGTAACACTTGGCATTTTTTTATCGACTCCGCCATCATTAACACCTGTAAACGAAAAAACGCCCATTATTCCGATTGCGATACTTAGTAAAAATAGATTTTTCATATAGTTTTTATTACTTAATGTTTCAAAAATTAGACCAAAACTAATTTCTTTTCAAAAATAGGAATTAATATCAGTTTGTTCAAGGTAATTACTAGGCTATTATTGATTTCTTAAATTATAATGTTTTAACACTATAAATAAAAAAAACCAGTGATTCGAAAATCACTGGTTTTAATAATAAGATTATACTTAATTCAATAAACTACTGAACAGATAATTTTGTTGTAGATACTGAATTGTTAACTGTTGTAACTACGTTGTAGATACCAGCAGCAAAATCAGTAACGTCAATAGTATAGTAATAAGTACCAGCATTAACATTTGATGCTGGAGTTTGATATACTTTTTTACCCATTAAGTTGTAAATTTCAATTGATACAGCAGCATCAGATTGTGTACTTACCTGAACGTTAGCTGCATTAATTGCTGGGTTAGGGAATACGTTTACGTTAAAATCTAAAGCTACTTCTTCAATAGAACTAGTTTTTGCAGTTGGTAAATAACCAGCATTCATAATTTCACCAGTATTTCCATCAACTAACATTCCTACATAACTTAACCAATCAACATTCCAATCAGCTCCTAAAGCAATTGTATAAGTGTGAGATAAAGAAGATCCTGTTGCAACCAATGCTGGTAACGAACCTGATGCTCCTAAAATTTCATTATCACCTAATGCTCTACCAACGTGTTGGTAAACCATATCTTCAGCTGGAACTGGGTTAGCTAAAGACTCATAACCACCCATAACTCCGTTAGCACCGCCAGCATAATAATTTACTTGTGGCCAACCTGCGCCAGTACCTGTTACATTGTTTTCAATTACAACAGCAGCTAAACGATAATCACCTTTTAATCCTGCAACAAAATCAGCAGTAACTGTAACTTCAACATTTGATCCTACAACTTCGTAATCAACGCTAATTGAAGCAGCTGGAATATGTGTTTTTCTAGTATTAAACATATCCATAAAGTTACCTGGATCTCCAGTAAGCACTCTATCAACACCAGCACCAGGATATCCACCAGGTACATAAGTATTAATTCCACTATCGTAAGGAGCTAAAGTCATTGGGTCACCATTGTGAACAGCGATTCCAATAAATTTCTCAACACTTTCCATTCCTTCTAATGCAACAGTACCTCTTGGACACCATCCACACCATGTTCCTGTTTTCTCTTCACCAACAACATATTTGTCAACTACTGAAGAAACAGCAGAAACATAATCTTCACCACAGTTGTCATCTTCGTTTCCATCATCATCAATAGTAGCACAGATATCAATATCAAAAGATTCACCTGAAGCAGCACTTAAATCTACTGGGTGACTGAATGTATAAGTCGCACCCGGTGCAATAGTTGCTCCGATAGTTTCAATATGAGCTGTTCCATCATTCCAGTCAAGATCGAATGATGTAATAGTTTCAAATCCGTTGTTTTTTACAACACCTGTAATTGTAACATCTCCTGCTTCAACAACTGAAGGTGTAGTAGAACTGATAAATGTAATATCGTTAGCGAAAACTTCTTTAACAATAACATTATCAATAAACATTAAACCTTCATCATCAGATACGTGTTGAAATGCAATGTGAATCGTACTACCCGCATAAGCTGTTAAATTAAGACTGTGAGTATTTAAATATGCTGGTTCATTTATAATTTCTGCCAACACAACATCAAAATCTTCCGGATCAGTTCCTGTAGTAGAAAGTAAAACATTGTATTCATCTTTAAAATCATTCCATAATGACGCAGCATCATAAAATAAATGTAATTCAGTAACACCAACCATTGGTAAGCTAATTGCCGGAGAAACTAACCAATCGTTTGTCGGTCCTGTTCCAGAATTGTCATACCAAGAAGTACTCGCTGCTCTTTCATCTGCCGTAGCAGCCCAACTTGCAAATGCAGAATGAGCAGTAATACATGTAAGTCCATCTACATCATGTATCGTCCATGACGCAGGAATACCCGAAGAAAAGTCCTCCGAGAATATTTGACTGTTAGCAGATGAAACGAACAAAGTCGTCATAGCTAACAACATAGTAATTTTTTTCATAGATTTTATTTTTTAATTGTACACTAATTTCTAATTAGGGCTAAGATAACGTTAATTTATCATTGTATATAATCAAATACATATTAATTATATGTTATTATTGAATTCCTAATAATAACAGAATTCTTGGTATTGAACCACTTTGAACAAATACATTGTAAACACCAGCATTATTCCTTATATTTGTTTGTATTATGATCCATTGTGGATTTGTTCTCAATAAATTATTAAATATGAAAAAATTAGTACTTATTTTAAGTGTATACGCGATAGGATTAACATTTAGTTATGGACAAACGATAGGGTTTTTTCTTCAACATGGCGATGGAGAAGATTTATCAGGTACAACCATTGAAACTTCTGTAGGTCCAACAACAGAGTATCACTTTGATGTTGTAAATTTATCAGGAGGTGATTTAGTAGACTTGTCATTACAACGTGTTAAAATAGATGAAGCTGAAGGTGTTGAAGATTATCTCTGTTGGGGTGCAAATCCCTTAGATGGACTTTGTTATCCGGTTTCAACGGTCTCTCCGCATATTATTTTTACCACTGGTGATGGTGCAAAAGCTACATTGCCTGCTAGTGACACGGCTTGGATGGTGACTTATTATTTACCTTATGATAAGGTTGGTTGTACGCATTATAGATACCACGTTCTAGATGACAGAGGTGCTAAAATTGATTCAATCGATTTGAAATTCTGTGGTTATTTAAATGTTGAAGACGAAGGGGATGTAACAATGAATATCTTTCCAAATCCAGCAAATAGTTTTGTAACTGTTGATATCAATAACCCATCGAACACTATATCAACATTTAAACTATTCAATGTTATTGGTGAAGAAGTTTTAGAACAGACTATTGTTAACGGGCAGAATAAAGTTGATGTAAGTAACTTCTCAAATGGTATTTACTTTTACTCTATATTAAATAACAATGATATTATTGAAACAAAAAAATTAGTGATAAAACACTAGTTAAAATTGATATTATTTAAAAAGGAGTCAGTTTACTGGCTCCTTTTTTTGTTAATAAAATATAAAAACTATATATTACTCTTGGAATCTTAAAATGGTTTTCAATTTAGGGAGTATTGAGGTCGCTGTTCCTTTTAAATGAGTGAATTCGCTATTCACTGGTATGTCGTTTGGATCTACAATATATTTAACAGCATCGGTCGGGCAAGAATAAATTAAATTGGCTGCAGGATAAACATTAAGTGATGTGCCTACTACAAGAACTATATCGGCGTCAACCATTATTTCCTCCGCTTTATTCATCATCGGCACCGCTTCGCCAAACCAAACAACATGTGGTCTCATTTGATGTCCGTCTGCTGCCTTGTCACCCAATTGTATTTCTGGATGTTTTAGATCAAAAATCAAACCCTCATCATGCTCACTCTTGCCCTTCATAATTTCGCCATGAAGGTGTGTCACGTTTGAAGATCCAGCTCTTTCGTGTAAATCATCAATATTTTGTGTGATGATATAAACATCAAAATAATCTTCTAAATCTACAAGCGCTAAATGACCTAAATTAGGTTGAGCGGCAATGTTCTGAATACGACGAGCATTATAAAAATCAAGGACTAACTTTTTGTTTTTATACCAAGCATCTATGGTTGCGACATCATTAATATCATATTTTTCCCACAAACCATCGCTGTCCCGGAAAGTTCCTAAACCGCTTTCCGCACTGATGCCTGCGCCACTTAGAATGACTAATTTTTTTCGACTTTTCAACTTTCTTTCGCTCATTAAATAAATTTTGCTCGAACCAAGATAATTAATTTCGTCTGTCTCAGTAAAGTTTTTAACTTTACCAGCTTATTAAAACGGAAAAATTGAATGGCGAAATATAGAAAACAGGACGCGTTAGATTATCATTCAAGTGGTCGACCTGGTAAAATTGAGGTTGTACCAACAAAGCCATATAGTTCACAAAAAGACTTGTCTTTGGCCTACTCGCCGGGAGTTGCCGATCCTTGTATGGCAATTTATGAAGATGAATCGAATGTTTATAAATATACCGCTAAAGGAAATTTAGTTGGTGTTATAACGAATGGGACTGCTGTTTTAGGACTAGGAGATATTGGTCCTGCTGCTTCAAAACCTGTGATGGAAGGAAAAGGTCTTTTGTTTAAGATCTTTGCAGATATTGATGTGTTTGATATTGAAGTAGACGCAAATGATGTCGAATTATTTATTGCAACAGTAAAAGCTATTGCGCCAACTTTTGGTGGAATTAATTTAGAAGATATAAAGGCCCCACAAGCCTTTGAAATAGAGCGAAGATTAAAAGAGGAATTAGATATTCCTGTTATGCATGACGATCAACATGGTACTGCAATTATTTCTAGTGCTGCATTATTGAATGCATTAGAATTGGCTGAAAAGAAGATTGATGAAGTTATTATTACAGTTGTAGGAGCTGGTGCTGCGGCATTCTCATGTACGAATTTATATGTGGCTTTGGGTGCAAAACGTGAAAACGTTTATATGTATGATAGTAAAGGTTTGCTATCGAAAGATAGAGATGACCTGGATCAATATAAATCGTCTTATGCTGTTCAAGAAAGGCATGTTGAACTTAAAGATGTCATGAAATTTACTGATGTTTTTATTGGCTTATCTAAAGGTGGCATTGTTTCAAAAGAGATGATTAAGTCGATGCCTAAAAACCCTATAGTTTTTGCATTGGCAAATCCTGAACCAGAAATTTCTTATACAGAAGCGACAAGTGTGCGTAAGGATATTATAATGGCTACTGGTCGTTCTGATAATCCAAATCAAGTGAATAATGTTTTAGGTTTCCCTTTTATATTTAGAGGTGCGTTAGATGTACGTGCAAAAACGATTAACGAAGAAATGAAATTAGCAGCAGTTTATGCCATTGCTAATTTAGCCAAAGAGGCTGTTCCAGAAGAGGTGAATGAGGCTTACGGAGAAAAAAATATTTCTTTCGGTAAAGAACAAATCATTCCTAAACCGCTTGATTCTCGTTTGATTACTGCTGTTTCTCCGGCTGTTGCTAAAGCAGCTATGGATTCTGGTGTTGCGCGCATCCAAATTAAAGATTGGGATGCGTACGATGTAGAATTAAAACGTCGATTAGGTTTAGACAATAAGTTACTGAATGTTTTAACTGAAAAAGCTATTAAGAACCCTAAAAAAGTTGTTTTTGCTGAAGCAGATAATTATAAAATATTAAAAGCAGCATATTTAGCTGAAGAAGAAGGTTATGCTATTCCAATTTTATTGGGTAGAAAACAAAAAATCCTAGAATTAATTGAAGAGATAGGGATTGAATTTGAAAACGCTACGATTATTGATCCTAAAGAAGAGGAGATGTATGGTAGTTGTGAAGCTTATGGTAAGATTTTCTTTGAGAAAAGAAAAAGAAAAGGTTTTACTTTGTTCGAGTCAATCAAAATAATGAGAGAAAGAAATTATTTTGGAGCAATGATGGTTGAGTCAGGAGATGCTGATGCATTGATTTCAGGTGCAACTAGGAATTATAAAGATGTTATTCGACCAGCTTTACAAGCGGTTGGAAAACAAAGTGGTGTAGATAAGGTTGCTGGAATGCATATTATGGCAACCAAACGAGGTCCTTTATTTTTGGCGGATACAACAGTTAATTTCGATCCGACAGCGGAAGAGATTGCGGAAATCACGAATATGGTTGCGCGTAAAGTTAGACGCTTAAATGTGCAGCCTAGAATTGCTTTGATCACGTATTCTAATTTTGGATCGTCTGAAGGAAAAGATGCTCTAAAAATGAAGGCGGCCGTCAAAATAATCGAAGAAAAATATCCTAACCTTATCGTCGATGGTGAAATTCAAGCGAATTTTGCGTTAAATAGTGAGTTGAGATCTGAGAAATTTGGATTCTCTACTTTGGCTAATAAAAATGTTAATACATTAATTTTTCCTAATTTATCATCTAGTAATATTGCATATAAATTATTGCAAGAAATGGGTGATGATATTGAGGCTATCGGTCCAATATTAATGGGATTAAAAAAGTCAATCCACGTTTTACAATTAGGTAGTACTGTCCGTGAAATTACCAATATGGTGAAAGTAGCTGTGTTAGATGCCCAAACAAAATAATTATGATTACGCATTTAAATGGTAGATTAATTGAGAAAACACCAACAAATATTATTGTTGAATGTAATGGTGTTGGCTATTTTGTAAAAATTAGTTTAAATACCTTCTCTCAATTAGGTCCTGAAGAGCAAATTAAAATTTATACGCAATT
Source organism: Crocinitomix catalasitica ATCC 23190 (assembly GCF_000621625.1). Lineage (GTDB taxonomy): Bacteria > Bacteroidota > Bacteroidia > Flavobacteriales_D > Crocinitomicaceae > Crocinitomix > Crocinitomix catalasitica. Next base: position 84,262 of record NZ_KK211319.1, read on the forward strand.
ACAAATTCGTGAAGACGCACATACATTATATGGTTTTCATACAACAACTGAGCGTATAATGTTTAATTTATTGATTTCTGTTTCAGGCATTGGTGCAAATACGGCTATTTTAATGTTGTCTGCATTAACACCGTCTGAAATCGCTACTGGAATCGTTACTGACAATGTAGCATTGATTCAAAGTATTAAAGGAATTGGTGCTAAAACAGCTCAAAGAGTGATCATTGATTTGAAAGACAAGGTCGGAAACTTCGATCAAAATCAAGAAAATTTTATACCGATAAACAATACTAATGAAAATGATGCGTTAAATGCTCTATTGTCTTTAGGTTTTGATAAACCGCGTGCAGAAAAGGCAATTAAAAAAGTAGCTACAGAAGGGCAAACTGTAGAAGGATTGATAAAAGATGCATTAAAGGTATTATAGCTTACGTGAAAAGAATTTTATTTATACTCTTACTTGGTTTTACTTCGCAATTATTGGCTGGAGTAGGTGGAATATCTGAGGATAATCAGATGCTAAATATGGCTGATGATAGTCCGCGAGTTGAACTACCATTTCCAATTTACGATTATACGGATTATACAAACCGAAAAAAATCAAGAATTGATCTAGCCGATCCTTCAAACATTAAAACAGATATTGTTTATAATCCTGAAACGGACTCCTACGAAATAATTCAAAAAATTGGTGATCGTTATTATAGATACCCTACTTCAATGAAAAGGGAAGAGTATTTAGAATATCAAAGAAAAAAGGCTTTAGAAGAGCATCTAAGTAATAAAATTGACGAAACTAACGAAGAAGAAAATAATATTCTTCAACCAAGTGTAAGTGTTAAAAGTGAGGCGTTTAAGAATATATTTGGTAGTGATGAAATAAGTATTCGGCCACAAGGTACGGCTGAGCTTTCGTTCGGTGTGAACGTTTCGCGTTATGATAATCCAGCGCTTCCAGAAAAACAAAGACGTGTTGCTACTTTCGACTTTCAACAACAAATTCAATTGAATATGGTTGGACAAATTGGTGATAAGTTAAAGTTAACCATTAGTCAAAATACGCAAGCAACCTTTAATTTCCAGAATCAAGTTAAAATTGAATATACGGGATATGAAGATGAAATTATTCAAAAAATTGAGGCAGGTAACGTAAGTTTACCATTAAACACGACATTAATTCAAGGATCACAAAGTTTATTTGGAATTCGAACGGATTTAAAATTTGGTCGTTTAACAGCGCAAACAATTTTATCACAACAAAAAGCACAAAGACAAGAAATTAATGTTGCCGGAGGTGCTCAAGTTCAAGATTACGAAGTAGAGGTAGATAATTATGAAGCGAATAAACACTATTTCTTAAACTATTATCATCGTGAGCATTACGATTCTGCAATGCGTACAATGCCTATTGTAAGTTCGGGTGTTTTTATTACTAAAATTGAGGTTTGGGTTACCAATCGTATTAATAGAGTGGAGGATACACGAAACTTTATTGCATTTACAGATTTAGGTGAAGGTAATCCTTCAAATTTTCAAGGTTTTCCGATCGATAATAGTCCAACAAGTGACTTACCTAACAATGATGCCAATTCATTATATGCAGAACTATCTGGGGCCTCAGAAATTCGCGAGTTTTCAAGTGCAGTTGCTAAATTAGCTTCTTATGCGGGATCACCAGGACCATTCGTTCAATCTGTTCATTATGAAAAAGTAGAAAATGCACGACAATTAAGTGAACAAGAATTTACTTATAATGCTCAATTAGGTTTTGTATCCTTACGTTCACCATTAAATCAAGATGAAGTTTTAGGTGTTGCATATCAATATACTTTAAACGGTAGAACATACCAAGTAGGGGAATTTACGAATGATGTTCCTGTACAAGAAGGATCGAAAAGTGGTTTGATTCTAAAATTACTTAAAGCAACTGTTGTTAATCCAAGTAATAAAACTTGGGATTTAATGATGAAGAACGTTTATTCAATTGGTGCATACCAAGTAAGTGCAGCAGATTTTACATTTGACATTTGGTACAATAATCCTTCTACGAGTGTAAATATTAATTATCTGCCATATGAAGGTGTTAATGATGTTCTCTTGATGCAACAATTAGATTTGGATAGATTGAATTTAAATCAACAATTATACGGTGATGGACGATTTGATTTTGTTCCAATAGTCTATGAAGGTAATAGGGCGACCAATGGTGGTACTATTGATCCCCGGACGGGACGAGTCTACTTTACTACGGTAGAACCTTTTGGTAATTTATTGTATGAAAAACTGAGAGCTAAGGAAATGTCGGTGACTGAGGCTAATAGAATTGCATTTACAGAATTGTATGACTCAACTAAAACAGCTGCTCAGCAAATACCGAGTAAGAATAGGTTTTTGATAAAAGGTAGTTATAAATCTTCAGTCAGTTCTGAAATTTCTTTGAATGCGTTAAATGTGCCTGAAGGAAGTGTAAGTGTAACCGCTGGTGGGGCAAAACTAACAGAGGGTGTAGATTATACCGTAGATTATAACTTGGGTAGAGTTCGTATCTTGAATCAAGGTATTCTTGAGTCGCAAACGCCTATTAAAGTACAGTTAGAAAGTAATTCCTATTATGGTATTCAGTCAAAATCACTTGTAGGAGCCCATTTCAATTACGAATTTAATAAGGACTTTAACTGGGGAGCAACAGTTATGAACTTAACTGAAAAACCGCTTACTACTAAAGTTAATATTGGTGATGAACCAATGAGTAATACTGTTATTGGTACGGATATTAGTTACCGGACGGATGCACCCTTTTTAACCAAGTTGGTTGATTATTTACCATTCATTAGTACCAAAGAAAAGTCGAGTATTACAGCTTATGGAGAATTTGCATATTTAATTCCAGGTACGCAAAGAGCAATTAGTAAAGAAGGCGTTTCTTATATCGACGGTTTTGAAGGAAGTCAAAGTTCTATTGATTTACGATTGTATGGTTCATGGAGATTGGCATCAGTTCCACAAGGACAGGCCGATTTATTTCCAGAGTCAGCTATAAAAACTGGTACACAAGCAGGGTTTAATAGGAGTCAATTGGCTTGGTATCAAATTGATTTTTCTACTTTCTATCAAAATTCAAGTGCAACTCCTGATCATTTAAAAGATGACGAAGATATTTTATTAAATTCTCAATACCATCAACTAGCACAAGATCAATTATTTCCAAACAATGACGTTCAAGTAGGTACATTGAATAATATATCAGTGTTAGATTTGGCTTATTATCCAAAAGAAAGGGGTGCATATAATTATGATACTACAGCTGCTTTTATTGACGAAAATGGAGAGTTCAACAATCCAGAAGATCGATGGGGTGGAATTATGCGTGCCTTAAGTACAACGAATTTTGAAACTGCGAATGTTCAGTTTATTCAATTCTGGATGTTGGATCCATTTAATGACGACGCAACTGATTCTATGACGACTAACCTCGGTGGGGGTGATTTATATTTCAATTTGGGTAATATATCAGAGGACGTTTTACCTGATTCAAGAAAAAGTTTTGAAAGTGGCTTACCAACTGGGCCGAGTGTAGGAGATCCTAAAGATTATGATACAACTGCATGGGCAGCTGTGTCTAACGAACAAGTTATTGTAAATGCATTCGATAATGATGGTACTACAAGAACCTTCCAAGATGTTGGATTGGATGGATTTGGAGATGAAATGGAGCGTGTAAAGTTCAGTAATTTCGTTAGTTGGGTAAATTCAAGTTCACTTTCGGTAGATGCTAAAGCGAAATTATTAAATGATCCTTCAAGTGATAATTTTAATTATTATCGAGATGATATTTATGATACGAACGAATATAATATTTTGCGTCGTTATAAATATTTTAACGGTATGGAAGGGAATTCAGCAACATCTGAATTCTCTGCAGATAAAAATGATGAAGGTTATCCAACAGCAGGTACTTTGACGCCTGATATTGAAGATTTAAATCAAGATAATAACTTAAGTGAAACAGAAAGTTACTTTCAGTATAAGGTAAGTTTAAAACCTACAGATATGCAAGTAGGTAGAAATTATATTACCAATGAGCAAATTGTAGAAGTAAGCAAAGAAACTGGTAAAACTGAAAAATGGTACCAGTTTAAAATTCCAATTGAAAATCCAGACGATATCGTAAATGGAATAGCTGATTTTCGTTCAATTCGTTTTATGAGAATGTTCTTACAAGGGTTTGACCATGAAGTTGTATTAAGATTTGCAAAATTAGAATTAATTAGAGGACAATGGAGAAAGTATCAAGATGCTTTGACTGGTCCAGGTGAAGAAATTCCGGGTGACCCTAACGGAACAGAGTTTAATTTAGCTGCAGTCAACTTAGAAGAAAACGCAGGTAAATCTCCAGTTGGATATATTATTCCTCCAAACATCGTCAGAGAACAAGATCAGGGATCATTAAATTTAAGACAGTTGAATGAGCAGTCTTTATCACTTGAGATTTGTGGATTACAAGATGGAGATGCGAGAGCAGCGTATAAAAATGTGCAATTTGATGTCAGGTCCTACAAAAAATTGAAAATGTTTGTGCATGGCGAAGCTAGGGGTGACTCCAGTCTTTTAAAGAGTGATCAATTGACCACGTTTATTCGATTAGGTACTGATTTTGACGAAAATTATTATGAATATGAGATGCCTGTTAAACTTACGCCATGGGGGACTGCGGCAAATGCATTGACGGCTGAAATTATTTGGCCGATAGCCAATGATATGGAAATTGTTTTCGATTCGTTACTGAATTTGAAAATGGAACGGGATAGGTTCGATATATCCACGACAAGTGAATATGTACGAGATTTACCACCAAATGATAATGGTGTATCAACACGAATTAAAGTCAAGGGTAATCCTAATCTTCAAGGCATGAAAGTGATTATGATTGGGGTTAGGAATCCATCGTCTGCCGACGACCATCCTTGGCAAAATGTGGAGGATGGCCAAGAGAAATGTGCAGAAATTTGGGTGAACGAATTAAGATTAACCGACTTTGATCAAACTGGTGGATGGGCTTCTACGGCGAGAGTAAATATGCAGTTGGCTGATTTTGCAAATGTTAATTTAGCAGGTAACTATTCTACTCCTGGTTGGGGAGCACTTGAATCTAAAGTTAGTGATAGACAAAGGGAAACACAGATGTCCTTTGATGCATCCTCTAATATTGAATTGGGTCAATTTTTTGGAAATAAAATTAAATTACAGATACCGTTTTATGTAGGATACTCTGTCTCTGCAGTTGATCCACAATATGACCTTTTAGCACCAGATATTCCGCTTAAAGAATATGATCTTGAGACCCGACGAGAACGCGCAAAAATATCAAGAGATATAACAAGAAGAAAATCATACAATTTCACCAATGTAAGGCGTGAACGGCCATCTGGTAAGAAAGTTTTACCATGGAATATAGAAAACTGGTCGGCTAGTTATTCTTACAACGAATTATATCAAAGGGATATCAATACCGATCATGATATAACTAAAACATATAGAGGTGGACTAGTTTATAATTACTCTGCTAAACCGATTTTGGTCGAGCCATTTAAAAAGGTAAGTTTCTTAAATAAATCGAAATGGTTTTCTATCATTAAAGATTTTAACTTCTATGTAGGACCGAAGTCAGTTGGTTTTAATACTGATTTATCTCGAATGTATAATGAGCGTCAAAATAGAAATGCACTTGATACCAACTTTATTTTTAAACCTACTTATTTAAAGAATTTTACTTGGAATAGAAATTATGATTTGAAATATGATCTTTCAAAGAATATCAAGTTTACTTTCTCTGCAAATAATAGTGCTATTATTCTTGAACCAGGTGGCGCAATAAATAAAGATGCTAATCAAGGTACTGAGGATTATGAAAATTATCAACTTTATAAAAGTAGCATTCGTAGTGCTTTTGAACCATTTGACGGCGATTCAATTAAATTTGGTGGTTATTCGCTGAATTATGGGCAGAGTTATGACTTGAGTTATAAGTTACCATTAGATAAATTACCATTAACAGATTGGATTTCAGCAAACGCAAAATTAAGAGGAAGTTATGATTGGCGTAGAGCGCCATTGGCTGTTCCAGAGATTGGTCATACGATTCAAAATTCAAGAAATTTTACAATCAACAGCCAATTCAATATGGTGACACTTTACAATAAGATTGGTTTCTTTGAAAAAATCAATAATGATGGTAGAGGCGGTAATAATAGAGGTGGTCGACAAACTGCGAATAGAAATCAACCAGATAAGAATTCTAAGAAAGACGACGAAGAGAAAACAGAGGATAGTGAAGAAGACGAAGATGGAAAGAAAAAGAAGAAAAAAGAGCGTGAAGGTCTACATCCTATTGTAAAAACTACTGGGCGTTTGATTATGTCATTTAGAAATTTCACTTTTAATTATAGTGAAAATGATGGGATGTTATTACCTGGTTATGCTGGAGAGACATCTCTATTTGGGATGGATAATTTTAGTGCGCCTTCCTTTGCTTTTACTGCAGGACAACAAAATTTAGATTTATTGGGCAGACAAAATAATGCTTGGGGTGAATTTGATTCATATGCACCTTATGCTGCAAGTAGAGGTTGGTTGGTTGAGAATTCAGGTTTGAATATTCAACATACAATCTCACATACGCAATCAATAAATGCAAGAGCTGCTTTCGAGCCGTTTAAAGATTTAAAAATTAATTTAACAGTTGATAGAAAGTATACGGAAAACGAAAACAGTTATTATCGATATAATGATACGTTGATAACAGATGGTGGAATTGGTGATTGGGAGTATCAGAATGTTGTAAATGGAGGATCGATAAGTTATACGACCATTACGTGGAAAACGGCATTTCAATCGTATGATGATGAAGATGGATCGAAAGCATTTCAAGAATTGAGAGCTTATCGTACGCAAGCATCTAAATTATTAGGTGAAGAATACGGAACAACTTTGCAGGACAATGGTTATTATGATGGCTTTGGTGAAAATCAACAAGATGTATTGATCAATTCTTTCCTTGCTGCATATACCGGTCGTTCATCAGGCAATAAATTGGTTGATCTATTCAGTACATTACCATTGCCTAATTGGGATGCAAGGTATGACGGATTATCAAAAATGTCTTTCTTAAAAGACCGCGTTAAGAATTTTACATTATCGCATGCATATAGATCTAATGTATCTGTAGCTAGCTTTCAAACTAACCTAGGGGCATTTGATTTTGATGGATTGCAGCAACGAGATGCATCGATGAACTTTATCTCGGAAACTCAAATGCAAAGTGTAACTATTTCAGAGCAATTTTCTCCATTAATTGGTGTAAATGCTACATGGACAGTAGGTAAGAATGGATTAATTACAAATTTCGAATACAAACGAGATCGATCAATGGCATTAAATGTAAGTAACTTGCAAATAATTGAAATGCATGGTACTGAATATGTTATTGGAGGTGGTTATAAATTCTCTAAAGTTAAACTGCCAATAAAAATTTCGGGAAAAACTCCAGAAAGCGACTTAACAATGCGATTAGATCTTTCTATTCGTGATAACGTTTCTTTAAGTAGAAATATAATTGAAGATAGTCGACAGTTTACTTCAGGACAGAAAATGTACTCTATAAAAGCGAAAGTTGATTATAATATCGGACCAAACTTGAATATTGCATTGTACTTTGATCGTGTAGTAAACAAACCTAAATTGTCAACAGCTTTCAACACTGCAAATACAAGGGCTGGTATCTCATTGATCTTTAATTTGGCGCAATAATCCTATATCATGTCTAATTCTTTTGATTCAAATAAACTCTCTATTAGAAAGGGTAAAGCTGACGATATGTTTGGTGTGTTTGAGCTAATATGTGAGCTTGCAGAATACGAGCATGCCAGTAACGAAGTAATTACGAGTCCAGCACAACTAATTGAAGATGGTTTTGGAACCAATCCCTTGTTCGAAGTTGAAGTTGCAGAATATCATGAAAAGATTATTGGTTTTGTACTTTACTATCCACGTTATTCAACCTGGAAAGGTCCTACAATTTATCTAGAAGACTTTATTGTAACGAAAGAATATAGACGTTTAGGGATTGGTAAATTGCTCTTTGATCATCTCCATTCAATTGTTAAAGAATCGGCTGTTAAAAGGTTCGAATGGCAAGTATTAGACTGGAATACTCCGGCGATTGATTTCTACAAGGAATATAAGGCCAATTTTGAATCGGATTGGTTGAATGTGACGATCAGGTTTTAAACTTCACGATTTAATAAGTACTTCGCTAAGTTTTCTAAAGGAATTTTCTTTTCATCAGGGAAGTCGATAGCGTTAAGATTTTCCATGGCTACATTATAGTAGCTATTCATTTTAGAAAAAGTTTTCTCCTGAATATTTAAAGCTGCATATAAATCCATAACACCTTTGATTTTAGCGCCTGTATCAGTTTCATTAAGCAATCTTACCAATTCCTCTTTTTGAGCGCTAGAAGCCGCTTCAAAAGCGCTTAAAAGTAGATAGGTTTTTTTATTTGCGATGATGTCACCACCTATTTGTTTGCCAAACTTATTCTGATCTGCATATACATCCAAAATGTCGTCTTGTAATTGAAATGCAAGACCTAAATTGAGTCCAAAACCATATAGTTTATCCGCAGTATTCAATTCAGCACCACCAATCAATGCACCCATTTTTAAACTACATGCTAAAAGTACAGCGGTTTTATTTTGAATCATTTCCAAATAATTATCGATACTAACATTATCGGCAGATTCATAATCCATATCTAATTGCTGGCCTTCACAAACAAGACTAGCAGTATCGTTAAATAATGGTAATAATTGAACCAATAAATCGGGCGAATAAGTTGCTAATTTTTTATAAGATTCGATTAACAAGGCATCTCCACTTAAAATACCAATGTTTTCATTCCATTTTTCATGAATGGTCATCTGATTTCTTCTCAAAGGTGCATTGTCCATGATATCGTCATGTATGAGCGAGAAATTATGGAATAGCTCAATCGCTAAAGCAGCTTCAGTTGCGGATGAATAATCGTCGTTAAACATTTCGCAAGCCATCAACGTAATTACAGGACGCATTCTTTTACCACCGATATTTAAAAAATACTGAATCGGTTCGTATAAATTTTTAGGAGAATCTGGTAATTCAAATTCGGCTAATTTTTCTTCAATAAAACGCTGGTATTTAAGAATGCTTTCAGTCACAATTTGTTCGAAATAAGGTTTTGATTATGAATTTCTATTTTCACTGTCAATCTCTAACTGATCTAATTCAATATCAATTTCCTCATTGTATAATTGGAATAATGGTTCAGCAATCGCCTTATTAGAGATCTTCTTTTCCATCCATAACAATAAACTTGGCAAGATCATCAAGTTAGCGAACATAGCGACAAGTAACGTTAATGAAACTAAAATACCTAAAGCTTTTGTTCCTCCAAACTCCGAGAAAGTAAACATTAAGAATCCGAAGAATAGAACGATTGATGTATAAATCATACTCGTACCTGTTTCTCGTAAGGCTGAAAGAATACAATATCTTAAATCATGCTCATGCGTTTTTAACTCTTGACGGAATTTAGCTAAAAAGTGAATCGTATCATCTACAGAAATACCGAAGGCAATACTAAACACTAATAATGTTGAAGGTTTAATTGGTATGCCAGTATAACCCATTATACCTGCAGTGAATAATAGTGGTACAAAATTCGGAACAAGGGACACAAGTACCATTCTCCAAGATCTAAATAAGATTGACATCAAAATTCCAATAAGCACGATGGCAATACCAAGTGATATTAATAAATTGGTTACCAAATATTGCGTACCGTTTGAAGCAACAACAGAAGTGCCAGTAAATGTCACGCCCCACTCGTTAAGTGCAGCAGCCTCTTTTAAGTTTTGATTAAAGTTTTTATCGCTATGTAATTTATAGAATGAACTTTCATTCAAGGCAAATTCGTCTCTTAATGATTCATTTTCACCTGCATAATGCTTCTTAAGGTCGCTAAGTATGGGTGGGAAATTAGCATAAAGTTCTTTTAGATTGGCATCCTTCTCAGCGCCAGATTGACCATCAATCAAACTTACCATACTATCAACATACGTTTTATGTGGGTTGATAATATGAACAAATAAAGGGTTTAGACTATCAATTATTTCTTGAATGTCGTATGAGCCGATATCTTTAATTTGTGTTGTTATACGCGTTAAAATCCGTGTCGAATCTACAAATCCATTCGTTCCACCTGCATTAGTTGAATTTGAAATATATTCTCCAATTTTTTGTAATTTGGAAGTAGAAGGAATCTCAAATTTATCTGGGTTATTATTACTATACGCCATGTTCGCAACCTTAATGGCATCGGAAATAGAGATAGATTTAGAGAATTGCCCATAATTTTCTAATAGAACCTGAGCAGAATCAATTTCATCAAAACGAGTGTAAAATGTATTTTTCTTTTTGGTATCAATTAAGATGTCAAAAGGTATAGATCCACCAAATTCGTCCTGAATGAATAATAGATCAAGTGTTATTTGATCATCCTGAGGAAGATCTCCGGTGACATTACCCGTTGCTTTAATTTGAAGTGTACCAATAATTGCGATTAAAACAACAATTCCAGATCCAATAAAAACGTATTTTCTTTTATTCAAACTTAAAGATTCTAGTTTCTCAACAGTAAAATGCAACCATTGTTTTTCTAAGTGTTTTAAATGCTTGCTTTTAGGGATTTTAGAATAACTTAGAATGATTGGTAGGATGGTAATTGACAATACAAAAACCAATAAAATATTTAATGATGCAATCTTACCAAACTCAGATAAACGACCTGAATTTGTAAAAATGAAAGTAGAAAATCCTAACGCGGTTGTTAAATTCGTTAAGAATGTAGCATTCCCTATTTTCTGAATGACACGTGATAATGCTTTTACTTTATTTCCGTGATCTTTAATCTCTTGGTGGAATTTATTGATCAAGAAAATACAGTTTGGAATACTGATCACAATAATTAATGGTGGAATTAATACCATTAAAATTGAAAGCTGAAAATTAAATGCACCGATACTACCTAAAGACCATATCACGCCAATAACAACAACTACTAATGCTATTAATACAATCTTAATTGATCTAAAGAAAATGAATAATAGTAATGATGTAACACCAATGGAAAGCCCAATGAATAAGCCTAATTCCCCTTTAAGTTTTTCTCCAACGGCTACACGAATGTGAGGCATTCCAGAAATTCGAACAGGACCTAATATATCTTCGTAAGACCTAGCCACATCTTCAACATCAAATAAGATATTGGCTTTTTTCATGTCCTTCATGATTTCTTCATCGACAAAAACCATCATCAATGAAGCCTTACTCTCTATGTTGTATAAGAAGTCTTCGAAAATAGGGTTGTTACGAATTTCTTGCTTGAGACTGTCTACTTCTGCTTGTGTTTCAGGACGATTTTTAACTGTCTTATTAAAGAAGAAAGTTTTATTTTCTGTATTTTTTTCTAGATTATAGATATGCGCCTCAGAAAAAACAGAATCAATAGCATCAAAAGCAGAAATTTCTTCGCCCATGTCATACCATGCTTGAAATTGTTCTAAACTATATAGGTTTTCTGGGTTTACAGAGAAAATTAGCAATGATTCACTTCCACCAAACGACTTTTTAAGTAGTTCGTAATCCTTTTTTGGTTGTGAATCTTTTGGAAGCATTGTTCCATAAGTATTGTCAACTTTAAGATTTGTCAACGCAAAATATCCAAGATATACTGTAATCGCTAGGATACAAGATAAAATAAGAATCCTGTTTCTTAGGATAAATTGTGAAAGTTTAAACCACATTAAAATTTAGTTTTTAAATCGAGTACAAATGTAATAAAACGAAACTGAATCGGCTTATTATCGATAAGAATAGTATTATTCATTAAACGATATGTATAATTCAGGATTCAAGAATCTGCCGTTTTTCCACAATTCAAAATGAAGATGTGGACCGGATGTGTTTTCTCCCGTATTTCCAACAATCGCTATCGGATCACCTAATTGAACTTTTTCGCCTTGTTTTTTTAAGATGAGAGAACAGTGTTTATAGACTGATACTAAGTTGTTTTTATGTTGAACAGTGATGGTGTTTCCGTCAGTCAAAACCCATCCGGTGAAAATAACAGTTCCTTCTAAGCAAGCCTTTATTGGAGCATCTTCTGTAGTAGCTATATCAACACCGTAATGTTCGTCTGCAATATTAAATGATTGTGATACTATTCCAACAACTGGCGGGAAGAAAAATTCATAACCTACATTTTCGACATGTTTTGATCGTGCTTGTTCTTCTTTTGCCACCTTAGCACGCAAAATTGAGTCTTCTTTCGATTTGCTAAAATCTGGTAAATAGTTGTCAACTAAACTGTCGCCCATTTCGCCTTTTAGTTCATCTTCAATTGGCTCGTCTCTCAGTATGCTCCTGAGGTCACGCATGTATTTAGTTTGTTGATTATAAGCTTTACTAATCGAGCCAATTTGTTTGGTGTTTTCATTGATTTGCGCTTGACTTGCATACATGTCATCATCAATAATAATTGCCTTAAGCGGAGTGTAGTTCAATAATAAAAGCAATGCTACTACAACAACAATGGTATAAAGTGCTACGAGGGTAAATAAGTTCATTGACGAAACACGAACACTCCATTTTTCATGGTAGTTAGAATCGTTAATAAAGGTTAATTTATGTTTAACCCGAATTCGACGAAAATAGTTCTTTATGTTTTCTCTGATAGCCACTAGACGTGCAAAGTTAAGGTTATAAATTAACGTTCGTAATAATTTTATAAAAAATTAGTAAATCAATTATTCCTACAGTTAACTCATTAATTCAACGTTAAAGACAACTTTGTTATCTTGAAAAACGTTATATTTATAAGTGCTTAAGGAATTTTTAAACCAATCCAAAATAAATCATTCAACAATAGCTATATAGTTGATAAGAAATGAATGCGAAATATCAGACAAATATCTATTGTTCTTAGCCTCCTCGTAATGCCTTGTTTGTCATATGGACAGCTGGTTACAACAACGGGTATTGCTCCAACAACTTTGGTTGAAGATATACTAGTTGGTGATGGAGTAGCAGTTTCTGGTGTAAGATATACTGGTTTTCCCGAAGCAATTGGTTCTTTTAACGGTGTCGCAACAAATTTAGGTTTGGCGAGTGGAATTATTTTAACAACCGGAACAGTAAAGAATGAAATTGGAGGTCTGATTCGTGAACAACGTGGCCCTTTTGGTCCGAACAATACATCTTCAGCCGGCAAGGCTAATGGAGCACCTGGATATGGACCTTTAACTACTTTAGCAGGTGTTGAAACCGAAAATGCTGCGATTCTAGAATTTGATTTCGTTCCACAAAGTGATTCAGTTAGGTTTAGATATGTGTTTGGTTCGGATGAATATCCCGAATTCGTTGGTGAAGGATTTAATGATGTTTTCGCTTTTTATATTTCCGGTCCCGGATTTGGAGGGACGGTAAACATGGCGCAAATACCTTTAATCGGAGGTCCTGTTTCTATCGATAATATTAATAATGGTGTTTCTAACGAAGGTCCTTGCAGAAATTGTGATTATTACGTGAATAATGGTCTCGGTAATACGGCACCTCAAGATGCAAGTGATTTCTATATTCAGTATGACGGTTTTACAATTGTAATGGAAGCAAGAGCTGCTGTTCAATGTGGTGAAACTTATCATTTAAGTATCGCAATTGCTGATGCAGGTGACGAAGCGTACGATTCTGGAATATTTTTGGAAGCGAATAGTTTAGAAAGTTATTTACCATTAAAAATGTCGGCGGCTTTAGAATTAGACGGTTATGGAGATGGGAAAACAATGGGGGAAGGGTGTGAAAAAGCAACAATTACAGTAACAAGAAGAGATATCTCAGAGGCTTTATCAATTCCTATTGTTACTTATGGTACAGCAACTGAGAGTGTTGATTATGAAGATTTGCCAGAAACAATAAATTTCGCGATCGGAGAGAATAGTAAAACTTTTTCTTTTGATGTTTACGATGATGATTTAATTGAAGGTATTGAGTCTTTAACAATCGAATTAAATCATCCTGATCCTTGTGGAGAAGACAATTTTGTAACGATTGATTTGGATATAAGCGATGTCGATGATTTGGTGGCAACAGTTGAGGATCAAATGGTGCGATGTGCTGGAGATGAAGTGGAATTAGAAGTTATTGTTACAGGAGGTTTGCCTGATTATACTTATGAATGGGCTATAGGTGGAGATGCGCCTACAGTAACAATTGAAACTGAAGAAACGGCTGAATTCTTTGTTACTGTTAATGATGCATGTATTGGTATTCCTGTTACGGTTTCTGGAACAGTTACCGTCCCGGTTTATCCGCCACTAGTGGTTTTTACTAGTGATGATACAACTGTTTTATGTCCAAATACGCCGATGGTATTAGCGGCTGAAGCTGGAGGTGGGGAAGGTACATATAGTTATGCTTGGACTTTGGATGAATTGCTTTTGACGGAAAGACCTTTTGTAACTGTTTCTCCAATGGTGACGAAGACGTTTATTGTAACCGTAACTGATGGCTGTGGAGAGACAATAGAAGGTGATGTGATGGTTACCGTTACCGCTTCAGTTTTACAATTAGAAATGGGACCTGACCAATTGAGTTGCCCTGGGGATAGTACGAATTTATTCGTTACAGCATCGGAAGGATTAGGAGATTACACTTATTATTGGTTACATTCCGGAGAAACTACAAGTAACGTAAAAGTAGCACCTTGGGAAACAACTGATTATTATGTTGCTGTTGAAGATGCTTGTCATACCTACGAAATTGTAGGTAAATCGACAGTTGAAGTGATAAAGCCATTAGCGAATTTTAATATTATTTCTCAAGATCCGATGGATGGATTACCGGTATCCTTTTTTAATTCTTCAGAAAGAAGTGTCGCGTGGGAGTGGGATTTTGACAATGGATTATTTTCTGATCTGCACTCACCAAGTACTGTCTATTCACCTTACGGATGGTATGATGTTACCCTAATTGCTTATGATTACTTGGGTTGTCCTGATACAATCACAAAACCAATCTATATAAAACCTGAATATTATTTTTATGCACCTAACGCATTTACGCCTGATGGAGACTCGTTCAATAATTCCTACTCAGTTAGTACAATTGGTGCGGTAGAATTTTACTTCGGTATTTTTAATAGATGGGGTGAAATTGTATTTGAATCTTATAATCCTTCATTTCAATGGAATGGTGATTATGGCAATGTGCTTGTGCAAGACGCTGTCCTTGTTTATAAGGCTATTATAAAGAATTTTGAAGGGGAAGTGAATGAATATGAAGGAACAATAACAATATTGCGGTAATTGATTACATTTGTTTTTTTGTAATCAATTGGTTGTGAATCTGAAAAAAATCCTTTTATTCCTTTTTATTGGCCTGTTGTTACAATCTTGTAAGACAGATAAACCAAAGAAAAATAGTCAAGAAATTGAATTTTCTAATCACGATATATCTGATTCTATTTTTGGTTTGTTGTCGGCAAAGGATCAATATGCTCAGCATTTTATCATCGAAATTCCTGCAGCGTATCAAGATAAAATTCCAGCATTAAAAACATGGTTAATTGATTGTAAGCCTGGAGGCTTAAAGTTTGTAAATTGGCAAAATGACAGTATTAAAAAGTTGAAGTTAGACCTTGATACACTATTGCCAATTACACCTTTTTATACAGCTGAATTTTTTGATGTTTTAAATTCCGATCCTTACCCTTTTTGGGATGTAAATAAAGCAAACCTTAATTTAGATTTGATCAAACCCTTTAATAATATAGGGTATAATTTAATTGAGTTTGCAGGTAACTTAAATTGGTCAGACCAAGGTGAGGAATGGTTAAAAAAATGGCAATCTTTAAATGGCAGCAGTTTTATTCAAGCCAATTATTCCGATCAAAATTTTGAGTCAGATTACCCAGAATTTATTAAAAGCCTTCAAAAGGTTAAAAACGGGATCAAAATTAACCTTACTTATATCGATTCTGTTGTCTTTAATCAATTCAGGGATTTGTATGATTTTGAGGGCCTATTTATTGTGCATCCCAAGGATAAAATGAAACAATGGTTATTGCGAAACGGAGCAGACTTAATAACGGTTACTTTGGATACTGCTTTAACAGATGTTTTGAGTTTTAATAACTGGCAATTGAGGGAGGAAGATTTTAATGAATACGAAAAAAGTACGAGAAGAATTCTAGAGAAAAAACTTAGTATAATATACGATACTATTTCTCACGACTCAAATAAAGAGTTAGAATATAGTAGTTTAAATTTCAAGTTAAATAGTACAAGCCTACTAAATAATAAAAATAAACTCGTCGCGATTTCGAAAAAAACTACTGTTTATCATGCTGATGAAATCAGTATCAATTCAAGAATTAGATCAGAAAATAATATTCAATTCAAAAGGGTGATTTTAGACAGTATTTTCTTGAAAAAATTAAATCAATTCAAAGACCCAAATGTCTTGATTATTCCTACGGATTTATCAGCTGCACTTTTGGGTTATATTAAAGATAGTGTAAATACAAAAAATAGCCTTGTTTGTTTTGCAGATCCTAAACAATATCAATACTTATCAAATCAAAAGAACCTCGTGTTTACAAGTGATTTAGAATTTGAATATTTGGTTCAACAATTCGCTGCGCGACTGCCTTTAAAAGGTGATTTCTCTCTTAACGATACTGTTATAAAAGGATTGTCCATCAAGAAAAAATATTTAGCACGAACGTCACCAGATTTTGTCGGAGTGAATGCTGATACACTTAAAAGAATAGATTTTACAGTTCAATCCGCTTTAAACGGAAGAGCATTTCCTGGTTGTCAAGTTTTAATAGCTAAAAATGGTTGTATTATTTACGATAAATCTTTTGGTTATCATAGTTATGACCGCGTTCGTAAAGTAAATAGTGAATCCCTATATGACTTAGCGTCTCTAACCAAAGTGATTGCGACTACAATGGTCGCTATGCGATTATATGAGTTAGGAACATTTAAACTTCAAGATAGTTTATCTAAATTTTTACCTGACTCATTAAAAGATCATCTTCAATTTCCAAGTACAATTCGAAATATTACTTTTTCTGAATTATTAACGCATAAAAGTGGAATGCCTGCTGGTTTTCCAATATTGAGATATATGCAGTATGTGAAGGATTCAGTGAAGCGTTTTGACAAATATTTTTGTGATCAACCTAGCGAATTTTTTAATGTAGAGGTTGCTGAGAATTTCTATTTGGAAAATGAATATCTTGATTCGATGTGGTTGACCTTAAATCAAATTTGGTTAGATCCCGACAAACCTTATAAGTACAGTGATGTCAATATGAATACGCTGTATGTCCTTTTTAAAAGTATGTTGGATAAAAATCCTGAAAAATTTGATTTAAAAGCGAAAGAAACAACTGCGAATAATTTCGATAAATTCCTTTTGAATTATTACTTTAAACCACTTTCAATGGATCATACGCGATACATGCCTCGCAAGGAATTTGCTAAGGAAAAAATCGTGCCGACTGAAACGGATAATTATTGGAGAAAACAAACTTTACGAGGCCATGTTCATGATCCTAATGCTGCATTATTGGGTGGTGTTGCGGGAAATGCAGGATTATTTTCAACAACCAATGATCTTGCTATTATTTGCGAATTGATTAGACAAAAAGGAATGTACGGAGGGCGTCAATATTTAGCGGCTGAAACAGTGAATAAATTTATTGCTACCCAACCTAATTCGCATAGAGGTTTAGGTTTTAACAAGCCGTCGATTAATGTGTCGGCATTTGGTTGTTCAGGTGATGCTTCACCAGCAACTATTGGTCATACAGGATTTACTGGAACTTGTTTTTGGATTGATCCAGAAAATGGTTTAACATTTATCTTCCTATCCAATCGTGTAACACCAAAAGTGAACAATCGAATTTACCAATATGGCGTTCGAAAAAAGATTCACCAAATCGCTTATGATGCTTGCTATGTAGATTAGTTCTATCTATCAATTATTAATGGTCAACTTGCTCTCCTTTTCTTAAGGTAATTGTATAATATTTAGTAAAAAGGTTGCATATAACTATCATCAAGCCTTAGCGTTCTCGACTAATATCTATTCCCATAACCCCTCGTCCTTCGAAGCCATAGCGTAGGAGGAACTAAAAACTAAGCCCTATAAACTCTTCGTTCTG
This sequence comes from Crocinitomix catalasitica ATCC 23190, assembly GCF_000621625.1. Classification (GTDB taxonomy): domain Bacteria; phylum Bacteroidota; class Bacteroidia; order Flavobacteriales_D; family Crocinitomicaceae; genus Crocinitomix; species Crocinitomix catalasitica. The sequence continues at coordinate 102,590 of NZ_KK211319.1, forward strand.
CCACCATCAACAGGAACATTAATTCCATTGATATAGCTCGCTGCAGGAGAAGCTAAGAAAGCAATAGCATTCGCAACCTCTTCTGGTTCTGCAACGCGACCCATTGGCGAAGCATTAGCCATGTCCTGTTTAATCGAATCAAAAGCTTTACCTGTTTTTTCTGATTTATTTTCAATGATAGATTGAAGTCTTGCAGTATTTGTTGCGCCAGGAAGAACATTATTAACAGTGATATTATACTGTCCCAATTCATTCGCTAGTGTTTTACTCCAATTAGCAACGGCTCCTCTTATCGTGTTAGAAACACCTAAATTCGGTAAAGGTTGTTTTACTGAAGTTGAAATAACGTTTATAATTCGTCCATATTTAGCAGCGATCATTTTATCTTTAACTGCTTGCACAAGGATGTGATTACAAATTAAATGTTGGTTGAATGCAGCGATAAATTCATCAGTTGAAGCTTCATGAATCAATCCGCCAGCCGGTCCGCCTGTATTATTAACTAGAATCTCAACCGATTTATTCCCTAAAGATATGTCCAGCATATTCTTTAATTCTTCTGGTTGAGTAAAGTCTGCAACAATAAAAGCATGTGATTGATCAGCACTCGTATCCAACGCTTTCATAGTAGACTCCAGTCTTTCAGGATTCCTTGCTATAAGTATAATGTTTGCGCCTAGTTTTGCTAATTCTTTAGCCGTTGCTAGTCCAATTCCCTGTGTACTTCCGCACACAATTGCTGTTTTATGTTTTAGATTTATATCCATAATAAATAATTTGGGGCAAAGTTAGTATATTTGTTAGAATGTAAATTTTGAAAGTTCTAAATATGAAGAATGTTTATTTAATTGCCCTTGTCGTTTTTATCCTTACTTCTTGTGGAGGTGAGGCTAAGAAAGAAAATACGAAAAATGAAGAAAACGCGATTTCGGAGTCAATGAAATTTGAAATGGTTAGCTCCGATCATAGTGGCGTTAATTTTGTAAATAAAGTAACGGAAAACGTTGACTTTAATTTTTATACTTATGAGTATATCTATAATGGTACAGGTGTAGCACTGGGTGATGTAAATAATGATGGGTTAACTGATATTTATTTAACAGGAAATCAAATTCAAGATAAACTATACTTAAATAAAGGAGATTTAAAATTTGAAGATGTTACGGCAACTTCTTTTGATGAATCAGCAAATGATGGTTGGCATACAGGTGTAACCATGGTAGATATTAACGCCGATGGTTGGTTGGATATTTATGTTTGTAGATCTGGTGATCCGAAGGATAAAGAGCTTTTAAGAAATATGCTATTCGTCAATAATCAAGATGGAACTTTTACGGAAAAAGGGAAAGAATACGGTGTAGATGTTTTGGCAAGAACAACACATGCTGCATTTTTTGATTATGACAATGATGGAGATTTAGATTTATATATACTAAATCACCCAATTAAAACCCCAGGAGAAAAATTTGTTTCGGTTTCTGAATTTTTAAGATTAAAGAAATTTGGTCTAGATGCAGATGTGTTTCTAGAAAATCAAGATGGAAAATTTGTAGATGTAACGCAAAAGGTAGGGATTGCAAGTAATTGTTTCGGCTTAGGTGTCGCGACAGGTGATTATGATGGGAATGGATTTACAGATGTATATGTATCGAACGATTATCAAGATACTGACTTTATGTATATGAACAATGGGGACGGAACATTTACGGAAAAAATAAAGCAGACAACAAGTCACATTTCTAATTATTCAATGGGTAATGATGCTGCTGATTTTAATAATGATGGTTTTGTAGATATTATGACTGTTGATATGGCAGCAGAAGACCATGTGAGGTCTAAAAGAAATATGGGAGGTATGAGTTCTAAAAACTTTTGGGATCTTGTCACTGTAGGATTTCATTACCAATACATGTTTAATGCTCTACAATTAAATAATGGGAATAGTACATTTTCAGAAATTGCTCAATTTGCAGGTGTTTCGCATACAGATTGGAGTTGGGCTCCATTATTTGCTGATTTTGATAATGATGGATATAAAGATTTGTTTGTAACAAATGGTTATAAAAGAGAAGCACGGGACAATGATTATACAAGAATTTATTCAAAAATAGAGAATGAGCAGGGGATTGATAGTAATTTTCAAGAGGTTTTGGACTTAATGCCAACTTCAAAAATTTACAATTATGTGTATAAAAACAGTGGTGATTTAAAGTTTATTAATAAAACAGCGGAATGGGGAATGGAGATTCCAATTAATTCTAATGGGCTTGCTTTTGCTGATTTAGATATGGATGGTGATTTGGATTTAGTGATGTGTAATATGGATGAAAATGTTTCAATTCTTGAAAATAAATTATCATCAAGTAATAATTATGTTCGCTTTAAAGTACAAGGCTCGACCAATAATCCTGGAGCGATTGGCTCAAAAGTGACGATAGAAACCGAAAACGGAATTCAGTACCACGAGATGTTTGTGAGTCGTGGTTACGAATCTTCAATGGAGAATATCGTGCATTTTGGTTTAGGTAAAGTTGATAAAATAAAGAAAATAACTGTTAATTTCCCAGATGGTAAATCTTACACTGCGTCAAACTTGGATGTAAATAAAGTACATACAATAGCCTATACGGATGCGAAAGCTGGAACATTGAATAACGAAAATAAAGCAGGTCAATTTTTTACAGATATTAGTGATTCTATTTTTACTTTTGTTCACAAAGAGGTAACTGTAGATGATTTTGAGAGTGAAGTGCTTTTACCGAATAAAATGTCCCAACTTGGGCCGTTTATAACGAAGGGAGATGTGAACGGCGATGGACTAGAGGATGTTTATATTTCCGGAGCTTCAGGTCAAACAGGTCATTTAATGTTACAATCCGAAAATGGATTCACCGAGAAGAATGGGCCTTGGTCAAAAGATTTAGACATTGAAGAATTGGGTTGTGAATTTTTAGATGTTGACAACGATGGGGATCTTGATCTGTATGTGTCGTCAGGAGGTAATGAATTCGGTCTGAATTCCAATTTATATTTCGATAAATTATACATCAACGATGGTAATGGCAATTTTAAAAATGAGTCAACAGATCGATTGCCACCAATGGTTACTTCAGGTCAAAGTATCGCTTTTGCAGATTACGATAACGACGGTGATTTAGATATTTATGTTGCTGGCCGTCAAACACCCGGGTATTATCCTTTTGCACCAAGAAGTTATTTGTTAAATAATAATGGAAGTGGTTACTTCACAGATGTTACTGTTCAGTCAACCAATCAACAACAGGGTAAAGAATTAGCATCTTTCATGGGGCCAGGTATGATTACTGATTTATTGTGGGATGATATTGATGGCGATAAAGATCTCGATTTAATTGTTGTCGGCGAATGGATGGCTGTTACCTTTTTTGAGAATAACAACGGAGTTTTTAGTGATGTGACAAAAAAATTCAATCCTTCAGCAGAAGTAGGTTGGTGGTATTCAATTGCTAAAGGTGATTTTAATGGTGATGGAGTAAACGATTATGTTGTTGGAAATGTTGGTGAGAATAATAAATTTCACCCAACAGATAAAAAACCACTGGAAATTTATTGTAGTGATTTTGACAAGAACGGAACCTATGATATCGTTTTAGCGAAATATCAAAACAATATTTGTTACCCAGTGAGAGGTAGACAATGTTCGTCAGATCAAATGCCTTTTATCGTGAATAAATTTCCTTCCTATGCCGATTTTGCAACTGCGGATCTTAAAACCATTTACGGCGAAGAAGCTTTAGATAATGCGTTACATTATTCAGCAACTGTTTTCAGTTCGGTTATTTTATTGAGTGATAACGGGAGTTTTAAATCAGTAAATCTTCCTTCATTTGCACAGTTTGGACCAATTAACAAGTCAATAATTTTAGATCTGAATAAAGATGGAAACCTTGATGTTGTGGCAGCGGGGAATAATTTTTCAGTGGAAGTAGAAACGATAAAATATGATGGTAGTAGAGGTGTTGTATTATTGGGTAACGGTAGTGGTGGTTTTGATCAGTTATCTCCTTTGCAATCAGGCTTTTTTGAAAATTTTGACATGAAAGATATGGAATTGATGAATATTAAGAACATAGGCAATGTTCTCATAACTGTTAATAATAGGGGGGCATCTAAAACGTTCTTGTTAAATAAATAACATGTGTTTTTAATTAATTAACAGTAATGTATAATTCAAGTAAAATATATTTGTTTATTCAACTTGTTTTATTACATTAGCACAATTAAATCTAAATAATAATTTAAAAACTAGTTATGAAGAAAATTGACTTAATGCTAAAACTGCTCTTTTGTGTGGTTTTTGTGAATGGTGCTTCAGCCCAAGATGTTTATCTCGATGGAGGTGAAGATTGTGGATCTGCAGTTCCAATTACTGTGGGCGAAAATTATATCAGTACTGTATGTGATGCAGGGTGGTATGCTTTTACAGCGCCCTGTGATGGTAATCTACAAGTAAACCATTGTGGTGACGGTGGATTACGTGATTATGCTTTGCCATTTAATGGGACTTATGGTAATATTAGAAGAATACATTCAGGTGGTTGTGATGATTTGCGTCTTGAAACAACAGCTGCTTGGACTGTATGTACATCTGCAGATGTGGCTGTAGAGGCTGGTGAAACTGTATTTATTGAAATTGATGAGCAGTGGAGTTGTGATAATGACAATGGTGATTATCGTTTTGATATTGAATTTGAGAACCCTGCTTGTCCTCAACCAAACTCATTGGATGTTGGTTCAATGACTTACGAAACAGCTGATATCGGTTGGTATGGACCAGGACTTGATTATGAGGTTGTTTATGGATTAACTGGTTTTGATCCAGAAGTTGGTGGACGTAGTGTCTTAGATGGTGAAGATGGTGATTATGATGATGGGGGTTTTATGACCTTAGAAGGTTTAGCTGAAAACACTTGTTATGATTACTATGTTCGTGCGATATGTAACGAAGAAGGTTTAGAAAGTTGTTTCTTAAGTGGACCATTTACTTTCTGTACTCCGGCATAATGTCCAACGCCTACATCTCCATTTGTAACAGGTATTACGAATGAAAATGCTAGACTTAATTGGGGTCGTGGTGCTGATGAAGGCCAATATGATATCGAATGGGGTCCTGAAGGGTTTTTATTAGGTTCAGGAACTTATATTCCTTTTCACGATTCTAGATCTTATGATTTAACTGGTTTAGAGGCTGATGAATGTTATGATTTTTATGTAAGATCTATTTGTGAATTAGAAGATGGTACTTTCCGTTCAGTATGGGTAGGGCCAATAGAATTTTGTACACAGAAAAACTGTTTAGATCCTAGTGATTTATCAGTAATTACTGTTGGAGAGAATAGTGCGACTACAGGTTGGACTGCAAATAATGATCCAGAAGAAACTGAGTGGAATATTCAATATGGTAGTCCAGGATTTACATTAGGAATGGGAACAACTGTAACTGGTGTACCTTCAAATCCTTTTACTTTGACTGAATTACCAGGAGGTAGAACTTTCTGTTACTACGTTCAAGCAGTTTGTGCTGAAGATGAAGTTTCAAATTGGGTTGGATTAGAGTGTTTTACAACACCTGTTACTTGTGATAAGCCAGCTGGTGCTTATGCTGGTCCTCATCCTGATGCTTTAGATGATCCAACACGTGCACGTTTGGGATGGGTTGCAGACGATGCACCATTTGATTGGACATTAGTTTGGGGTCCTGAAGGATTTGATTTTGAAGGCGGTGAAGGTGAATATGAAACTCCACCACCATTCGGAACTTGGGATTTAGATGATTTGATCCCTGGTCAAAGATATTGTTACTATGTTAGAAGAAACTGTACTGAAGATGGTGAAGATCACGAAGAGTGGATGTCTTCTTCATGGACTGGACCAATCTGTTGGGTACAACCAGAGATTTGTGTAACTCCAATTGCAATGAATGTAATTAACATTACGAATACTGCAGCTAACGTTACTTTCTTTGCTCCTGGAACTGACGAATGGAATTTCGAATGGGGTGCGCCTTGTTTCACTCCTGGTGCTGGTGAATCTATTGGTTCTGAATCAGGAACTGATGAATATCCTTTCTACATGACAGGTTTAGAGCATTCAACTCCTTACGAAGTTTATGTTCAGTCTGAATGTGGTGCTGATGGTACTTCTGCGTGGGCAGGTCCTTACTTATTTGGAACTGATATAGCGAATGATAATCCTTGTGATGCTGAAACGCTTGTATTAGATGGTCCAGCTTTAAGAAGACATAATTTTGATGCTACTGTTTTACCTGGTGAAACTACTTTAGCTCCTCCTCTTACTGATTGTTATGGTAACGAAGGTTGGTGTTCTGGTGATGGTGTTGATAGAACTGTTTGGTTCAAATTTATCGCTCCAGGTTCTGGTCAAGCTAAATTATCTACTTATAGTGATGATGCTTGTATTACTAACGGACCAACTGAAGTTGCAATGTATTCTACAGGTGATTGTTTAATCCTTGATAACTTTGAGTTAGAATTTGCAAACACTTTAGCACCTGATGCTGATGGTGAAGTTGGACCTTATGGTTCAGAATTTACATTGTGTGGTTTGACTCCTGGAGTTGAGTATTATGTAATGGTTAATCCAGTTTCATTTGTTAAGCCTGAGGTAATGTTCTCAATCGAATTAAGTTCAATTGAAGATGCATATGCAGGTTTTGGATTAAATCCAACAATTTGTTCAGGTGGAATGTATGACATGTTTGAATCAGTAGCAGGTGAGTCTGCAGAAGGAAGATGGTATATCGGTGGAGTTGATCCAATCAACAGAGTTGATAGCGATGTTACTTTCCCTGATGGTTCTTATACGTATGAAGCTTATTATGTAGCTGATAACGGTTGTGCTACTGATATGACTAGTACTACTATTACAACTGTACCTCGTCCAGTTGCTGGTGGTGACGGATTCTATACTGCTTGTAATACTTATGATATCATTCTTTCTGACCACTTAGTTGGAATGTCTGATGCTGGTGGTATCTGGGAGTACTTAGGTGAAGATACTTTAGTAGCTGTAACTAGAGGTGGATTGTTTAGACCACTTGATATGGCAGTTGATGCTTACGAATTTAGATATATCGTAACTAGCACATATTGTCCATCTGATACAGCTTACGTAACAATTATCTTAAACAACTGTTTAGGTGTTGATGAGAATGGTGTTGATGCTATGATCGTTTTCCCTAACCCAGTGTTAGATGTTGTAACTATTCAAAACCTTAACATTGAAGGTGATGCTGTAATTGAATTATTAGATGTAAATGGTAAATTAGTATTATCTAACCAAGTTGCTAACTTGACTGGTAACTATACTATCGATATGTCTAACGTTGAAAGTGGAGTTTACTTTATTAAAGTAACTTCTGACAGCGCTGTTCAAAAGACTCGCGTAGTTAAGCAATAATAAATTTATAACTAAGTTGAAGGGGTGGATCGAAAGATTCACCCCTTTTTTTTGTTAGCTATTCTGCTATTTTAGTTAATTTTATTCCTCATTTAATAATGCCAAATTATGTCTATAGCGAAACCTTTTAATTTAAAGAATTGGATTACCTCTAATCGTGATTTATTGAAACCGCCAGTGTCGAATAAAAATTTGTATACTGAATCTGGTGATTATATTGTTATGGTAGTAGGAGGTCCAAATGCACGTAAGGATTATCACTATAATGAAACTGAAGAATTATTCTATCAGCTAGAAGGTGATATTGTTGTAACAATTCAGAATGAAGGTAAGGCCGAAAAGGTGACAATAAAAGAAGGTGAAATGTTTCTTCTGCCTGCTAACACCCCGCATAATCCGGTAAGACCAGCACATTCAGTTGGACTTGTAATTGAAAGAAAACGAAAAGGAACTAGCCATAGAGATGGGTTAATGTGGTTCTGCGATAACTGTAATAATAAGCTACATGATACCTATTTCGAATTACACAACGTTGAGAAGGACTTTCAACCGCGCTTCAAGGCTTTTTACCAATCAGAAGATTTACGTACGTGTAAGGCTTGCGGAACGGTAATGGAGATAGATCCGAGATTTGTGGATTAGGTTCCATTATAAATTCTTTTGATTAACACAGTCGTTACGAACTATATAATTTTTGTATAGGGGTATGTAATATCTCATTATCTAGCTTTGATAAATTTAAATCCTCAATCGCGACTTTATATTAATCGTATGAATATTTTGTATTTGATGATAGAATTAACCAATTTATATCGTTGTTAAAGTTAAAGAAAAGCCTAACGATTTTTCTCATCCGATTTGACACTTTGAATAACAAGTTTGAGGATGTTAAATATTTTATAAAATAGGGTTTTGGAAAACATTTTATTTCAATTTCCGGATTTAATCTATTAGCAAGTATTTAAGTAAATTTAAGTTTATATGTATTAGCAATTCTACTAATTCTAGATAAATGGCTACTTGTTAAGGATCAGTCACAATAGTTAGTGAGTAAAAGCGGGCTATTGTTTGTAGACCTTGCCAGAGCCTTTTTTCCGCGTGCGCTGAAGCTATCTTCGATGACCGAAGCTTCTAGCGAAGGCTATAGCGGAGGCTCTACTTCCTTTTCTTTCCCGAAAGTGTTCGGGAGTAAAAAAGGAAGAAGAGGTTACATAAAATTAAAAAGCAAATCGGGTAACCAAAAAATTCAAAATAAAATTTTGATGATTCAAAAATGTTGCGCTAATCATATTAAGATTAACTCAAATATTTTGCTCGTCCTCAAGAATTAGTCTTGATCTCTTATTAGGCATAATAAGTGTCTATTCGGTAAAGGAAAGGTATTGGCGGGCTTTAGATTCGACTGGTTAAACACTTAAAAAGGAATTCTGTAATAATAATATATCAATAAGTGTATAATTATATTAATTCAAAGCTTTATTTACAGTTAATAGGTCACTATCAGTAGCGAGTGAAAGTATGTGTTTGAGAAATAAGTTAAGCAATAGCGAATCTTTGTAAGTGGATGTTTTCTTGAGAGTTGATTATTTCAACACTGTTACATGTCCTCTCATTTCGTTGCTCATACCATTAATGTCGGTATATACGATTTGCCAAATATAGACATCATCTTTCACGAGGCTGCCTCTATAATTGCCATCCCAATAATCATCTATTGATTCTAATCGGTGAACCACTTCTCCCCATCTATTAAAAATGATCATTTCAAATTCAACTACATTGTGTGCGATAGCTTTAAAGACATTGTTGAAATCATCTCCGTCAGGAGAAAAAGCGTTTGGCACAAAAATTAAAGGATCGAATTTAACGGGTACGTGTGCAGATATTTTACAACCGTTAATATCAGTGACCGTAGCGGTATAGGTCGTTTCTTTTTCTGGATAAACAAAAGTTTCTGGACAAATGATACAGTCAATATTATATGGAGGGCTCCAAAGGATATCACCTTCAGCTTCAACCCAAATGCGAACAGTGTCACCAATAATGTTGTATGCCTCTGGTGAAACACTTATTGAAGGTAGGGAGTGTAAATACACATAAGTCGACATTTCTAAATGGCATGCATTTTCGTCAGTTATTTCTACGATATATTCAATATCATGCTTCGGAAAGGCTAGTGTATTAGAAACGTTAGGCGTCAGTAAAAAACTGCGTGGCTTCCAGCTATATGCTATTCCACCGCTGGCCCATAAATTTATTGTATCTCCTGGGCAAATTGTTGTATCAGGTGATATTGATCCAAGTATTTCAACTACATCTATAAAAATAGAGTCATAAACGACACCACAGGCATTATTAAATGAAACCTTATAACTTGTATCGACGCTAGGCCATACTCGCGGATTATACACTTCAATATCGCTTATATTGTATGCTGGAGACCAATGATAGCTTGTTGCTCCACTTGCTGTAATTCTTGTGGTATCTCCAAGGCAAAGTTTCTCTGGTCCTGTAATATTCGGAAATGGCAAGCCTAGGTCTACAAGCACTTTTGCAGAATCGACAACAACACATTCATCTTCAGTAATAATAATTACAGTGTAAGTAGAAGTAAATAAAGGCGAAAGTGTAGGGTTTGGTATAGTTGGATCATCGAGTTCATCAGGTGGGGTCCACTCGTATTCAGCTCCGCCATATGCAAATAACATGGCATCGTTTCCTATGCAAATTGCAGTATCTGGACCAGCGCCAGCATCGACATCAAATACACTTACGACAACCTCCACTTCAGACAATCCACAAACACTTTCAATTGTTACAATAAATGTTGTTTCTTCGGTAATTGTTACCACAGGTTCGGCTAAAGTTGGATTTTCAAAGAACTCTGGAGGCCCCCATAAGTAGGTAGTACCGCCAACAGCAAATAATTCTACCGAAGTTCCGGGACAAATTGTATCTTCAAGTGATCCTGCCAAGCCTTCAAATAATGCGATAGTTACGGTTATATAAGCAGTGTCTGGCAAGAAGCATCCTTCAGAATCTGTCACCACTAAACGAACGATATATTCGCCTGGTTCTTCATAATAATAAGATGGTTCAAACTCGGAAGAAGTTCCTACACCATCACCAAAATCCCATTCGTAAGTATCTCCATATTCACTTGCGTTTTCAAAATCTACAGGATCAGGAATACAAATAACGGGTGTTCCAGTACTCAATACAGCTTCAATTTTTGCTAAATCGAATTGAAAAACAGCCATATTACAGTTCGTAGCAGGATTGGTAGGTGAAAAAGCACCTGGTGTAGTTGGAAAGCCAGCATCAACACCACCACATGCCGCACATACGGCGTGATAGATAGAACCTGACTTATCAAATCTACTCGTCCCACCATCAACATGATCTCTAAAGAAATCAGTATTACCCATAAATGTTGCATATTTTAATGCCGCCATATTGGCTGTAAATACTGCTAGATAAAAATTACTTCCGCTAGTGGTCGGCTGGTATGCATCAAATGTAACTGGAAAACCAGAAGTTGTACTTCCGAATGATGGATGGCCAGAGTCATTATTAATTCTACCTCCCCAACCGGCGATATAAATCTCAAAACAGTCAGAAACAAGGAATGCAGTTGGTGAAATTTCAGAGTTTCCTGTGCTTGCACCAAAAACTGTCGACCATTGTGTTGTTGATAAATCATTGCTCAGTTTATGAATAAATTGACCACTGTTCACGTTGATATACGCACTTCCAACAATTTCGTAATTGCCATTGGTATTACCATAAGTATATACATAATCATCAGGATCGAGTTGAACCATATAGGCTTGGTCGTATTCATTTGTTCCTAAGTATGTTCCATTTGGGGCAGCATAAGTAGGTGCCGGAAATTTCATTAGATAGCCGTCAACTGTTCCTCCACTATATGTAGATTTCATACCACCTGTCGTATTTGGAAAGTTTAAACTGCTCGTTCCACCAGCAACAAAAATATCACCAGTTGAAGATAATTGTACCGAATTACCGGTTTCTAAATTGTCACCACCTAAATAAGTACTCCACAATAATTCTGTTAAATCAGGATTCATTTTAAATACTACAGCATCTTGAGCGCCGCCTAAGGTAGCATCAAAACCTCCAACAATTGGGAAGTTTGAACTACGCGTTACAGAAGTTATATAAGCATTAGATTCTGCATCTAACATAATTTCACCACGCAATAAATCACCGTAATTATAGGCAACGGTTAAATCATCATCGTCAACACCTGCTTCAGAAATGCCATCGTTTCCATCACCACCAATAAAAGTACCGCCTTCTAGCGTTGTACCATCAGCAGATAATTTTAAAACGTAAATATCCGATCCATTATTAAAAGCCATACCATCAACACTTGCCAATGCCGGCCCTCCTCTATATACTGTTTGGTAGCCTTCTGGTCGAATGGGAAAATCACTTGATGATGTTGCGCCCATTAAATAGAGCTCATTAGCTTCATTGACAATAATACTGTGAGGCGTTTCACTACTGTTCCCTCCAATATAGGTCGAGTACACAATTGCACCACCATCTTCATTGAATTTTGTAATCCCTACATCTACTGTTCCTCCATTAAAATCTAATTCAAAAGCACCTGGAGAAGTGGGATAACCTGAACCGAATACAACACCTCCAGCAATTAATTTTTTATCTATATCTGGGCATGCTGTCATTCCCCAATTGTCAGAAGTAGAGCCTGTAAATGTTGAGAACGTTAATTCTGGATCAATATATAAGATGCTTGATTCGTCATATCCATCAGGCATTACGAAGGACATTCTATTTTCAACTAATCGATATTCACAATTCACTTCACGTCGAATACCACCGATAATTTGATAAGCAATAGGTTTTGACTCTGTAATGTTACCAAATGGCGTATTTACTTGTAGCATACCATCTTCAAGTGTAATGCTTTCTTGACCATTATAAATGGCTACAAATTGGCTAAGATTGGCACCTGGACTTAAAATTAAATCGTATTTGAGTGTATTGTTCGACTCATACATCCGCAAATTAATATTGTCATATAGATTTTGGTAGACAACCTCTGTATACGCTCGAATGTTACTAGCCCATTTAGTAGTATCATTTCCTAAGAAATAATTCTCATAGAATGGGGAAGGGTTGAGTGAATTAAAATCTACCGTTCCGTTCGAGTTGAAAAAATTAACTTTAACGGCATGTCCTTCTGCAGGCGCTTGATGATTATGTCCATGTGCTTCGTCATATACTTCGCCGGCATTATCGAAAGAGTAAGTGAAACCATTTTTTTCGAGGTACATTCTACCACCTGGAATGTCAATTTTGTATTCAATATTTTCATGCCACTGCCCTTTGTTGGGACGCATCCAAATTTCATTCTGTCCCAAGCTATAAAAGCTGGAAAGTAAAAGAATGTATGTGAGCAATTTTCTTGTCATATAATTCCCGAAAATAATTCGAGGTTTCAACTGGTTTGAAAATAATCAACATTTAAATATACTGAAAAGGGTTAATATTGTTGAAGTATTTCCTTTATTATCCGTTACAAGATAAAGTCCAGTTAATTATAGACGTTTCTGAAGGGCAAAAGGTGGTCTGAGAAAAATAAAAATATGAGGATCCTATTTATTGGAATAATGCTTGTTTACTTATTTTCGTTTATTTTCTCACCTTTTTCATTGTAAAAAGTCCAATCTCCGATTTTTTTATCATTTTGATATTCACCGATATAGCGAGGTTTTCCATTTGGATAGAAAGCTAATGAATGGCCGTGTTTTTTACCATGGATATAATACATTTCACTCCATTTAATTCCATTTTCATAGTAAGATGTCCAAAGTCCGTGTCTCAATTTGTTTTCATCAAACTGACCTTCTATACTTAAAGTACCATTATCGTGATACTCTTTATATTTATTTGGATCACTAGATGCAGGATTTTCTTTTGAAGTTGTTTGTTGATTAGGAATTGTAGTTTCCTCTGATTTTTCAACTGTGCTTTGCTTGGAATTACAACTGATTAAACATAAAGTTGAAAAAATAAAAATATAAATTGTTTTCATATTGATTTATTTATCTCTATTTACGGTATATTCTACGAGTCCAATTAGCGCTTTTTTAGCATCATTTTCAGGGAAATCCTCAATAAGTTTTAAAGCCTCTTCTTTAATTCCTAACATTTTGGTATGCGCATATTTTACGCCGCCACTTTTCACTACTAAATCTATTGCCTCTTTAATTTTTTTAGGATTCTCGTTGTGATTCTTAACAATATTAATTAATGTCCTTTTAAGTTGTACATCCCCTAAATTGAGTGCATAAATTAAAGGTAAAGTCATTTTCCTTTCGCGAATGTCATTCCCGGTTGGTTTGCCAATTTTATCCCCATCTCCATAATCAAAAATATCATCCTTTATTTGGAATGCCATACCAACCAATTCACCGAATTTTTTAAACACCGCAACTGTTTTTTCATCTTGTGTTACAGAAGCAGCACCTGCAGCACAGCAAGAAGCAATTAATGAAGCTGTTTTTTGACGAATAATGTCATAATAAATCTCCTCGGTAATATCTAGTCTTCTCGCTTTCTCAATCTGTAATAATTCTCCCTCTGCCATTTCTTTTACGGCGTCGGAAACTATTTTCAGTAAAGTAAATTGTTGTGTATCAACAGAAAGTCTTAATCCTTGTGCCAATAAATAATCACCAACCAATACAGCAATTTTATTTTTCCATAAAGCGTTTACAGAGAAAACACCGCGACGTTCGTTGGCATCATCTACTACATCATCGTGCACTAATGATGCTGTATGAGATAGTTCAATTAATGAAGCAGCTGTATAACTCGATTCCTCAACACTTCCGTTGATCATTTTTGCAGTTAAGAAAACGAACATTGGTCGCATCTGCTTGCCTTTACGTTTTACAACATAATTGGTGATCTTATCAAGTAAGGCCACATCAGATTTGAGCGCATCTTTGAATTTAACCTCAAAAATTTTCATTTCTTCAGCTACATTAGCCTTTATTTCCTTGACATTTAGCATGTTTTACAAAGATACGGTTTGATTGATTATTATCGCATTATTTTGGATCAATTTTTAACTAATTTTTCCATCTCTAATTACCGCGATCCATTCTTCAACAGATTTGGCATTTTTAAGATCAAAATCTCCAATTTTGTCTCGTCGTAAGGATGATAAATATCCTCCATTGTTCAATGATTCACCAAAATCATTGGCTATACTTCTAATATATGTACCAGAAGAACAAGTAATTTCGAATGTAATATTGGGAAAGTCTATTGCAGTTATGTCAAACTGAGAGATTGTTACCCTTTTTGTCTTTAGAATGACTTCTTCTCCTGCGCGAGCTAAATCATATGCCTTTTTACCATTGACTTTTTTTGCTGAAAAAATGGGTGGCTGCTGATCAAACTCTCCGATCATACTCGCAGCTGTTTTGCGAATATCATCTTCAGAAATATGACTGATATCAAATTCCTTGTCAATCTCCGTTTCTAAATCGAATGAAGGGGTAGTAGCGCCTATTGTGATCGTGCCTGAATAGGTTTTCGGCAAACCCATATAGTCGTTTATTTCTTTGGTTTTTTTACCTGTGCAAATAATCAATAATCCATCAGCTAAAGGATCCAACGTTCCCGCATGACCAACTTTAATTTTCTTAATGCCTAATTGTTGTTTTAATTCGTATCGCAATTTATTCACCACATCAAACGAGGTCCAATGTAATGGTTTATTTACTAGAATTAATTGACCTTCTTTAAAGTCTTCGGGAGTAGGAACGAGGCTCATGAATTATTGGTTCAATGAATATATAATAGCGGCAACACCTATAACGGAACAGTATATTGCGAAATAAGTTAATTTAGCTTTTTTTACGAGTGCAATCATCCATTTACATGCGACAAGTCCAGCTAAGAAAGCGAAAATAAAGCCTATAATTAAAGCGGCTGAACTTACAGATGATGCGGCAAATTCATCACTCATGACATCTTTTGCCATTTTACCAAAAATTAGTGGCACAACCATAAGGAAGGAGAATCTAGCAGCTTTTTCCCTATCAATTCCAAGTAAAACCGAAGTTGAAATAGTAGCGCCTGATCTAGATATACCAGGCAGAATTGCAATAGCCTGTGATATACCTATGATAATTGAATGTCCAAAACCTACTGATTGATTGGTGTTTTTAGCGCGATCTGCAAATAATAGGAGGAATGCAGTAAGAATAAGCATACATCCAACCAATAAAATATTCCCACTAAAAAAGGCTTCGATTTGGTCGTTAAATACGATGCCAACAATTGCTGCTGGAATCATAGATAGGACTATTTTTAATGAAAATTTAAACTCGTCGTTCCACTTAAACTGGAACAGACCTTTTATAATTTCAAGAATATCTTTTCTGAATATAACAACGGTACTCAAAGCAGTGGCAAAGTGCAAGACAACTGTCATTAGCATACTTTCTTTCGGAACAGAATCGTCCCCCATTATGAATTTAGCTAATTCTAAATGACCGCTACTACTGACTGGTAAAAACTCTGTCAATCCTTGAATTATTCCAAGAATGATCGCTTCTATAATGCTCATTTAAATTTATTTGGCTTTTCTTTTTTTCATAATGCCGAAAATAACGACACCATAACCTGCTATTACCAACAAAGGAGCCAATGTAATTCGTCGGTGACTGAAAAGTGCTTCTTCATTGAATACATTAGGATCTTCTGATCCACCACCAATCATTAAAAAGAAACCAACTAACGAAAGTACAACTCCAGCGATGATTAGTTTATAATTCTCTGTGCCGAATACAAATTTTTCTTTATTACTCATTTTTGAATTTGTTATTAATTTAATAAAGTCGATCTAAATTTAACCTTAAATATTTGCGCAATGCAAAGTAGGTTGATGTGACCGTGATTAAAATGCCAAATATAATAATACCAATCAGCACAATAAAATAGAGTTTTAAATCCGTCATATTTAAAAAGACGGGATAGTATCTTTCTAGAACAGCGATCAAACCAAGTATCATTATTCCCGCTATAATGCCAGATAAAATTCCTTGTCCAACCGCGCTCCAAAAAAATGGTCTACGAATAAAACGTGGTGTTGCACCAACAAGCTGCATCGTTTTAATTAAAAATCTTTTAGAAAACAGGGCTAAACGAATGGTGTTATTGATCATAGCGATGGCGATAAATAATAATAAAGCGGCTAAGAATAACACAAAATAAACAAGCTTTTGAATGCCTGTGTTATAGTCGGCAAATAGTTCGTCTTGGTAAGACACCTCTATTAAACGCTCACCATAAGCCGTTTTTAATTCTTGCTCAATAATACGCATACTATCGAGGTTAAAGTAATTTCTCTCTAAAGTAATAATGACTGATTGATTCAATGGATTTTCATTCTCTAAAACTGAAAGTGCTGAGTCGCCACCGATATCATCCTTTATTATATCCCAAGCTTCATCCGAAGAACGATAAAAAGCACTGTGAACATACGTTTGATGTTGTAATTCTTCCTCAATTAAACCCAATTCAAGCGTATTAACATCATTGTCAAAAAATAGATCAATTTCAAAGCTCTCTATTTTTGAGTTTTTAATGTTGTTCAGGCCTAATAATAACCATGCAATGATACCGATTATAAAAAGCACCATTACGATGCCAATTATCGTAGCAATATAAGCCGTTCGGAGTCCTTTTTTAGTATTTGTTTTGGTCTTTGCCATTCAATCGCTAAAAGTAGGTATAATAATTTTTAATTCATTAAATTTTAGGAATTGAAGTGATAGTTTTTAGGAAATATTTACATTTGCATGTTTTAACAAATAAAAGGAGAAAAACAATGAAAAAGTCAATAGTATTAGGTTTAGGTGCAGTAGCACTTTTATTCGCATCATGTGGTGGAGCTAGCGAAGGTTCTGAAGTAGCAGTAGATTCAACAGAAGTTGAAGTTGTTGTTGAGTCAATTGTAAAAACGTTTAACGTTGATACTGCTGCAACAGTTATTACATGGGCAAATTTTTCTGAAGGAGAAGTTGATCACCAAGGAACAGTAAGTGCATTAAATGGTACTGCTGAAGTTACAATTACAGGAGAAGAAGCGGTTATTACTGCAGCTACGTTAGTAATTGACATGAATTCAATCTCAGAAGAAAGTGAAAAATTAGTTGGACATTTAGGTTCTCCTGATTTCTTTGCATTGGAAACATACCCAACTTCATCTTTCACATTTGATAGACATGAAAATGGAATGATTTACGGATCAGTAAATGTTTTAGGTAAAGATTTGGCTGTTGAAGCTCCTGCTGAAGTTATTGTTACTGAAGGTGCGTTAACTGTTAATGTTGGTGAATTTAAAGCTGATTTTGGTGCTTTAGAAATGCCTTTCTTTGTTACTGAAAAAGCTGAAAAACCAGAAGCTGAATGGCACAATGCATCAATTCAATTTTCTGCAACTATTAAGGCTACAGAACCTCAATAGTATATAGTATTAAATAAAAAATCCCGTCTTGGCTTAGCCGAGACGGGATTTTTTTGTTTTGTATTTTAAAGAGAACTAAAGCGTTCCTCTCTTTTCTTGCTCTCTTTCTATTGATTCGAATAATGCTTTAAAGTTACCAGCTCCAAATCCTCTTGCTCCCATTCGTTGAATGATTTCAAAGAATAATGTTGGACGATCTTCAACTGGCTTCGTGAAAATTTGGAGTAAATATCCCTCTTCATCCGCATCAATCATAATACCAAGGCCTTTTAATTTCTCGATATCTTCTTTTAATTCATGGCTATGTTCTTCAAGTCTACCAGGAACAGCATTATAATACTCTTCAGGAGGTGTAGACAAGAATTCAATTCCTCTAGCTTTCATTTTAGCAACAGTAGTAATGATATCATCTGTTGCCATGGCAATGTGTTGCACACCAGGGCTTTCGTAGAAATCTAAGTATTCTTCAATTTGAGATTTCTTTTTTCCTTCAGCAGGTTCGTTAATTGGAAACTTAATTCTACCATTTCCATTACTCATTACTTTACTCATCAATGCTGAGTATTCTGTTGTAATTTGTTTGTCATCAAAAGATAAAAAGTTAACGAATCCCATTACATCCTCATACCATTTCACCCAAGTATTCATTTCATTCCATCCAACATTTCCAACCATATGGTCAATAAATTTTAAGCCGGTTGGTTCTGGATTGTATTCAGATTTCCATTCAACATATCCTGGTAAAAAGGGTCCATTATAGTTTTTGCGCTCAACAAACATATGCACAGTTTCACCATAAGTATAGATTCCCGCTCTTACAACTTCACCATGCTCATCTTTTTCAACCGTAGGTTCCATAAAAGATTTAGCCCCACGTTTAGTTGTTTCTTCCCATGATTTTTTAGCGTCCTCAACCCAAAGAGCTGTGATCTTCACACCATCACCATGTTTCACGATATGATCGTTGATTGGAGATTTAGAATTTAAGGGTGTTGTTAAAACGATTCTAATTTTATCTTGTTTTAAAACATAAGAAGCATATTCTCTACTTCCTGTTTCTAAACCTTTATAGGCATAAGATTGAAATCCGAATGCTGTTTTATAGAAATGTGCAGCTTGTTTTGCATTTCCTACATAAAATTCAACATAATCAGTTCCCAATAATGGTAAAAAATCTTGTGCGTCTTCAAATATTTTTTCTAATCCGTATTCAACAGATTTTAAATCTTTATCACTCATATTAATATTTTTAAATGGTTTAATGTAACCATGATTTGTAATAGTCCTTGAATTCTAATCCAAGTGCTTGTTTTGTTAATTTTAATGGTTTGAAAGTGTCGATCATTACAGCGAGCTCTAATGTTTCTTTCTTGCCAATACTTCTTTCGTATGCTCCAGGGTGTGGTCCGTGTGGGATGCCGCCTGGGTGTAAGGTTATTTGCCCTCGTTCAATATTGTTTCGGCTCATAAAATCACCATCAACATAATACAATACTTCATCCGAATCTATATTACTATGATTGTATGGGGAAGGAATTGCCTCTGGGTGATAATCGTATAATCTTGGCACAAATGAGCAGATTACGAATGCGCTTGTTTCAAAAGTTTGATGAATTGGAGGTGGTAAATGTACCCTGCCTGTTATTGGTTCAAAATCGTGAATTGAAAAAGCATAAGGGAAATTATAACCATCCCATCCAGCCACATTAAATGGGTGGTGTTGGTAGGTATAATCGTAAAGAATTCCTTCTTTTTTTATTTTTACTAAAAATTCACCTTCTTCATCAAACGTTTCCAAAACTTCTGGTCCTCTAAAATCACGCTCGCAAAATGGTGAATGTTCTAATAGTTGACCAAAATGATTTCTGTATCGCTTAGGTGTATATATCGGATGAAAAGATTCGATAATTAACAATCTATTTGCTTCTGAATCAAAATCAATCTGATAAATCATTCCTCTAGGAACAACTAAATAATCGCCATAAGAAAAAGGAATATTTCCTAATTGAGTGCGTAAAGTACCCGTTCCTTCATGAATAAAAATCACCTCGTCGGCATCAGCGTTCTTATAGAAATAATCGCGTAATGACTTCTTAGGTGATGCTAATACAATATGACAATCGCTATTAATCAACACAGGTACACGACTTTCAATGAAATCGTCTTTAGGTGGAACATCAAAGCCTTTTAAGCTGCGCATTTGCATGTCCTTCTCAAAAGCAATCTCAGGATTTAAGTCAATTCTATTACCTATTTCCTTTACAATTGTTGGAGGTTGTAAATGATACAGTAAAGAAGACATGCCATCAAAACCGATTGTACCAAAAAGTTGTTCGTGATGTATTTTTCCATTTTCTTGAAGGAAAACAGTGTGTCTCTTGTGTGGGATTTTCCCAAGTTTATGATAAAAGGGCATATTTTTTTATTTTACGTGAGTATTGAATAATAAATTGCAGACAAGTACCTCATTCTGGATCCCTTTTGATCAAGAATTTTAAGTAACCCAATAAATCTTCGAAAATACTTTCCATACTTTAAAAATACTCTTCTAACAAAGATAAGTATTTTTTCAAGGTCAAATATTCGGAGTTCATCAAATAAATTTATTTTTGTACCTGTTTCTAGTATTATACCTAGAACAATTGAATATAGTATTCCTGAATTAAATAAACTGTGCATGAAAAAAATATTAGTGGTCGGAGCATCTGGACAAATTGGAACTGAATTGGTTATAGGATTGAGAAAAAGGTTTGGTAAGGATCAAGTGATTGCATCTGACATAGCTCCGGCTACGCAGGATAAATTAGCAAATGGGCCTTATGAAGAATTGGATATTTTAGACAATGATAAACTGTCTGAAGTGGTCAATAAACACAAGATCGAAGAAGTTTATTTATTGGCGGCCCTTTTATCTGCAACAGCTGAGAAAAATCCAGGTTTTGCTTGGAAGTTAAATATGGATGGTTTATTTAATGTTTTAAACTTAGCAAAAGAAGGTGTAATTAAAAAGATTTTCTGGCCAAGTTCTATCGCTGTTTTTGGACCAACTACTCCAAAAGAAAATACACCACAATTAACGATCATGGAGCCAAGTACAGTTTATGGTATTAGTAAATTGGCTGGTGAAAGATGGTGTGAGTATTAT
Source organism: Crocinitomix catalasitica ATCC 23190 (assembly GCF_000621625.1). Classification (GTDB taxonomy): domain Bacteria; phylum Bacteroidota; class Bacteroidia; order Flavobacteriales_D; family Crocinitomicaceae; genus Crocinitomix; species Crocinitomix catalasitica. The sequence goes on from NZ_KK211319.1 coordinate 123,733, forward strand.
GCGAAACAATATAACGTTGACGTGAGAAGTATTAGATACCCAGGTTTGATTTCATATACTTCTTTACCTGGTGGTGGAACGACGGATTATGCCGTTGATATTTTCTATTCAGCGAAAAGAGGCGAAAAATACAATTGCTTTTTATCAAAAGATACGCCACTTCCGATGATGTATATGGAAGACGCTATCAATGCAACAATCAATTTAATGGAGTCGCCAATTGACTCAATTAAGATTCGTTCATCGTATAACTTGGGTGGAATTTCATTCACGCCTGAGCAAATTTATAATGAAATCCGCAAAACAAATCCCGATTTTGAGATAGAATATCAACCAGATTTCCGTCAAAAAATCGCCGATAGTTGGCCGGGTAGTATAGATGATAGTGATGCAAAAAATGATTGGGGTTGGAAAGGTGAGTTTGATTTGGGAAAAACATGTCAAATTATGCTTGAAAATGTGAGTGTTGAAGGTTAATTTCTTTACACTTGAATATTACAAATCGAAAATATTAGGAATTTGGTCATGTGAATATAGATTTTGAGCGAAAACCTATTTATTTCTGAATTATTATTTGTAGATTGTCGCCAAGAAACCGCCAAAAAATTATGATATTCCCAAACATGAAAACGTTACTTGCGCTTCTAGTTTTTTTACCATTATTAAGTTTATCGAATTCGGTTGATCCAGTAATTAATTACGTAATAAACCCTGATCAAGGAGAACCTGACGGTTATCCCAATAAGGAAGATGAAAAAGGTCGTCAAGGGTTATGGACAATTTGGGGTCATATGATGCCTCAAAAAGGATATCCGGAGGATGGTAGAATTGAAGAGGGTGGTTATGTTGATGGGCGTAAGAATGGAGAATGGATTAAATTCCATAAAGATGGAAAAACTCCGCGATTAAAAGGTGATTATATTGACAATAGACCAAATGGTGCTTATGTCAAATATTATGAAAATGGTGAAGTAATGGAAGAAGGGAAGTTCACATCAGGTAAACATGTGGAGGTATTTAAACGTTATTATGAAGATGGCACCATTTCTCAAGAAAAAACATTCAATCAAGACGGTAAAGAAGATGGTTTAATTCGCTACTACTACCCTAATGGAAAAGTTGAGTTTGAATACAATAAAACGAATGGTGTAACAACTGGAAAAGCAATTCGGTTTTACGAAAATGGAGATGTTAAAGAAGAGTTAACGTATGGGGCTGACGGAACAGTGAGTGAAAGAGTAGAGAAAGAAAGAGTAAATCCTCCAGTGAATAGTGTGCCTGCTGAAAAGGTTGTCACTTCAAATGCTCCTGATGGAAATTCAGGATCTACGAAAGACGGAAAAAGCTTTAAATCAAATGGCTATAATAAAGTTTATAATTCAGATGACGAATTATGGATGGATGGAGAATTTAAAAAAGGTAAATTGTGGGATGGAAAATTATACAAGTACGATAGCGATGGAATTTTACTTAAAATAGAAATTTGGAAAAATGGAGCTTACCATTCAGATGGACAGCTCTAAGAATAAAAATTATTGATAAATTTGAACCCGTTACTAAAAAAGTGACGGGTTTTTTTATTACCAGCTTTACGATAATGACAAAAGAATTAAAATTATACAATAGCCTTTCGGCTGAAAAAGAAGTTTTTAAGCCAATCCATTCCAATTATGTTGGGATGTATGTTTGTGGGCCTACAGTTTATAGTGATGTCCATTTAGGGAATTGTAGAACTTTCATTTCGTTTGATATGATTTATCGTTACCTAATTCATTTGGGTTATAAAGTTCGTTATGTTAGAAATATAACTGATGCTGGACATTTGGTTGATGACGCTGACGAAGGTGAAGATAAAATTGTAAAAAAAGCAAGATTGGAGCAAGTTGAACCAATGGAAATAGTTCAAAAATATACAGTCGGTTTCCACGATATTTTAAGAAATTTTAATGCAATTCCACCTAATATTGAACCAACAGCTACTGGTCACATCCAAGAACAAATCAATATTATAGAAAAAATTATCAGTCAAGGTTTAGCATACGAAGTAAATGGTTCAGTTTATTTTAATGTTGATAAATACAATGAAACTGCTGATTACGGAATTTTATCAAAACGTAAAATCGAAGATCTTATGTCTGGAACGCGAGAGCTGGATGGGCAATCTGAAAAGAAAAGTCCGCTTGATTTTGCTTTGTGGAAAAAAGCATCTCCGGAGCATATTATGCGTTGGAATTCGCCATGGTCTGATGGTTTTCCAGGGTGGCATATTGAATGTACAGCAATGTCAACGAAATATTTAGGCGAATCATTCGATATTCACGGAGGTGGAATGGATTTAAAATTCCCTCATCACGAATGTGAAATAGCGCAAGCGCAAGCATTCACAGGTAAGCCGCCAGTGAAATATTGGTTGCATGCCAATCTTTTAACATTGAATGGTAAAAAGATGAGTAAATCAACTGGAAATACATTGTTGCCAGATGAATTATTTAGCGGGGATACGCCACTATTAGAAAAAGGATTCGACCCAATGGTTGTTCGTTTTTTTATGATGCAAGCACATTATAGAAGTGTTCTTGATTTTTCTTATGATGCATTATTGGCTTCTGAAAAAGGGTATCATAAATTGATGACTGCTTATAAAGATTTGGATAAATTAAAAGTATCGGAAGAGAGCAGTGAGGAAGTGTCTAAACATATTGCTGCTTATTATTCAGCAATGAATGATGACTTTAATACGCCAATATTAATTGCCAATCTATTCGATACGGTTTCATGGATCAATAAAGTTAAAGTCGGTCAAGCAACTATAAGTAAAGCAGATTTAATTGAACTTAAGAAAGAGCTCGATGCATTTATTACTGGTGTTTTAGGATTGACAGGTGGGCAAGCAGAAAACAATGATGGAGCCAATAAAATGGATGCTGTTATGGAGGTTATTATTGAATTGCGTAAAAATGCACGAGAGAACAAAGACTGGACAAGTTCAGACCTTATTCGAGACAGTCTAACAGCAGCAGGAATAAGTATTAAAGATACTAAAGAAGGTACATCTTGGTCATTGAATTAGACCGATTTGTAATTTGCGCTTAAAAAAAAATTATTTTTGTCACTATTTTTCGAAATATAATATAATGGATAAGATCAAGAAACTACTAGAATTATTTGAACAAAAATTTGTTGCACACCCATGGCATGGCGTAACTATAGGCGAAAAAATGCCCGAACAAGTTAAAGCCTATATTGAGATCAATGAAAATGATCAAATAAAATATGAAATAGATAAGCCAAGTGGTCATATCATGATTGATAGACCTCAAAAGTATTCAAATATAGTTCCTGCTCTGTATGGTTTTATTCCACAAACATACTGTGATACTAAAATTGCTGAGCACTGTATGAAAGCTACTGGTCGTAAAGGAATTGTAGGTGATGCCGATCCTTTGGATATCATTGTTTTATCAGAAAGAAATATCACAAGAGGAGATATTCTAGTTGACTGTATTCCAGTTGGTGGTTTTAGAATGATTGATGGTGGTGAAGCTGATGATAAAATCATTGCTGTACTTAAAGATGATCAGGCATATGGTGATTGTAAAGATATAACTGACATCCCTTCTAAAGTTTTAGACCGTGTGAAGCATTTCTTTTTAACATACAAATCTAATCCTAACAATGACGGGTCTGATAAATCAGTTGAAATTACTGATACTTATGGTAAGAAAGAAGCACACGAAATTATTCGTTTAAGCTTTGAAGATTACACAAATAACTATGGTGATGTGAATAAAGATTTCGCTGAAACCTTAGCTAGTTTGGCTAAATAATTTTGATTTTCGTTTAAAATTCAAGATTTACCTGTTTTTTTGACAACCTTTACTATACTGAATGAGTCTAATTAGATAATTCAACGAAATTTGTTTGGTTGATATAATTAATTAGAATAATTATATTTACCGTTTATAGAGATAAATAATATTAACATGAGAAGAAATTTAAATGTACTGTTCAGTATATGTTGCCTTTTTGCATTTCAAAGTGTATCCAGTCAAATTGTAATTTATTCAGAAGATTTTGATGGTGCCTTAACTTGGACTTTGAATACGGATCCAACGGCGGAGGGTCCGAATCCAAACGTATGGTATATTTCATGTGAAGAAGAGGGTGTCGGTACAGGTTTCTGTTCTGAGACGGCGTGTGTTGTAGGTGACAATACTTTGCATATTGGTCCAGATCCAGGTGCTGGAGATTTAGGTGCTGTTTATGGTGAAACTCCTTTACCAGGAACGACTACAACAAATAGACGTGCTGAATCTGGTGATATTAGTACTGTAGGACATACAGATATCTCTTTAAATTTTGATTTTATTGCATTGGGTAATGCTTTAGATTTTGCAGAAGTTTTTTATAGTATTGACGGAGGAGTTACTTGGACATTGATTGATGGTCCTCTAACTTCATTATGCTGTGGAGGTGTAGCTTGTGATGGCGCGCTTGAAGGTTTATGGGAAACGGCTACTTATCTTTTACCTGCAGAATGTGAAGGAATTGCTAATCTTAGAATAAGTTTTGTTTGGCAAAATGTTGATGATAATGATTTTAGTAATATTTCAATAGGGGTTGATAATTTATCGATAACGAAAGAGGTAGTAGTTGTAGATGGTGGGCCAACTGCTTTGTTTGATCCAGAAGATATTACAATTTGTCAAGGTGAGTCAATCACATATACAGACATGAGCTTAACTGATGATGTTATTTCAGCATGGTCGTGGGTTTTTGGTGGTGGTACACCTGGAACTGCACTAACAGAAGGTCCTCATGTAATTACTTATACTACTCCTGGTGTATTTACTACATCACTAACTGTAACAGATGGAATTGGTTCTCATGACACGACTTTTACAGTGACTGTTTTAGATGGTCCTTATTCTGGTCCTTCAACTGCAGTAGATGTTTGTGAGGGGGATATTATTGACTTAAATACTTTATTAGTTGGTGCTGATGGCGGTGGTACTTGGGTAGAAACTACAGGTGCTCCTTCAGGAACATTTACGCCTGGTACAGGTGAACTTGATGCTGGTGGCCTTCCAGTAGGCGGTGTCTTTACTTTTGATTATTCAACTGGTCCTGGAGCTGCTCCATGTGATTTTATAGATGTTGCGACAATAACAGTTACAATAATTGCTTGTGAAGCTTTACGTGCATCTTTCGTGCCATCGAGTTATGAGATATGTGTAGATGATTGTTTAACTTTTACTGATTTAAGTGAAGGTACTGGAATCGTTAACTGGGTATGGTCGTTCAGTGATCCGGATATAGCAGGACCAGTAATAGGTGTTGATCCTGGATCAATTTGTTTTACTAATGCTGGTTCGATAGACGTTGTATTGACAATTACTGATGGTGTTGTTTTTGACGATACTACAATCACAATTACAGTAAATCCAAAACCAACTGTTTTAGCAACAGCAACACCTTCAACAACTGTTTGTTTAGGTGACAATGTTACTTTGACTGGTGCTGGAGCTGATTTTTATGTTTGGACTGGTGGTGTCACTGATGGTTTAGCTTTTGCTCCACTTGTTAGTGCTACATATACGGTAACCGGAACGAATGCTTTTGGCTGTTCAAATACAGATGATATCACAATTACAGTCGTAGAATGTGAGCCGCTAATTCCTGGCTTTGTATTCGACGATATTATATGTATTGGTGATTGTATTACTTTAAGAGATACATCTCTTGGTGGTCCAGTATCATGGTTATGGGATTTTGACGGAGGTGGAGAACCTGCTGGGTCAACTGAAAAAGAACCTGTAATATGTTTTAATACTGCTGGAATTTTTAATATTCAATTAACGGTAATTAATGGTATGGGCGAAAGTGCTTCAACTACTAAGTCAATTACAGTATTTGATGTACCTCTGGTAAGTGCTGAAATGGATACAATTATTGATTTGGCCGGTAGAGCAGACTTAATTGCTGTAGGCTTCCCATTTGATGGTGATTTTTCATGGGAACCATACGATGATATTGAATGTCCTACATGTCCAATCACAAGTGCTAATCCTTCTTCGGATGAGGTATATGTTGTAACACTGACAGATGTTAATGGATGTGAAGCAACGGATACAGTATTGGTTTATGTTAACTTTATTGAATCGTTAGGTGTGCCAGACGCATTTTCTCCTAATGGTGATAATGTCAATGATGTACTTTTTGTAAAAGGCTTTGGATTTGAATATGTTAATTTTAAGGTTTACAATAAGTATGGACAAATGATGTTCGAGTCGTCTGTACAAGAAATTGGATGGGATGGAACATTTAAAGGAAGAGACGAAAATCCAGGCGTGTTTACATGGGTGGTAGAATATAAGTTTATAAACGGTAGAGGTGGAGTTAAACAAGGGAACACAACATTAATAAGATAAAAATGAAGACAAGAATTATTTTAATCATATTTAGTTTAGGAACTGTCTTTCAGGGATTTTCCCAACAAGATAAACACCTTTCAATGTTTGCTGAAGCGCCAGTATTTTTAAATCCGGCTGCGGCAGGGTTTGCTCCTGGTAATTTGCAATTATTTAGTAATTTCAGAATGCAGTGGACTACTGTTTCGAATGAACCATATAGAACAATGACAGCGGGAGCTGATTGGAAAATGATGGACAAAGGAAATGGTTTTATGGGGGCAGGCATTAATTTCACAAACGATGCTGCCGGTGTAACGAATTACCAAACAAATGTTATCGCTGTTCCTGTGAATTATGCAATACTTTTAAATAAATCAAACTTGTTCTCTGTAGGAATTCAACCTGCTTATTATCAACGTAGCGTGAGTACAGCAAATGCAAGTTGGGATAATCAATGGACAGGTATTGAATTTGATCCAACTATTGATAACCAAGAAGCTGTGCCAAGTCAAAATTATAGTTTAAGTAAGTTTGATGTGAGTATGGGAGTTTATTGGGAAACGTTTTTTAGTAAATATTCTAAATTAACTTTAGGCATCTCTGGACAACATTTAACAAAGCAACGTATTAATATTTTGACTGATGACAATGGTTTATACCGTAAATTAAACGTTCATGGGCAAGGTAGTTTTGGTAAAATGAATTCAACTTTTACTTTAGAACCTGCTTTTATGTTCTTTGTTCAAGGACCTAATAAAGAATTTACTTTCGGTTCGAATTATAAATTCTTATTAAAAAGTGGTTCATTAATTACAAACTATTTTAATGATATCACACTTTCACTTGGAACTTATTACCGCGTTGGTGATGCATTTATGGTGAATGCAATTCTTGATATGTCTGGTTTAGGTTTTGGCGCATCGTATGATTTTAATATGTCATCTTTAACGAGAGCTACAAATGGTTTAGGTGGAATGGAATTCTTTATTCGTTACCGTCTTCAATTTGGAACAGGCGACTTAGGGAATAACAGAGTACACTAATCAATATATTGAGAGAAGGGAATGGGAGTTAAAATTAGGGATATTGACTTAGGGGATTTTCCCCTTTTGTTAGCACCAATGGAGGATGTTAGTGATCCGCCATTTAGAGCACTTTGTAAAAGGTATGGTGCAGATTTAATGTATACAGAATTCATTTCTTCTGAAGGATTGATTCGAGATGCCGCTAAATCTGTTCAAAAACTAGATATCTACGAATATGAGAGACCAATAGGAATCCAAATATTTGGTCATGATATCGATTCAATGATTCGTACAACGGAAATTGTCGAACAAACCAATCCAGATATTATTGATATCAATTATGGTTGCCCAGTAAAAAAGGTGGCTTGTAAAGGAGCTGGTGCTGGAATTCTACAGGATATTCCTAAGATGGTGGAGATGACAAAGCAAATTGTTCAACGTACACATTTACCAGTTACTGTTAAAACGCGTTTAGGTTGGGATGATTCTACAAAGCATATTGTTGAGGTTGCAGAACGTTTACAAGATGTAGGAATTGAAGCAATCTCTATTCATGGTCGTACGCGTAAACAAATGTACAAAGGTGAAGCTGATTGGTCTTTAATCAGTGATGTAAAGAATAATCCACGCATTAAAATTCCTGTTTTTGGTAATGGAGATATTACAACGCCAGAAAAAGCAGTGGAGTACAAAAACAAATATGGTGTGGATGGCGTAATGATTGGTCGAGCATCTATTGGTTATCCATGGATTTTTAATGAAATAAAGGAGTTTATAGCAACGGGAAAACATTTGGCTCCACCAAGTATACTTGATCGGGTAAACGTCGCTAGAGAGCATTTAAATATGTCGGTTGAATGGAAAGGTGAGATTCTAGGAATTAATGAAATGAAAAGACATTATTCTAACTATTTCAAAGGTCTTTCACATTTTAAAGAATACAAAGCACGATTGGTTACGACAATGAACTTAGCCGAGATTCAAGAAATATTTGATATTATCATAGAGGAATATGGTAATTCTGAAATTCTAGCGTAAACTATCCTGCTAAAAATACAAAGGATGAAAAGCCAACTTCCCTTGAGAAAGTTCTAAAGTTGGCATCGGAATCTTGATGATATTCAATCCCCTTAACACAACTTTTAGCCATTTGGCTTTAACTGGAATTTCTTCCAAGTCAAAATCAATCGAAAAGAATAATTGTCGGTACGGTTCGAAGTTGATTTGATTCCCGTTTTCTTGAATGATATAAATGCCACCATCTCCACTTATCTGATTGTTGATACTATACCCAACAGCCAAAGTAATCCATTTAGGAACCTTCACTTTATCTTGTAGCAAATTAAAACTATTCCAAGTTAACCAATACGTTTGGCCATTATAATCTTTAAAAGCTCTGCTTAAAAAATCCTCACCCAATACATTGGGTCTGTATTTAGCCAATTCTGTTTGATGCGTTGAAAACTTAATTTTCACAAGCTGTTTGTCCCAAAAATAAGCTTGCGAAAAATAGAGTAAGGAACCAAAAGTATTGGCACCCATATCCGACCATGAAAAGCCCCATTTGCTATTGTAAGCATCTAAAAATTCGAATGTAGTGAGGTAAGCAAAACTAAAACCACTGCCAATCAGGGCACTTTTTTTATGATCAACACCAGACCATTTATAGAGGTCACCACTTATTCTTGCTAAATTCCATGCTGTGGTGGTATGTCCCAGTTTGTCCATTTGTTGCCATTCATGCGCATCATCAAAAAAGTGGAATTTAGACTTGTCGAATTGGCTGTACCAAACGTATTTTAAACTCAAAATTGAACTGACCCAACCTACACCAAGAACACTAGAGGTTCCTATAAATCGTGCTTTGTTTACAGGTGCTTCTTGTTCATTTTCTTGACCATTTACATTCAACGCAAATAGCAAACAAATAAAGTATGTCAGTAGAATTCTCAAAACGGATGTAAATTTAGTAAACCAAAAGAATAAGAATGTATTTAATGAATTAAAATTTACTGGTGTACTGGAAAGAAAAATGAATTTTTAAATTGATAACTATTTGCTTTCTTAATGGATTTCTGCCAACGAGAATGACGAATGAATTCCCCATCTCGTCCCATTCTAATAAATTATGTCACCCCTGCGGGGTTTTGAACTTTCTTATGGCAACCTAATTATCGAAGGAATCCTTCCTTCGCTATTTTATGTCGTCCCTTCAGGACTTGGTTTTGCTTAAAACTAAACAAATCTACGTAGAACTGTGGGAAGCGTTTGATAGCAATAAACGCTTTGTGAACTCTGTGTCTTTTTTAACCAGTGTAGCTTCTGCGAAGTTGGTCTCCGTGTACTTTGCGGTTAACTTCGTCAAATCGCTATTCGTTTTTTACTTGGAGTTTAAATGTCTTAACCACAAAGGCCGCTAAGCAGACTCAAAGGGAATAAAGAAAAAGGAAGACAATTTTTAAAATCTAAAGACTAGCGACTCAAGACTATTGACTATTTAACAATCTGCACTGTTCCTTGCCCGACTAGCTCCGTTCCGTCATCTGAAATTGCCGCTTGTGACTTCGTACCGATAGTTATCCTCTCGCGCTCATTTAGCTTTGGCGTAATGAGTGTGTTCTTAGCTTGCATTTCTAATGCATAAAATTTAAATAAACAAGTACATTTAAGAGATTAAAATAAATATTTTGTTACTTACTTTTACGTTAGAAAGCTAAACCTAGATATTATTGTTTTTAATTTAAATAACGATTGGGCAGCATTGCAAATACTGAAATAAGAATGCACTTCCCTGACCAACCAACTCTGTTCCGTCATCACTTATAGCCGCTTAGCCTTCGTCCCGATAGAAATCCCTTAGGTTTGTTTCTTATAATATAGATATTATCTTGATGTTTATAATTAGAGTTACAACTAGTAAAGGCGAATAAACGATAGCTAAAGGTG
>NZ_JHXV01000015.1 GCF_000621625.1 Crocinitomix catalasitica ATCC 23190
CTGCGTCCCCTCAGACGAATGGCATGGTAGAAAGAGTAAATAGAACCATTAAGTCTAATACAATTTTAAAACACTCTTATAATTCATACGACCAGATGCATAAAGATCTCTTTAATTTTATGTGTAACTACAATTTATACAGAAGACATGGCTCACTGAGAAAAGAACTTGATGTTAAAACACCAATTCAAGCAATTTATAAATGGTATCAATTAGAACCTGAAATATTTATTGTAGAACCAAAAAAGTTTGAAAATAAACTACTAAATTTACAAGACAAGATTAATCAACTTCCGTTAACAACCTTGTGAAACTTTACAACTATAAACTAACGACTATCAACTCGCAGCTCTGATCAAATATTAAAAACTCAACGCTTAAAACAAAGAAAATAAATCTTTATTCAACTCAACAAAAACCTCAATGCTAATAACTATTTACTAACGACTAAAAACTATAAACTAATAACTAAATAAGATTCAACTTCTCAATCAATTCTTCTTTAAAAGAACCCCCGATAGGAATGATTTTTTTGGCATCTTCAAGGCGAAGGCTAGGATATTCGATCTGATCAATTTTATCAATACGAACGATAAAAGATCGATGTACACGAATAAAATCTTCAGATGAAATTTTACTGACAATATCTTTCATTGTAGAGTGAATTGTATAGCGATTATTAAGGGTGTTAATCACCACATAATCCTTCAATGCCTCAATAAAATAGATATCTTTAGTTTTGATTTTTACCAATCGACTTCTTGATTTCACAAAAATAAAATCGTTGGTATTTTTATTTTCAATTAGCGAATAAAATAAATCGCGTTCTTTTAATACTTCTTTTTCTTTCGAGTACTTATACAAAGCCATTTCAATTGAAGTATGTAAATCAATTTCTTTGAATGGTTTGATAATATATCCGTAAGGTTCGGTAATTTTTGCTTTTGCTAAGGTTGACTCATCTGCATAAGCAGTTAAATAAATCACTGGAATACTTAGTTCGGCTTTAATTCGTTCGGCCGTTTCAATTCCGTTAATATCACCTTTAAGCATGATATCCATCAGAATAATATCTGGCGTTTCACTCATTGCTAGTTCGTACGCCTTCTCACCTGTAGAGGCTGCACCTACAACATTATAACCTAGTTTTTTTAAACTATGTTGTATATCTTTAGATACAATACTTTCATCCTCAACTACTAATACATTGGTTTTTGCCATAACTGCCTAAAAATCTTGCTTTTCAAATATAATCAAATATTTGGTTCCGTTAACAGTTTTTAATTCAAGTTCACCATCTAATTGATCCACCAATGTATCTACAAGTCCCAAACCTAAGCTTTCACTGTCCTCAATTTTAAAGTTTTCAGGCAATCCAATCCCATCATCCTCAACCCTTAAGATCACTTTTCCGTTTTTAATTTTTAAGCCTATCAATATTTCACCTGACATTTCATTCGGGTACGCATGTTTTAACGAATTTGATACCAATTCGTTCATTATTAAACCACATGGTATCGCCTGATCAAGTACTAAATCAATTTTATCTACTTCTAATTTCAATACAGTTTTACCATTGTAAATTTGATATGAATGAATTAGATTCTGGACTAAATTCGTGATATAATCATGGAAATTTATAGATGAAAAGTTTTTCGTTTGATATAAACTTTCATGAATAAATGCCATTGTTCGAATCCTATTCTGACTCTCGTTAATAATCTCTAAAGTTTTGACATCCTCAACATAAGATGATTGTAGGTTAAGAATACTACTAATCACTTGCAAATTATTTTTAACCCTATGATGAACTTCTTTTAATAAAACTTCTTTTTCTTTAACAGATTCGATCATTTTTCGATCGACTTCTACTTTGTCAGAAATATCATGTGCAATAAAGGCGATCTCTTTAATCTCTTCTCCTTCAACTCGAACCGGACTGATAAATGATTCGATATGATAGTTCTCATCATTCAAATTGTATTCATTGATAAACTCAACCGATTCACCTCGAATGGCCTGTTTAATTTTTTTAATCATCATACTATAAGCACTCTCCGCAATGGGAAAAGTTTTTAAGAAATCAGATCCTATTACAACAGTCTTTTTTAATAATTCTTCTACTAAATTCTTAAAACTACTATTGAATGAAGTTATCTTTAAATCCTTATCAACAGTTAATAAAAATAAGTTCCCAGAACTTTCGAATAAGGCATTTAATTTAGAGGTATTTTTAATTAAATTAATCTGCGTTTGGCGATGTTTTCTTATCTCTTCAAAAAGTTTTTTATTCGTTTCTTCAGCAATTTCTGCCCTGATTTTTTGAATATTATATTCGTTTTGTAAAGTAATATCAGTCAACATAAAATAGAGAGAATCTCTATCCTCATGTAAGACTTTTACAACGTTGATACTGTAGCGTTTTTCATCCCCTTCTTTATCTAAAGAAATCTCAGTATAAGAACTTGTATTGTTCTTTGCTTCTTCAATTAACTCGATTAGAATATACTTTAAATTGGGTGGGAAAACTTCGAATAAGTCAACAGATTTATTGTTTAATCTTTCATTGTATAAATCGTTTCCTAAAGAGTTACTATAAACCAATTGCGAATTCGTAAATACCAAAATACAAGAAGGAGAATTATCAACAAAGTTTTTAAAACTATCCGCATTTGACGATTCAAAATTACTTATAAAATCTAAGGCATTATTATTATTTCCATTGGAAATATTTTCAAAAATATAAGCAGAAATAATATTTAAATCTCCCTCACTATCAGGTTCGAGATAAAAATTTCCTTTAAGAGAATTCGTAGTTCCATCAATCTTTAAACCTAAAAAACTAAAGTTATTGATGAAACCGTACCTGTTTAATTGTTCACCTAAATATTTAAAGTCGTTTGAATTGAAAAATATTTCTTGTAATGATTTTTGAGTAATCGCAAAATCTTTGGGACAATTTAATAAAGATCGGGTTACATCATCACACGATAATATATAATTATCACGTGTAGCCTTTATGAAGCCAAGTTTCTTTTTCTTAATTAAATCTACAAATACACCCATTTTCCTGTAGTGTTATTTACTCTGTTATCTCCTCTTGATATTCCTCAACCCTAAATCCGTCAACTTTATAAATTTCACCTCTTTTATAATCTACTATTCTTACTATTTCTGCAGTGGTACTATAAGTTTTCCATGTCCCGTGTCGTTCGCCACCAAGATACTTTCCAACCAACTGCTTTGCACCATTTTTATGGTAATAAATATGTTTTCCTTTAGCTTCCCCTTCATCATAGGTCCCTATAAATGCTAACTTCCCATTCAAATAATAATGTTTCCAAACACCATCTTTTAAGCCCATTGTATAAGACCCAACTTCCTTAAAGTCATTTACATAATAAAACCACTCTCCCTCTTGTCTGCCATTGTAATAATCACCTCTTGTAATTTCTTTACCTAACGAATCATATTCAACCACTGTTCCTTCCAACAACTGCTTTGAATTGTAATATTCTTTACGTTTTAATTGGCCATTATTATAATACCATTTCCATTCACCTTTTAATAAATCATCTTTAAAAACTCCTTCTTGCTCTTTATTTCCATTAGGATAATAATATGTCCATTTCCCCTCTTTTAAACCTTCATTATAATTACCGGTTGACTTTATCTTACCGTTATTTTTAAAAAAGGTTTTCCATTCTCCGGTATAAATGCCATTTCCAAGAATAATTCCTTCGCCAATTATTGTGTCTTTTTCGTAAATATATCCATTAATAATATTTCCTTCCTTATCGTATTCTCTAAAAATACCAGATTTTAATCCATTGTCTAATCCACCTATCAACTTAAGTTTACCATCCTCATCATAAGCCCTATACATTTCAATAATCACCAATTCATCAACATGACCAGCAACGGTATCTCCTTGCATTTTTTGTAAGTCAATCAATTTTCCTTTTTTATTGTATGTTTTTGAGATCCCACTCTTCTCCCCATTTTCGAACTCTATTTCAGATTCAATAGTCCCGTTTGGATGAAATTTTCTCCATTTTCCAATCTTTTCTCCATTTTCATTCCGCCTATTGTATTCATTTTTATCCTTTAAAAACCCGTTATCGTAAATCTCTTCAGTGATTATATCTCCGTTTTCACCGTATTCTAGCAATAATCCAACTCTTTTACCATCCTTGTATTGAACACGACTTTTAATTTGACCGTCGGCATAATATTCTAAAACTTCTCCTTGAGCCACGTCATCGACGTAAAATATTTCTTTAATGGTATTACCCAATGTATCATAAAAAGTGGCGCAACCATTCTTCATATCGTTCGCATAGTCGAATTTGTTTTTCTTGCGACCTTCGACATCGTAAAAAACCCAAATACTGTCAGACATTCCATTTTTCTTTTTTCCTGTCGATCTTAACGTACCATCATCATAATAGTTTTTCCAAACTCCCACAGGTAATCCATTTTCAAAATTTCCTTCACTTGCTATTCTTCCATTTTCATGATGAAAAACATTCCAACCATTCGGATCAATTTCTTGCGCAACAACACCAAAAGAATTCAATAAAAACAGAAGTACTATATAATTATAATAGAATAATTTTTTTTTTGAGAGAGAGAGGTTATTATTATTATTAGGGCTGTTCATTTGTTGATAAGTAGTGTTGATGGATTAGGTTTTCTAAATTACTTTTTTTTTTAAATAAATTACTAACAATTTAAATCGCTTGAATTAGATTATTATTAATGCTTTAGCATAGTTTTAAACAATTTTGTACTTCTTTAAAAAGTGTATAACTAATTTTTCGAACTTCTATTTTTTGTGTCAATAAATAATGTTTAAATAAAGGTTAACTTTTTTCATTTATTCGATTTATTGTATACCTGAAATTAAAATTAGATAATTCAAATTTATAAGTAATTATTAATACATAGTTATGAATACAGTTATTAACAAAGTTAATCTTCTTTTGTTGATAACAGTACTAATCTAAAGTACTAATCTTGATGTGTTTTGAATAATATGGAAAAATCAATCATTAATTATGAACATGCATATTTTGGTTTTATACGGTTAAAACGATAGCTTTGTAATAAATATAAACTGTGTATTATGATAGTTCCAATAGGTGGTGATCACGCTGGATTTGAATTGAAGGAAAAAGTTGTTGGATTTTTAAAATCTAAAGGTTTTGAAGTCAAAGATTACGGACCTTTTAACGGAGATAGTGTTGACTACCCTGATTTTGGACACCAAGTTGCTTTGAATGTTGAAAATAATGCTGGTGTTTTGGGTATTGTTATTTGTGGAAGTGGAAACGGAATTAATATGACTGTGAACAAACATCAAGCAATTCGTTCTGCTTTATGTTGGACAACTGAAATTGCGGAATTAGCAAGACTTCACAATGATGCTAATATAATTGCTATTCCAGCTCGTTTCGTATCTGAAGAATTGGCTTTAGAAATGGTTGATGTTTTCTTTTCAACAGCTTTCGAAGGTGGTAGACATCAAAAAAGAGTAGATAAAATTCCTTGTTAATAAGAATAGCTTCTTAAAATTTAAAAGGATTGAAACTGTTATTGAGGATGGAGTTAGTTAATTATTTAACTTTCTCTTGAATTAAATCAGTTATCAACAAGTTGGTTTCACTCACAAAATGTGTATAATATTCTCCAGTACCCGGACCATTAAAGCCAGTATGGATATGTCGAATAATGCCTTGTTTATCGATAATGAAAAGGGTAGGAAAAGAAATAATTTTATTGACCATCGGGAATAGTTCTGAAGCAATGTCTTTAGAAGCTTTTCCTGCGATTAAAAAAGTAAAATCAAGCCCTAAACTTTCTTTGTAGATATTAACTTTAGCGGCAGACTCACTTTGTGAATTTCCCATTTCGAATGCAAGGGATATAATTTCAATATCGTCACCAAAGTTTTTAGCTACAGTTTTTAAATAATTGTTTTCATCTAAACAATTCGGACACCAAGTTCCCATCAATTGTACTAGTGTGACTTTGTTTTTTGTTTCTTGATTCGGGTAGGTATAAATATTATTATCTAAATCCGGTATACTAAAATTTAATTCTTCTTCATTTACTAAGTAGGTTAGATCGAATGGATTTGTTAATTCAAATGTTTCATTTCTTACAGCAAACCAATCAACTTGGAAATGATTACCTGAATAAAATTTACCATATAAAGTATCGTTAACTAATTTAGCATTGAACAAATAAGCATGTACACCATCAAAAGTAGAAAGATGCAATGTATCATGAGAAATTCCACCCTCTAAATATCTATAATCTCCAGTTTCGGTCATGAAAGTACCTTTGATATTTTTAATTTTATTAGAATTTTTTGTAGCGTAAGGTTCGTCAATGGTATTGAACAAACCAATTGCTTTTGTTGGACCAGAGTTATAATTAAAAGTGACTTCCCATTTTCCAATAATATCTATTGTTGGATCGATTTTTTTAAAACGTGGTTGATAGGTATGATATGAAATGAATGGTATGGAATAAGATGTTCCACGGTTATAATTAAACCAAGCACCTTGAATTGTATCAGGGTGAACAATTTTACATTTGAGTTCACTATTGAATAATTCAATTTTGACAAAAATAGAATCGTTCCGTCTTTCAATTTTATTTAAAGGTATGCGTTCTTCAGCATTGTATATTATCAGTTGACTTGGATCTGTTTCGTCAAAATAAAAAGTTACAGGTAATACTTGATTCTCCGTTAATTGGAATTCGGTATGCCAAAAGTTCTTACGTTCATCTGCTTTTGCAAATATACCCGTAAATAAAGTAAATATTAAGAGCAATAATTGTAAAGAAGACATCGTTTTGACAGGGAGTAAGGACATATTTTGCTTATTTTTAAGCGTTTTATTGGGCATTAAAGATATGTAATAATTATTTATTTAATGTGATATGCAACTTTTATGGTGAATAATAAGTTTTGTAAATGGAAAGTGTGTTTATGACGGAAGAACAATTAGTAAAGAAATGTGTTTCCGGCGATGCAACAGCCCAAAAAGCGTTCTATGATTTATATGCGAATAAAATGATGGGGGTTTGTCTAAGGTACATGAAAGACCATGATGAAGCTCAAGATGTTTTACAAGACGGTTTTATAAAAGTTTTTAATAAACTGCCTGACTTTGTAAGCAAAGGTTCATTAGAGGGTTGGGTGCGAAGAATAATGGTTAACACCGCGCTTGATCAATATAGAAAAAATTTGAAATTCCAAAAGAATGTTGAAATTGATTCTGTTGATTATAAACTGGAAAAAAGCCAATTTATTTTAGAGACTATCCACGCAGAAGATTTATTAAAAATAATTCGAACGATACCAGAAGGTTATCGGGTTGTTTTTAATTTATTTGCGATTGAAGGTTATTCGCATAAAGAAATTGCAGAAAGGCTAGGGGTGACGGAAAGTACTTCAAAATCGCAGTACTCAAGGGCGAAAAAAATGTTGAGAAAACTATTAGTTGATAATAATTTAGTAGAAGCAGGTGAAAGATAATTTTAATATTGAAGAGCTTTTTAAGGATAAGTTTGATTCTTTTGAAAGTGAAGTAAGTCCAGATTTATGGGCGAACATTCAGCAAGGTATTAATGCACCCGGAGCAGGAACTGCTGCCGTTAGTGCAAGTAAAACAGGATTATCCATTTTGGCTAAAACTGCTATTATTACAGGTGGTTTATTAACTGCAGGTATCGCAGGATATTATTTTTATCCTGAAGAAACACCTACAGAAAATTTATTTGTTGAGCATGTTGTTCCATCAAATCCGAGTACAATTAGTGAAGATATTCCAGCAGATGTTTATGAAATGGATGCGGATGTTATTCATGTCCAAAATGAGAATGATCCTATAATTCACCAGAATAAAGCATCAATAGAAAAAGAATTAAGAGAAGAAAATCGCAAAACCGATTCTATTGGTAATCTTGATAAATCAGACATCAATAATAAAGCGGATAAAACGGTTAATCCTTCAAACAATAAATCTTCGGATAAACAAAACGGTAACAATAAGAATGTAACTGTTGTAAATGATAATAATATTATTGTTGAAGATCCTAAAGTTGATGCAAAAGTAGCACCAGACAAAAAGGTTATCGATCAAGATCTACCTACCGGAAGAATGACTTATAGTACAACAGAAAAATCTACTATAACAACTTATACTTTTAGTGCAAACGCGAGCAATTATAACAGTATCAAATGGGAACTGAGTAATGGTAAAACATTCGAAGGCGAAACATTACAATATTGTTTCGCAAGCCCAGGGAAATATCAAGTTAAAATGATTGTAATTGGAGATTCTGAAATTTATGAAGAAGTTCAGGAAATAAAGATTGAAGCAAAATCTTCAATTGATAATTTACCGAATGTAATTACGCCTAACGGGGATAGAATTAATGATTATTTTGAAATTGAATCGACTGAAATCGTTAAGTTTTATATCGTAATTACTGATCAATCAGGTCAATCGATGTTCGAATCAAGTGATGTTGATTTTAGATGGAATGGTACTGATATGTCTGGAAATCAATTAGATGTAGGAACTTATCGCTATATGATTGTTGCTGAAGGAAGTGACGGTAGTGTCTTTAAATTACCAGGAGCAATACATATCCAAAAATAATAACTTATAATTATCTAAAAGAGGGCCTAGTTTATACTAGGCCTTTTTTTTTGCGAATTATTATCAACACCTTACGGATAATAAGTAAGTGATGGGTAATGGTTGAGAGCAACTTCCTTTATGCTATTTTAGTATTTTTATATGAGCTTACTAAAAACGATATGGTCTTGTTTTTGCATTCAACTTTGTATGTTGGGTGTGGCACAAACGGATAGTTTATTCGTTGATTTTTCTCCAAAAGGTGGGCCTTATCAATCAGAACAAACAGTTGTATTAACTGCACCCGAAGGGGCTAGAATTTTCTATACACTTGATGGATCGAGTCCCAATAGTAGTAATAATGCTTATAAAAATCCTATTCAGGTTAAAAGTGTTGCAGTTATTCGTGCAATAGCTTATTTGAACGGTAAAAGATCTATTGTAATTACCAATTCTTATTTCTGTGATAGATCTTATAATTTACCAATAGTTTCCATTTCTACTGAGCCAGGTAATTTATGGGATTTTAATACAGGTATTTATGTGGAAGGTTGTTGTGCTGACACAATTGAACCATACGTGGGTGCAAATTATTGGAAAGATTGGGAACGAAGTGCGAATATTGAAATGTACGAACCTTCAGGTGAATTATGTTTTAATCAATTAGCTGGAATTAATTTATTCGGAGGTTTTAGTAGAATTCTTCCACAGAAATCATTAGCTGTTTTTGCAAGATCTAAATACGGCGATAAACGTTTCAGATACCCTATTTTTCCTGAGCGAGACTTCTCTAAGTACAAGTCTTTTATTATAAGAAATGCTGGAGGTGATTTTTTACATACCCATTTAAGGGATGCTTATATGACGCAATTGGCAAAACCAACTGGAATAGCTATTCAAGCTTATCGACCTGCAGTTGTTTTTTTAAATGGTGAATATTGGGGAATTCAAAATCTACGTGAAAAAATCAGTGAACATTATTTAAAATCTAATTATGATGTTGATAAGGATAATGTTGATATACTTAGACATAATGGTGTAAAACGACATGGTTATTCTACAAATTATAAAAAGTTTTTAGCGTATTTGAGAGCGAACGATTTAGCTGATGATGCAAAAGTTGAAGCACTGAGAAAATTTATGGATATTGAAGATTATATTGCTTATAATATCGCTGAAACGTATTCTGATAATAGAGATGCTGGTGGGAATATTAGATATTGGAGAGAACGGAATGATTCAGCAAAATGGCGTTGGATTTTTTATGATCTAGATCTTGGTCTAGGTAATAATGAACCGAATGGGTATAAAAATAATACGCTTAAAAAATTTACAAATGCAAATGGTGAAGCCTGGCCAGATCCAGCTTGGTCTACATTTATCATTCGAAGTCTTTTAAAAAATAAGGAATTAGAATATCAGTACATCAATACTTTCGCGGATCATTTGAATACGGTTTATCATCCTGATACAGCGTTAACTTTATGGAAAAAGATGACGGCTACCATTGATGCTGAGATGCATTTTCATCAGAAAAGATGGCATTCATCTTATGACAATTGGATTCAACAACAGGAACGCGTTACGACGTTTATTAAAGAAAGGCCGACTTATGTTCGTGAACATATTCAAGAGAAATTTGATTTAGCTGGAACGATTAATGTTCGTATTGTTTATCCTGGAAAAGACACTGCTAGTATTCAATTCAATAGTTTAAAGATTCAACGAAATTTTGAGGGTGTTTATTTTAAAGGTGTTCCAGTTACTATTGAAGTAGATGTTAAACACGATTTTGAATTTAAAGGATGGAAGGGTAGATCAGAAACATCGAATAAGATAACGGTTGTGTCAAATGAGAATTTAGTGTTGGAACCGATAATTTTGGCGAAAGAATTAAGTATTTGGCATGATTCAATCGTGTTTAATGAAATCAATGTGACTCAAATGGATTCTGACACCAGTATGGACTGGATAGAGCTTTATAATCGATCTAATGCAACGATAGATATAAGTGGATGGGGGTTTACTAAGGCTGGTTATAAATCTGCCTATTTTTTACCTGCAGGAACGAATTTAGTGAAAGGTCAATACTTGGTTATATCAAGAAAGGTTGAGAATTTTCAGTCTACTTATGATACAGATTCGATTCATATAATTGGTGATTTTGAATTTGGTTTACCAAAAGAGGGGGGCAGAATTAAACTTTATGATAACGATGGTTTAATCGTCGATTCGTTGAGTTACTTAGGAATTGATCCTGATTCAAGTGTTAGTTATAATCTCATTCATCCCGATTCAACTGGTTGGAAAAATTGGCGATTAGAAGAACCTAATCCGGGGCAATTAAGTACAGAGTATCTTTCCTTTTTAAAAGAAAAGGCAGACGAAAAGAAATGGCGAGATACTTTATTCATAACTGGAGGAAGCTTTTTTTTTATCTTGGTCGCTGGGTTGTTCTCCTTCCTGTATTATAGAAAAAGAAAGAGTAGAAAGTTAGTAGAGTAGGGTTGGGGTAGTTTAATTGTGTGGAATCTTGTACAGGGGGACTTTTTGTTTATGCAATTTATTGATTTTAGATTTCTACGAAATGAGCTCTTTGGTTTTTGTTTGAAAGCACAGTTTCTTCGAAACGAGTTTGGGAATATTTGATTGATGAAGTTGTTTTTTCGTAACTTACTGTAACCGCCATTTCTTTGAAATGAGCTCTTTGGTTTTTGTTTGAAAGCATTGTTTCTTCGAAACGAGTTTGGGAATATTTGATTGATGAAGTTGTTTTTTCGTAACTTACTGTAACCGCCATTTCTTTGAAATGAGCTCTTTGGTTTTTGTTTGAAAGCACCATTTCTTCGAAACGAGGTTGAGAATATTTGATTGATGAAGTTGTTTTTTCGTAACTTTCTGTAACCGCCATTTCTTTGAAATGAGCTCTTTGGTTTTTGTTTGAAATCACCATTTCTTCTAAACGAGGTTTATAAGGATTACTGCCGTGATCCGTAACATGGTTAAATCAATACCCAATAAAACACTGTTTCTGCGAAACAATTTTTTTATGCGCTAATAAATATTTGAAAGCAAGCTTTAATATTTATTAGCGCATAAAAAAACCTGCTCTATTTATAGAGCAGGTTTTATTGGAGGTCCCGAGCGGATTCGAACCGCTGTAGATGGTTTTGCAGACCACTGCCTAGCCGCTCGGCCACAGGACCATTTTTTCAATGGAGAGCAAAGATAAAAATAAATTCCTAATGTGGCATCATAAAAGAGATCAAGAAATGCAAGAAATGAATTTAATTTGAATTTCTTACCCTTCAATTACGATAGCAACCTCTTTAACAACACCTTGAATAGGTGGATTTAATTTTCGAACTGTAATTTTTGCAGTGAGTAATGAAGTAAATTCTTGTTTGAATTTCTTCATAATTCTGTATCCTACATGTTCTATCAGCTTTGATCTGATTGCCATTTCTTCAACAACAATA
Organism: Crocinitomix catalasitica ATCC 23190; assembly: GCF_000621625.1. Lineage (GTDB taxonomy): Bacteria > Bacteroidota > Bacteroidia > Flavobacteriales_D > Crocinitomicaceae > Crocinitomix > Crocinitomix catalasitica. The sequence continues at coordinate 12,140 of NZ_JHXV01000015.1, forward strand.
TTTCTTACCTGTACATAATCAATCGTATCAATTAATTGATCTGTAGCTGCCGACTTAGAAAAATCTGTAAATAATTCGACGTCAATTATATATTTGCCACCTAAAACCGATTCCTCATTCATACAGCCATGATAGCCGTATAACTCAATGCCAGTAACGTTAATTTTGTTAATCATGTAATTAAGCTTTTATTGCGTTAATTTTAACTAATCCAGTTTTCATTCGGTCTAATACTTTATCTTTTCCTAAGGCAGAACAGATATCGAACATAGAAGGGCCTGCGCCTTTTCCTGTTACAAGTAATCTAAACCCTGGACCAACTTGTCCAAAACCTAACTCTTTTTCTGATAGAAGGGCTGAAAATGCCGCTTCAATCGATGCTGTATTAAAATCTTCTATTCCTTCTAATGTCGAAATCAAGTCCTCCATTATAGCTGGAGTTTGTTCTTTCCATTTTTTCTTGAGTGTCTTTTCATCGTAGCTTTCAATATCATTGAAGAAATAATCCCCATCTGTGATAATATCTTGTAAGAATGTAGCTCTCTCTTTCATAAGACTACAAACAATAGCTAAATGATTTTTATCAGTATCAGCTGGAACTAAATTATCAGCAATGATTAATTCAGCTAATGCTATGTCTGACTTTGCTCTTAAATATTGTTGATTGAACCATTTTGTTTTATCTGGGTCGAATCGAGCTCCTGATTTTCCAACGCGCTCTAAAGAAAAAAGGTTAACTAATTCATCAAGAGAAAACAATTCTTGATTGTCTCCTGGATTCCATCCTAACAATGCTAACATATTGATAAATGCTTCTGGAAAATATCCGCCCTCTTTATAACCGCTATATTTTTCACCTTCGGCACTCATCCAATCAATAGGGAATACAGGGAAGCCTAATTTATCACCATCACGTTTACTTAATTTTCCTTTTCCATCTGGACGAAGGATTAATGGTAAATGTGAAAATGCAGGACTTTCCCAACCAAACGCTTCGTATAATAAAACATGCAAAGGGGCAGAAGGTAACCATTCTTCACCTCTAATAACATGAGTGATATTCATTGTATGATCATCGATAATATTTGCCAAATGGTAGGTTGGCATTCCAGTTTCTTTTAATAAAACTTTATCATCAAGATTATTTGTGTTAACCGTAATCCATCCTCTAATGTCGTCATGGAATTTTACTTCCTGGTTACGTGGCATTTTCATTCGAACGGTATATGGATCGCCATTGGCAATTTTTTCTGCTACTATTTCTTTTGATAAAGTAGTAGAGTTCTTCATTGATGAACGCGTAATGGCATTGTATTGCCAATTCGCCAAGCCCATTTCTTTTGCTTGATCTCTTACCACATTTAAATCGTCAGCAGTGTCAAAAGCATAATATGCATGTCCATTATCTACTAATTCTTGTGCATAAGGAGCGTACATTTTTAATCTTTGTGATTGGGTGTATGGACCATATTCTCCGCCATAACTTTCACCTTCATTTGGTTCTATTCCACACCATTTTAAAGCATTAATGATATACTCAGTTGCGCCAGGAACAAACCTCTTCTCATCGGTGTCTTCTATTCTTAGAATAAAATCACCGTTGTTTTTTTTAGCGAATAAATAATTGTAAAGGGCAGTTCTTACTCCTCCCATATGTAATGGTCCTGTTGGACTGGGTGCAAAACGAACTCTAACTTTTTTTGACATGACTTATATTGATATCTTATACGTATAAAGGCGCAAAGATACAATATTGGACTGAATTTCATTCTATTCTGTACCGATCAAAATATGTAGACTAAAATTGTTCTTAAAATCAATTAATTCTTAATGAATTTTTCAACGTATAATTTATCTTCCGTTTGTATCTGTATCGTATAAAGACCAGCAGCGATTGATGTAATATCAACTTTATTATTTTTGCTGTTTTCAGTGAAGACTGTTTTACCAGATAGATCTATAATAATGATTTTAAATGTATTGTTAATACCTGTAATATTCAGAAGGTTCTTTGCGGGGTTAGGATAGATTTTAATTTGAATATCGTTGTTTTCAACATTAGCATAAACACCGTAACTATATTCATGTGTTAGTACTTCACCTGAATATGTTGCTTCTAATGTCCATATTCCAAAGGGAGCATCGTCTGGTAAAATTTCTGACCAATACCACCAAGAGGCATTAAATGTGGTTTCCATTTCTTGTTCCCATTCCGACCAAACCTCTCCGTCGGGTGTAAGTATTCTATAATTAGAAATTGATCCAGCAAGGGCATCTTTATAATAAAAAGCGGTGTAAATTCTGTCTCCTGGATAAAATTCGTTTTGAAAATGTGGATCTTCATTAACTGTGGGACAACCATGTTCTGGAACTGCATCATGTGTATGTAGCAAGTTTAATTTTGGTTCGCGGTAATCTTGCTGATCTTCCCACCATGTGTCTTCATTAAATCGATTACATTCTCCTGTAAAAGGTTCTATTAATTTAATTTCACTATCATAAACTTCTAAGTGGAGGTGGGGTCCTGTTGAACAACCTGAACTTGCAACTATCCCTAAATATTCGCCTTGTTCGACTGATTCACCTATCGCTTTTTCTGTTAATGAACCTATTTTCATATGTCCATACCAAGCAACTGAACCATCAGTATGTTGAACATAAACAGCGTTCCAACTTCCTATACACTCACAATGATCGTCTTCAAAACCATCATCCTTTTCGATGATGACACCATCTGCAGCGGCGATTATTTCTATCGAATTGTTTTCGTATTGGTACCAAGGGAATGGCCAAGAAAAAATATCTATTCCCTTGTGTCCGTCATAAGTTCTTGAGCCGCAATTAAAATCTTTTATGCCAACCGTTGAATCTTGATCTATATAATTCGATATGCCATAATAATTATTCCAAGCATGTGTTTCTGCGGCTTGTAATGGCCAGGCGAATTGAATGTCTTCTCTATTAGATGGAGGATTTAATAAACCTTTCCTTTGAAGATGAGTTTGGTTAATAGTAAGTCTATTCTGAATGTTTGAACGATCTATATCATTTAAACAATTATCATCATTTTGAGGGACTATATATTCTCCACCACCTTCAGGCGCTATAATGTTTTGTGCATTTGAAATGCTTGTAACGATGCTTAAAATTATAAAGATGATATACTTCATGATAATTAGTTATTAATAGCGCAATGCAATATACAATATTTTTTATTTGCTATTCGTTAACATATTTGTCTAAGATTTTGTAGGCTAGGCGCTAGTAAATAAAAATCTTTCAGTTTGCTGTTTTCTATTTATAGGATCTATCACTTATAAACAAATGTTAATAAAACGAACTTATTAGCATGATTTTTGTATACTGTTTTATAAAAGTGTAACTTAGAGAGTTTCTTAAAAAATTATTTACCTTGAATCAGTTTCAAAAAGTCATATCGCAAGTCGAATTGTTTATTCGCAAGTATTATAAGAATAAAATCTTAAAAGGAATTATTCTGTTCTTAGGTCTCTTTTTGTCCTCTTATATTTTAGTCTCCGGTCTTGAATATTTAGGACGATTTGGAAAAAGTACGAGGCTGTTTTTATTAATCACTTTTATAGGGTTGAATTTAATTCTTCTCTTCAGGTTTATTATAATCCCGTTGCTTAACTTAAATAAATTAGGTAAGCGTTTATCTATGATGGAGGCTTCAGATATGATAGGAAAAATTTTTCCAGACATAGGTGATAAACTGAAGAACACTTTACAGTTGAATAATGATAAGGGAGATGTTTCTAATAATTTGGAGCTTGTAAATGCGAGTATTGAACAAAGAGCACAGAAATTATCTGTTGTTTCTTTTGAGGGAGCTATAGACCTTTCTGAAAATAAAAAGTATATTAAGTATTTATTACCCGTGCTATTATTGGGTGCTGTATTGATGGTTTTTCTGCCGAATTGGTTTACTGATGGCACAAAAAGAGTTATGTATTTCAATCAAGAATTTGTTGCGCCTGCGCCTTTTAATTTCGATTTATTAAGTCCTCATTCTGCTAGACAAGGTGAAACGTATAAACTGAGAGTGAAATTATCTGGTGAGGAAATACCGAATGAGGTAATGATTTATTCCAATTTAGGCACCTACAATTTAACCAAAGTTTCTAATGTAGAATTTGAATATGATTTTGTGAATTTGTCTGAATCAATCGATTTTTATTTTCATGCGAATGGTTATTCCTCTCAGCAAATAGAAGTGGATGTTTTAAAACGCCCAGTGATTGATGATATAAATTTGATGGTGAATTATCCCAAACATACGGGAAAGTCGTCTGAAGCTTTTACAAATACAGGTGATATTACTATACCGGAAGGTTCGACTATTGAATGGAAGATTGGGGCTACGAATTTGAAAAGTCTAAATGTTTATTTTGCTGATACGGCATTTGTATTAAACGATAAAAAAGCGAATAATTACAGGTTCGTAAAACAATTTTTTAAAGACGAGAATTATAACCTTGTTTTGAGTTCTTCAGACATCGTTAATGCAGATTCAGTTACTTATTTAGTCAATGTAATTCCAGATAAATATCCAAAGATTAAAGTGCTGGAAAGATTTGATTCATCTAATGTTTTTATGCGTTTTATTGAGGGAAATATTGAAGATGATTATGGGTTTTCTGGTTTAAGAGCTAGAATTAATGTGACGAGAAAGGATTCTGTTTATACAATAAATGATGTCATCAAAGTAAATGGTAAAAACACCAATCAATTGTTTTCTTATAGCATCGATATTGGCGATTACAATTTAAAGGCAGGTGACCGTGTATCCTATTCGTTTGTAGTTAGTGATAATGATGCACCAAATGGTTATAAATCGACTAGTTCAACTTCCCTTGAGTTTAAGATTCCTGAGATGGACGAGTTGGAGGATTTAATTGGAGAACATGATGAGAGTTTAAAATCTAACATGGATAAGGCTGCACAGGACGCTAAAAAAATGCAGAAAGAGATTAAGAAATTAAAACAAGAACTGGTTAATAAACCGTCATTAGATTGGAAGGATAAACAGCAATTAGAAAACTTAATTGAACAACAAGAAAAGTTTGAAAAGGACATCGAAAAGCTTCAAGAAGAGTTTAAAGAAAATAAGCAGGAGAAGGAGAATTTATTGGATAATTCTGATGAGTTAAAAGAAAAGCAAGAACAGCTTCAAAAGTTAATGGACGAATTAATGGATGAAGAGTTAATGGAATTGTTTGAAAAGTTGAAAGAGTTAATGGAGGAGATGAATAAAGAGGAATTGGTGGAGAACTTGGAACAGATGGAGCAGAATGCTGAGAATGTTGAGGACGAATTGGATCGTACTTTGGAGTTATTTAAAAATCTAGAATTAGATCAGAAGCTAGAGAACTTAGAGGAACAAATTCGTGAATTAGCGGAAGAACAAGATGCTTTAAAGGAAGAAACTGAAGAAGGAAAGAAGTCGAATGAGGAATTGGCTAAAGAGCAAGAGAAATTAAACGAAAAGTTTGATGAGATTCAAAAAGATATTGATGAAGTACAAGAAAAGAATGATGATTTAGATAAACCAAGAGATTTAGAATTCGATAAAGAAATGGAAGAATCAATCGATCAAGAAATGCAAGATGCGAAGGAAAATCTTGATCAGGACAAATCTAAAAAATCGGAAAAGAATCAAAGTAAGTCTTCAGAAATGATGAAGAAGATGGCTGATGATGTTGCTGCAATGAAATCGCAGGCAGCGGCTGCGCAACAGAAAGAAGATATGGAGGCTTTACGATTCCTTTTAGAAAATTTAGTGGCGTTATCTTATGATCAGGAAGATTTGATGGATGAATTCATAGCTGTAAAATCGAGTGATCCAAAATACTTATCGTTAAATAGAGAACAATTGGCTATTAATAAAGCAACAGTGGTTGTCAAAGATTCGTTAGTGGCTTTGAGTAAGAGGGTAACAGAATTGTCTGCGTTTATCACGGAAGAATTAAATGATTTATCTTATAATTTGGACAAGTCTTTAACTATTGCTGAATCGCGTAAAACAAATAATTTAAGTCAGCACCAACAATATGCAATGACCAATTATAATAATTTGGCTTTGATGTTGTCTGAAGTTTTAGATCAGATGCAGCAACAACAAATGCAGGGAGGTCCTCCCGGAAGTGGTTCGTGTGATAATCCTGGTGGATCAGGTTCAGGTGCAGGTCCAGGAAAAATGTCTTTACAACAAATGAAGGATGCCTTAGCAAAGCAGATAGAAAAGATGCAGGGAGGTTCAAATCCAGGTGGTCAAAAAGGCAAGGGAAGTGGTATGGGATTAGGAGAAAAACCTGGAGAAGGTAAAGGGGGTATTCCACAGTTAACGTCGAAAGAAATGGCAAAAATGGCTGCTGAACAAGTAAAGATTCGAGATGGGTTAAAACAGTTAAAAGAAGATTTGAATAAAGATGGTTCTGGTGCGGGAAACCCTTTAGATGATTTGATAAAAGACTTAGAAGATTTACAGGATGATTTAATTAATGGTAGGGTCGGATCAGAATTTCAGAAAAGGCAACAAGATATTTACACCCGATTGTTAGAAAGTGAAAAAGCCTTAAGAGAGCGTGGTTTTAGTGATGAGAGAGAATCAAAAGAAGGAAAAAAGAAGAATCTAAGTAACCTTGTTGAATTTGTTGAGTATAATAAAAAGAAGGAAGCTGAAGTCGAATTTTTGAGGTCACTTCCGGTTGGTTTACAGGTTTATTATAAGACCTTAGTAAATGAATATTTTAATTCAGTAAATACGGAGTAAATGCACAGTATCGAAATTGAATCGCAATTAAAAAACCTTACACAAGTGGAGTCTTTAATTGATCAGGTTTGTGAAGATCTCAGGGTGAGTGAAGATAGTTATGGGAACATTTTAATCGCGGTAACAGAAGCTGTTAATAATGCGATTGTACATGGTAACCAAAATCAACCGACCAAGAAGGTTAAGGTTGATGTTGTAAAGATTGACACTGGTGTTATCTTTATGGTAATGGACGAGGGAAAAGGATTTGATTTTAATAATTTACCCGATCCTACTGCTCCGGAGAATATCGAACGACCAGACGGTAGAGGAATATTTTTAATGAAGAACTTGTCAGATGAGGTAGTATTTGATTTGAATGGTTCAAAAGTTAATATTACCTTTGTCGCCGATCATGGAAACTAATATAGATTTTAATTTTATAGATGTAGAAATTCCGGATTTTAATTCGGAATTTTTTTGTTTATGGCTATCTGGTATAGCGACTAATCACGGAAAACAAATAGGTGAATTAACTTATGTTTTTTGTACGGATGAGTATTTATTGGATATGAATAAGTCTTATTTGAATCATGATTATTATACGGATATCATCACGTTTAATTATAACGAAGAAAATAGTTTAAGTGGTGATTTATTCATTAGCTACGATCGTGTCGTTGACAATGCAAAAGATTTAGGTTTTAGTGTTGACGATGAGTTGAGCAGAGTTATTGTTCATGGCTTATTACATTTAATAGGTTTTGATGATAAGACTGACGAGGATCAAGAGCGAATGACGGAAGAGGAGAATAAAAGTTTAGCATTAAGAAAAAGTTTCACGTGAAACAATTTCGAAATGTTTCACGTGAAACAAATAGAAAGATATGTTGCCAGAATATGATATTATAGTTGTTGGAGGTGGTCATGCAGGATGTGAGGCCGCATTTGCTGCTGCCAATATGGGGTCGAAAGTATTGTTGGTCACCATGAATTTGGCGAACATTGCACAGATGTCGTGTAATCCAGCGATGGGAGGAGTAGCCAAAGGCCAAATCGTTCGAGAAATTGATGCTTTGGGTGGCGGTTCAGGAATGGTGACTGACCGTTCTGCTATCCAGTTCAAAATGTTGAACCTTTCAAAAGGTCCGGCGATGTGGTCTCCAAGAACGCAGAACGATAGAATGAGGTTTGCTGAGGAGTGGCGTTTGCTTTTGGAATCGAATGAAAATGTTTTCTTTTGGCAAGATATGGTCAATGGATTGATTGTTGAAGAGGGCGAATTAAAGGGTGTCACAACGAGCATGGGTCAGAAAATTTATTCGAGATCTGTCGTGTTGACAAACGGAACGTTTTTGAATGGGTTGATTCATTTGGGTGAAAAGAACTTTAAAGGAGGTAGAACAGGTGAAGGGGCGAGTTATGGAATTACTGAGCAATTAGAAGCACTAGGTTTTGAGTCTGGTCGAATGAAAACAGGGACGCCTCCGCGTGTTGATGGAAGGTCTTTGGACTACTCAAAAATGGAAGAACAACCCGGTGATGAAAATCCTGTGAAGTTTTCTTATGGAACGGAGACTGAAAAGTTGACGAAACAAAGAAGCTGTTATATCACTTATACGAATCAAAAAACACATGATATTTTAAGAACGGGGTTTGATCGTAGTCCAATGTTTAATGGTGCAATAAAGTCGAAAGGACCAAGATATTGTCCTTCTATTGAAGATAAAATAAATCGTTTTGCTGAGCGTGATCGTCATCAAATTTTTGTCGAACCTGAAGGTTGGAAAACGGTAGAGATTTATGTGAATGGATTTAGCACTTCTTTACCTGAGGATGTACAATTGGAAGCAATGAAAACAATTCCAGGTTTTGAGAATGTTAGAATGTTCCGTCCAGGATATGCAATCGAATATGATTATTTTCCGCCAACACAATTAAAGCATACTTTAGAAACAAAGTTAATTCCTAACCTGTATTTCGCAGGTCAAATAAACGGAACAACGGGATACGAAGAAGCAGCATCCCAAGGTTTGATGGCTGGAATTAATTCTCATTTAAAATTGAATGAAAAGGAACCGTTTATTTTAACAAGATCGGATGCTTATATTGGTGTGTTGATTGATGACCTTATTACAAAAGGAACGGAAGAGCCATATCGAATGTTTACTTCTCGAGCTGAATATAGAATTCTTTTAAGACAAGATAATGCCGATTTAAGACTAACGGCTTTGTCTAACAATATTGGTTTAGCAAAAGATGAAAGATTAGCTTTGGTCAATGAAAAGATAATTACAACGAATAGAATTAAAGAAATTTTGGGAAGTGTCAGTGTTACTCCTGAAGAGATGAATGAGTTTTTGACAGAGATTAAAACATCTACAATAAAACAAAAGGTAAAAGCAAATTCTATTTTATTAAGACCACATGTAAGTCTTATTAAATTAAGATCATTATGTGCTGATCTCGATAATCAATTGAATGAAGTTTGTGATTTAAGTAATGATGCTTTGATGCAAGCTGAAATTCAAATTAAATATGCTGGCTATATTTCACGTGAAGAAGATGTAGCAAGTAAAATGGGTAGGCTAGAAGATGTTAAAATTCCACCAGATACTGATTTTAGTTTATTATCTTCTTTGTCGGCAGAGGCTGTCGAAAAATTGACAAAAATTAGACCGGTTACAATTGGTCAAGCGAGTCGAATTAGTGGTGTTTCTCCTTCAGATATTTCAATATTATTAGTTTATTTAGGTAGATAAAATGAATCAGATTAAAAATTGCCCTATTTGTAATAGTGAAACGTTTAGTAAATTTCTTTCTGCAATAGATTATACTGTTTCAAATGCAAGTTTCAATATCGTTTCTTGTGATAGTTGTGGTTTCCACTTTACGAACCCAATTCCTTTAGAAAGTGAAATAGGGGAGTATTATAAAAGTGAATCATATATTTCTCATTCATCTTCGAATAAAGGTTTAATTAATAAATTATATCAACTCGTTCGAACGATTACATTGAAACAAAAAGTGAAATTGGTTCAACAAGAAAGTAAGGGTAAAGACTTATTAGACATTGGTGCGGGCACTGGACATTTTATGAATGCTTGTAAATTAGCTGGAATAAATGCTTTGGGTCTAGAACCGGATGCTGATGCACGTGGATTTTCAGAGAAGAATTTTGGTTTAGACATGAAATCGACAGACGAATTGCATACTTTGCCTGAAAATTCAAGAGATGTTATTACGATGTGGCACGTGTTAGAACATGTCTATAATTTGAATACTGATTTCGAAAAGATTCGTAATATCTTAAAACCTGATGGAAAATTGATTATTGCCGTTCCAAATATGTCTTCTTATGATGCTAAACATTATAAAGAATTCTGGGCTGCTTACGATTTGCCGATTCATCTTTATCATTTTCAACCAAAAGATATAAATGCTTTGGCTGATAAATTTAATATGAAAGTGGAAAAAGTTTTTCCAATGAAATTTGATTCATTTTATGTTTCAATGTTAAGTGAAAAATATAAAGGAGGAAATATTCTAAAAGCTTTTTGGATTGGGCTAAAATCGAATTTAAAGGCGAGAGGGAATAAATATTCAAGTCAAATCTACATTTTGAGTAAATCCTAACTCAGTTTTTCATTTTAAGCGCTTTTAAGCGCTTATTTTTTTGTTCTAATGTTAGACACCATCTTTTTCGAGATCGTTGATTCTGTGCGATGTATTTTTTAGTCATTTAAAAAACGTAACTGTCTTATAGTAAGGACGTTGTGTAAAATTTCTAATTTATAGCGTAACTCATTATGATCTAATCACTCCTCGAGTTCAATATTGAACTCGTTCGTAAGAATTAATTTTCCAGATTTGGTACTTGTAGAATTGGGAATTTTAAAGCCGGTTAATTTTGTGGTTTTCTTTTTTGAGACTAAATCATGAATTTGTTTCTTGGTTAATTTTTTCTCCATGATTGTAAAAGGAATTAGAAAATCACATCCTTTATTATGACCGCTACATCCAAAAGCAGATTTTCCTTCAATTAATTTATTGGTATTACATTTTGGACAAACGAGATCCGTCACTTCAGTAGATTTTTTCTCTTTTGGTTTCTTTTCTTTTGGTTTTTTATCATCTACTAGCGCAATTGATGTTTGTTTTGACGACATAACATCATTCGTTAAGTTGACAACCATTTCTATCAATTCTTTTCTAAATTGATTCACATCATATTCACCAGATTCGATAAGTCTTAGTTTATGCTCCCATTGGCCGGTTAATTCTGCAGATTTTAGAAGATCAGAGTGTACAGTATCAATTAAATCTACCCCTGTTACAGTTGCATGTAAGTTTTTTCTCTTTTTTTCTACGTATTTACGTCTAAATAGCGTCTCTATGATGTTTGCACGTGTCGATGGTCTACCAATACCATTTTCCTTCATTGCCTCTCTTAAATCGTCGTCATCAACGTTTTTACCGGCTGACTCCATCGCTCGTAATAATGTCGCTTCCGTAAAATATTTTGGCGGTCGCGTTTCCTTTTCTTGTAATTCTGGCGTATGTGGTCCCTTTTCGCCTTCCTCGAAAAGAGGCATTAAGTTGTCTTCGTTCTTTTCTGATTTGCCTTCATTTGCAAAAACCTCACGCCAACCGGGCTCAATGATCTGTTTACCTGTGGCTTTGAATTCTACTTTTTCAACTTCACCTAAAACTGTAGTGTTCGAAACAGTACAATCAGGATAAAAGGCAGCAATAAATCGTTTGGTGATCGTCGCATAAATCTTTTGCTCTTCTGGAGATAATCCTGAAGGTGCTATTCCTGTTGGAATGATAGCGTGGTGATCCGTAACTTTATTGTTATTAAAGACTTTTTTTGATTTAACAATTGGTTTCTCTAAAAGTGGTGCCGTTAACTTCGAATAAAATTTTAATCCTTGTAAAATCTTAGGAATTTTTGGATATATATCTTCAGAAAGGAAAGTTGTATCTACCCTTGGATAAGTTACTACTTTCTTTTCGTATAAATTTTGAACGAGCTGTAATGTATTGTCCGCAGAATAACCGAATTTATTATTGGCTTCTACTTGTATTGATGTTAAATCGAATAATCTAGGAGGTGATTCTTTACCCTCTTTTTGTTCATAGTCTTTTACTACAAAGTCTTTATTCTGAACATATTCGAGTGCTTTTTGACCTCTTTCCTGAGTGTTTAATTTACCGACGGTCGCTGAAAATAAAGTTTCTCTATATGTCGTTTTAAGTTCCCAATATTTTTTTGACTTAAAGTTTTCTATTGTTTTCTGTCTTTCAACAATCATCGCTAGGGTGGGTGTTTGAACCCTTCCAATAGATAATACTTGTTTGTTTTGACCGAATTTTAAAGTGTATAAACGGGTGGCATTCATGCCTAAAAGCCAATCTCCAATCGCGCGTGAGCTTCCAGCTGCATAAAGATTGAGGAAATCATTTCCATCTTTTAAGTTTTCAAAACCTTCTCTAATGGCCTCTTCTGTTAGGGAAGATATCCATAGTCGTTTAATGGGTTTGGTGTTCTTAGCTTTTAATAATACCCACTGTTGTATTAACTCTCCTTCTTGGCCAGCATCCCCGCAGTTGATGACTTCGTCGCATCGTTGTACTAAACTCTCTATGGTTCTGAACTGTTTTTGTGAGCCAGAATTTTCCATCAATTTAATACCAAATTTTGATGGAATCATTGGTAAAGTTGCAAGGTTCCACCATTTCCACATACCTGTGTAATCGTGAGGTTCTTTTAATGTACATAGATGTCCGAATGTCCAAGACACCCAATATCCGTTTCCTTCGAAATATCCGTCCTTTTTAATATTTGCGCCTAATATAGCGGCGATTTCACGTGCAACACTTGGCTTTTCGGCAATACACAATTTCATGTTTTGACTCCTTATTTTGTGTAGTGATATACTTTAAATGAATATTGATTACGCTCGTCAATTGCTTGTTCCATTATTTCGGTTTTATTCCATAATGTTTCGTCGAACTCAGGGAAGAATATGTCAGCGTCGAATGATTCGTTAATAAATGTAATAAACATCTCATCTAGTAGATTTTCATCTAAACTGTATTTGAAAATTTGTCCACCACCAATTACAAAGATGTCTTTCGCTTCTGGATTATTTTCTTGGATTTTATAAAATGAAATTGCTTCTTCAACTGAATGAAAAACGACAGCGTCTGGATCACTAAATTCTTTATTTCTAGTGATTACAGCATTGATTCTGTTTGATAATGGTCTGTATTTTAATGGAATAGAATCCCAATTCAAACGACCCATAATCACGATATTTCCTTTTGTTGTTTCGGTGAAAAATTTCATATCAGCAGGTAGGTGCCAAATAAGATCATTGTCTTTACCGATTGCGTTATTTTCGCCTTTTGCGACTATTAATTTTACTTTCATGTTATACAGAAACTTGTCCTTTAATATGTGGGTGAAATTCGTAGTTGACCAATTCAAAATCTTCAAAAGTAAAATCGAATATTGATTTTACTTTCGGGTTAATCTTCATTTGAGGTAGTTTTTTCGGTGTACGACTCAATTGTAAATCAACTTGTTCCTGATGATTTAAATACATATGTACATCTCCAAAAGTATGAATAAAATCCCCCGGTTCTAAATCACAAACTTGGGCAACCATCATTGTAAATAATGCATATGATGCAATATTAAAGGGTACACCTAAAAACACATCTGCACTTCTTTGGTAGAGTTGACAAGATAGTTTTCCGTCAGCTACATAAAATTGGAAAAATGCATGACAAGGTGGTAAAGCTGCTTTATTATTGGCTATATTTTCTTCGAATGAAACAGAAGTATCGGGCATAACGCTTGGATTCCATGCTGTGACCATTAACCTTCTACTGTTAGGATTGGACTTTATTTGTGCAATCAAATCAGTGATTTGATCAATCCCTTCGCCATTCCAATTCCGCCATTGAGAACCATAAACAGGTCCTAAATCGCCATCTTCATTTGCCCAAGCATCCCAAATTTTAACCTGATTTTCTTGAAGATATTTAATGTTTGTATCACCTTTTAAGAACCATAATAGTTCGTGAATAATAGATTTTAAGTGAAGTTTTTTCGTGGTAACCATTGGAAAACCTTCACTTAAGTCGAAACGCATTTGATGACCAAATAAACTCTTGGTTCCTGTTCCGGTTCTATCGCCTTTCTCTAGACCTTTGTCTTTAATTAACTGTAATAACTCGAGGTAATTTTGCATAGGAGTGTTTCTGGACTATAAAATTAACGTTTTACTGTTTGTAATTCTTCATTTTTGATGTTTAAAACTTAAACATTGGCTTTAATTTTATCAACAATATGATTAAAGCCCAAATTCTGAATTTGAATTAAATGTTTTAAAATTAAGTTCTATGAAAAAGTTTGTATTAGTTAGCTTATTAGTTTTGAGTATTATCCCAAGTTTTGCGGATGAATTGCCGAAGAATTGTTTTGGTAAATACGGGGGCGAAATGCCTGCTTATTTTGTTATGTTAGACGGAAGCGAGATTAAAATTGATCGACATGATGTATACTTAACGTTGTCAGAAGGCAAATTGATCTATACCGCAGGTACTATTGAATTAAGTGGAACATATACCGCTTTGAAACAAGGTAAAAATGAATATGTTGTGAAGTGTATTTTATCTAATGGTAGATCATTAGAGTATGAATTGAATCTTATTTATTTTAAAGAAGAACAAAAGATTTATCTTTCACCGAATAACGGTCAATCAGCTGCCAATTTAGAACGAATTGACGGTTAATCTTTGTATTCGTTTCTAGCGTATCTTTCTTCTATTTCACGAATGTGTTTTTCCTTTTTAGCTTGTCTTAGTTGGATCGCTGAAGCTGTAAAATACGTGTGTTGATTCAAGAACTTTATCTGAATTTCATCCCATGTTCTATCGCTATTTAATTTTCCGTGTTCACGAAGTTCACGACGTAAATAATCTGCAATAACATGGAAATCATCTCGTCCTAAATAATCTAAATCGGCGTCACACATAATTTGTTCGAGATGTGTTTTAGGACTTTGTGGAATCTCCGTTGATTTTATTAAGCCGTCAATAATATTAAGTTGATCGGTGGTATAACCATATTTAGGCAATATTTCGCGGGCCATTTTTATTCCAATCTCTTCGTTTTTGTCGTATTTTTCAACGAATCCAGCATCGTGATAAGTGGCTGCAGATTTTAGTAAGAATAAATCTTCATCGGTAATACCTTCCATAATCGCTAATCGTTCTACTGCTTGTGTTACGTCAATAGTGTGATTGATACTATGATACAATAATTTTGGAGACAATTCATCTTCCAAAAGTTTCATAATATGTCGTTCAGCTTTCATATAGTTGATTGAGCTATATAAGTGCAAGTCGACGATTTTCCAAAATTTGTCATTAGGTTCAAAACCTTCTTTATCTACTGAAAGTTCAGGTTTGATTCCTTTGACATAATACATGTCCAAAAGACCTTTATGTTTGGTTTGAATTTTACCCCTATAAACACAATCAAAGTAAGGAGCAATGTATTCGTATGTATTTCCTGAAACGTTTACAGTGCCTGGTTGCCCATGCATTTCCATTCGTTGGGCTTGGTTTACTGTTGAGCCCCAAATGTCGTATGCGAATCGTTTAAGACCTATAACACCGGCAATTACTTCACCAGTATTAATCCCAATTCGTATCGACCATGATTTTTCTCCACGTTTTTTAGCCTTTTCGGCAGATTCGTGCATAAAAGTTTTGATCTCTAGCGCGGCTAAAGTTACCTCTATGGCGTTACTTTTATTACGGATGGGTACACCACCTGCACACATGTAAGAATCACCAATTGTCTTAATTTTTTCGAGATCGTATTTCTCGATAATACCATCAAAAGCAGAGAAATAATCATCCAATTGTTGAACCAATTCTTGTGGTTTCATGTCCTCAGCAATCTTCGAGAATCCAACGAAATCAGTGAATAATACAGAAACATTTTTATAATAACGCGCTTTAGAACGGCCTTTATTCTTTAATTCTTCTGCTGTTCCAACTGGAAGAATGTTTAATAGAAGTTGCTCTACCTTTTCTTTCTCTTTTTCTAATAGTTCATTGGAGTGCTCTATTTTAGCTTTTTGAATTTCTACTTTCTGTTTCTGATCTTGTATCTTTTTACTCTGCTCAGTTACTTGGCGGGTTCGCTTAACAACTTCAATTTCTAGTCTAACCTTTTGTCTTCTAATTTTATCAACTCTTCTTCGATAGAATATGACTCCAAAAATTATCAGAATCAATCCTGCCATTATCCTAAACCACCACGTCAACCAGAATGGTGGAGTAATGGTAATATGAATCATTGTCGCCTCTCTCGACCAAATTCCGTCTGCACTTTGGGCATATAATTTAAAGGTATATGAACCATTGGCGATATTCATATAATGCACCTTATTCTCATTTTCTAAGTATGTATATTCTGTTTCGTGCCCTTCTAAGATGTATTTGAATTTGTTTTTACTAGGTTCTGAGAAATTAGATGCGGCAAATTCGAATGCTAAATCGTTTTGATCGTATTCTAAAGTGAGGTCCTCGGTTGTTGTAATATTCCTTGCAATGATTTCTTTGTTTTGGTCACCTTTAACGGCGAGAATTAATCTAGAAATAATTGCGACTGGAGGATGAGGATTAATGGTAATATCTCGTGGATCAAAAATATTATATCCATTTATTCCACCAAAATATAGTTGACCATCTTGGTTTTTGTGGTAAGCATTTGTGTTGAATTCATTACTTTGAAGTCCATCTTTAGTGCTAAAAGTCGAGAATTTTTCAGTTTGTGGATTAAACTTAGAGATACCCTTATTCGTACTAACCCATAAATTGCCATCATTGTCTTCCAAAAGGCCGTAAATCACATTGTTAGACAGTCCTTCTTTTTCAGTATAAGTCTTCACTTTTCCCGAGACTATATCTAATTTTTTTATTCCTTCTCCGTATGTTCCTAGCCACATTATACCAGGTTTGGTTTGAAGCATGCAAGTGATATGTGCATTGGCTTCATTATGGTTTTCTATCTTATAATAGATAAAGTTGTGGCCATGAATATCGCTTTTTTCAATACGATATAAGCCCATATTACTCGACACAATCCAAGTATTATTGTTTAAATCTTGATAAACAATTTTTACCGATCCTTGACCGGGACTATTCGGTTCTCCGTTGCTTTCATAGAATTTATATTCTAAATTATCTTTATTGATATATGTTAATCCTGCTCTAGATCCAACCCATAAGTGATTAGTATCAGTAGGAACAATAGAGTAGGTTCTAACATCTCTCTTAATTTCTTCAGATAGAAAATCTATTTTCTGAAAGGTATAATCAAGTGTTTGGAGGTTGATAATTTTTAAAAGGTATAACCCATCATCATAACCTAGCCATATTTTGTTTTCATTTTCAACATAAATACTTAGTAAAAAATGAACATCATTACGGTCTCGGATGATATGTCGGAATTGATCTTCTTCTTTATCATATATCGTCAGATCCTTTTCTGTACCAATGTACATATTACCTTCTTTGTCTTCGGCAAATGACCAAACATTATAATCAATCAATCCTTTTTCAGGATCATTATTCAATGATATTGTTGTAAATCCTTGTTTGAATTTATCGAATTTGGATAATCCTTTATTCGTTCCGATCCAAAAAACACCTTCTTTGTCTTCGAAAATTGCTGAAATATTATTGTCAGAAATCGTGGAGTTATCGTATGCGTTTTTCTTATAATCTGAAAAAGTGTATGTATTGTCAGCAGATTTTTTTAAAAGATACAATCCATTGTCTGCAGTTCCAACCCATAAACTTGTTCTGTTTTCTGAGTAGACCGTATTAATGTTTCTGTATCTGATTTCTATAGCTTCACTTATGGTTTGTAAACGATGTTCTTCATCAACGGAAAACAATCCTCTTTCAGTTGTTATTAATAGCGGAAAACCTTGTTTATAATAGAACTGGTTGACTTTAGCGATTGTAAATATAGAATTGTAGTCAATATCTTTGAAATGAGAGTAGGGTGGACTAGCATAATAGATTTGACCAGTTTGAGATCCTACCCAAAGTTCGTCAGTATTGGATATGTGAATGGCCGTAATTTCACTATTTCCTAATACTTGTTTAATAGCGGTGACTTCGTTAGTCTCTAAATCGATACGAATGATACCGTTTTTTTCTGAAAGTAGCCATAGATGTCCATGCTTGTCAAATGTTAATTGCGTATAAATATAGCCGCCAACGTCTTGTAGAATAGAATTGTTGTAACGAGTGATTTTTAAGGTTTTCGGATTTATTTTTCCTATTCCTCTGTTTGTCCCGAACCAGATATCACCTTTAGAGTCTTTGGTTAGACAGTGAATATAATTGTTTGGGATAGATGATTCGTTGTTTTGTTCAGACTTGAATGTCAAAAAACTATAGCCGTCATAACGGTTAATTCCGTCTTGAGTAGATACCCAAATAAAACCAAAATTATCTTGAACGATGCTTGTGATTGAACTCTGTGAAAGACCATCCTCTAGCGTAAATTTGTCAAATTGAATGCTTTTTTGTTGGGCATTTATGGACCATGAAACCAGCAAAAGACACAATATGCTTAAAACTGATTGTTTCATATTTATTAAATTCTTACACCAATTACAAGAATATCATCAACCTGTTCGAAAGAACCTTGCCAATCAGTAATTCTTTTATCAAGAATTACGTTTTGTTCAGACATACTCTTGTCAGCAATTTCTAATAAGCTTTCTCTGAATCGTTTATATAAATATTTTTTACCTTTTTCACCACCAAATTGATCGGCATATCCATCACTAAATAAGTAGATGAGATCATTTTTTTGAAGGTCTATTTTATGTTCTAAGTAGGTGTTTGTATCTGGCTCAAAAGATCCGATAGCGAATTTGTCTGGTTTGGTAACCATTACTTTCCCATCTCTAATCATATACAACGGGTTATTTGCCCCTGCATAATACAGTTCCATTTTTTCATAATCAATAGCACAAAGACTAATATCCATTCCGTCGCGGATATGGTTTTCTTCATGACTTTTGTTTAATGATTCGGAAACGAATGTATTTAAGTTATTTAAGATAGCAGCTGGACTATCTAATTTGTTTACACGTATCGCTGCATTTAATCCATTGGCACCAACTAGACTCATAAATGCTCCTGGAACCCCGTGTCCAGTACAATCTACAGAGGCAAAAAAGTTTTTACTACCCAATTTTTCGAACCAATAAAAATCGCCTGAGACAATGTCTTTAGGCTTGTATAAAACAAACGAATCTGGACAAATAGAATTAATTATATTTTCAGGAGGAAGGATAGAGTTTTGTAATCGCTTTGCATATCGTATACTTGCTGTTACCGCCTTATATAAATCCTCTAATTTTAATCTTTGTCTTTCGTTTTCGTCCCGTTGTTTTACAACCTCTTCTGTACGTTGTTCTACCTTTTTTTCTAGAATTCTTTCAGTTTCGGCAAGTTCGTCACGCATCTTTAGCAACTCATGACCAAGTTCATCCTCGCTACTTAGAGGTGTATATGGAGCACTAAAGTTACTTTGACCTACTTCTCTTGCAAAATCAGTTGTTTTTTGTAATCCTCCTACCAACTCAAATATGGCATTTGACATATCACCAACTTCGTCATTACGGACACGTACAAGCTTTTCTGGGAAAATACCTTTCCCTAAGGATAAAATCACATCGCGAAGCTTATTTAGGGGTTTTACGATGGTGTTTGTCGTGAATATTGCAATTAAAATGGCGAATATAATTGAGCATCCAGCTAACCACCAATAAAGACTTAAGCTTTGGAACTGTGAACGCGATTCTTCAGAAGACGTGCGTACCAATGATAACGCATCTTTTTCTTTTGTTTCAATGCTGTTTTGTAGACGGATAAGGTTATTATTGATACGACTGATTAAATTAACAACTTCTCCGTTTTGGTCTGTAATTAATCGTACGGATATGAAACTTAACGGATCGTCATAGCTACTAATATCCGGCAATAATTTCATGATCTCTTTATACTGTTCGAATAGTTTTACAATGTTGTCTGAAATATCATTGAGCAGATCGATATCATCTTCACTGTTTTCTTTGGCTTCCCACAATTTTGACAAACCATGTAAATCTTCGATAGTATTGGGAATGTCATCATTAATAAGGTGCTTTAGTCTTATTTTAAAGCCTACATCATTTCTAGTTTGGTCATTTGCCCATTGAACGGCAAGCTGGCGAGATTCGATAATTAACGACTTAAGTTTTACAACCTCCTCTTTTGACGGTGTAAGGTTATGGATTAACTCGTTAGATGTTTTATCATTCTTCTTAAAGGTTTGTATACCGTTGTTCACGGCAACAAAGGTCGCTCCGAAAACAACAAATATTAAAAGTATTAAAATACCGAAACCGGTACCAATCTTTTTTCCTATGGTAAATCTAAAACTCATCTCTGGTTTTGGGTGTTCCTAAAGTATAATTTATTATTGGTTATCCTTTAATTTCTTTACTATAATTTGGAATTCTGCCGCTTTAGTTTCGTTTGGAATGCTAGTCGTATAAATTCTCAACAAATCTTCTGCAACCTCTAGATCGTTAGGGTTTATTTGAAAACTTTCTTCTAAATCATTTATGGTCAATTCGTCAAACTTAGTTTGATATTTCATGTATAATTCGCTGTTGTTTAGACCATAATAACAACTCATTAAACAGATTAATAATTCGAAGCTATTCGGTTTAATTTTTTCAGCTCTATGCGCATAAGGTAAAGCTTTGAGGAATTGTTCTTCAGCTTTTTGCAAACTTTCCATCAATCTTTCTAGTCCTCCTGTTGGGTCGGCATCAGTTATCAATTCAGCTCCGTAATTATATTGAATAATAGCTGCATTATAATTCGCTTGATAATTTAAACTGTCAATTGATATTACCTTATCACATTTCTCTAATGCGTTTTTTCTTACTTCGTCTTGTTTAACTGTAGGTACAGTTTTGATTAATGCTAAATACTCAGCTCCTAATGCATTATAGTAATCAATGTCGAATTGTTTAAAGTCATGTTTAGGGTCTAATAGTCTTTTGTATTGGTCTTTGTATAATTCGTATGATTCTTCAGATCGTTTTAACTGTTTATTTTCATTCATTAACCGCACAGCATCATTATAGTATCGGATAATAGTTTGTTGAATATATTCGTTAATTTTTTCTGTGTAGATATTAGTTGAATCAACGTTTTTAGCTTGAACAAAAGATTCGATAGAAATTTCTCTAAAATAACTTAGGTCGGCAGTTTCAAGATTTCTATATATGATCCCTCTTAGTTGCCACGTTTGAGAATCAAACCTCTCATTTGTAGTAATTGCAGAATCGATAAGTTCTCGAGCTCCGTCAAAGTTCTTTCCTTTGTACTGCTCATAAGCCCTCCCCGTAAAGGTCGGCTGTGCAAAACTTCCAATTCCGAGGAAGATTAGCATGATTAGCGATATGTGTTTAAATATTTTCATTCGACGCGATTGGCAGCTAAGTTGGCTAGTTTTGATGCAATAACTAGGCTATGTCTTTTAGCATTTTTTAAGTTTATTTCATATTTCTGTATATTACCTTCAACTATAAAATTGACAATTGCGCCTCTACTCAAACCGCCTGGTCTTTCTGAAACAATTAAAGTACTTTTTGGTTTTAATTGTTCAGCCAAACTTGAAATGTATTGACTTTTTTCTTCGGTAATATATAAAATATGTGCGTTATTTATTTCACTTTGGTTGGTGTAATTTTTAATTACAATTTCTTGACTGCCAATAGATTTTCCAGCGTATTTGTCATTTAACTCTTTAAATACAGCTGTTTTACTACCCAGTACAGCAATTTCAAAATCCCCTTTACGCAAATTGGCAGGCCAATCAATTAATGTAGCGAATGTATATATATACAAAGCCTTAATTACAGATTGCGTATCTGTGAGTTGATTAACCCTTTTAACTTCCTTATTGGAACTTATAAGAGTAAATGAAAAAATTGCTAATAGTATGTATACGTGTTTTCTCAAGGTGCTTTTAATCGCTTTTGACCGTTCATAACCAAAAATGTGCCAAACTATTTTAGTTGGTTGGAGTTTCTGGTTTACTAATTAATGTATTTAAGTCTCTATCAAATAAATAAAGGCCTCCTTTATCATTGCCAATTAATTTTAATTTGTCAAGAATGTTTCTCGCTAAAGCTTCTTCTTCGAGTTGCTCAGCAACGAACCATTGCATAAAATTGTGGGTAGAATAATCTTTCTCCTCTAAACAAACAAAGACTACTTCATTTATCATATTTGTTACTTGAATTTCATGTTCTAATAACAATGTAAATACATGTGAAGGCGATTCGAATTCTTTTTGTGGTATTTCTATTGAAGGAATTTCTGCTTTGCCTCCTCGTTCATTTACGAACTTTACCAACTTAAGCATATGTTGTCGCTCTTCGTCAGAATGTGCATATAAAAATTGTGCAGTTCCGTTAATGCCTTCACATTCAGCCCATGAAGCCATGGCTAAATATAATTGTGAAGATGTTGCTTCTGCTTTAATCTGCTTATTTAGAATTTTTTCGATGCGCGTATTCAAAGTAAATTGGTTTTAATTAAATAAATCTTTGCCTAAAAATAATCTAAAAATAATTAACTATAGGCTGATACCGCCAAATAATTCATAAATTTAATCATATTTTAAAAGCCGAATGACAAAGAAAATAAGGAAAAAAAAGCAAAAGAAGAGTAGAGATATTCGAAAAGAAATAATAAATTTTTTTAAAGAAAATAAAGAGGGCGTATTCAATTACAAACAGATTTCTAGTTTTTTAGATATCACAGATAACAATTTGAGAAAGTTTGTATACGAGGCGCTGGTTGATTTAGCGGATGAAGGTTCATTAAAAGAAACTGAAAGAGGGAAGTTCAAAGCTAGCTCAAACGTTCGAACGATTATAGGTACAATTGATATTTCAAAACGGGGTGCGGGTTATGTTATTTCTGACGATTTGGAAGAAGATTTATATATTCCTGCAAGTAAAATGGATCGCGTAATTCATGGCGATAAAGTAAGGGCAGAAATTTTTAAGAGTAAGTCGAAAAGAAGAGAAGAAGGAAGAATAGTTGAAGTTATAGGTAGAAACGAACGTGTTTTTGTCGGTACAATCGATAAACAAGCGAAATATGCGTTTTTAATTCCGGATGATCGGAAAATTGATATCGATATTTTTATCCCAACTTCAAAATTAAATGATGCAAAATCTGGTGATAAAGCAGTTGCTAAAATATCAGATTGGCCACGTGATGCAAAAAATCCATTTGGTGAAATAATTAAAGTGTTGGGTAGCGAAGAAGCTATTGACGTGCAAATGCAAGCCATTCTTGCAACTTATGGAATTCCTACGGACTTTCCTGCTGAAGTTCTAGAGGAAGCAGATAAAATTTCAATCGAATTAGACGAGGAGGAAATCGCAAAAAGGAGAGATTTTAGAAAGGTATTAACTTTTACAATTGACCCTGTTGATGCTAAGGATTTTGATGATGCCATCTCTTTTGTTGAATTGAAGAATGGTAATTTTGAAGTAGGTGTTCATATTGCCGACGTTGGCCATTATGTTCAGCCTGGCTCTGCCTTGGATAAGGAAGCTTATGACAGAGGGAATTCTGTTTATATGGTAGATAGAGTTGTGCCAATGTTACCTGAGCATCTATCGAATGGGGTTTGTTCTCTTCGTCCTGATGAAGATAAGTTTACGTTCTCAGCAGTTTTTGAATTGACTGATCAAGGTGAAGTTATAAATGAATGGTTTGGTAAAACAGTCATTCGTTCTGCAAGACGATTTACTTACGAAGAAGCACAAATAAGAATTGAAACTGGTGAAGGTGATTTGTCAGAGGAAATCAATAAAGTAAATAATATTGCGCGAATTATGCGCGGTGAGAGATTGAGTAGTGGTGGTTTGGAAATTACAAGTGCCGAACTACGATTCGAATTGGATGAGAATAAAGAACCAATTAAAATTGTAAAAAAGGTTTCGAAAGAAGCGAATAAATTGGTGGAAGAATTTATGTTATTGGCGAATAAAAAAGTTGGCCAATACGTAGGTGATGTTAAAAGAAAAACCGTAATTCCATTTATCTATCGTGTGCATGATTTACCGGACTCTGATAAGGTTGAACAGTTTAGAGTTTTTGTAGAGAAGTTCGGGAAGAATTTCACTTATGAAAGTGATCGAGAAATAGCAACTAAAATGAATGAGCTATTTGCTGAGATGAAAGATGATTCGAATTTTTCAATCATCCAACAAATGGCAATTAAGTCCATGGCGAAAGCAATTTATGATACTGATAATATAGGTCATTATGGGTTAGGATTCAGATATTATGCGCATTTTACATCTCCTATTCGACGTTATGCCGATTTGATTGTTCATCGTGTACTTTTTGATGTTTTAGAAAAGCATAGCATGAAGTATGGCAAACTGACTGAAACAGCTAAACATATTTCTTTAACGGAGCGAAGAGCTGTAGAGGCTGAAAGAGCTTCAAAGAAATTTTATCAAGCACACTTTTTACGTGATCAGGTTGGACAATCTTTTACCGGTGTAGTGACAGGATTAACTGATTGGGGAATGTTTGTCGAATTGAATGAAAATCACTGTGAAGGTATGATTGTTTTAAAATCAATTGAGGGTGATCGTTTTTCTTTTGATGAGAAAACTTATGCTGTAGTAGGTTCTAGAACAGGTCGTACTTTTAATTTAGGTGATCAATTAAACGTTGTATTGGCAAGTGTGAATATTGCGAAAAAACAAATTGATCTCGAATTAGCTGACGATTAACGTGTTTACTTCTTCTTTTTCTTCTTCTTCTTGAAAAGTTTATCTGTGATTTCGTAAGCATACTTAATCGCATAGATATGACTTGTTTCACCCGTTTGTATTGTACGATCAAAAATATAACTGATTTCAAATTCGTGTTTTTTAACCAAGTCAAACTTTAAACCACCTGCTATTCTATATGCGGTTAAGAAGTTAATATTGGGGCTGTCTAGAATTGGCTTAAACATTTCGTACTCTACAAAAGGAATGATGCGTTTAAAAGCGTCATTTTCGTATTTAAGATTCAATTTAAGACGCAATTCATATTCGTTTTCTGGGTAAATATATTCGTTGATTGCTGTCAAACGATCGAATCCCCATTGGTAACGTCCTCTTGCTTTAAATTTAAGGCCGGTTTCGCTGAGTTTAAAACCATAAGATAGGTTTAAGGCTATCCTATTGTCATTTTCAAAATAATCCGTCTTAAAACGTTGTGAATATCGATAACTTATTCCAAAATCAACATCGTTTAGAATTTCATATTCTGCCTCAATTTCATTAAAAAATGTTTTGAGATTACTGAAATTTTTATCGAACCTTGTTTGGGCGTCATATCCGAAGCTTAATTTTTTACTCGCGTCGTATTGTAGAGAAATACCAGTCCATAATTCGGCGTCATTTTTGTTCTGACCGAAACTAATAAAAGGCAATAAAATAAATATTGAAATTATCGCTTTCATTATTCAATTACATTCATTGTTTCAACTTCAACAACTTGTTTTTTATCGGTAATTTCAACTGTTCGTTGAACAATTTCTAAACCTTCAACACAAAAATCGCATTCGGAATAAGTGAAAATGGTATATGTACCAATTGTTAAATTCGTAAAAGTATAAGAACCATCTAAACTCGTAGAAAATTTGTCATCGTAAGTTAAATCATCAGTTCCATATATAATATAAACATCCTGATCCCAAGCGTCATATTGAGCTGTTGTGTCTCCTGAACCGTTTACTTTAACTGTCCAAACCTTACCATTTATGGTAGATGTACCGCCTTCTCCAGCTTCTTTCTTACAACTAATGGTTCCGAAACCAAAAATCAGAACTAAGATTAAATATGTATTTTTCATTTTGATAATTATTTGCTTTTAAACTTGTCAAAGTTAAGCAATTATTAAATGTTTGAATTAATTTTAAAAAAATATGCTGGACCAATTAAAAATTAATGGAAAAGGAAGAAGAGATTCACAATATTGATATTAAAAAATATAAGAAGTTCAATCGAAAATTACCGTGGAACTTAATCGTTAAAGTTGTGGTGGTAATTCTTGCTATTGGTTTACTCTATTATTTTAGAAGTATAACAAGCCAAGTTGAAAAAACAGATGATTTTGAAATTAATATTAGCGAATAATGACTAGGTATTACACGAAGGATCATCTTCGTCTTATTCAATAAAAACAGTTTTTAGTACTGCACGTGTAAAATGGATTGCATGGTAATTATGCTTTCGTCATTCAATTCTTCTTGCAATTCAACATAAACATAATAAACTCCAGCGCTAACTTTTACACCCGCATGAGTATATCCATCCCAACTTCCGTTTGTGCCGAAAAAACGATAAATCATTTCGCCATACCTATTAAAAATAGTACAAGTTAAAGCGGCATAATTCTCGGCATCAATGATAAAAGTATCGTTAATGTTATCATCGTTGGGCGTGATAACATTGGGGATTTTAACCAAATCTTGAGCGAATATGTTTGCGGACAAACACATTAGAAAAGTTATGAATACAAGTTTTTTCATTGATTAATAAAAAGTAAAGATATTAAAAAATCTCGTTTGCTAATAGCTTAGACCATTGTTCCTTCCTTTTTCAATTGCGGGAACACCATCTTTCATCCATATAGGCATCTCCTTATCTTGTAAGTAAAAATCGAAAAATTGTTTCATTCTAACCGATAAATCTTTTCTGTTTGCCGTTTTCATTAGGTTATGTTCGTCTCCATTATAGTTCAAAAGCCATACGGGTTGATCTAATCTGCGAAGTCCCATATATAATTCTATTCCTTGGTACCACGGAACTGCACCATCTCCATCATTGTGCATAATTAATAACGGAGTTTTAACATTAGGCAATCCAAATAGTGGCGAATTTTCTATGTATAAATCTGGACGTTCCCAAATCGTAAAACCAATTCGACTTTGCGTTTTCTCGTATTGAAACATTCTGCTTAAACCTGATCCCCAACGAATGCCTCCATAGGCTGAAAACATATTGCTAACAGGTGCACCTGCCATTGCTGCATGATATTTATCTGTCATTGTTATTAGTTGAGCCGTTTGGTAACCGCCCCAACTTTGGCCTTGTAAACCAAGTTTATTGCTATCAATCCATTCGTATTTGTCCAATAAATAATCTGTTCCACTTACTATACAATCAAAAGCTGATTTTGCCGGATGACCAGGTTCATAAAGAATGTCTGGAATAAAAACAATATACTGATTACTCACATATTCGGTCGGATAGATTATTGAAGCTGTTGGTTTAGGTGTATAATAAAAGTGGATGTTGTCACTGTATTTTTCATAGAAGTAAACAATCATTGGATACTTTTTTGTTGAATCGAAATCTTCAGGTCGGTATAAAAGTCCATCTAATTCAAGACCTTTATAGGAAGTCCATTTAACGGGTTCAACTGTTCCCCAATTGTAATTTTTTTGTTGCGGATTTGTCGATGTTATTGTCTTTATTTCTTTAAAATTTAAATCTGTAATTTCTAATTCTGGATATGTTTCAAAACTCATTCTTCTAAATAAAATATTGTCTGTATCATCAGCTTTACTTATATAGGTATAACGATGAGGTGACTCAATTAGCTGGGTAAGGATAGGGCCATTTGCATTTAATTGAATTTTAGAATAACCTTCTTGCTTCGTATCGTCATTCGTGCTTTTTATTAAACCAGTTTCGATATTTGTATAGGTACTGTCATAATCAAATCGTTGATATCTGTAGATCATTTTTTGATCTTTTCCAATTCCATTTGTAATACAAAATGTCTTATTCGGTTCACTTGGATGCAAAGCCCAAATATCATATTCTGCATTCACCAAATAGTATACTTCATTATTAATTTTAGTCCATCCACTTCCTCTATTTGAAAATGTGATAAAAGGGTTTCCGTTATTGTCAGAAGCGAACAAGTCTCCTAATTTTTTTGTAAGATTAATAGTGATTTCTTTTTCAATTAAATAAGAATACCAAGATGAATCAATGCCATTATAATAAATAAAAACATCTCCATTTGGAGATAGGGCATTGGAATAAGCGATGCCTTCTTTTAAAAGTAAAGTATCTCCTGTTAGAAGATCAACGCGATAAACATCATTCTTCCAAGGGAAGTCCCATGTCGCTTCTTTCTTATATTTATTCGATGCATAAGCCAATGCATAATTAATAGCTGGTTTGGAGGAAACAGAAATGCGTTCGAATAAATCAATTCCAATTGGTGTTATTTTTTGCTCTTGTAGATGATAAAGAGCTAGATTAGAATTTTTTTCATCTTTCCGTTTTTCATTTAACTGCTGAGGTTGAATACGCAAGTCACTCGGTCCCCAAATATCGACAACGGCCTTTTCAGTGTCAAGTAATGTGTCCTCTGGTTCTGGTCTATTGATAGAGGCCGTGCCGAAGAATAATTTTTTACTATCATCGGAAAAGTAAGGTTTAAAGTTACTCGAAACTGCAGAGCTGTCAGGCATGTTTTTACTGAGTGTGTCTATACTTGCGAAGGGTAATTGTGAAGTTACATTGAAAATATTTAAAGCATAATTTTTTATTTTGTTCGTATCAGCACTGAAGATGTAAGCAAAATAATTTCCTGCTTTATCAAAAATGATGTTTTTCACTTCTAACTGATGATCCTGTAATTTTGTTTCCTGTAAAGTATTCAAATCTATTCTGTATACGCTGAGGGTATCCGTTTCACCTTTATTACTGCTAGTATAAACTAAATTTTTACCAAACTTGTCTACTGCGTAATCCTTTACGTAATGAATAGTATGACTTACATTATTTATTGGATTAAACAAGGTTAAAGTAGTGCCTGAAGTACTTTGTTCTTCGCATTTATTCTTTTTAAATAGCGTACATTTTTTCTTTTTGCATTGAGGTTGATTATCGTTTTCTGAGAGATAGGCGATCCAGTCTCCTTCTGGGGCAATTTTAAACGATTTAATCTCCTCAAAAGTTAAAAGGGTGTCTTTGTTTGTTAGATATATAAATAATGAATCCTTGGGTAGTTTATCCTTTTTAGTATCGGCTAATTTTAATTTTCTTACGGTATCATGTTGCGGTTGGATAATACCGACAACGAATTTGTCCTGGTAATGAATGGCTGCGTTTTTACCTCGACTAATTACTATGCTATCATTTTGTAAAGGATTTTTAACGAATAGATATCCGTCTCCTTCTTGAGGATTTATTTCGTAAGTGATAGTAAGCCCCGATTTACTTTGATGGACATTTTCTATGGCTTTCCATTCGTCGTATGCTTTGGCATCAATAGGAATTTTATTTTGAGAGAAGCTTATTAAATGGAAAAGAAAGAAGGTTAAAGAAAGTCTTATGTGTTTACTCATTGGGTGAGGTTAATTAAGTTTTGGGTTTTTTCGTGCAATTTTGAAGTCGATCTTATAATAGAATACCGGCAAGAAGCCTAATTGATATCTTTCTGCGATTAAAGTTGGGCTATCAGGTGAATAGGTTAACCCAAGTATGTTTTTTGTGTTAAGCAAATTCACCAAGTCGATTCCAATTTCATGTGACATTTTTTTAGCATTTAAAATGTAGTTTACTTTCACATCGAATCTAAAGTAATTAGCGAATTGTTGCTCATTATAACCTTCATCTAAAAACACAATTTCCTTAATCGAATCTGTCATAACCTGGTTAACGTTTCCATACCTTTTACCTCCGGCATAAGTGATTTTTAATCCCAATGATATTTTATTTTTTTTGTTTTCTCCAACCTTGAATTCTTTACCTATAAGACCATTAATGATAAAATTACCGTTAAAATCTGTATTTCTTTGAATGCCGTCACTGCCTCTATATTTAGAATCGTATAAACTGGCAGTTGTCATGAAATAAAAACTTTTATCGAATGATTTTTGTAGTGTTAATTCTAACCCCATATTGGTGCCTGTACCTTCGTTGACTAGCGTGTCAGGGAAGAATCTTGCAAATCCACTTCCTTGGTTAAGAATGGAAAAAGCTGATGATTTCTGCTCGACTGGGATATTGTACAAATGTTGATAGTAGATTTCTGTTTTGAACTTAGTGCTTTTATTAAAGTTATGGCTGTAACTTAGAACTGTGTGTATACTTTTTGAGAAATCAATTCCTAAATTATGTGGTGCTGTATTTCCGTTCAGTTGATAAGTGTAGATATATAATGGGTGACTTTGTGAATGCATACCGGCTCCAGCAGCAATACTTCCTTTTTCGGATACCTCATATTTCATTCCAAATCTAGGTTCTAATTGCGAGAACGAATTACTTAGCGTGAAATATTGTGCATGTAAACCGAGGTTCATTGTCAACCTTCTATTGATATTATATTTCCATTGTACAAATGGTTGAATCATATATGAGAGATTGTCAGATTGATAGTTCCATCTATAATAAAAGTTGGCTGTTGAATCAGAGATGTCTGTTCGAATGGAATCACGCATATTGAATGAATACGCATCGACGTTGATTCCGTATTTGACGATATGATTAGCATTAAATTTTTTGGTCAAACTTACATAACCTGCTAAGGTCGTAATGTAATACGAGTAGCCCATCATTGTAAAAGGATCTGCGTTATATTCCCATGTATTATCTTCGTTTAATGTTCTCAAAATATATTCGTGATTGGTATGTTGATTTTGTAATGAATACGACAATGTAGATTTGAGGAAGAGACTTTTATTGATTGGTTTTTTATACGTAAGGCCGGTAACAATCATATCTGATCCAAAATATTGGTCTCTATCTTGGTCTCCGAATGCATCTTGGGCTGGTTCAATTTGATCTGAAATTAAGATATCAATTTGACTGGTACCACCCATTCCCCAAAAAGAAATTTGCCCACCTTTTTTAGTAGGAAAATTAAACTTGAAGGCACCATCTCCGTATCTTGGAACAGCATCAGTACCATATTTTATTCCGAGTTTATCAATCATTGTGAGGGTTGAATAACGTCCCATGATTAAATAACTCGCTTTAGAATTTTTGCTCAGGGGACCTTCAACTAGAATTTCTGTTCCTAATAATCCGAATTGTCCAGTGAATTCGTGTTTTTGATTGTTTCCTTGTCTTAATCTCAGATCGAATACGCCGGAAGTACTGTTACCGTATTCCGCTGGAAAGGCACTCATAAAGAAATCTGAATTATCTAGGATTTTATTGTTCAATAGAGAAACAGGTCCTCCAGTTGATCCTGCAATAGCAAAATGACTGGGATTCGGAATGGATACACCCTCAATTCGATAAATAATTCCAAGTGGAGAATTACCACGAATAACTAAGTCATTTCTTGAGTCATCTGTTCCGGATGCTCCAGCATAGTTGGATACCATTCTTGCTGGATCACCTCGACTTCCTGCGTATCTATTTGTTTCTTCGACTGAAAATTTTTGAGCACTAACCACTGCCATATCGTTCAGTACTTCATCATTTTTGACATTCGTTACTACTACTTCTTGCCCAGTAATGATTTTTTCAGTCAATTCGATTGTTGTGATGTATTCTCTTCCTGATGTCAATTCGATTGTGATAGAATTAGCTTCGTAGCCGGTGAAATTGGTCACTAATATATGTTTACCGACTGGAATATTATTCAAGGTGAAGTTTCCATCTATATCACAGACTGCCCCAATTGTTTTATCGGTTATGGTTGTAATTCTAACCTTAGCGCCTATAAGCGGAAATTTTGTTTCACTGTCTACAATTGTACCGCGAATGTTTTGTGTAATAATTTGCGAATGAGGGATCAGACTAATTGAAAATAGCAGCAAAAATGTTAGAACACTTTTCATAAATTGCGTGGTTGAGATATGAAAGTGAATTTAATGAAAAAACTCGAAAGAGCCTTATTTAGAATTACCAAACCTAATACCTAGACTAATTTCGTGTGTACCGAAGCTATAGTTTTTAAGTTTTGTATTGGTAATATCATATGCATATCCAATTTGCAACATGTTTCTATAATTGAATCCAGCCATTAAAGTGTAAGCATCATTTGTTCTAAACCCGGCTCCGATCCATGCTTGGTCTTGATATAAGATGCGTAATACCCCATCTAGTTTTGGCGTTGCTGGGTTGTTATATTTGAACAATAAACTAGGTTCTACTTTCCACGAATCACTTACGTTAAATGTATATCCCGCCGTAGCGTAGAAATGATTTTCCATATATGTTTCTGAACTAGTTTGCGTTGCTAGGAATGAAACCTTATCTCTAAAAATTTGTTCGATTGATCCACCAATATACCAATTTTCGTGGTATAAATAGAATCCAAATTTACCATCTGGGTCGAATGATTTTAGTAAACCATTTGAGAAGTAAAAATCCCCATCATGAACAGTTGTTACTTTATCAGCGTCCAATATCCATTGGTTAAATCCTAGAGACAATCCGAATGACAATTTGATTTCTTCTGAAAGTTTTAAATGGTAGGCAATAGAAGTTTGAAAACCTAGACGTCTTGTTGGGCCAGTAATATCCGTATAGACATATCCTCCCATTGCTAATTTTTTATTCTTTAATGGACCAGCAGCAGACAGTGTAAATGTTCTCGGTGCATCGGTAATTCTTTGCCATTGATCGCGGTTATTCGATACAACTTCCCAATAGTCTTTATCACCTGAAATAGCAGGGTTGTAGACATATTTGTTCATCATATACTGTGTAAATTGCGGCAGCTGTTGTGCTTGCAAAGTGTGAGCAATGAATAAGAATGATATGATAATTAATTTTTTCAAGTGCCTAAATTTACCACATTAATGTAATTGGACCTGTAATTGGGTCAGGAAAATCTTCATGTTCTATATCAATTACATAATAATATGTTCCTGAAGCCAGTCTTTTTCCGTCTTTAGTAGTACCATCCCAATCATCTGCATAGCTCTGATCACTTTCGAATAATAGGTCTCCCCAACGGTTAAATACGTTGATTGAAATATTAATTCCTGGATATTGTTCAATGAATTTTAAAATCCATGTATCATTTAAACCATCGCCATTAGGTGATACGCCATCTGGAATAATAAAGTTCGGAAGAATCTCAATATAAATGGAATCAATATTCATACAGCCATTTGTATCTGTCGCAGTTACATAGTAAGTTCCTGAATTGTCTGGTTTATATATTGATGGATTAAATATTAAAGTATCATCTAAGAAATCTGCTGGACTCCAAACAACCGTATTCTCAGGATCAGTTGTTGGTGATCCTCCTAGTAATTCCGTTTGATCAGGATACATTTCAAAATCATCACCAGCATCTACAAAAGGAGGTTCCGGTGTGTTAATAAAGACAGTGTCATAAGCTGTACATCCAATGTAAACAACTTCGAGAATGTAATATGTCTCACCAGTTTCTTCTCGAGTTATAAGTAGCGAATCTATATTGGAAAGGACATTCATAGAACTGTCATACCATGTATAGTTAACTTCTTCCTCCAAGTTACTAGATCCGATAAGGAGAAGGTCTTCTCCTAAACATAATAAAGTATCATTCCCAGCATAAGCAATTAAATCAATAAGGGAAGTAACTGTAAATGTATCAATCACCTCACAACCGTTCGAATCGATTAATTTTAGGTAATAATCTTTAGGTGTAAGGTCTGTTAAGTCTTGTGTATCGAAAGTTTCAGTTCTAGTTTCCTCAGTCCATTCATACGTAAAAGGTTCAGCGCCGCCAATAATTGTAATAAATATACCGCCGTCTATTGCATCAGGGCAAGTTGCGGCTTTAATACTGTCTAGAGAAATTATTATTTCGTCTGGTGTTATTACCGTGCCTGCTTGTTGAACTGTACAACCATTCGCATCAGTAATGGTTACATTATATGTATCACCACATAAATCGACAGCAGAGGCAGTTGTTTGTGCTTCAGGATCATCCCATTCATAAGTAAAAGGGAATGTTCCACCGATTGGATTTACAATAAGTGTTCCATCACATGTATTAAAACATGTTGTTGCGATACTTGTAATAGGGTTTGGTAGAATAGTGTCAGGTTGTTCAATAATTGCTGTGCTGAATGTTATACAGCCAATATCATCAGTTATTTGTAAGGTATATTCACCTACACATAAATCTTCTACTAATGGCGCTGTTTCACCTATATCAGTGCCTGATTCATCTAACCAATTAAAAGAGAATGGTCTTGTACCTCCTGCTATAGATACTGTATCAATAGTACCGCTACAATCGTTAAAGCAATTTACATCGGTTGCCTCTAATATTGCGATTGGGCCATTTATGTTATTTAAGAAATAAGTAAAGTCTTTAGAACATCCATTAATATCTGTAACAGTCAGTGTATATATTCCAGCTGGAACTCCATCTATTGAATTCGATGGTTCACCTGTTGACCATAAATAAGTATGAGGAAGGACTCCACCTTCGGAAATTACAGTGATAGAACCGTTAGATTCACCACATCCAGGATTGATAATCGTGGCAGTTGCTTCTATTTCGTTTAGATCCGGTAACGTTGCTTCAACTGTTGATTGACATCCTGTAGAATCTGTAACTTGAACGAAATAAGAACCAGAACAAAGATCTATTAGATCAGGATCAACTGATCCGTCATGTAACCATAAGTATGTGTATGGGGCGTCGCCTCCAAATCCTTCAACAGATACAGTTCCATCACACGCGTCTAGACATGTAACAGGATTTATACTGGTTATAGCTGTAAGTCCTGAACTGTTTTCCACGATATAGTAATCTGAATTTGTACAACCGTTTGCGTCAGTAATTTCTACTTCATAAACACCTGAACATAAGTCTGAAATTGCGTTTGTAATTGCACCTGTATTCCACTCAGTAGTTAGAATTCCTGTTCCACCTAAAGGGCTAACCTCAATAGATCCATTACATTCTCCACATTCAGTATTCACAATTGTTGCTGATGAATGAATAGGAGTTGGATCGACTAATGTAGTATCAAAGAAACTAATACATCCAAGAGCATCAGCTACGCGAAGTATATAATCGTTTGCGCTAAGAGATGTTGGATCTTCAGCAATTATTCCACCTGGATTCCATATTGTTGTAAATGGAGGATCATCACCTTCGATGGTAACTTGTATACTTCCGTCATTTCCTTCGAAACATGAAGGATTAGTTAGACTTACAAAATTGATGTCTGGTCCGTCTAAATCAGAAATGGTGATTAAGAAGTCTTGCGTACAACCTGTAGCGTCAGTTACGATGATAAAATAGATGCCTGATACCACGTCCGTTAATGTTGCGTCAATCTCACCTGGAATAGGATCTAAAACGGCATCGTACCATTGGTAAGTAAAAGGTCCTATGCCATCGCTAACAAAAACGGTTGCGTTTCCATTTGCAATTCCACAATCTGCATCGTTAGTAAATATTATTGCTTCAATTTCTGGGTTAGAATTAATTAAGACGTTATGAACGCCAATTGAACAACCATTATCGTCAATAACTTCTACCGTATAATTACCTGCACATAAATCTTCAACATCAGGTGTATTACCTCCTAATATTGGATCACCTGCTAATGTTAACCATGAATAATTATAATCTGGTGTACCACCACTAACTACAATTGAGGCTTCTCCATCACAAGTACCAAAACAAGTTGCATCAGCTGATGTAATAGTGAATGTAAGTTCTGTTGGGTCTGTTATAATTATGTCGTCGGTGGTATGCGTACAACCATTATTATCGGTGATAACTGCATAGTATGTTCCTGGACATAGATCAGTAGCTACAGGACCACCAAGACCTAGTAGAAGATCTGTAATTCCATCGTACCAATTAATGAAATATCCTGGTTCACCGCCACTAATAGTCAATGAGATTGTTCCATCACATTCACTATAACAAGTCACATCAGTTTTTTCGAAAGAACTAACAATTGGTACGGGTTCGCTTATTGTAATATCTATTGGTAAAGTTGCTGTACATCCATTAGCATCTGTAACAATTACGTTATAATTATCTGGACAAATACCAGCAATTAGAGGTGCATCTTCTCCAGGCAGTAAAACGCCTGATTGAAACCATTGGTAAGTGTATGCGCCGCCGCCACCTGAAGCCGAAACAGTAATTGTTCCGTTACAATATCCAAAACATGTTGGATTTGAAGGATCTGCTACTAATACAATTGGCGATGGATTAGTAATGTTGAAATCGAATTCTTCAGTACAGCCATCGCTATCCGTTACTGTTACAGACCAAATACCAGCACCAATATCTAATGCTTCGTTTGTTCCATCACCATTTGAAGGAATTGGAGACCAGGCATAAGTGTAACCGCCTCCTGATCCACCAGAAGGGGTGATTGTTATAGTCGCATCTTCATCGCCGTTACAAGTTATTGGTGTAATTACTTCATCAATTATAATTTCTTCAGGAGCTAAAATTTCAGCGAGGGTAACACTAACACAACCAACACCGTTAGTCACTTCAATATAGTATTCACCTTCACATAAGTCGGTTGCCGTCGTACTTGTTTCACCGATAGAAAGTCCTGTTTCTCCATCATACCACAATTGAGCACAAGGTTCAATTGAACATGTAAAGTCAGCATCAGCAATGCCATCACATACACCAAAACAACTTGCATCAATTGTCGTTACAGTAACATCTTCAGAACTCACATCGGATATGGCAAATGTTTCTGTAAGCGTACA
This sequence comes from Crocinitomix catalasitica ATCC 23190, assembly GCF_000621625.1. GTDB lineage: Bacteria > Bacteroidota > Bacteroidia > Flavobacteriales_D > Crocinitomicaceae > Crocinitomix > Crocinitomix catalasitica. The sequence continues at coordinate 48,791 of NZ_JHXV01000015.1, forward strand.
ACCATTTGCATCTGTAATTTCTACACGTGTAACGCCAGCACAAATGCCTGCTGCGCTGTTTGTTCCGTCGCCGAAAAGAGGATCAGGAATCCAATCGTAATCGTAAGGCACTGCTCCTCCAGTTATATTTACCGTTGCACTACCATTACATCTTCCACAAGATGAATTATTAGAGAAGCTTGAAGCGATTGTTAGTTCTGGAGATTCGATGATATTAATAATTGTATCTTTTGTACATCCTAATGCGTCCGTAATGGATAATGTAATTGGTCCAGCACAAAGGTCTGATGCAGTGCCTCCAACTTGACCATCTGACCATAAAATAGTATAAGGTCCCGTTCCACCATGAGGTTCAACTGTTACTGCACCTATACAATCCCCGAAACAAGGGTTTCTAGTTATAGAGGTAATGTTAGCAATAATAGGATCGTTAGGAACAATTTCAACTAATATGGTTGTATCACAGACCCCAGCGTCTGAAATTACAAGTGTATAGAATCCTTCGCATAAAAAATTGGCAGTAGGTGTTCGTTGAACTAAAGGATCATCCCATAAATAGGTATAAGGAGGATTGTTTCCTGCGAGGACTATCGCAGTTGCTGATGCATCACAATCATCATCACAAGTTGGGTTTGTCGTAGAAATAATTACATCCCACGGGCTATCCGGATTTGTTAAATCGAATGGTCCAAATAATTGTGTACAGCCGTTGAGGTCTGTGATCCTTAAATTATAAACTCCTCGACATAAGTTAGAAATTGTATCGTTTGTTTGACCTGGTAATGGATCACCAGCTTCATTCAGCCATTGGTAAAAATAGCTTGGTACACCGCCACCTGGTATAACAACAATTCTACCATCACATTCTCCATAACAACTAACTGCTCTTATTGTAATATCTGCAGTTAATAAATCGCCGTCAAGTATTTCTATACATGAACTAGACACATCACATCCGTTAATATCTGTTACAGTACATCTGTATGTTCCTGGAGCCAATCCAACAGCTGTAGGTGTCGTTTGTCCAATGGGCAATGCTGTGGCACAATCGAACCATTCATAAGTGTATCCTGGAGTACCTCCTGAGGCAATTACAGTTGCAGATCCATCAATTTCTCCAAAGCAAGTAATGTCACTTGAGAATTCGGAAGCGATAATAATTTCTGGTGGAGCAATAATAGTAGTTCTAAAAATTTTTGTACAACCACGTTCGTCAGTTACTGTTACTTGCCAAGGCCCAGGACATAAGCCGGAAACATTAGGAGTGCCTTCGCCACTTCCTGGTAAAGCAAGTCCCCAATCATAGGTTAAATCTCCTGTTCCACCAATAATTAATGCGTCAGCTGCGCCATCACATACAGCGGTACATGATGTTCGTGTTGGCGTTATTGACCCTGTAATATCATCTGGTTCATTAACAACGACAACTCCAGATGTTATACAACCAGTATTATTGGTTACAACAGCTAAATATTCACCAGCACATAAACCAATTGCAGTTGGTCCAAATTCCCCTATTGAGAGTCCTGTTAAATTATCAAACCATTCAATTGTATAAGGAGGATCTAATTCTACAAAAGTCACACTTACTTCACCATCACAAAGTCCAAAACAACTCACATCAACTGAATCTAATTCTAATACTTCTAAAGCTATATTGTCGATACTAACAGTGATTATATCTTGACATCCAGCACCGTCAGTAATTGTAACCGAATAGGCACCTGCACATAGACCAGTAACTGATTCACTTCCGTCACCAGTTAATGGATCCGGTTCCCAATTATAAGAGAAACCTCCGTCTCCACCAATTGAAGATAATTCTGCAGTCCCGTCACATTCACCACATGTAGCATCAACGATTGATACAATTGTTGTTTCAATCTCAGGCAATTCTTCAATCTCAATTTCGTCGGTAGTGGTTTCACAACCATTAGCGTCAGTAACTATTGCATAATAGAATCCTGGACACAGGTCTGCGATACTATCGTTATCTATTCCTAAAGGTGTGTCAGTAGCCGCGTCGTACCATTCGTACGTGTATGGACCAACACCGCCAGTTGGAACAACATTGGCTGCTCCATCACATGCATCAAAGCACGAGCTATTGATTATTTCAATGTCTACGATTAATTCTGCTGGTTCTGTTATTATAAAGGTTAAAACAGTATCACAATCCCTATTGTCTGTTACTGTTACATTATAAGTTCCTGCACAAAGTGTAACGGCTGTTGGTGTTGTTTGTAAAGATGGATCATCCCATAAATAAGTATAAGGAGGTGATCCGCCAGCATTCATTGTAACAGTAGCTGTTCCAACACACTCTCCAAAACAATCGATGTCCACTTGACTTACATCAATATCAAATTCATCTGGTTCTACTAAAGTAATTACATCTGTTGCTGTACAACCGTTTGCGTCTACAATATTAACAGTATATGTGCCAGCGCATAGGTCGCTTGCAACAAGTGTTGTTTGTGAAAGCGGATCGTCCCATGTAGTAATATAAGGACCAGTTCCACCTGTTATTACTACTTCAACAGACCCATCACAGGCATCATGACAGTTAGGATGTGAAATAATTGTAGCATCTGCAATTAATTCTCTTGGTTCTGTGATAATAAATTCTAATGTAGTGTCGCATAAAAATGCATCCGCAATTGTTACCGTCCATGTGCCAGCTGTAAGACCTGAAACGTTTGGAGTACCAGCACCAACTGGAGGAGCAGGTGTCCAAGTATATGTATAAGGAGCTCCTGATCCACCGCTGATCACATTTAAGTCAATTGAACCATCAACATCACCAAAACAATCTAAGTCATTTACTGTAACTTCAATGTCATATTCTTGAGGTTCATCTAAAGTAAATTCAATAATTACTTCACAATCATTATCGTCTGTAACCGTTAAAATATAATCACCAGGACATAATTCCGAAACATTTGGTGTACCAGCTCCCAAGCCTGGAGCAGGTGACCACGAATATCTATAAGGTGCCGATCCTCCAGAAACAACAGCGTCGGCTGTTCCGTTGCAATCGTCAAAACAAGTTGGACTTGTAAATGTTAAATCAACTATTAATTCTGTTGGTTCAATTATCGTTACAATTGCTGGATCACTAAAACATCCATTATCATCTTCAACAATAATTTGATAATCACCAGTACAAAGACCGCTAATAGAATCTTCAGCGCCAATACCCACTCCTCCGGGAATTAATGTCCAACTATAACTATAAGGTTCTGCACCATTCTCAACGTCAACTGCAGCTGAACCATCACAGATTCCAAAACATGAAATATCATATCCAACAGCATCCAAAATCATCGGGAGCGGTTCGTCTATAATAACTGGGTCACTATCTAAAAAACAAAGATCTGCATCTGTAACACGAACAAAATATTCGCCTGGACAAAGACCTGTGGCAATTAGGTCTGTTATTCCTGTAGTTAAGCCAGTAATATTGTCAAACCATTCTACAGTTAATGGTGCAACCCCACCACCAGGAATTACAGTGGCTGTTCCATCACAATCACCTGGACAACTCACACCTTCAACGTCAGTTACTAATAGGGTAATAGGGTCAGGTTCAATTAGTGTAATTAATGTATCAAAGTCACAACCTAATCCATCAGTTATAGTTAAAGTAATGTCGCCATCACAAAAACCAATTCCAGGATTAGAATCATCGCCACTTATTGGAGCAGGTGCCCAATTTATGTCATAAGGGCCTCCGTCTCCACCAGATGGTGTGATTGCGATTTCGCCATCACATAAACCAAAACAAGAAGGATTCGTAGCAATTGCGTCAGCAACAATCTGAATTGGATCAGCTATGAAAATTGTGTCTTGAGTTATACATCCATTTATATCAACAAGAGAAACCGGATTATTGCCAGGGCATAATGCTGAAGGGGAGACGGTTGTTTCCCCACTTGATTCCCATTCGATGGTATATGGTTCAGTACCTCCGGAAATTTCGACTGTGGCACTACCGTCACAAAGACCTTCGCATGAAATTCGTTCGGCTGCTCTTAAGTCTAATATGATTTCACTTGGTTCAGCCAAAGTAAGACCTGTCAACGTACACTGTAAGTAGTTGCCAGGACTAATTAATACAGAAGAATCCCTGACAGTAACAGTTACGCCTCCAGCACAAATGTCATCCCATACAGTAATATCTAAAAAACTGCCAGCACCAAATCTGTATGCAAACGGACCAGGAGAACCCGAGGCTGTTACCTCTATACTTCCATCACATGAATCGTTACATGATATATCTGCACCATTATAATCGGAAATTACTAAATATTCTGCTGTTAAAGCACCACAAGTTCTAACAATTTCATAAATCTCATCTCCGTCTAAAGCAAATAGAGAGACATCTTCTCGACTTGTCGTTTCTGAAAGTACAATATAAGTAGCTCTTCCACCAATATTACGCGCTGAAGAAATATCAAAATCATTATAAACTGAAATATGTGAACCAGTAAAATCTAAAGAAACAGGGGCCGTATTTGCAAATATATTGTTTGCATGAACTGAATAACCGTTCGTTTGTATAGCACCACTATTAAAAAATATAGTATTGTAAAGGCCTGCTCTTAGGTGATTTTTCAAAGACCAACTTCCTTCTACGAATTTAATATTGACATCAAAATCAACATTATTAGTTTGTATTTCTGCAGTGATGGCCTTATCATTTTTAAAAATTAAATCTCCATCTAATTCGAAACCAATAGTCGAATTAATTTTAAGATCGCTATGCAGTATTAAATTGTGTTCGCTTCCATAAAAAGTAAAGTATGGAGTAGATTCAATAGATAATTTATTGATCTCGGCGGTCGCATTTAAAATGACTTGATCATTAGATGAGATTCCTGAATTGCTGTCAAAAATTACATCATCATCAATCAACGGAGTTCTTCCTGCTGATGGTCCTCCAGATGTTAATGACCATTGGGTAACATCATTCCAGTTACCTGCACCGCCAACCCAATATAACTCGGTTGCATTTACAGTTAATTGCAATGCGAAGCAAGATAAAATAATGAAAATTGACTTAAGTAAGGGTAGCTTCATATTGAAGTTTCAAATTTTTAGTAATGGGCTATTTTATCAACTATGTATAATCTATACGGATAAATCATGGTAAAGGTTGTTGCATTATTCAAATGTTGCACAAGAAGTAGTACTCTTATTGCCGTAATTAGAACAAGAGTTAAATCCAGCGGTTAGTTCGTGTGTTTGCCAAATATTGTTATTTATTTTCGAAATTACAAAATCGAATGAATATCCTATGCTCAGAAAATCAAATAGTTTAAAACGAATCTGCGCCGTGATAGCGTCCGTTCTTCGAATACCCATTCCGATGGAGAATTTATTATCTAAATCAAATAAAGCACTTAAATGGAAGTCCATTGGCGTTCCACCCGTTTTCATCAAGAAAAATGAAGGTTGGAAAGACCATTTCTTTTGTAATTTGAATCGTTTACCGGCTGTCATATAGAAATGACGCTGTAAAACACTAATATCTCCAATTCCCTCTAGTCGATTCCCAAATAAATTATGAATAGAAATACCTATAAAATTCGATTTGTTAGCTAGCCAAAAACCAAGCTTTGCATCAGGAAAAATAATGAATGATTGACTTGTAGTAGGAATTACTGGATCGATAAACTCTGTTGTTAAATTGGTTGTTGAAAATGTGGTCTGCTTCATTCCAACAGCAAGACCTATAGAGAGTTTCCAATATTGACTCATTGGAATGTGAACAGCATAAGCAAGATTGGCATCTAAAAAAGAATAGGCACCGAACTTATCGCTGGTTACACTTAACCCAATTCCACTTTTTGGGCCGTAGAGATTCTTTTTTCTGTTTTTGAAACGAATTGGACCGTGTCCATTAATGAAACCAATTTGTGGAGCTCCAGTAACACCGGCCCATTGATATCTGAAACCTGTTCTGATATCAATACAGTTTTTTGTACCAGCCATTGCTGGATTAATGGCAAATTGATTGAACTGATATTGCGTATAATGTTGTGTTTGTTGACTAAACGAACCAAATGCCACTAATAATGATATGTAAACAACTATAAATTTCATCATCGAATAATATGGACAGGTCCTTTATAAACAGTTCGGTCAGGGTCATTTAATTCAATTACATAATAATAAACGGAAGTTGGTAAATCTTTTCCTTTAAATGTTCCATCCCACCATTGCGAAGGTGTAGTATAGTTGACTGCTTTAAAAACGTTTTGTCCAGATCTATCATAAATGTTAACAACCATATTAGGGAAGTTTTCACTATTTCTAACCCGCCATTTGTCATTGATATTATCACCATTTGGAGAAAATGCTTCGAAAATTGTGACTAGTTCGCCAACGTAAACAACGACACTATCAGTAGCAAAACACCCGTCATTCTCAACTGTTAAATAATAAATTGTCGTGTTTTCAGGAGAAGAAACTGGTTCATATACATTATCTAAATTAAGTGTTGTACCAGGTGTCCAAAGTGGATCACCAACTCCAGACCCGTCTAACGTAGTTTGGTCTCCTCTGTCAATATATTTATCATCTCCTGCTTCAGCCGAAACTGGCTTGAGTGTGTATGTAATAGGATTAGAGGTTGCTGTTTGCGGACAATTAGACCCACAATCAATTTCAACAAGTAAAGTCCCGTCTTCGGTTAATATTGATGTGGAGAAAGAGTTTTCATTGTCTTCATAAACAATATCTCCATTGTATATCCAACGATAATTGACAGTGTCAATACAATCTTCTATTGCATATGTTATTGGTTCATCTTCACCTTGACAAATTTCGTCATTGGCAGATGATATTGAAATTGTTGGGGTAGGAAAATTGACAGCCGTTCCACTGATACTTATATTAAAAGTACATTCTGCGGCGTTTAATGCGCCGTCTTTAGCTCCGTTAACTTGCACATAATAAGTGGTGTTAGGGCTTAATAGTATAACTTCATTTAAATCGAATGCTACAGATCCTTCACCACAATTTGAATATGGTGTATATGGCAGGTCATCACAGTCACCTCCAGTTTCAAAAAAGAAAGCTTCTAATTTTTTACCATAGGTTATATCTGGGTTAAAAACCAAATCAGTTAGACTAATTGTAACGCCACCACCTAAACTATTAGTTGTAAAAAAATACCAGACAGTGCTAGTTGCAGTGTAGCATGTAGAGGGGTCGGCAGGACTTGTAGTTGCATCGATTGTACTTCCAGCATATATCTCTCCAGGACACAGCGCAATGGCTGTTTCGCAGCGGTCATTTATTGGTTGTGCATAACCAGTAAAGAAAAGTGTTATAGAAAGTATTAAGAAAGTATATCTCACGTGGCAAAACCATTGATGAATTCAAGTGGGTAAAGATAATTAAATTTTTCATCGATCTTTTAATCTTTGTTTAAAAAGCAGTTAACACAATTTAATTAAATTCTAAAGAATGATTAATTTCGTCATTTAAAGATAAAATATAATCATGGATATAACAAAATACAAAGTTGGAGAAAGATTAATGAAGTACGTACAAGTGGATACCGAAGCGGATCCCAATTCTACTACATTTCCTTCTTCAATGAAACAAAAAGATTTAGCAAAAATATTAGTAGAAGAATTGAAGTCTATTGGTATATCGGATGCTGAAATGGATGAGCATGGTTATGTTTTTGGAACAATTCCAGCAAATACCAAGAAAAGTAATGTGCCGACGGTTTGTTTTTGTGCACATATGGACACTGCTCCCGATGTAACTGGTAAGAATGTGAAGCCTATTTTACATAAAAATTACACTGGCGCACCGATTGTTTTACCAGATGATAATTTACAAGTTATTACTGTAGAAAAGCATCCTTATTTAAAAGAGAAAATTGGTGATGATTTAATCACAGCAAGCGGCTTGACTTTATTAGGAGCAGATGATAAAGCAGGTGTTGCTTGTATCATGGCTTATACAGATTATATTATGAACAACCCATCTGTTGAGCATGGTGTTATTCGAATTCTATTTACGCCGGACGAAGAGGTTGGACGTGGCGTTGAGCATTTAGACATGGAAAAATTAAATGCGGATTATGGTTATACATTGGATGGCGGAACTTTAGGTTCGATCGAAGATGAGAGTTTTTCTGCAGATGCTGTTGAGATTTCAATCTCTGGTGTAAGTGCGCATCCAGGATATGCGAAAGGTAAAATGGTACACGCAACAAAAGTGGCGGCTGATTTTATAGATTCATTACCAAAAGATAGTTGGTCGCCAGAAACAACTTCTGGTAGAGAAGGTTTTGTTCATCCAACTTTCATAAATGGTGGAATGGAATCTGTACAGATTGGTTTTATTATTCGTGATCATATTACTTCTAAATTGAAAGAATATGAAGATCGATTACAAGCGTTACTAGAAGAAACGGTTGCAAAATACCCAGGTGTTAAATCTACATTTGTAGCTAAAGAGCAATATAGAAATATGAAGGAAATAATTAAAGATGTTCCCTTCGTAACTGATTACGCTATTGAAGCAATGAAGCGTGTCGGAGTTGAACCGAAACCGGTTATTATTCGCGGTGGTACGGATGGTTCAAGACTATCATTCATGGGATTACCTTGTCCGAATTTATTCACAGGAGAAATGGCGATTCATTCTAAACACGAATATTGTAGTGTACAGGATATGGAAAAAGCTGTTAAAACGATGATTGAAATTTCTAAAATTTGGGAAGAAAAAGCTTAATACTTATTAGATTATTTATTTAAAAAGGAGGCCAGCCTATTTAATTAAGTTGGTCTCCTTTTTAATTTTGTGAATGCTGTCAAGTAGATATTCAATTTCTTGAATTGTATTATAAGATTGAATTGAAACTCTAAAGAAATATTGATTTTCCAAATTCGTTATAGGTAATTCGATATTGTATTGATTGTATAAAGTGGCCTTTAATAGCTCAGGATTTTCTGACGAAATTGGAACACTAAACATTTGACCTAAGAAATCTTCATTAATAGGGCATATCGTTTTTCCATTAAGTGCTTTTGCGAATATGGGATAATATTCTAAAATTAAATTCTTGCTATTTTGTTGTGCTTTTTTCCAGTCGTCAGTTGTAATAAATTCGATTGCTTTTGGTATCGTTAGATAGGCAGAAAAGTCATTCGTGCCTTGAAATTGGTGAAAATCTGTGAATCTATTTTCGACTTTGTCAGGGGCGTATCCCCATGATATAACTAAAGGGTCTAATTGTCGCTGTAATTCCTTTTTTACGTATAAGAAGGATGCTCCTTTAGGCGCCAACATCCATTTATGACAGGCGCCGGTATAAACATCCGGATTAAGTTCTTCAATGTCTAATGGAATGTGACCTGGAACATGAGCTCCATCTATAATTATGGTTAAACCTAACGATCTTGCTTTTTGACAAATTTCTTCAACAGGAAAGATTAATGCCGAAGCACTTGTGATATGCGAAATGAAAACAATCTTTGTCTTATCAGTTAAACCATTCCAAAATTCTTTCAAAAAGCTTTCTTTACTTTCTATAGGAGTGGAAATTTTTGATTTAATATAATTTGCACCTGCTTTTTTACAATAGTAAGTCCAAGTGTAATCCATCGCTCCGTATTCGTGATCAGTTGTCAAAACTTCATCCCCTTTGTTTAGTTCTATGTTTTTGATAACTATATTCAAAGCTGTTGATGGGTTTGGTGTAAATACGATATTCTCTGCTTGACAATTAATGTATTTTGCAAGGGCTTTTTTAGCGTCGTTAAGTATTATTGGACCTTTGTTTACAATAAATTGGACAGGATTTCTTTCTAATTCTAATTGCCAATCTTGGTAATTTTTAAATATAGCTTTCGGGCAAGCGCCAAAAGATCCATGATTAAAATAATAAGTATCTTGGTCTAGTAAAAATTGATTGCGCATGTTTTGATTTTTTTAGCTGATGTTGGTTTGGTTATTAAACCTTAGCTTTGTGTAATAAGATTTAATAAACAAAATCAATATGAAATATTCTTTATTAATTATAATGTTTTCAGTATTGCAGGTTATGGGACAAACAGATATTTATGGATTTAAATTTACTACTTTAAATGGTGAAGAGAAAACATTCTCTGAATTTAAAGGTAAAAAAATATTAATTGTAAACACTGCTTCAGCATGTGGATTTACCCCTCAATATGAAGGGCTTCAGGAGTTACATAAGTTACATGGTGATCAACTTGTAATTATTGGTTTTCCAGCAAACGAATTCGGTTCACAAGAGCCTGGTTCTAATAATGAAATTGCGGCTTTTTGTCAGAAGAATTATGGTGTCGAATTTTTAATGGCAGAAAAGTCTATTGTAAAAGGAGACGGGATAAGTGATTTGTTTAATTGGTTGACAACTACGGAAAATTCAAGCTTTGATGGACCAATCTCATGGAATTTTGAAAAGTTCATGATTAATGAAAAAGGAATGCTAGAAGAGCGATTCAAAAGTAATGTCTCTCCAATTAGTGAGGAGATTCTAAAATATATTAAATAATAATCCAATTTAATCAGGAGGTATTGCAAAATTGAATTAATTTTAATGAGAAGCCTTAATATAGGTTCTTAAAATTTTGGTAAATTTGAACCCTTAAAGATTTAATTTAAATAAATTCAATATATATGAAACTATTAGTTTGTATTAGTAAAGCACCTGATACGACCAGTAAGATTGATTTTAAAGATAATAACACGGAGTTTAATGAAGCGGGTGTTCAGTTTATTGTAAATCCTTACGATGAATGGTATGCGTTAGTTCGTGCATTAGAATTAAAAGAAGCGAATGGAGGATCTGTAACAACAATTACTGTGGGTACAGCAGAGGATGATTCTATTATTAGAAAAGCTTTAGCAATTGGAGCAGATAACGCAGTGAGAGTAGATGCAAAAGCAGAAGATGCTTATTTTACGGCTTTCCAAATAGCGGAATATGCCAAAGCTAATGGTTTTGATATGGTTCTAACTGGTAAAGAAACAATCAATTTTAATGGCTCGCAAATCGGTGGAATGATTGCTCAATTATTAGATCAACCATTTGTTAGTTTAGCAACAAAATTAGAAATGAGTGGTAACACTGCGACAATTGATCAAGAAATTGTAGGTGGTTCTGAAATCATTTCTTTGGAAACACCATTTGTTTTAAGTGCTGCTAAAGGAATGGCTGAACAAAGAATTCCAAATATGCGTGGTATCATGGCGGCTAGAACGAAACCTTTAGAGGTTATACCTGCTGCAGCATGTGATGCAATGACGAGCTTTGAAACATTTGAATTACCTGAAGCAAAGTCAGCATGTAAATATGTAGACGCCGATAATGTGGCGGAATTAGTTAGTTTATTGCACAATGAGGCAAAAATCATTTAATTAAAAGAAAATGTCAGTATTAGTTTATATAGATACATTGAGTGGTAAAATTGCAAAAAATGCAATGGAAGCTGTTCAATACGGAAGTAAAATTGGAAGTACTACTGTTGTTACAAATGGTGATATTTCTGAAGGAGAATTATCAAAATTAGGTGCTTATGGAGCATCAAAAGTTTTGGTTAATAAAGCCTTAAAATCTAATGATTCAGAACAAATCACAAAATTAGTTGCTAAAGCAGTTGAGAGTACGGGTGCTGAAACAGTTGTTTTTTCTCACGATTTAGTTGGAAGGGCAGTTGCGCCAAGATTATCTGTTTTATTGAACGCTGGTTTAGTAAGTGGTGCAGTTGCATTACCAAACGATAATGGCCAAGTTAAAGTAAATGTTTTCTCTGGTAAAGCTTATGGTTTTGTAAATGTTAAAACGTCTAAAAAAGTTATTGCCTTAACTCCTAATTCAGTTGGTGTTGTTCCTGGTTCAGGCGAAGCTTCTGTTGAGGCTTTTGATGCAGATTTAGGTGCAAGTAAAATAACTGTTAAGGAAATTAAGAAACAAGAAGGTGATATTTTATTACCAGAGGCTGAATTAGTAGTGTCTGGGGGTAGAGGACTTAAAGGTCCAGAGAACTGGGGAATGATTGAAGATCTTGCAAAGGTTTTAGGTGCTGCTACTGCTTGTTCTAGACCAGTTGCGGATATTGGTTGGAGACCTCATCACGAACATGTAGGGCAAACAGGTGTTGCTATTCGTCCTAATTTGTATATTGCTGCAGGTATTTCAGGTGCAATTCAGCATTTAGCTGGTGTTAATGCAAGTAAAGTTATTGTAGTTATAAATACAGATCCAGAAGCGCCTTTCTTTAAGGCTGCGGATTACGGTATTGTTGGAGATGCTTTTGATGTGATTCCAAAATTAACTGAGGAAATAAAAAAATTAAAAGCCGAAAATTAATTGTGTTGGGGGACAATTTGTTGTGATGAATTGTCTGGTAGATTATGAAAAAAATTGAACTCAAAATAATAGGTTTATCCTATAGTCAAACACAATCTGGTGCTTACGCTTTGGTTTTGTCTGAGAAAGTAGGTGCGCGAAGATTACCAATAATAATTGGTGGTTTTGAAGCACAATCTATCGCTATAGAATTGGAAAAGATGAAACCATCTAGACCTTTAACGCACGATTTATTTAAAACTTTCGCTGATACCTTTCAAATCCTGATAAAGGAGGTTGTAATTTATAATCTTATTGAAGGTGTTTTTTACGCCAAACTTGTTTGTGAAAGTGATGGAAAATTAATTGAAATTGATGCTAGAACATCTGATGCCATTGCAATCGGTATTCGTGCTAGTTGCCCAGTTTTTACTTTCGAACATATTTTAAGTTCTGCTGGAATTCAATTAGAAGATGAAATTGCTGAACATGCTGAAGGAGATGTCGCTGCGGAAGAGAAGGTTGAAGAAAAACCGAAAAATACTTTAGCCGGTGCTAGTTCTGAAGAATTGAATAATTTGTTAGATGCTGCTATTCAAGAAGAAGACTACGAGCGTGCATCCGAAATTCGAGATGAAATAAATAAAAGAAACTAGAAGAACGTAAAACTTTATGTTCATGTTATTTTAATAAAACCCTGGCTTTATAAGTCGGGGTTTTTGTTTTTAAAATTAAAATTTATCTTCAAAAATTATCCTAAATTCACTTATTTCACAGAATCACTAACGTTTTAGGGTGATCATCCGTTAATTACCGTAAATAAACGATTTTCTATTGTATTCTGTAACCTTATATACTAGTTTGAGTATCTTTATAGATTAGGATTTATCGTACAAGGCCGACAAAATGAATAAATATTTGAAACTACTATTCAGTTTTCCCATACTTATAGTAACGGCGTTGACAACTTTCGGACAAGTTGCCAATCCAACCACTGTGCACAAACAATTGGTTATTCACAGTGCTGAATATTTTAATCTTACAAATTCCCATTCATCAGAAAGTCTTAGTCAAAACCGTTTATTACAATCGGGGCGATTATTTGCTCCCTATCCAAGTAGTGAAGATTTATTAAGTGCAGTTGTATTGGGTAGTCGTTCGGACAATGATCATTCTCCTTATGTTAATCGAGACGCAGCATTGATCGGGATTAATACTGATCGTTTGAATTTAGTATATACGGAAGCAGCATTACGAACAGTGCGAGAGCATAGATTAATTGAATTAGGAATTAGAAGAATTGATGATGATGGAGAAATAATTTATGGTGTTGCTGATGTAGATGATGATGGATATTGTGATGATGAGGATTTAGATGAAGACAATGACGGAATTCCTGATTTGATTGAAGGTCTTGAAGATACTGATGGTGATGGTGTATTAGATTATTTGGATTTGGATAGTGACAATGACGGTATACCCGATATAATCGAAGCTGGTGGTGTGGACATAGATGGTGATGGAAGAGTCGACGATTTTGAAGATGTTGATGGAGATGGTTTAGATGATCGTTTGGCATTATCTCCATTGCCTATTCCTGATACTGATGACGATGGAATAGCTGATTATTTAGATTTAGATAGTGATAATGATGGTGTTTCTGATGCTTCTGAAGCTGGAGGTGAGGACGGAAATGGTGATGGTCGTTTGGATGAATTTGCAGATGTAGATGGGGATGGTTTTTCTGATGTCGTAGATACCGATAACAACAATATCGCGGGTCCTGGTGATGGTGGAACAAGTTTACCTATTAACGATTTTGATTTCGATGGTATTTCAGATTATCTAGATATTGATTCGGATAATGATGGTATAGTAGATGTAATTGAAAATAATGGATTGGATGCAGATGGCGATGGTCAATTAGATGGATTTGAAGATGTTGACGGAGATGGGTTTAATGATTTAACCGATACAGATAATGATAATATTCCAGGGCCGTTTGACGGAGGTTTACCTTTGGGTATTACTAATACGGATGGTACAGGTGGAGCCAATTATTTAGATATAGATAGTGATGGAGATGGTATTTTAGATAATGTTGAAGGTCAAACTACTGGAGAATATATTGAGCTTTCTGGTCTAGATGACAATGGTAATGGGTTGGACGATAATTATGATATTGATTTTGGAGGTACACCAATACAACCTGTCGATTTTGACCGTGATGGAATACCAGACTATAAGGATTTAAATTCGGATGGTGACACCGAAAACGATATTATTGAGGGGCATGATTTAGGTGGCGACGGAATTCCAGATGTTTCACCGGCTGGAACGGATGGTGACGGAGATGGTTTAGATGATGCATTTGATTTTATTGTCATGAGTGGATTAACCGCACATGAAAATGCAGGAAATGGAACTGTTGACCCGCTGACTGATGGAATTTATGCTGATATAGATGCTCCTGGAATTGGAAACCTTGATTTTAGGGAAATTGATTCGGATAAAGATGGTATTCCAAATATTATTGATTTAGATAACGATAATGACGGAATTCCGGATCTCGCAGAAGGTGAAGGTGATAAAGATGGTGATGGTATTGTAAACAAATTAGATTTAGATTCAGATAATGACGGTATTCCAGACCTCGTCGAAGCTGGTGGTGTAGATGTTGACGGAGATGGTGTTGTTGATGGATTTACTGATATAGATGACGATGGACTAGATGATGATTTAGCACTTACACCGCTTGATAATCCAGATTCTGACGGCGATGGAATGAAAAACTTTTTGGACCTCGACTCGGATAATGATGGAATTCCGGATCTAGTTGAAGCTGGAGGGGCAGATGTTGATCAAAATGGAATTGTAGATAATTTAACGGATGTTGATAATGATGGATTTGTCAATTTATATGATACCGATAATAATAACATTGTCGGTCCCGGTGATGGTGGGACAGCGCTTCTTGATTTCAATTCGGATGAGGATCTAAATGCTAACAGAATTGATTTAGACAGCGATAACGACGGAATTCCAGACATTATTGAAGCAGGAGGTATTGATATTGATAATGATGGTAAAGTAGATAGCTTCATAGATATTAATGCCGATGGCCTTCATGATGCGATATTAGGCAGCCCTTTACCAAATATTGATACTGATTTAGATGGCTTAAGGAATTATAGAGATATAGACGCTGATAACGATGGTATTGTTGATGTAATTGAGGCCGGTGGTATCGATTCAGATGGAAATGGTCGGATAGATGGTTTTGAAGATGTAAATGGCAATGGTTTAGCCGATAGCGTAGAAGAAATTTTAGCTGGAACACCACTTGAAATTCCAAATACTGACGGCTTGGCAAGACCAAATTATTTAGATATTGACAGTGATGGTGACGGAATAACTGATAATATTGAAGCACAAGCAACTGTAGGTTATAGACCTCCTCTCGATGCGGATACTGACGGTGACGGACTTAATGATGAATATGATCTTGATAACGCTGGAACACCAATTCTTCTTTTGGATTATGACTTAGATTTGATTCCAGATTATATAGATTTAGATAGCGATAATGATGGAATTTCTGATTTAATTGAAGCGCATGATATTGATGGAGATGGTATCGCTGAGGTTGTCCCTTCCGGTTCTGATTCGGATGATGATGGCTTAGATAATAATTTTGATTTGGTTGTTTTAAATCTAGCAAATCGTTTTACTAATGCAGGTAATTCAGCTGTTGAACCGCTTACAGATGGACATTTTCCTGATGTAAATTTGAATGGTAAATTAGAGTTTAGAGATAAAGATTTTGATAATGATGGTGTGGACGATAATGTTGATATCGATAGTGATAACGACGGAATTACAAATGTAGATGAAGGGCTTGAAGATACTGATGGTGACGGCTTGTTAGATAAATTTGATTTGGATAGTGACAATGACGGTATTCCAGATATAGTCGAAGCTGGAGGTGTTGATCTAGATGGAGATGGTAAAGTTGATGGATTTGTAGATCTAGATGGAGATGGTATGGATGATGGAATTGCTTTAAGTCCACTGCCAAATATAGATACTGATGGAGACGGCATAAAAGACTTTAAAGATTTGGACAGTGATAATGACGGTATACCTGATCTTGTTGAAGCTGGAGGTGCCGATCTTGATGGAAACGGTATTGTAGATGACCTGAGTGATGTCGATAATGATGGATTCGTTGATTTATATGATACGGATGATAATACGATCGATGGTGTGGGTGATGGAGGAGCAGCATTATTGAAACCGAATTCTGATACGGATGCATTTGTAAATAGAATTGATTTAGATAGTGATAATGATGGTATTCCTGATGTCATTGAGGCAGGTGGTACCGATGCTAACGGTGATGGAATGATCGATGGTTTTATTGATGATGATGCAAATGGATTCAGTGATGAGGTTGACGAAGATGCAGGAGGAACAAGGTTGTTGAATCCAGATACTGATTTAGATGGTCATAAAAATTATATTGACCTTGACTCGGATAACGACGGCATAGTAGATGCTTTTGAATCTGGCGGTGATGATGCTGATGGAGACGGTTATTTGGACAGTTTTGTTGATGTAAATAATAATGGTTTATCTGGTGTTGTTGATACTGACGAAGGTGGTACAGCGCTTTTATTGCCAAATACTGACGGACTTTTAGGTCCTGACTATATAGATATTGACAGTGACGATGATGGAATTATAGACAATATTGAAGGTCAAAAATCTGCAGATTATATTCCAGCTAGTGGAGAAGATTCGGATGGTGATGGAATTGATAATAATTATGACATAAATGACGGAGGAACGCCAATCGTTCCTAATGATCATGATATGGATGGAGATCCTGATTATATTGATTTAGATACCGATTCGGATGGTATTCCTGATCGAATTGAAGGTTTTGATGCAAACGGTGATGGAATTGCAGAAGTAGTGCCTGTTGGAATTGATGCTGATCAAGATGGATTAGACAATGCCTTTGATGAAATTGTATTAGCAATTGCAACTTCAATGACTAATGCTGGAAATGGTACCGTTAACCCACTAACGGATGGAATATTGGCTGATTTTAATTCTCCTGATACTGGTGATCTGGATTTTAGAGAAAATGATTCAGACGGGGATTTAATTGATGATGCATTTGATTTAGACGCAGACAATGATGGCATCTTAAATATTGATGAAGGAATTGGTGACAATGATAATGACGGAATTCCAAATATTTTAGATCTTGACAGTGATAATGATGGTATTGCAGATATTAAGGAAGCTGGTGGAATTGATCTTGACAATGATGGTCGTGTTGATGATTTTATTGATGAGAACGGAGACGGTTACGATGATAATTTGGCATTAACACCTTTGTCTAATCTTGATTTTGATGGTGATGGGCTATTAAACTCAGTTGATTTAGATGCTGATAATGATGGTATTTTTGATAGAGTTGAAGAAGGTTTTGCGGATTTAGACGGCGTCGTTGACAACTGGTTGGATACTGATAATGATGGTATCGTAGATGCTGTTGATATTGATCAAACTGGTGGGGTTGATGCAAATAGTGATGGAATAGATGATGTAATGCAAGTAGGGGATGATTCGGACGGAGATGGCATTGCTGATGAATTTGATAATGATGCCAATGGTGATGGTTGGGATGATAACTTGAAAACAGATGGTTTATTGAATTTCGATCAAGATGGACAAAGTAATTTTCTTGATTTGGATTCGGATAATGATGGCATGGCAGACCTTCTTGAAGATGGTGGTATTGATTCAGATGGTAATGGAATGATTGATGATTTTGTCGACAGCAACATTGATGGTGCAGATGATGCAAAAATGACTGCTGGAGATTTAGATTTCGACGAAGATTTAATTCCAAATTATAGAGATGTTGATAGCGACAATGATGGTGTGCCTGATGTCATTGAAAATGGATTAAAAGATTTAAATGTCGATGGTAGAATAGACGACTTTATTGATGCAAATAAAGACGGGTGGGATGATGTACAAAAAGTGATTTTACCTACAGATACAGATGCTGATGGAGAATTTGACATGTACGTTAAAGATGCTGACAATGATGGATTGTTTGATGTATTTGAAAGTGATAATCTCGATGCTGATCTCGATGGAATTATTGACGGTTTTATAGATGAAAATGCAGATGGTTTAAAAGATGGTATTATTGTTTATCCACCTGATACTGATGGAGATCTTAAATTTGATTTTCAGGATACAGATTCGGATGATGATTCTGTTCCTGATAGCATAGAAAATGATGCGAATAAAGATGGTACAGGTCCAGATGATACGGATAAAGATGGCATTCTTGATTTTAGGGATACGGATGACGATAATGATGGTATTTTAACAATATCTGAGTCTTCTATAGATAGCGATGGTAAATATGCTGATTGCGATTTAGATGGTATTCCAGATTATTTAGATCCTGACCTCTGCAACTTAATCATTCCTCAAGGGTTTTCACCTAATGACGATGGAATAAATGAAAACTTCATTATTCGTGGAATTGAGAAATATCCGAATGCAGAATTTGTCATTTTTAATCGTTGGGGTCAGAAAGTTTATGAGTCTAAAAGCGGTTATGCGAACGATTGGTCTGGAGAAAATCAATTTGGAGGGGCAGAAAAAGGAACAAAATTACCTGCAGGCACGTACTTCTATGTATTAAGCCTTGGCGATGACGAAAATCAAGTGATTAAAGACTATATATATTTGAATAGATAGTATTTAGATGATGAACAGAAAAAGATATAACATATTATTGATGCTTGTTATGCTAGTGGCTATAAATACATCAGCGCAACAAGAAGCGATGTTCTCACATTATTCTTTTAATACTTTGAGTGTAAACCCTGCTTATGCTGGAACAAGAGGGGCATTAACCATGACAGGTGTTCATCGTTCACAATGGGTGAACTTTCCAGGTGCACCAATCACACAAACAGTTAGCGTACACTCACCAATTTTTAGTGATAAATTAGGGGTCGGCTTGAGCTTGTTAAATGACAAGATTGGGAAGTCTAAGAACTCAAGTGTTTTTGCAGATTTTTCGTACAAGTTGCGATTAGGTAACGGTCAACTTTCTTTTGGCCTTAAAGGTGGAATAAGTGTGCGATCAGATAAATTAACTGAAATTGATACAGATACTGAAGATGATCCACTTTTTGCACAAGATGTACAGAGTCGTATCGTTCCTAATTTTGGTGCTGGAGCATATTATTATACTGAAAATTTCTATGTTGGAATTTCAACACCTCAAGTGCTAGAGAACGATTTTTCTATAGAAGGAACAGATCAAAAATTAAACTTAGCTGAAAGACATTATTATTTCATAGCAGGCGCTATGCTTAATTTGTCGAAGAATAAAAAAATTAAATTGAAACCAACAGCCTATATTAAATATGTTGCCGGTGCACCACTTGCAATTGATGCAACGGCGCTTGTCTATTTTAACAATAGATTTTGGGTAGGACCAATGTTTAGATATGGAGATGCCGCTGGTATGCTAATTGGGGTTAATATAACTGAGCAATTTGCCTTGAGTTATGGGTACGATTGGTCATTTGCGAATTCATCAAGCCGATATAACGCTGGTTCCCACGAGCTCTTATTGCGTTATGACTTTATATTTAATAACAAAGAAAAAATTGAATCACCGCGTTATTTTTAAAGAGCAATGAAATTGAAAAATCTATTCTGGTATATTGTCATTTTGTCTTCGTGCTACGGATATGGCCAAGTGGATTCTAGTAAAATAGACAAGGCCAATAAGGCGTTTGAAGGTTTTTCTTATGATAAAGCATTAGAATTATACCAATCTTTAGCGCAAGAGACAATAGAGACAAAGCGGAATACTGCTTTAAGTTTATGGCGATTGAATAATACAACTGATGCCGAACCTATTTTTCATGAAATCGTTAATACAAAAGGGTATAAAGCAGAGGATATTTATAATTATGCAGTGATTTTGCGTGAGAATAAAAAATATGCGGAATCTGAAATTTGGTTGAAAAAATATACGGCTGAAAATCCTGATGATAATCGCAATGGATTGATCCTAGCAGACAAAAATTCTTATCAACTTTTGTCACAACCGAATCCTGATTTTTCTATAGAGAATTTAGAAATTAATACCGAACAACAAGAGTTTGGTCCAAACTTTTTTAAAGATCAAGTGGTCTTTATTTCTAGTCGAGAGGAAACGAAAGCTGTTAGCAGAAAATGGAACGCAAATAGTCTTCCTTTTTTAGATATTTATACAGCCAACCGCGCCGAAGATAATACATTGTCATATCCTCGGTTATTTGCTGGTAATGTCAATAAAAAATATCATGAGGGACCATTAAGTTTTAGTCCGAATAATAAAATAGTTGCATACACTTGCAATAATTATGATGGTAAAAGTTCTAAAGGGTTTACACGTTTAAAATTGTCTTTTGCTCAATTTGAAGATGGAAAATGGAAAGATTTACCTGATTTTCCTTATAATAATACTGAATTCTCTACCGGTCACCCCAATTTTACGAACGATGGTAAGTGGTTATATTTTGCTTCAAACATGCCGGGCGGTTATGGCGGTGTAGACCTGTATCGTTGTCCAGTTTTAGAAAATAATCAATACGGAGAGCCAGAAAATTTAGGGCCTAAAATTAATACCGCTGGAGACGAAATGTTTCCGTTTGTTCATGCCAATAATCAAATGTTGTTTTTTACTTCAGATGGTAGAATTGGTTTAGGCGGTATGGATATTTATCTAGGCCAGATTAAAGGAAACGGGACATTTGGTAAAATAATGAATTTAGGAGCTCCAATAAATAGCAATAAAGATGATTTTTCTTTTGTTATGAAGGCTGATCAATCATTTGGGTATTTTGCTTCCAATAGAGATGGCGGAAAAGGGAGTGATGATATCTATAGTTTTTCTTTATCTAAACCTTACGAATTTGGTAAAGAAGTTATTGGTGTTTCTAGAGATGAAAACGGTGATATAATTGCCAATACGAGAGTTGTATTGTTCGATCTAATTTCTGGTGAAGAAGAGGTTGTTATTACTGGCGAAGATGGTAAATTTTCATTCCTTTTAGAAGAAGAGAAAACATATAATATTCGGGGCCAAAAAGAAGGTTTCTTCGACGCTGTTAGTGGTGTAGATACCTATGCAAAGGATAATTTTGTTAAAGTTGATTTGGTCTTGGAAAAAGATCCAGGTTTATCTATTTTCCTTCATGTATTTGATAAAAAAACACAGCTTCCTATTCGAGATGCAAAAATTACCTTGATAAATAATGTTTTTGCAAATGAAGCATCTTATAATACCAATTTAAGAGGAGATCTTCTGGTTCCCCTTCATGATAATAAAGTGAATGACAGAATTAGTTATACCGTATTACTTGAGAAGAAAGGCTATTTAAGTAAAGAGGTGATTTATTCGGAAACCATGAAAGTGAATGGCAAATATTTACTCAGTAAAAAGGTAGATTTAGGTATGTCGAAAGTAACGAAAGGCAGTGATTTAGGTCAGATGTTGAATTTAGAAAATCTTCATTTCGATTCGCAGAAGGCGGTTTTATCAGCTCCAGCAAAATATGCACTTGATAAAGTCGTAAAAGTGTTAAATGACCATCCTGAAATGAAGATAGAAGTAAAGACTTATACAGATGCAAGGGGTAGTGAAAGTAGTAATTTAGCACTGTCTAAAAAAAGGGCAGAAACCATTTGCAAGTATATGAGAAGTCAAGTTTCAAATCCAAATCGGATTTTAGGGAATGGCTATGGAGAGGCAAATTTATTGAATGATTGTAGAGAAAATAAGGATTGTACGGAGGATGAGCACAATGTTAATAATAGATCACTCTTTATTATTTTGGAATTATAATTTAAAAATCCGTATATTCAAACTACATTTCATAAAAATTAATACACCTAATTTTATACATGCTCATATTGATTAATGTATATTTGGACAGAATCTAAAAACCAATATGTTAAAGGTAGCAATACTTGATGATGATAAAGTCTCTAGGGAGATCATCAAATCTTATATAAATTTTACAGATTATCTTACGCTAGAAGTTGAGTTTGATAATCCACTTATAGCTTTGGAAAACATTGATAAATATAAATGTGATCTAATTTTTCTTGATATTGAAATGCCACAAATGAATGGTATAGATTTTATTGAGCAAGCTAAAAATATACCACAGGTAATAATTATTAGTTCTAAAACAGAGTATGCGGCAGAATCATATAATTATGATGTGACGGATTATTTAGTAAAACCGATCGAATACAATCGTTTTATAAAAGCAGTTAAAAGAGTTAAAGAAATCAAAGCTGCTATCGCATTAAACGAAAGTGACGATGAACAATTTATTTTTGTAAAGTCTGGAACTGAATTGATTAAATTAAACTTTTCAAGTATCCTATATATCGAGGCGTTTGCAGATTATGTGCAGATTTATACTGCAGACAAACGATTCACTGTTTTGTCAACAATGAAGTCAATCCTATTAAAACTTGGTGAAACAGAATTTGCAAGAGTGCATCGCTCTTTTATCGTGGCGATCAATAAAATTGAAGCAATGAATGAGGATGGCTTAAAGATTGGGGAAAAAACAATTAAAGTCAGTCGCAAATATAAAAAGGAATTAAAAGAGCGTCTTTCATAAAAAAATAATACCTTTTTGTTTCATTAATCGATAAAATTTGCTCAGTTAGCGAATCACTGTTTTAGCTACTTTTTATTCTTGTAACTTGTATCCTGGTTTAAGATTATACATGTTTTGAATCGTAAACTAATGCTACATGATAATGCAAGAAATTGATCCAGATAATAAGTTGGCAAATGATTTCACAGGAGGTGAAAAATTTTTTAAGCAACTAATTGATGCCGGTGTTGGTGATAAAGACTTTATTCAAGAAATTGTGGTTATGTTTGTTAAGGAAGCGGAGCATACAATACACGATTTAAATGAAAGTGTTAATGAAAAGAATTTATCGGGGATTAAAATGAATGCACACAAACTAAAGTCGAGTTTTAGTATGTTCGATCTGACAGGAATTCTAGATTTAATAAAAAAACTTGAAAACTTAACGGAGGGCAGTGTGAACGAATCTGACATGATTTTTGCAGATTTGGCTTCTCAAGCAAGTAGCGCTTTTAAAATTATTAAGCTTAAATATCTTTAATTCCCTTTGTATAGTTTTATCTCGTTGATTTGATTAATTGTTAAAGGTTTACTACAGAATAGTAGATTATCATAAAGCGTATGACATTTTTCTTTATCAATTACCTCTTCTGAGGATGATAGAATAACAATTAATGGTGCGTGATAATTATGTGTTTTAATTTGTTCACTTATTGCAGCTAAAAACTCAAATCCATCCATTATTGGCATGTTGAGGTCTAAGAAAATAATTTCAGGATAAGTTTCACATTGATCCAAAAACTCTAAACCTTCTTGTCCATTTTTTTTGGTTGAAATTTGGTGCGCAAATTTAATTTTAGACAATAACCTATTGTGAAAATTATTGGTTGCATCGCTATCGTCAATTAATAAAAGGTGATTGAAGGAAGGCATAGTCATTATTCTTTATTTGTTTCATTTGGGATGATCACTGTAAAAGTCGAACCTTTACCAATTTCACTTTCTACGGCCAATTCTCCGCCATAATTTTTTAGTAAATTATTGACTATAAACATGCCAATTCCCGACCCATTTTGATCATTACTTACACGTTTAAAAAGACCGAATACTTTTGCTTTGTCTTTTTCTAAATCAATGCCTAAACCGTTGTCTTGGATAGAAATACTAATATGTGATTCTGTACTGCTCGATGTAATGTGAATTTCTGCAGGGTTTGAATCGCCAATGTACTGAATCGCATTTGAAATAATGTTTTGTAGAATACTCCGAAGGGCAACCGGGTAATATTTTATTATATTTAATTCGCTTAAATCTGAAATAAAAATTATTGATTTTTCTAAGATTGTTGAACGCATTCCTGAAAGTATGCTTTCAACTAATTCCTCCAAATTTATACTACTTAATAGCTCTTCTTTATTATTTCTCGCTTTTAAAGCATTGGTCAACTCTACAATTACACTTCTCGCTTCAGCAACGGAGTATTTAAGCCATTTTAAAGAGTCTTTGATGTCTTCTGAAGGATCGACAAGGTCAAGTTCTAATAAGTCAAGATAGCCCTGGATATTTGTAAGAGGAGATTTTAAATCGTGAGTAGCAACGTATGTGAATTGCTCTAGTTCTAGATTGTATTTTTTAAGCTTTTCGTTTTGATCCTTTATTTTTTTTTCAGCTTCTATAGTCTGCTGTTGATGTTCGAGTGGTTCAGAAACAACCTGTTTTAGTTCACGATTCTCTGCTCTTAAAGACTTAACCTCAGCTTTAAGCGATTTAATTTCATCTTCAGAATTTTGCATAGCACGCGACATCATTTTATGTATTTGTATCTACAAAATTTTCAGCCATTCGCTGAAATGCAAATTCAACATTATCACCTGTTTTTGCACTGGTATAAAAATCTACTTTGGAAGATTCTAATTTATTTTTATCTATTTCGGTCATCAAGTCTGATTTGTTGACAATTAAATAAGCAATGCTTTCTTTAAAATCAACGTTTATATGCATGTCCTTTTCTTGAATTACAGCTTCGTATGTCTCGGGTCTAGTTCCATCACAAACTAAAAATACGCCATGTGCGCCTTTTAAATAATTCTGATAAAGTGTTTTACTCATCATATTACCAGCGATATCCCAAAGCATCAGGTTGACTTCAGTGTCTTCTATTTGAATCGTCTTTTTTGAAATCTTAATTCCAATTGTCGACAAATATTGATCGTTAAAAATACTGTGTACAAATCTTTTTACGAGGGATGTTTTACCAACGCCTTCATTTCCAAGGAGTACTATCTTTTTTGTAATCGATTTCATTAATTATCTGCCCTAAAATTAGCGCCGTATTTAAGTTCAAAAGCTTTTGACAATGCCAATTCTACTTTTTTTCGAATGTCGCCATCAATTTTTTTAAAGGATAAAGAACCCAATTCTTTATCCGCTAAATTTAAGAATTCATCTTGTAATTCTTCCTTAATTTTAGCATCAATTATGCCTTCTAGAACACAGGCAAAATAATAGCGGTTGAAATTATAAAGTAAAATTTTATAGTTACTGTAGGATAAACTTTCTAGCTCCGAATCTTCTTCCCCAAAAGCACTTTCTACAAACGACTTGATTGCAGATAACATACCTGCAACAAGATCAGCCTCTAATATGTTTTTTGGGGAATAAGTACCAATCAATATACCAGTATCTTTTTCAATTGCAAAAACCTGAAGTAGTGAACTGCCAATTGAATCGCTCAGTAATAATTCTTCCTCTGAAACACCTGTCATTTTACTCTTGATTTTCCGTTTTAGAAATTCAAATGAAAAGATGGCTTTACTTTTACGTTCAATTCCCTCTTTTAATTTTTCAATTTCTGAGGAAATGAATTTTTTGATCATTTTACCCATTACTGGACCTAAAACGTCAATTACTTCTGCTTTTGATTGTTGGATAACATTGGCAAATTTGTCTGGATCATTCAATTCCTTTTCTAATTCGTCAAGTTTAGTGATTATTTCGTCAGTTTTTCTGGCATTCTCTTCCCTGTCCACTTCAAGTATAAGTCGACGAAGTTCTTCGAATTGATTCATGTCTTGTGACATAATATGTCAGATAACTTTATTGGTCTTGTAATTTTTCGCCAATTTGGATAAGCATTTTCCCCAATTTAGCTCTGTCGGTCTTTTTGTCGTCTAACAAGGCTAACTTTTTATTCAAGTCTGCTTCTAAACGATCAATTCGAGCAGAAACAGATTTTTCTAAATTCGAAATGGCGTTATTTAAAGCTATATAATCGTTTTTGCTTTTCTCTTCATTCTTTAAAGATCGGGCATTTATTTCTTTAAATTCAGTATCATAATTTTGAATTTCTTGTCCAAAAATTAATTCCTTGACAGCCTGAATTTTGGATAAATCTGAATCACTTGCCATAAATGAGTATTTTTTTTTGTAAATATAAGAAAATTGATCTGCTATGCGCAAAGATATTATTGCTCAGGCGAATATTAAATAGAAGTTTTTTGAAGGAGAATGCTACTTTGTGGGTGAATAGCTTTTTTTAACGTTGATTTTTTTCCTAGGAAAATGATGTGATAAGTTAACGGTTAAAGTACTTCTACCATCAAGCGGGTAGGCAAAGGTTTCTTTTTCTTGTTTAGATGTTTCAAGATTTTCTTGCGCCTTTGTTTCTGTTACCAAAACAGGTTCAACGTCTTCAGTTGCTACAGCTGGAGCAACCTTTTTGAGTTTGAGTTTTGTTTTAGCTTTGGGAGTTGCATTTTTAATCAAGGGAGTGAAAGATGAAAAGTTAATGAAGTTTGTAGCACTAATTTCAGTCTCTTTAATGAATTCGACTTTACTTTCTTCGCGAATACTTGTTTCACTTTCTAGTGTTAAAACACGGGCAATAAGCATGATACCCAATAAGCCAATTCCAATATTTGATACTGTGTTTTTCATATAATTATTCCACTCAAATCTTTCACTAGACGTCGATAAAATGATAACGTTGCGAAGTTAGGCAATAATTTTGCACGAATTTACAATTTAATGCTTAATTATCAATTAATTAACACGAAATTATTGTTCAAAAAAAAATAAGCGCCCTTTCGGAACGCTTATTTTTAATGTCTTTTATTGTAGCTTTTTATGTAAAAATCGCTTGATATGCGTTTGTTGCATTTATTGGATTTACTAATAAAACTGGGATTTTAGCTTCGTTCGTAATCATAAACTGTTCGTGTTGACTTCCTAATACACCACCACCGAATAATTGATTTTTTTGAAGATTCATAATCGTAATAATGTCCGCATTTACTTTAACGGCATGTTTTATAACTTCTTCATCAAAGTTTTTAGATGCAGCTAATGTTGTCGTAACTTCTATATTCCGTTCTCCAAAGAATTTGTTTGCAAAAATGATATTCGCCTTAACGGTATGAATTAAGAATTCGTCTGTTTCATTTGGAATAATAACGTGAACACGCGAATTAAAATAGTGGGCCATATTGGCTACTAAAGTTAATTTTTGTTTTGTTTCTTTATGTAGGTCAAGAGGAACAACGATATCGTCATACCCTGATTCATTTAATTTTGCTTCTTGAACAATGATGAATGGAGTAGGTGAATTGGTAACTACTTTCAGTGCGTGACTTCCAGTAATATGTTGCCAACCATGCGCTCCATGAGTCCCCATAAAAATAAGTTCTGCACCAATTTCTACAGCAAATTCTGCTATGTCATCGAATATGTTTCCAACACGAACATGACTAATAATTTCAACACCTTTAGATTTGGTGTGTGAAAGTGCTTTTTCTACAGCATCTACTAATTTTACTTTTGCTTCTTTAATTGCGTCTTTTTTAGACACTACATGTAATAAATGAACATCAGCACCGACTACACTTGCTGTAATTAAAGCATGTTCAACAGCGCTTTCTGCTACTTCAGAAAAATCGAAGGGTACAATAAATTTTTTCTTGGCCATATTTTTTTTAATATTGATTAGGCTTTTTAACCGCGCAAATGTATTGTTTTTGCGAAATAATGCTCTTAAATTAAGTATAATTAATGTAATTTTCTTTTTAGATCGGAATTATTTTTTTTCTTTTTGCCTTTTTTTTCTTGAAGTACGAATTGATAAAAATTGCACCTATTATAATAGATGCTCCAAAATAGAATCCTATAGACATTTTTTCGCTTGATTCACCTTGATAATAACTCACAATAAGTGCGATAATTATCGCATATATAGGTTCCATATTAATGCTTAAACTAACGGTAAATGGAGACAGATATTTCATAATCCAAACGCTGACCATAAAAGCGATAGTAGTGCAAATAATTCCTAAGATTAGTAAGTAAAGCCAATCGGTTAATGAGAGCTGAAACATTTTTGTTGTAATTTGATTGGTCCACATCAAACAAATTCCCATAAATAGAAAACCTCCAAGCATTTCGTATTTGGTAATTGATACGGGTTGATATTTTTTAATATGAATGCCATTTAAAACACCGAAAAATGCCGCTAATAAAGCTGAAATCAATCCAACATAAATGCCTAATGCGTATTTGGGTTCGAATCCGAAAATTAGTATAATACCGATTAGAATAATAAAGCTGAGAACTATTTCATTCGCTAGTATTTTACGCTTAAACAGCAAGGGTTCAACAAACGCTGTAAATAAAGTTGTGCTAGACATACAAACCACAGCAACTGAAACTGTACTTATTTTTATCGCGTAGAAAAATGTGTACCAATGTAGTCCTACAATCAATCCGGTACCTAAAAGTTTTAGAATGTCTTTTGGGTGCAAAGGTGTGGTTTTGATAAATCTAGATACCAATAACAAACTTAAAAATGCGATACCCATTCTGAAGAATACGATGCGTTCAGAATTAATGGAAATTTGATCTCCCAATACGCCAGTAAAACCCCAGACAAATACGATGAGGTTTAGTATAAAATAATGTTTAAAACTTGCAGCCATAAAAAAGCCGTTCCTGATATAGAACGGCTCTAAATTTAATCAAGAAATTGTCGTGGACTTATCTCACTTCATTTTTTTTCTTTTCAACCGTTTTAACTACTTCTTTCTGTGCAGTAATTTCACCGTTTTTAGTCGTTTGGCTTGCTTTGTTTTCTTCTATGTCTTTTTCTAATCCTTCTATCTTTTTCTTGTAATCTTCAATCTCACTCTTCATCTTTTCTTGTTCTTTAGCCAAGTCTTCTAATTCTTTTTCTTTATCCTTCAGAATTTTCTCTTCATTTTTGATTTCTGTTGCAACAATGTTTTTTGCGGCTTTAACAGCGAATTTATACATGAAATCTTCAATTACTTTTGCTTGATCGCCGTGTTCTTTAGAATTTAAAAAAGCACCACCTAAATCAACTGCCATTGAAACGGTTGTGCCACCATCTTTTTCTTCAACAATTTTAGCGTAAACATCGAACGAGTTTTCGCCCATATCTTTTAACTTACAATCATCAACAAAAACAAAATCTTTACTGCTGTATTTTCCTTTCCAATCTTTTAGTTCTTCTTTTAAATCTTTATCTGTTTCTTTTTCATTTCCATAAGGAATAAAAACTTCAAATCCATTCTTGTTCCCGTCAATGTTAACTTCTTTTTCTTGTACCTTAATTTGTGCTGTTGAGCTTATCGCTGCAAATAATATGGCTACTAATCCTAATCCTAACTTTTTCATTTTTTTCGTTTTAAATATATTTTGGAGCAGTCTAAAATAAGAATAATTTAGTCGTTGAAGCTTAATTTAGTGTAATGAATATATTGTATTTTTACGGTCTATGTTATTTAAGGACGTAATAGGGAATGAAAGCACGAAGAAAAAGCTCATAAAAGAGGTGCAAACTGGGCGTATTAGTCATGCTCAAATGTTTCTCGGTCAAGAGGGTTCAGGTAAACTGTCTTTGGCAATTGCTTTTGCTCAATATTTACTTTGTGATAACCCAACGAAGACAGATTCTTGCGGGGTTTGTGATCATTGTAAAAAAGTACAAAATTACGTACATCCAGATTTGCACTATGTTTATCCTGTTGTTGCCAATAAAACGAATAAAGTAGGTTCTTCTAAAGATAGATGGGTAGAATGGACACATTTGCTTAAAACACGACAGTATTTTAATCTTCACCAATGGCAAGAATCTCTTGGGGAACTTGGTAAAAATGCAAGTATTGCTGTCGAAGAAAGTCGACAAATTCTAAAGAAATTAAGCTTAAAATCTTTTAGTGGTAAGTATAAAATAATGATTATTTGGCTTCCTGAAAAATTGAATAATCAGGCCGCTAATAAATTATTGAAGTTACTTGAAGAGCCGCCAGAAAAGACCATATTCCTTTTGGTATGTAATCAATCAGAGAATATTTTAGCGACTATCTTATCACGTACACAGACAATAAGAATACCGAATTTAAAAACTGATGATATTGCTAACTATCTTGTTGGAAAGTTTGCGATTGAGAAATCTTTTGCGGAATCAACAGCGGGTCTCAGTCAAGGGAATATTAACGAGGCAATTGATTTAGTACAAGGTGCGAAAAACCAACATGTATATTTCTCATTATTTGTTAAAATGATGCGCGCTGCTTATACCGCAAATCCTATTGATTTAATGGATATTGCTTCTGAAGCTGCGGCCTTAGATAAAGAGAATCAAAAGAACTTTTTGAAATATGCCTTGTATATTTTCCGGGAAAGTATAATGATGAATTATATGAAGGATCAATTGGTGAATTTGAGAAATGAAGAATTTGAGTTTTTACAAAAATTTGCGCGCTTTATCAATAACCAAAATATTGTTCAATTAATGGACGAGTTTAATGAAGCTGTTTATCACTTGGAAAGAAATGCAAGTGCAAAAATTCTCTTTAGCGATGTTATGATAAAGCTTACTAAGCTGATTAAAAAAGGAGTGTAGGCTTTTAACTATTAATATAGTTATATGACTTTCTGTTTTAAGTTTGATTTAAATCCAATTTTGATTTTTAAATATTTATCTAAACTGGTTTTTTTAAAAACGAATTCTAACGCTTTCAATTATCAATTAAAAAGATTTATTCTCAATCGTATGTTAATTGATCGTTTAAATTATTGTAGCTAATTGCTTTTAAAGCGTTAACTTTACATGTTGATTAAAATTAAGATAAATAATGGGATGCAGTAATTGTTCAAGTGATGGTGGTGTGCCAGGTGGTTGCAAAAGCAACGGGTCATGCGGAACTGGAAGTTGTGGCAAATTGTCTGTTTTTGATTGGTTGGCAGATGTTGAATTGCCAAATGGTCAAAGTCCTTACGATATAGTAGAGGTTAGATTTAAAAATAGCCGTAAAGGTTTTTATCGCAACATAAAAAATTATCAATTACAAGTTGGTGATGTTGTTGTTGTCGACGCCAGTCCAGGTTATGATTTAGGAATTGTATCCGTAATTGGTGAATTAGCTAGAATACAAGTAAGGAAAAAAACAAACAATTTTAAAGCACACGAAGCTAGGGAAATATATCGTAAAGCTTCAAGCGAAGAAATAGAAAAATGGCAAAAATATCGAGGGCTAGAGTCTGAGACAATGTTTGCTTCAAGAAAGTTAGCGTCAGAATTGGCATTGCAGATGAAAATTTCTGATGTTGAATATCAAGGAGACGGTAATAAAGCAACTTTTTATTATACCGCTGAAGAAAGAATTGATTTCAGACAATTAATTCGTGATTTAGCTGACGAGTTTAAGCTGAAAATAGAAATGAAACAAATTGGCGTTCGTCAAGAGGCTGCCCGCTTAGGTGGAATTGGTTCTTGTGGTCGTGAATTATGTTGCTCTACTTGGTTAACAGATTTTAGATCTGTCTCAACAGCTTCAGCCCGATACCAACAATTATCATTAAACCCGCAAAAATTAGCAGGTCAATGTGGAAAGTTAAAATGTTGTTTAAATTATGAGCTAGATGCTTATTTGGATGCACTAAAGAAATTTCCGAGCTCTGATATTCGCCTTAAAACTGAAAAAGGTATCGCTTATCATGTGAAAACAGATGTTTTTAAAGAACAAATGTGGTACGTGCAAGATGATAAAAGTAATCCAGGTTCTGGTGGTTTTATTCCATTAACTCCCGATAGAGTAAAAGAAATTATTGCTTTAAATAAAGAAGGAAAAACACCAACTGATCTAAAGGATTATATGATTGAGGTTGAGGTTGAAATTCCGGATTATACAGATGTCGTTGGGCAAGATAGTTTGAGTAGATTCGAACATGTCTTCAAGAATAAAAAGAAGAAGAAAAGATCAAACAATACGAAGAGAAATCAGCCTTCGGCTAAGGAGAGTGGGTCTGGCCAAAATAAAAACGCGGGTAATAAACCGAAAGATTTAAAACAAGCGAATAATAGACCAGTTAAAAAGGTGAATAAACCTAATCCGAATGCGAAGCCTAATCCGAATGCTAAAGGTAAGCCAAATCCAAAAGGTAAGCCGAATCCGAATGCTAAACCAAAACCAAAATCGCAAGGACAAGGTGAACAAAAAGTAGGTCCACGTAATCAGCCGAACAAAAAAAGGAAACCAAATAACGGTCCTAAGCCAAAACCGAATCCTAATCAACCAAAAGCGGAAGGTTCTGCTCAGAATACTGTAAAGAAAACTGGGCCTAAAAAACCAAGGCCGAATAAGCCGAGGCCAAATAAGCCGAATCCAAATCAAACTGCTAAAAAAGAGGAATAATGTACGCTAGATTGCTAAGGAATATACTGCTTATCTTTGCTTTTACCACTATGGTTTCTTGTGATGATAATAAGGTTTATGACGAATTTTTAGGTTTTGAAAACAATGTTTGGGAAAGTGATGATATAAAGGAGTTCTCGTTTGAAGTTACTGACACCATTTCTCAATTAAATTTATGGGTAAACCTGCGTACTACGACGGATTATGCTTATGAGAATATTTATATGTTTCTTAAAAGTGAATATCCAAATGGCGAGTCCGCTTTAGATACCCTAGAGTTTATTTTAGCCCAACCTGATGGCAAATGGAATGGTGAGAAATCCGGAACAATTATAGAGTTCCACAGTTTGATAGCTAGTGGCGGTAGATTTGATAGATCTGGAACATATAGTTTTAGCTTCCAACACGCAATGCGCGAATCGTCATTAAAGGAAATTGTTGATATTGGTTTTAGAGTCGAAACGAAAGATTTATAATAATTCCTCTAAGCTTTTTGTTGTGTTGAAATGATTGATTGCATCTTGATTAGATGAATCGAAATAGTTTTCTAATAGCCATGTTGCAAGGTGATCGCGATAGGCGATTTTGGATACTTTTGGAAAATAAATATATCCTCTTCCCTTTTTCTTATGGCCTATAAACTTCTTCTTCTCTAGAATACGGACTATTGTAGAGGTTGTATTATAAGCAGGCTTCGGCAAAGGGTAAAACTGAATGATATCTTTAACAGTCGCTTCTTGCAAGCCCCATAATCGTAACATTACTTGTTCTTCTGCTTTCGTTAACCGTTGCATTTTTTAATTTTTATTATCTATCGACTATAAAGTTATGAATTTTCTTCAACTAAAAACCTAGTATTTTTTTTCTACAAACTGGTGTGCGATAGGTATCTACCAATTCACTTACATTTGCTTTTAATAATTTACGCATCAATAATGTGGCAGAATTCTTTAGTTTATATGCGATTTCTGTGTCGAATAATGGTAATATTCCCAAGGCTTTAAAGCTCATTTCTTCTGTGTCTTCGAAAAGATAATTTATCGCAATAGGGTCTACCAACATAAAGGTGTTTGCATCAAAATAGGTACTCAACGATTTTGGTGGTTGACCGGCTGGAATTGTGTCACCAGGTCCAAACCAAGTGTTTTTTTTACTTGGAATTTCTGCTAAAATATCAAGCCAATTCACTGGCCAATGATCCTGTGTTGGTTGAATATAGTCAGGCAATAAAAAATATAGTTCTATATGCTTATATAAAGCCTTTTGATCATTGACTGGTTGATCGAATTTAGACAATCCTTCGGTGAAAATGATGTAGTTTTTATCAAGACGTGCAGACTTTATTATAAAGTTATAAGTAGGGTTTTCACGTATAACTTCAAATTCAGTTTCTGGATGGAATTGCCTTATGACTTCTTCAAAATTCATTGGAATGAGTATAAAAAAAGCCCATTCCAGTCGATTGACTGAAATGGGCTAATAATAAAGTTTAATTATTTATTGGACC
This sequence comes from Crocinitomix catalasitica ATCC 23190, assembly GCF_000621625.1. Taxonomy (GTDB): domain Bacteria; phylum Bacteroidota; class Bacteroidia; order Flavobacteriales_D; family Crocinitomicaceae; genus Crocinitomix; species Crocinitomix catalasitica. The sequence continues at coordinate 83,069 of NZ_JHXV01000015.1, forward strand.
ACAATCGTTTCAACTGTGGTTGTTTCTTGTTCAATTTTTATGATACCGTCACCAAAAATTGTGTCTCCACTATTTGCTTCAATATCTAAAACTGCGAATCCTGCTTGACCTAAATTGAACATATCACTATAATCAAATGTTGCTAATCCTGCAGCATCCGTGAATAATGTGTCGTCTATAATAATAGCGCCATGTTCGTCAATTGTTGGAGTGGCATAAAGTCTAACTCTAGCCTTGCTAACTGCTTCTCCTGCAGTATCTATAATTCGAATTTGTGCTACCGTAGCTGCTTCTTTACGACATGATACTAAACTTGCACCAATTACAACACCCGTAACTAAAAGAAATCCGATTTTTGCGATTATATTATTCATTTTTTTCAAGTTTTCAGTTTTTCATTTCAAAACCTTCTGCTAGCAAAAATACAATATTTTTTTAGAGAAAGTTTATCTTATTTATTTACAATACACTTTTAATAATAAAATAGTTGTCCAAAGCTAATTTTAATTCAGTCAAATGTATACTGGTTTTTTTGTAAATTTACAGTCTTATTTTACTGACTGCTCTGTATTAAAACAATTAAGACCAGTCAAAAGTTACAATTAGGGCATGAGTTTAAAAGAAAAAATAGAACAAATCCAGTCAGATATAGCTGCAGCTAAGGTTTCTAATGCAGAGAATTTAGAGCAATACCGTATAAAATACCTTGGGGCAAAGAATATTTTTAAAGGTCTTTACCAAGATTTAAAGGATATTGCTGCTGAAGAAAAAAAGGAATTTGGACAACGAATTAATGCACTGAAAAAAAGCAGTGAAGATCGCTTTGAAGAATTAAAAGCATTAATTGATTCAACTGTCAAGGTTGATACAACAAAAGAACAAATAGATTTAAGTCGACCGGTGATTGGTGATGCAATTGGTGCAAGACATCCGCTAGCTATTGTTCGTAAACAGCTTATTGAAGTTTTTGCGAAGATTGGTTTTACTGTTTCTGAAGGTCCAGAAATAGAAGATGATTGGCATAATTTCTCTGCCTTGAATTTTCCCCCGGAACATCCAGCGCGAGATATGCAGGATACCTTTTTTATTGAAAAGGGCGAGAATGAAATGGCGCTGAGAACTCATACTTCTTCAGTTCAAGTGCGCGTTATGGAAAATTCTAAACCGCCTATTCGAACAATTTCGCCAGGTAGAGTATACAGAAATGAAGCAATTTCTGCACGTGCACATTGTTTCTTTCATCAACTCGAAGGATTATATATTGATAAGAATGTCTCTTTCGCAGACCTTAAGCAAACTTTGGATTATTTTGCAAGAGAAGTTTTTGGGGAAGAAACTAAAATTAGATTGAGACCTTCATATTTCCCTTTTACAGAACCAAGTGCCGAATTAGATGTATCTTGTACAATTTGTAAGGGAAAAGGCTGTAATGTTTGTAAATACTCTGGTTGGCTTGAGATCTTAGGCTGTGGAATGGTGGATCCTGCTGTTTTAGAAGCTGCTAATATTGATAGTAAAGTCTATTCAGGGTTCGCCTTTGGAATGGGGGTAGAACGAATTGCTCAACTTAAATATAGAGTGGGTGATTTACGATTATATTCTGAAAACGATATGCGTTTTCTAGATCAATTTAAATCTGCGTACTAATGGGGTTTTTTGGATTCGGTAAATCAAAAGCATCGACAAGTATAGATTGGGTTAACCTCGATTCTATAGATCTTTTGAATGAGTTAATAGAAGGAAGCAACACAAAACCTGTATTGTTTTTAAAACATAGTACGAGATGTTCTATAAGTTCAATGGCGTTAAGTAGATTGGAAAATTATTGGGATATTGAGGAAGATGCTTTAACTCCTGTTTATCTTGACTTAATAAAATTTAGAGATGTGTCTAACGAAATATCTCATGTATTGAATGTCATGCATCAATCCCCTCAAATATTATTGGTCAAAGATGGTAAATGTATTTATCAAGCGTCACACAATGAGATTTCTGTAGATTCCATTAAATCGAAATTATGATCAAAGCTGTCATAATTGATGATATTGCTGAAGCAAGAACAGTTCTCAAAAAGGACTTGAATAATTATTGCCAAGAAATTGAAGTAATTGGTGAGGCAGAAAGTGTTGTGTCTGGTGCTAAATTACTGAAGGAATTAAAACCTGATTTACTCTTTTTAGATATTCAAATGCCAGATGGTTCAGGTTTCGACCTTTTAGATATTGTCACTGACCAGAATTTTAAATTGATCTTCACAACTGCTTCGGATCAATATGCCGTTAAAGCGTTTCGTTTTAGTGCAGTTGATTATTTATTGAAGCCAATTGATCCAGATGAATTAATGGCAGCGGTTAAAAGGGTGAGTAGTCAAAATAGTCCTACGGATAGAATTGGTCTGTTAAAGGAGAATTTAGATCAACCTAAAAGGTTGGCTTTAAATACGCTTGAAAAAATTCATATTGTTGAGATTTCAGAGGTATTAAGATGTGAGTCTAGTGTTAATTATACGACGTTCTATTTTGTCGATGGAACTAAATTATTAGTTACTAAAACATTAAAAGAATTCGATAATTTACTTACTGATCACGGATTTTTGCGTGTACATCAATCACATTTAATCAATACAAAATTCATTAAAGAGTTTTCAAAATCATCAGGAGATATCATACTAAAGAATGGTACTAAGGTTCCTGTTTCGACAAGAAAGAAGCAAGTATTAATGGAAATGATTGATAAATTTTAATAAAAACAGAATGAATTTAATAAAGCATAAATTTGCACTATTTCTTTGTTTAGCTTTTTTAGCGTCTTGTAACGACGATTCTAATAAAGGTTCTAATGAATTAATTATACCGGTTGTAACTCCTTTGAGTATAGAGTTGACTACAGCAAATAAGAACTTTGTAATTGGAGATAAAGTTGAGTTGGTAATTATGCTAGATTCTAGTTTTGCTTTTACCGATACTAAAGTCAGTGTTGGCGATGAAGAATACATGTTAAATTCAAATAGTAATTTTACATTAGACACGAAAGAAATGAGTGTCGGTAAGTTTTTAGTCAATTTAACCGCTAAAGGTAAAGACGGTAAAACATATTCGGATTTACAAGAAATTATACTATTCTCTGATGTGGAGCCGGAATACAAAACTGTTTTTATTGAAAAAGAATTGGCACACAATCAAAAATCCTATACCCAAGGGTTAGAATTTTATAAGGGTAAATTGTATGAAGGAACCGGTCGAAATAATCAATCCATACTGGCAGAGGTTGATTTAATCACGGGTGCACATTTAAGATCTGTTCCTTTAGATGGTCAATATTTTGGAGAGGGAATTACTATTCTAAATGATACGATTTATCAGATAACTTGGCAATCTGGTAAGTGTTTAATTTATGATATGGATTTTAAACAAATTGGTGAATTTAATTATGATGGCGATGGATGGGGTCTTTGTAATAATGGTAAACAAATTATTATGAGTAATGGTACAGATCAAATTGTTTGGCGCGATCCTAGAACATTTGAAATAATAAAATCGATGTATGTTTTTACGGATCAAGAGAGTGTTTTTAATTTAAATGAATTGGAATTAATTAATGGTCGTCTTTTTGCGAATGTGTATACTGAGAAATTTGTGGTAGAAATTGATACTACAAATGGTAAAGTTTTATCTAAGATTGATTGTAATTCGTTAGTAGTTGCAGGAACGCAACCTGGATCGGATGTGTTAAACGGAATTGCTTATAACCAGTTTACTGGAAAGACTTATATGACTGGCAAATGGTGGCCTAAAATGTTTGAAGTTCGAATTGAATAATGGGAAAATTATATTTAGTGCCAACTCCAATTGGCAACCTAGAAGATATCACTTTTCGTGCAATACGAATCTTGAAGGAAGTGGATGCCGTTTTGGCTGAGGATACAAGGACGACTGTCAAGTTGTTTCAAAAGTTCGAGATTCAAAATAAATTAATTGCGCATCATTTGAATAATGAGCACAAAACGGTTGAAAGAATTGTGGAAGAAATTGAAAGCGGATTAACTTATGCTTTAGTTTCTGATGCAGGAACACCTGCTATTTCTGATCCGGGTTTCTTATTGGTTCGTGCATGTGTAGATCGTGGAATTGAAGTGGATTGTTTACCTGGAGCTACAGCATTTGTGCCAGCATTGGTTAATTCTGGTTTTCCTTGTGAGAAGTTTGTGTATGAAGGGTTTTTACCGACGAAAAAAGGGCGTCAAACAAGAATTTTACAGATAGCAGAAGAATCTAGAACGGTTGTTCTGTACGAATCTCCGCATCGAATTATTAAATGTTTGACGCAATTTAAGGAGGCTTTTGACGCAGATCGTAAAATCTCAATTTCTCGAGAAATATCAAAAAAATTCGAAGAAACTGTTAGAGGAACTGCCGAGGAATTAATAACACATTTTCAGAATAACCCAATTAAAGGGGAGTTTGTTGTGGTTGTTTCTGGTAAATCAAAATAATAAAAATGAAAGCGGTACATCTTATTAAAAATGGTGTTTCAAAGGAAGCTTTTGAAATACGGGATATAGCTATTCCTCTACCTGAAGATGATGAAGTCATCGTTAAAGTAGATGCATTTGGATTGAACTATGCAGATGTTATGGCAAGAAATGGTTTATATCGTGAGGCGCCAGCGTTGCCATCCGTATTAGGTTACGAGGTGGTAGGGATTATTCATACCGTTGGAACGAATATATCTGATGATTTTATAGGTAAACGTGTAATTGCTTTTACCCGTTTTGGGGGCTATGCTGAATATGCTAAAGTGAATCAGTTGGGCTTCGGTTTGATTGGAGATATGGATACTGATGTAGCATTGTGTATCGCTACTCAATTCGTTACTGCCTATTATATGTCTACAGTAATTACAAACTTTTTCCCTGGGAATCGTGTTTTAGTTCATGCTGGAGCAGGCGGAGTAGGTTCAGCATTAATTCAACTGTTAAAAGCTAAAGGTTGTATTGTATATGCAACTGCTGGAAGCGAAAGAAAGTTGGCGTTAATGACGAAGCTTGGTGCCGATCATGTGATTAATTACCGTGAAAAGGATTATTTTGAAGTCATTAGTAAATTGTTAGAAGGGGATCGATTAGATGGAACCTTTAATCCTATTGCCGGTTCAACTTTTAAAAAGGACTATCAATTAATTGGGTCAGGAGGAAGAATATTATTATTCGGAGGTTCAGAAAGATCAGGTAAAAAGTGGGGTATATTATCTACATTGAATTTTGTACGTAAAATGGGCGCTATTTTACCGATAACGATGATGATGAGGTCGAAGTCAGTTATTGGTGTGAATATGCTTAAAATTGGCGATAATAAAGCCGAAATGATTCAGTATTGTATGCAAGAGGTGATTAAATTGGTGGAATCAGGTCATTTAAAAGCTGAGATTGGTGGTGTTTTTAAAGCTACTGAAATTACTGAAGCTCATGATTTATTAGAAAGTAGAAAATCAACGGGAAAAATTACTGTACATTGGTAGTCTAATCTAAAAATGTAACTTTCAAAATAGATCGCTGATCCCTATAATTTGAAAACTCGGAAATCAATAATATTTAGTCTTAAAATTCTCTTCGCAAGTGTTTTATTGTTTTATATAATCAATAAGCTAATTAAAGATGACTTTTTAGGACAATTAAGCGCTATCCAATTTGTCGGTAGTCAATATATCTACTTTACCGTGTTTCTTTTGTTAATGCCTTTTAATTGGTTAATTGAAGCCGTTAAATGGAGATTTCTGATGTCAACTTTAAAATCTATGTCATTACGGTCTGCTTTTGCTGGGGTTTTAGCTGGAATAAGCACTGGAATTCTTACACCGAATCGACTGGGTAATTTTGTTGGTAGGACCTATAAGTTGGAGAAGAATATTAAGACAAAATCTATTCTTTTAACATTGCTTTCTAACCTCTCTCAATTCATTATTACCGTTGTATTTGGTTTAGTGGCGTTGATTTTTTATATGCTGATATTAGGTAGTTTCAAAACTAAGTTAATAGTTATAATAATTATATTGGGTTTATTTGTTGGCTTTTGGCTCTACTTTAAGCCATCAATCTTGTTGAAAACATGGTTTAAAAAAATATTGAATACATCTCTAATAGATGGCATTCTATTTATTGATCAAAGCAGCGTTAAAGTGAAAGTCATTACTTTGTTTTATGCAGCGCTTCGTTATGTTGTTTTCTTATCACAATACGTTCTATTATTATTAGCATTTGGTCAAACGCAAAAGCTGTACCTTCTTTATATTGGTGTAGGATTGGTTTATTTGGTGATGACGATTTTGCCCTCATTGACTTTTGGTAAATTATTCGTTCGTGAAGCATCTGCCTTGTTTGTATTGACTAAAATAGGAGTGCCAAATACTGTTATTATTCTAACTGGATTTGTATTATGGTTAATTAACGTCGCTATTCCATCTTTGATTGGTGGATCACTTTTAATTGCTAAAAAATAATGGTAATAGTTGTTGCTATAATATTCGTTGTTTATACGTTAGTTGTTTTTATATTGGTTGTAGGAGTTAAGCGTCTTCCTATGCTTGGAAAGCAAAAAGAGCATTATAAGTATACGGTTATTATTCCTTTTCATAATGAAGTTGATCGTATCGATGGTTTGATCAATAGTTTGAATCAATCAGATGATACCCAAGATTGCCAAATATTGTTTATTGACGATCATTCTACAGATGGAACATCAGCTAAAATTGAAGAGAATCTATTGTATCCGTTCGCGATTATAAAGAATGAAGTTAAAAAAGGAAAAAAGCATTCTATCAGAATAGGTGTAACAGCAGCGAAACACAATTGCATTTTAACTTTAGATGCCGATATATCTTTTCAGCCGAATTTTCTAAATAGCATTGGTAAAATTCTACCAAAAGGAATGGTTGTTTTACCCGTTCAAACCTATTCAAAAGGATTAATCGGTCGTATGGCGGATATTGAATTTTCTTTTTTACAAGTTATAACTTTTGGCAGTCTTGGTTGGTCAAAACCATTGTTGTGCAATGGAGCAAATTTAATCTTTAATAAATCTGATTTTTTAACCTTGGATAAAGACCGAACAGATTATAATATTGCCTCAGGTGATGATATGTTTTTAATGAATCAATTTAAGTCGGCTAACAAAAGTATTAGTGGATCTTACGATTTAACAACGACAGTTTACACTGCAAATCCACAGCGTTTTATTCCGCTTCTAAAACAGAGAAGACGTTGGTTGGGTAAAATGAAGAATCTCCTGAGTTTCGACTTGTTTTTAGGAGGTTCGTTTCTTATCATTCTTCAGTTTGTATTCATCTTTTCATTCTTAAATGTTTTTACAGATAGTCTATTCTACTGGCTTATCGTTTTAAAAATTTTGACGGATTTATTTTTACTTTTTATAGGAAGGAATTTAAGTGTGAACGGATTATTATTGATTGTCTTGTTTCAATTTTGGTATCCCTTCTATCTAATTGCGATACTTTACCCTTTGAATCGTGAAAAAAGATGGATGTCGTAAGGAATCTACAACTCGTACGTTTAAACACATAATTATACTTAAATCGAAGTTTTATTTGAGCGTTTTAAAATTTGACGTCAAGAAAGAAACACTGGTTGAAGTGTTTGTCAATTTAATAAGAAGTTAGAACTACGTGCAATGTTAAATGAAATAAAAGAATTACTTCAGTCGTCTGCGAATAATGTAAGAATGAGTCAAGATGTTGATAGAGTCTTGAATGAAATGGAGACAATGAATGATGAATTTTTTCGAAGAATTACATTGAAATATCCAAAGTTAACGAGTAATGAAAAACAACTTTTAGGATTAATTCGAACGAAAACTAAAGCGAAGGATATAGCATCAATTAAAGGGATTACGACCAAATCATTAGAAATGAGTCGTTATCGACTTAAAAAGAAATTGCAATTGGGTTCAGAAACGAATTTGGATCAGTTTATAGAAGGATTCTAAACATTCAGTTGGTCTACTTCTTCAACTTGTCCAGCTTGAAAGTTAAAAATTGTAATCTTACCAATTCGAACTCTAACTAATCGCAATGTAGGGAAGCCAACTGCAGCGGTCATTTTTCTTACTTGTCTAAATTTACCTTCTCTCACAGTTATACTCGCCCAACTTGTTGGCCCATGACGTTCGTCTCTTATTTTTTTTGCACGTGTGGGTAGATCGGGAACATCAATTTTTTTAGCCAAACAAGGTTTGGTCATATACTTACCAGAATCAATACTAATCTCAACACCCATCTCGAGCAATTCTAATGCCTCTGGATCGATTATTCCATCCAATTGGACATAGTATTCCTTCTCGTATTTCGAGCTTAAAATTCGATAGCTTTCTTTGCCGTTCGTTGTTAATAACAGTAAACCTTCAGAGTCTTGGTCTAATCGTCCAATGGACATAGTTCGTTCATCAAAAGGGTGCAGATCCCCGAGTTTTTTTTTATTCTTTCGGGTTGGTGAATTATCAATAAACTGACTTAAATATCCCCAAGGTTTAAAAATGATATAATGCTGATGTTTTTCGGTCACTAATTATTTTTCTGTAGCGATAAGTTCACAATAAAAATTTAAAGTAACTATGTCGCCCGTTCCAGAAACTGATTGCATACCATAAGCCGTTCTATCAAATACAACTTCACCTTCAAATGCTTGAAAGTTATTGTTGTTTTTATCTGTACCACTTCCGATATGTTTAAAAGGTAAATCTATTGCGTTGGATTGCCCCATTAATGTCAGTTCACCTTTTGCAATATATCCTGTATCCGACAAAACGATTTGATTAGAAGAGAAACTGATCGTTGGGTAATTAGGAATGTCAAAAAAGTCAGCTTCAGCAAGACTCTCATCACGCATGCTATTTCCAGTATTAATAGAGCTAGTTTGGATTTGGACATTTAACTTCGAAGTCAAATAATCTTCGCCAATTTCCAATGATATTTTAAAATCTTCAAAAGCACCAATTGTTTTCTTTAAACCTTCAACATGGAAGAGTATTTCGGCGTTTGAATTTTCACCGGCAACAACAACGTAATTACCACTTAAGTCTTTAAGTGTATTTACCCATGTTTCACCTTCAGCTACTTCAGCTACGTCAACTGTTGACTTTTCAAGCTTACTATCATATTGACCACTGGTCATAAAATAAGCTGCAATTCCGCCTCCAATGGCTAAAATTACGATTGCGATAATTATTTTTTTCTTCATATAAGTTGTTGTTTACAAAAAAGGGTATCCTAAAGAATACCCCAATTATTTTTGTCAATTCTACAATTGATTTTATCCTTTTGTAGCTTGAATTATTTGCTTCCAATTGTTATATCGAAAACGATTTTTCTATTCAATTAGAACGGTAAATCGTCATCACCTTCAGCAACCCTTCGACAAGCTCAGGGTAAACTTCTAATCGTTAGATTTAACAATAATCAATAATTAATACCTTTTGATTAGAACGGTAAATCGTCATCACCTTCAGCAACGAAAGTTTCAGCATTGTCTACTGTTGTTGTTCCACCTGCAGCACCTAATGGTTCAATTTTCCACGCATCTAATGAATTGAAATATCTTACAACTCCGTCTTTAGGATTTGTCCATTCTCTACCTCTTAAAAAGAAAGTAACTTCTACGTTATCACCTTCTTTGAAATTATTTAACAAGTCAACTCTGTCTTGAACAGCTTGAAACATTATTGTTTGCGCATATTGTCCAGAAGCATCTAATACTACAAACTCTCTCTTCCTAAATGAGTCAGAAATTTGCTGAACTTCACTTATCACTTTTAATTCTCCTTTTAATGTGTACATATTGGTTTGTTTAGTTGTTAAAAGAAAGCAAGGTTTTCCAAGCCTCTTCTATTTTATTTTTATTTAATAATTCTTTTGCTCGTTTATGTAGTTCTTTTTCGAGCTTTTCCTGTTCATCCTCCAAAGAAACAAATAAATCACTTAATTCTATTAATTTATATTCATTAACCTCTGTTTCGTCAGGTAAATTTTCTATACCACCTAACTGTCCTAAATCGTTTCCGGTTAGAATATTTGAAGATTTAATGTCTGCAGGAATAGCATCAAAACCAATTCCACAAGTGGTGATAGGTTTTGTAATTTCAAACATCGAATTTTGGTCAGCTCTACAATACCAATTTCCTCCCATTCTCGAAACTAAATCAATTTTATGTTGGTCAATTTTTCCGTTTTCATCTAAAACAGCTTCGTTGATATGAATTTTTTTAACCTCACAAATCACCAAATTTCCAGCACCACCATTTTGTCCTAATTCTACAACTTCATTCACAACACATTCAAATTGTACTGGTGATTCTGCAACACGGAAAGGTCTAATCGTGTCTGAAGCTATTTTAGTAAATCCAGCTTTTTCAAATTCGTCAATTTCCGGTTCGTAAGGAGAACTAGCTAATGACATTTTTTGAACAATATCGAAATTGACTACATTAATAACAACTTCACCAATTTCTTTTACATTTTTATAGGTGTCTTTTGTTTCATTCGTCCGTCCACTTCTCGCTGGAGAAAAGATCATTATCGGAGGATTTGCACTAAAAACATTAAAAAAGCTAAAAGGTGCCAAATTTGGAATTCCTTTGCCATCAATTGTGCTCGCAAAAGCGATAGGTCGAGGGCCAACTGCCCCCAATAAATACCCATGTAAGACTGGTATTGATAATTCACTAGGATCTAAACTTAACATATCTGCAAAATTAATAATTATTAAGGGAACTTAAATTCTTTCTTGATAAATTAGATGACCAATTTGGTATTATTTTTTGAAACTTGAATGCGAACTGTAACTTATTAGATCTAAAGCCGTCCTAACAATAACTTGGCCTTAAATGACAAACGAAGAGTATAATATTTGTGTGGATTTATATGCTGATAATATTTATCGGTTTGTATTGAAACATATCCGCAATATTGATGCGGCCAAAGATATTGTACAAGAAACTTTTACCAAAGTTTGGGTAAAACATGAGAAGGTTGATTATAGCAAAGCGAAGTCATATTTTTTTACTGCTGCTCACCATACGTTAATCGACCTGGTTAGAAAAGAGAAGTATAAAACTGATATTGAAAGTCAAAATCTTCCGGTTGAAGATTTAGGAATGAAGAATATAGACTTAAAGGTGAAATTAGATCATGCATTGAACCAATTGAGTGACATTCAAAAATCTCTTGTTTTATTGAGAGATTATGAAGGTTATGGTTATGATGAGATTGGTGAGATCACAAATTTAAATGAAAGTCAAGTAAAGGTTTATATTTTTAGAGCCCGGAAAAAATTAAAGGATATTTTAGTTAGTGTTGAGGCAGTATTAGATTGATAAAATGGAAAAGATTAATATAAATAATTATGAATCATTTTTTCTTGATTTCTTAGAGGGAAATCTGGGAGATGCCGAGGTGGTTGAGTTGAATAAATTTTTGGATCGTCATCCTAATCTTGCTCAAGAGCTTGATATAAACATGAATGATTTAGCATTAGTTGCGGATGAAACAATTTACGATGCTAAGAATGAATTGAAAGTAAATGATGACCATTTATTAATTACAGCAGGTACTGTTGATGATATAATGGTAACGAGTATAGAAAAGCAATTGTCTGCAAATCAACAAAAGCACCTAATCGCTTATATAGAAAAGCATAATTTACATAAATTATATGCTAACTATCAATCTACAATTCTAGTTGCTGATCAAACTATTGTTCATCCTAATAAAAAGGTATTAAAACAGAACGATGCGCCTGTAATTCCTCTTTTTACTAAAATAGTTGCTGCAGCTGCAGTTGTTATGATTTTAATTTCATTCGGTTTGAATGGCAATTCACCAAATAGAAAATATGCTTCTCGTTCGTTGCCTTTATATGAGGACATAATGAATGTAGAGGAAGAGATTATTGTTTCACCAAATGATTTGGTTTCTACACAAGTTGAAGTTAACGAAAATATTGAATCTAATTCTGTAAATAATTCAACGGACAGTGACCTAATAGCTTCATCTGCAGGTATTGTTAATATTCTTAATTCAGAAGATAGCAAAGATTTGAGAGGTTCAAAAACAACAAAAGCGATTAAGAGAAGAAATATTGATAAAGTTCAATTTTCCCCAAAAAAGTTAAAATCAATAAAGCGTACAGATAATAATGAAATGCCTGTTTTAATTGCGATGTCTACCCCCGAAAAACTAAATGAACAAGATAGGATTGCAACTGAAGATAGCAAAAATGACATGGCTGTTTTACTCCAATCAGAACAACCTTTTAAATTAATCACAAATGCTGCTGGAAATGCAATAAATAGACCTGTAGTTTTTGAACGTGATAAAATAAAGAACTCTACTAGTTATGTGGCTTACCGATTTAAATTGGGTAGTTTTGAATTTGAAAGAAAAAAATCTAAATAGCTGTAACATTCCCTTTAAAGTAACGTCCTATTATAAATACTGAAAGAATAAATTAATAATTATAATCATGAAAAATATATTCCTATTTTGTTTTTGTTTAGTGAGTTCATTCTCATTAATCGCCCAAGAAAAAAGTGATACAACAAGGTTTAAAATTGGTAGACACGAATTCATTATTGTTGAAAGTGATACTATTGAAGTAAGCGGAGATGACGACGACGGTAGTATTCATGTTGGTCATAAAATGGGAGATAAGAATGCATTAACTTATTGGTCAGGTTTTGAGATCGGTGTCAATGTTCCAATGAATGGTGATTTCCAGAATTCCTTTAGTGGACACCATTTACAGACTGATCCAGGAAACTCTTTTGTTTTTAGTTTTAATTTATTAGAACAACGGATTAAAATAATAGGTGATTATTTTGGTATCGTAACTGGAATTGGGTTCACGAATAGTCGTTATGGTTTTAAGGATGCTTATACTACGTTAAATACTGTTGGTGATACAACTTTTGGCGTGTTGGATTCGACTTATTTTAGAGGCTTCACAAAAAATCAATTGCGTGTGAATACTTTTAATATTCCAATTCTTTTCCAAATTAATACATCTAAATATCACGAAAATAATTTCCATGTAGCTTTTGGTGTAATTGGTGGTTTAAAAATGGGTGCGAACGTAAAATACAAATACGAAGTGCCAGGCGGAAAAGAATCTAAAACTAAAGAAAAAGGAGACTATAATTTAAATGCATTTCAACTGACCGGTACTGTTCGAATTGGATATAAGGACTTTGGTCTCTTCGCGAATTATAATGTGTTATCCCTTTATGATGATGGAGCGTCTGAATTGGCTTACCCGTTCAGTTTTGGAGCTTCATTCCACTTTTAAAACATTGGTTTTACTTAATTTACGTTTAACAGATTTTAACAGAATACTTTAATTCTTTAACGATTGGTTAACATATTTAACTGTCAAAACTCACCATCTTTGTTGCAGTTAAGAACAGTGGTGGTAAACGTATCAGGCTTTCTTATCTTTAACTATTTTTCATTAAGTAAGCGTAAGTAAAATAGTAGATTTTTTTCATAATTCCCGGTCATTATGCCAAATGATCGGGATTTTTTTGTTTAAAAGTATTGAGATTTACTTAAAACAAATCTATTGTTAAATTTGATTTCCGCCTTCTTTATTATCGTTAAGAATAGCGATGGTAAACGTATCAGGCTTTCTTATCTTTAACTATTTTTCATAATCTGAAAATGACTATTTCAATCGCGCATAGTAAAGAAGAAGTTTTCTTAAGCAAGGCATGGTTTTGAAGGATTATTACTAATTCGAAAAATCATAACGCTGCGTAAGATAATTTCTATTTATCCGGAGGAAAGCCATTAATTCATTGATAATTATTTTATAGAAGTTGTAAATCTCTAATTTGTTTATTATTACTTATTAATGGCTTCTATGTAGAATTGTAATAGCCAATTTCAGGTTAAAAGTAAGCGTAAGTAAAATAGTAGATTTTTTTCATAATTCCCGGTCATTATGCCAAATGATCGGGATTTTTTTGTTTAAAAGTATTGAGATTTACTTAAAACAAATCTATTGTTAAATTTGATTTCCGCCTTCTTTATTATCGTTAAGAACAACGATGGTAAACGTATCAGGCTTTCTTATCTTTAACTATTTTTCATAATCTGAAAATGACTATTTCAATCGCGCATAGTAAAGAAGAAGTTTTCTTAAGCAAGGCATGGTTTTGAAAAGCGTCCCTTTGGGACTTGAGGGGGTATTGTTGTAATAGAGGAATGCGTGCCAAGATATAAAAGCGTTCCTTCAGAACAGTTGGATTTGAATTTTAGGATTATGAGGTAGGTATTGCCGCAAAGGTATAACCCATTCTGGCCCATTCTTCCATCAATTTTGGCAATTCTATTTTAATTTGTGCGAAAGCTTTTTCCGAATCGTGAAAAACTAGAATCGCACCTGGAAAAATGGCTTCATTCGTTTTTCTCATTCGTTTTTCCGTTGATAGAGACTTATCGAAATCGTAAGTGATATGTGACCAAAACACGGTCGTGTATCCTAATTCCTTTAATTGATTGAGCTGTTTCTTTTTTATTTTACCGTATGGAGGTCTAAATAAATGGGAATCGATATGTTCAGCTGCTGCAATTACATCTTGAACATAGTCTTTTGTTCGGGTGCGCCATCCATGTAAATGATGCATTGTATGATTCCCAATACTATGACCTTGTTCAATAATGTTTTGATAAAGAGAAGTATGTTCTTCGACATTGTTACCCAAGCAAAAGAAAGTTGCTTTTGCATTGTATTGGCCTAATATATCTAATATCCAAGGTGTGGTTATTGGGTTGGGACCATCGTCAAAAGTAAGATAGATTGAGTTCTTCTCAGTAGCATTTAAAGAAAAATCCCAAATGGCTGTCTGGTAAAAACCTTTCAGCCATTTGGGAAATTTAAATGCTCTAATTGTAATCACTCTTAAAGGTCTTTGAATCGATCAAAGAAAGCGTCAAAAGTATGTTGTATTTTTTTATCAGTTGCGGAGTTTTCTCTACGGATATTATTTGTTCCTGTTTGAACTTTTAAATTAACAGCATCAAACCTAGCATTCATTTCTTCTTGGAAGGCTACATCTTTACTGTAAACAGTTGCAGATTGAAATAATGAGAATATACTTCTGTATGTATTAAACATATCATCAATCATTAAGCTACTAAATTTCGGATCAATATCGAAGAAATAGTCTAACTCTTCTTCGTACAAATCAAACATTTGGTTCGTGTACAATTGTGCTTTTTCTTCATTTTCTGCTTGATAATAAGTAGAAATATATGAAGGAATAACTTTCTTGAATGGAACATTTGAATGTGGCATAACTTCAAAAGCTCTGTCCAATACTTCGTTTATTTTAGTTTTAGCATCAGCGATTATAGCTTCTGATTTTTTAGTTTCAGAAGGGATTTCACTTGGAATAAATGTGCCAAATTGAGTAGGGATTGGTGCATAAGGGTTTTCATGTTCCGCTTTTGCAATTTGTTGCATTATGTTCAGTTTTTGTTTTTCCTTTTCAATTACTTCAACATAAGCATCAGCTAATACACTAAATTGAACGCGGTAGTTGTTTGTTAAACGTTGACTGTAATAATCAACCAATACACCTTCAACATTCATATTTCCCCAACTGAATTTCTCCATTAAATTCGCATATAAAGCATCTGTATTGACTTCACCCAATGTATTAGGGTTTCTGCTTGGTACAGTTTCTATAGGTACAAATTTGTAAACCAATCCTTCAGAGAAGAAATATTTATTTAATCCTAAGAAAGTTCTTCTATCTGTTGAACTACCGAAGTAGATAGATCTATTCCAATCGAAATTCGCAACCATATCTAAGATCATTAAATCGTTCTTATAAATGGTTTGAATATTTGGCAATTGCCATCTCAATTCATCTAAAATTCTATCAGCATATTTCTCACTTACAATTCCATTCGCCAATACTTTTTCTTTATCAACCGGTAATGTGAAACCTTTACATGGTACAACTAATAAATCAAGTCCTTGTTGTACTTCTAAAGTGTTCGCATCATCTTTCATGAAATCCATGACATAAGGAAGCGGTAAATAATCAAATGCATCATTGAATTTCGTTAAAATACCTTGCATAGGATTCGTATGCGTCTCATTTAAGCCAAACTCTCCACTTCGTTGAATTAGATTAAAAATAAGATTTCTAAAATCATAATAATTAGAAGTATTGTGCATATTGCTCAATTGCGCTAAAAGATCAGGTTTAAGCTGAGCAAAGTTAGTTGCAGCTAATAATCGCTGTAATTCTTGACCTGCCTGTGCATAAGCTGCTTTAAAAATGGTAGGGTTAGATTCTATCTTTTTGTCTAAAACAGCTTTCCATTTAGGCTCAATTACAATCGCTCGCATTGTCAACATATTAGTCGATGCAATGAACATATAATCTCGCAAACCGTTTTGTCTATATTGCTCTTCCGTAAAAGAGATAGGTAAAGGATCAGAGTCATATGCACGTTTCGTCATTTGCTCAGTATACCAATCTGTGTTTAAAAGGCTTAAGTTACAAACTCTTACGCTTGTTTTTTCATTTTCAACCTCTTGTAAATACCATAATGGGAATGTATCATTATCTCCATTGGTATAAATAATTGCATTATCATCACAACTCGTTAAATAATTATGAGCGATGGCTTTTGCTGTATATCGATTACTTCTATCGTGGTCATCCCATGCTTGCATTCCCATAATAATTGGAACAGGCAATGTTATTAAAGTAGCGATAATTGCTCCGTGGGCTTCTTTTTTCACACCAGTACGGAGTAGAATCATAAGGGCATATGCGCCGCCAATAATAAACGCCATATAGAAGAAGCTCATAGCTGCTGTTAATTGTTGTCCAACACTGAAGATTAAACCAAATCCAACAAGTACACCAACAATAATCGCCAATTCTTTCCATACCATTGATTTAAATGCTCGGTAAAGTGCCAATACGGATAATCCAATCCAAATTGAGAAGGCATAGAAGGAGGCGGCGTACGCATAATCCCTTTCCCTTGGTTCAATTGGTTTCTGATTCAGATATATAATAATTGCGAATCCTGTCAATAAGAAGAGTAACATCACCAACCACCACGAACGGGAAGCATGTGTTAACGTAAAAATAAATCCGATGATACCCAAAATTAGCGGCAACATATAGTATTTATTGTGCGAAGGATTCGAAGTAATAATTGTTGGTGCTAAAGTTTGGTCCCCGATATGATGTTTATCAATAAAATTGAGACCTGAAATCCAGTTGCCGTCAAAGGCATTACCATGTCCTTGTTCGTCACTTTGTCTACCAGAGAAATTCCACATGAAATATCTCCAGTACATCCAGCCGACTTGATAACTCGCAAAATAACGCAAGTTTTCGCCCATGGTTGGTGTTCTATTTCCTGTTACACCAGACCAATCTTTGTAACCTTGAACATGTCTAGCTTCAGAACTATACATTCTTGGGAAAACAGTACTTTGTTCACTTTTATAAGTTGGTTTGCCTCTACTTCCGTCAAAGGTCTGAAAATATTTTTCGACAATCGTCATATTCTGATCGCCAACAAATTCTTTTGCTTCAGCTTCAGTTTTAAATCCTTTTAATTCTTCGTTTTTAGAATTGATTGCAACAAAACGACGTAAATAAACATCACTTCTGTCCGCCCATTCACTTGAAGGATTTCTTTCAGCATTGTAATATTGACCATAAAGAATTGGCCAGTCTCCATATTGTTCACGTTTTAAATATGACTCTAAACTTACCAAGTTTTCAGGGTCATTCTCATCTAATGGCGTATTGGCATTCGAACGAATTACAATCATGGCAAAACATGAATAACCAATAAAAATCATAGTAGCACTCCAAGTTATCGTATTGATTATGGTTTTACCTGATTTTTTCGACCACATTAAAAGGGCAACAATTATTCCTGTCAATAATAAAAAGAAGAAAACTGTTCCTGAATTGAATGGTAAACTTAATCCATTCACGAAAAATCTTTCGAACCAACCTGCAATTTGAACAGTTTTTGGGATGACGATTGATTGAATAATTCCTAAAGCTGCAACGCCAATAATTCCAGTTAAAATGAAACCTAATACAGTTGACTTTTTATATTTTCTAAAGTAGATTACGTATGCAATTACAGGAATAGACAATAAGTTCAATAAATGGACACCGATCGAAAGCCCAACCATGAAGAAGATTAGGATGATCCATCTATCTGCATTTTTGGCGTGTAATTCTTCCTCTTCAGTCTGATGCTCTTGTTCAAATAATTCGTGATCCCATTTAAAAATAGCCCAAACAACAAGTGCGGTAAAGAATGATGACATTGCGTATACCTCACCCTCTACAGCTGAAAACCAGAATGAGTCTGTAAATGTATAAGCCATGGCACCAATTAAACCACTGCCAAGTATGGCCCATTTTTGTCCGTCAGATAAAGCAGTTTTGCTTACTTCTGATTTTGTATAGTTAAGATCGTTCGCTTCATTTTCTTCTTTAGTAGAGAAAATAGAAAATTTAGGAGATAAAAGAATTTTTTTGGCCAACATAGTGATCGTCCAAAACAAAAACAATATCGTAAAAGAACTTGAAAGTGCCGACATTAAGTTGACCATCATTGCTGCATTTTCAGGTGATGAGAATACAGTAAATAATCTTCCAAGCATCATAAATAGAGGTGCTCCAGGTGGGTGACCAACTTCTAGTTTAAAGGCGGTTGTTATATATTCTCCACAATCCCATAAACTGGTTGTGGGTTCGATTGTCATAAAATAAACCGTGGTGGCAAATAAAAATACCATCCATCCTATTATCGTATTCAGTTTTTTATACTCCATAATTAATGTTTTCAGCACTGCGAATTTAAAAATATATTTTGATGAATATTCTTAAAAAACTCGAAATAGGCAAATAGGTTGCTTTTTAACGATCGAATTAAGTTTTTTTAAGTTTTTATTGTAGAAGAAAAAAATATATGTATATTTGCATCCGCATTTGAAGAAATGCTGTGTGTCATGAAAGCAATTAAAGGATACACTTAGATTATTGATAATAATGTCCCATGGTGTATCCCGATAGCGATCGGGAGGCAACACTGAGATAAAAGATAATAATGTCCCATGGTGTATCCCGATAGTGATCGGGAGGCAACACTGAGATAAAAGATAATAATGTCCCATGGTGTAACTGGCAACACGTTTGTTTTTGGTACAAAAGAGTCCAGGTTCGAGCCCTGGTGGGACAACTGAAAAATCCTCTCCGTTTTTACGGAGGGGATTTTTTGTTTTGGGCCCACCTGGGCGAGAAGTTTATGCTGAGCGAATATCGGCTTTGCCGATAGTAGTCGAAGTAAGCCCT
Organism: Crocinitomix catalasitica ATCC 23190; assembly: GCF_000621625.1. Lineage (GTDB taxonomy): Bacteria > Bacteroidota > Bacteroidia > Flavobacteriales_D > Crocinitomicaceae > Crocinitomix > Crocinitomix catalasitica. The sequence continues at coordinate 102,487 of NZ_JHXV01000015.1, forward strand.
TTCCGATAGTGATCGGAAGGGACAACAGAAAAATCCTCTCCGTTTTTACGGAGGGGATTTTTTGTTTTAGGCCCATCTGGGCGGGGAGCGTTGCGCTGAGTTTATCGAAGTGTTTATGCTGAGCGAATATCGGCTTTGCCGATAGTAGTCGAAGTAAGGTTTTTTAATTAAATTTAGCCCAAAGTAAACCCTAACTTAACTTTTGTGCTAATGAAGCTTGTAAAAACGTTGAATTTTAAATTTAACGATCGATTTTTGAATTTTCTTTTTTTAAGGTTGTCGTTTCCCTTTTTTTTGCTGTTTACGTTAAATAGTAATGGTCAATTGGTGAATGCAGAAAATTACCCTTTTTCGACAGAATTAGATGTTTTATTGGAAGATATGACAGATGCAACAATTGCGATAGGTGCTTATCGAGAGGGGTACAGTGAGGAAACAATAGCTTTTGGTGATGGTTTTACATCTTGTATGGCTGGAATTTGTTATGATTCTTTAATTATTAATTCACGAGGGATTGTAAGGCTAGGCAATCAGTTTAGTCATAGTATTTTGTTAAATACTAGGTATACTTCTATAGCACCAATGAGAGCTGTTATGTCTACAGGAAACAATGGCTTTGTAAAGTATAAAATTGTGGGATCTGCTCCAAATAGAAAATTTGTTGTGCACTGGCAAGTCCATCTTCAATCGTCATTAACCTTCTATTCTGCATTAGATGAATTTCAACTCTGGATTCATGAAAAAGGAGGAATAGAATTTGTATATGGAGATACACCAACTTATTGGGATGGATCTTTTTCAGAAAGCTACCAAATAGGTTTTACTTATAACAATCCTACATTTGGTGCAGAGGGTGAAAAGTTTGTAGGTATTGAGACTACGGATGATTTTGTCGATTTTAATGCTGATTACGATGTTGCTGATGATGACATAAGGGTCTCAGGTGCGATTCCCTCAGGTGCGAAATTGTCTTTTTTACCAGATACGATGCCTGTTAATTTACCTTTAGTGGAATTTTTAGATGTTAGTGCTTCGTGTATAGAATTTGTAATTCATGACACAACTGAAAACGAATATGGATTTAAAGTTCTAAAATCGGAAGATGGCATTACGTATGATGAGGTGTTCGACAATTTAGTAACTGATACAGATGAAATTGGTGATTTATATTACCTCAAAGACTCTATTTTAGTTCCAGAAACGGATTATTATTATGCCGTTATACCTTATGGATTATTTCTTACATTGGATACACTCTTCTTTGATACAACCACTGTAGCACCTCAAATGAGTGGGGTAAAAAGAATACCAGGAGATTATGAAACAATTGGAGAGGCATTAAATGCGATTAATTGTCTTCAAATTGAAAGTCATTTGATTTTAGAGTTGGGAGAAGACTATGATTCTGAATTAGAGGTTTTCCCAATTCTTATGAATGAAAATCATAATACAGATTTTGATAAAACAATAACTATCAGACCGGCGCCTGAAGTTGATAGTGTTGTCATAAAGAATTTAACAGATACCTTAATGTTTGTTTTCGATAATGCTAAGCACATAAAATTCGATGGACGACCAGGTGGGTACGGTGATGAAAATGCACTATTTATTTTCCAAGATAATTCAGCGCAGTCGGCTATTTCATTAAGGAATAATTCTTCAAATAATGAATTTTTTAATTGTAATTTTTTAGGAAAAGGACGAGATAATCGATATGCTGAGTCTATCATTTACATAGGTGAAAACAATAATAGTTACAATATATTTGATGGTTGTTATTTTGCTCCGTTTGAGGATGATTGGATTGAAAACATAATCCTTGCAGAGGGGGATGTTGAATTACCAAATATTAATAATTCTATTCAGAATTGTGCCTTTAAAAACTTTGGTCAACAAACTGGAAAAACTGGAAATGGAGACAATAGTATTTCGGCAATAGGAATAAAAGATGGAAATTCTGACTATTTAATAAAAGGGAATAGTTTTTATTTTACTGACACTTTAATAGGTAATGATTTAACAAATTGTATTTCTGTAAGAAGTGAAAAGGGTAATAATTTTAGAATTAGAGAAAATTGGTTTGGGGGTGCTGAAGTTGAAGCTGGTGGTGAAAAAATGGAGATAGTACGAACGTCTTCCTCAACCAATTCAGGATTTCAATTTATAGAATTACGGGCGGATAGCATAGTAGAATCGTCAGTTTCAAAAAACACTATTAAAAATGTACACATAAATTATATATGGGGGGGAAGGTATAATTCCACACTTATTTTTACAAGATGTGATAATGTTCTTATTGATAGTAACCGAATTGGTGACCCTGAAATTTATCAAAGTGTTTTTTATGAAGGGAATGATTCTCGAGTTGAAATGAGTCTAATTAAAAATACGGCTCCATGCTTGGATTGTTATCAGCAAGTGTCAATTAGTAATAATGAAATTTATGGCGTAGAAGCAACGGGTGGTATAAATCTTTCTTTGATTCGAATGGCTTATTCTAGTTCGGCAAAATCTAGAACCATTATAAGTGGGAATATACTGGGCGGTGAAATGGATAAAAACATTATTTCGGAATCCGGTTTGGAAGGTATTCGCGCTGGTGTATCTTTGAATGATACAATTATAGTGAGCAATAATATAATACGAAATTTACATAATAAAAATTGGGGGTTAAATGGGATTATAATGGAGAGTAATACCATTATTGACGGACCATTAGATTATATTTGTACTAGGGTAACTGACAATAAAGTTTACAAACTTACAAGCGAAAATTTATTGCCTTATTTGGATGATATTATTGGGATTTGTGTGAAGCCGCGAAATAACCCGATAATTGTTGATAATAATGAGGTGTTTTCACTTACTCAAGAGAATTTAGAGCGTGATGGATATGTTGTTGGAATTTCTAACAGCTATTATGTTACAACTGGTTTTGTGATTATTTCTAATAATTTTGTACACAGTTTGCAGTCAAAGGGTGCTAGAGGAGATATTGCTGGCATTATTTCGCGGACGAATACTAAAATTGAAAACAATATGATTTCTTTAGGGAGAGATGATTTGGGTCAAACTATTCAAGATTCTTGTTCGATTTTTGGAATTGCTATTCACTTTTCGGATCAAGATTCAACAATAATTAATCATAATTCTATCTATCTCGAAGGGGATTCACTTGATAATTATTATTACGGCGAGTGTAAAACGATTTCAATTGATAGGTGGCCATCTCCTATTGAAAAAAACATTATTATAACAAATAATATTTTTGCCTCTGACGGCTATTATCCATTGGTAGACTATGCAACTATTTTTGAGGATGATTATGTGGAAGTATGTGATTATAATCAATATTTTATGGGGAACGATGATCGTTTTGATGAGGATATTACTTTTGAAGATTGGCAAGAGCGAGGAAAAGATTTGAATAGTTTTTTTGCTCCTCATAGATTTATTAATACGGATGGTGGGATTGAACTAATTGATTTGCATCTCCAAGAAGACAATTATTCGGAAGGCCAAGGAACTTTATCTGAACTAACTACAGATATTGATGGAGATATTCGTGGTGATTTAACACCGACCGATATAGGAGCGGATGCAGGTGATTATTTTAGAATTACTCCGCTTAGTTTTTCGTCTGATACTATTTTTGCATGTATAGGGGATTCTATTTTGTTAGATGTTGGAAGGTATGATACCTATAGTTGGAGTACTGGTGAAATAACGGAAACAATTATAGTAGATTCGACCAGTTTGGTAAGTGTTATTGTTGTTGACAGATTCGGAAATGTTTTTGAAGACAGTACTTATATTTTTATTGATACTATTTTTCCTGTTTTGACGCCAATATCTGATACCATTTTTTGTTATGGGGATACAATAAGTGTGTCAACTTCAGATGGGGATTATCATTATGAATGGTCATCAGGCGATTCAACAGCATCAGTAAATTTCTTCGAAGCAGGGGAGTATATAGTTAAGGTGTTTACATTTAGTGGTTGTTTAGCAGTTGATACAGTAGAGATTTTCTACGATAGTATTTATTCAAATGAGTACACAGCAACTTATAATATTTGTGAGGAGGATAGTTTGTTTGTGGAATTGTCACCAATTACGTATGATTATATTTGGGATGATGTTTATTCTGGTAATTCATTTTATTTAATGGCTGTTGAGGATAGTATTAGTCTTAAAGTAACATCTCCGTTAGGATGTGTCCTAAATGATACAATTATCACCGCTATACAACCTAAATATAATGTCGTTGATGCGGAAATGACTATTTGTGAGGGCGATAGTTTGTTAATTTATGGTGTGTATCAATTTACCTCAGGAGTTTATTATGATAGTCTTATATCAATCATGGGATGTGATTCCATTAAACTACAGGAGTTAATTGTGAATCCTGTTTTTTATTCAGTATTACCAGATGCTTTTATTTGTGCAAATGACAGCGTATTAATTTTTGGTGAATATAAAAATACGAGTGGCAGTTATTATGATAGCTTGAGTTCTGTATTTGGTTGCGATTCAATAATTAAGCAAGACATTATTGTTTATGATTTGCCGACAGTTACTTTTTCTGAATTGGAAGATGAAATTGTTTGTGTTGACAGTGAAATATTTCCAATGTTTGGTGAGCCATTAGGAGGCGTGTTTATTGGACCAGGTATAATTGGGTCAAATTTTTACCCGAGTAGATTAGACGCTGGCGATTATAAATTGTATTATCGATATCAAGATGATAATGAATGTTTCGGAACAGATTCTGTTGAAATTTCACTTGTTGATTGTCTTGGGTTAGATGAATGGGCTAAGCAAAATATTTTGATTTATCCAAACCCTTCTTCAGATTTTGTGACACTCCAATTTAATGAAACCGCAATAGGAGAATATACTATAGTCGTCAACGACATTCTCGGAAAAGAAATCTATAGAAAAATAAATAATTTTGAAGCGAATCTTGTTATCAGTAAATCTGAATTTACGGGAGTAGGTGAATTTATCATTTCTATTTACAATGAAAAAACTGGAAGTCGAATTTATACTGAAAAAATCATTATCCTATAGTCATATATGGGTCGGAGTTCTTCATTTTCAACCTAAAAATCATTGTCTAATACTTCAGGATCATTAATTGTATTATTACCCAATTCATTATAATAACGCTTAATTAAAATAAGATAAATGAATGGTGTTAGGTTGCCAAGAATATAAGTAACGTAGTAGCTTTCAAAATAGGAAAAAGTTAAATTAAGGACTGAAAATATAAAAGCGAGTACACCTAATGTATAGAGGTATTTATCTTCTTTTGATTTTGAATAAATCATGCCAATTGCCATTAGAATATTAGCTATGAGTAGTAAGTAATAATAGAAATTAATCTGTTCGATATTTGCGAATTGTTCTTTGTTTTCGATATCTTGATAAACATAATAGTAATAAAAGATACTGACTAAAAAAGAGAATAAGCACAATAAGATTAAGAGTTTATAACGATATCGGACTGATAAGTTGACTAAGGCGGTAAAAGTTAGAAAGTCAAGCACTAATCCTAATATAAAAAAACCTGTAACGGAGTATTTGAATTGGTAAATGAGACCATTGTAAAACACATAATTAATAAATAGACTGAAAAGAATGGACAATGTCAATGCCCCTATTCCAATCCGTGTGAGATTTTTATACATCTGGGAATATATATGAAAATTATTTAGATATTCAATACTGTAAATCGAATTTTAATCGTTTAGTTCTCTGATATGTAAGTCTTCATTTATTGAGTTTGACCCCACTACCTCAATTCCCATCAATCAATCTCCCACTACCAGAAGCTGACATTTCTACTTTTGGACTACCCTTATAAGTTACATCGCCAGAACCACTGATGGCAACATTTAATCTTCCTTTTGCATTGACTTTTGCCGTGCCGCTACCGCTAATTTTTGTGGTGACATTGTTTGAGAGCATATCTGCTCCTTCATAACTTCCACTTCCGCTTATGGTAATGATCGACTTTGTTGCGGTTCCACTATTGCAATTTATACTTCCAGAGCCGCTGATTGTTGCTTGACAATTTTCAGCTAGAACCTCGTTAGTTGTTATATTACCTGAGCCTGAAACGGTCATGCTTTGCACATTCGCATAAGCTCTATTTGTTGAAATAGCCCCCGAACCAGACACAACCAAATTAAAAATTGGCATTGAATCGGTATTGGTCTTTGTAATGTTTATATCGCCGCTACCCGAATTGATAAATGTGTTGACATTAGGGGCTGTGATTGTGATCTTAATCGCATCGCTATTCGAAATTCGTTGTCCGTCTTTTGTTTTGATGGTTAAAATTGAGTTATCGACTTCAATATCCATTGCATCAATCACCGCTTGGGTGGTATTTACAATTATTGAAACAGTATTTGATTCGGTAAATGTTAATACCCCTCCATCTTGAAGATTAACCGCGTTAAAATCGGTTTCATTGAAAACATGATTCATAGCGTCACCATCTGATGCATCAATACTCGTACAGCTTCCTAACGCCAATAAAATAATTGCAAACATCAGGTAGGGTGTGCTTTTTAATGTTTTCATACTTAAATACTTTTTTAGATTGGTAAAGATGTATGCCGATCAAAGATTCTTTAAAAGTAGTAAATATTGTGTTATGCTAAATAGGTTGCATTTACGTTTTCAATTAACCTTGAATTCTTCGCTTGAAAATATAAGAAACGGTTAATGCGATAAATGCCAATATTGCTCCTGATTGCCCACCATCACCAATCATGATGTGTGCGAAAAAGGCTAAAATAATTGCAAAAAAGAATGCCGAATAAGCCCATTCTTTTAAGATCATATACTTGGTATTCCACAATACAATTATCCCAACTATTTTTGCAGCAGCATAAGGGTATATAAGGTATGTTGGATAACCTAAAGTTGTAAATGCTACGGTGATTGCGTCGTGGTTGAATATATACATGCTTGCTGAAAACAAAATGATTGCACTTAATACTCCTGTTGCGATATAATAAATAATTTTATCTCTTTTCATGTGTTGGTTTTTTCTAAAATGTTAAGTCTATTTAATTCGCCATCCGATACATTGTCGGTGGAATGCCTTCTTGTTTTTTGAATATTCTGGTAAAATATAATGGGTCGTTGAAGCCTACATTGTAAGCAATTTCATTTACATTATCGTTTGACTGTGTCAACAATTGTTTTGCCTTTTCTATTCGCCTTCTATTGATGTAACTTGTTGGACTGTCATCATAAGTTTTTTTGAATTCTCGTTTAAAAGAAGACAAGCTCAAATTGTTCAATTTAGCCAATTCCTCAACTGAAAGATTGGAGTAAATGTGGGTCTCAACTACTTTTTTAAATGCTAAGGATTTTGGATTCCTTAAATCTGTTAACAGTCCTTGAATTGAATCAATTTGATTGGTTTGGATGAGTAAAAGCACCAATTCTTTAAGTTTTAAGGCCAAAACTTCATCATTCATTAATGTTGGATGTTCGAAATATACTTCCAATGAACCAATAAAATTCGAAATAATAGCTTTGGCATTTGTCACTGCTAATGGATCGACTTTTGGAAGTTCGTGTAGACTGATAGCTCGAATTAATTCTGGAAAAAAATGAATCGCAATCATTTCTATTTGTTGCTCTTTATTCTTTTTGTGGAAATCGAAATAGTAGGTTCCACATTTTAAAAGTGCGGACTCTTTGTCATCAACAACTTTATTCTCTTGTGCAGAAATGAGTTTACTTCCGCTTCCTTTAATATAAATAAAACAACCACTATTGTTAAATACTCCTTCATATTTAAAAGGTGTAGTTATGATTGCTTTTTCAAAAACAATAAAGTCTTTGAATTTAAAATGATGTCGACTAATTATCATATTTATGTGTGAATGAATTGACTATTGATGTTGGTTGGACGTTTAATAATGTGGTTACTTGCAATTATTGTTTAATAACTGTTAAACAAGAGGATGTTTTGTCCAATCCACTAAGCTAAATTTTCTTGATAATTCGGTTAATAGGTTCTATATAAATGGTTTGTTGGGATTTCACTTTAAAATTTGTATTTTCACTATGTATATGAATTAAATGAATGAATCTAATTTCATTATTCGGCGTCTGAATTGATGCACCTAAAAAAATGGCGACGATTGCATTAATCGTTCGTTTCCATTGGTGTCTAAATTATTTTTTTATTTTTGTAACGCTATGAAATTCAAAATCAATTATATAATACTATCAGTTGTATTTTGTTTAATGTATGTTTTAGTTGGACATGGTCAAATTGTTGGTCCTTATACTGGCATTGATTACGCAACTGATTATACCAATCCAGACGAGGGTGCTCCTTGTGATATGACTTTCGTAAATGCTTCAATTGGTGATGCAGATTTTATTAATGGAGCTGCTGAAGTACCAATGGGTTGGTCTTTTTCGGGTACTTGGAATTCTGGTGTTACTTATTTTGATGGACCGGGGGAAGAGGTTTTATTGGTTTCTTTACATACTTATACCGAATCATGGCGTGTGGCTTTAAGATTGTCTGATGGATCGACAACCGCAACTTTAGATTATGATTTAACATTGGTGACATCAAATGCAACCGGAACTTTAGCATCGTGTGGTATAATTTATGGCGGTCCATATAATTATGAGCGTCCTTCTCAATTATTAGATTTTGCTGATTATGTAATTCCTCCTGGTGAAGGAGTAATTGGAATAATTTTCGAACCTTTTGCAGATGGTGCGGCGAATCCTGATCCGCATGGTGTAATTGTATTAGAAGGGACGGAAGCTGAGCCACCTTGTGATGATTTAGTTACAGATGTATCTTCAGTTGAGTTTTGTCTAGGTGGCGAAGTGACTTTAACTGCCGAATCAACTCATGGTGGAACAATAACTTGGTCGGACGGCTACATTGATGGCGAAGCTTTTAGACCAGATGCGGCAGGAATTCACACTTTCACTGCAACAAGTGATCATGAAGATGATTGTGAATTTACGATTGACATTCTTGTGAATGATTTGCCTGAGATATTGGCAATTGCTGACGATTCTCTTTTGTGTGTCGGTGAAGAGGTAGTTTTTACCGGCGATGGGGCAGTGTCTTATGTCTGGGATTTGGGTGTGGTTGATGGTGTGGCGTTTATTCCCGCAGCAACGGCAATTTATACGGCAACTGGAACAGATGTAAATGGATGTGTGAATTCGGATGATGTATTGGTTGAAGTAGTCGCTTTACCACCTGTTGATGCTGGGCCAGATCATGCTATTTGTATTGAAGAAACGACCGTTTTAGTTGGTGCGGGTGCCGGTGTAGATGGTGAATATATTTGGGATCGTGGTGTTGTTGATGGCGAAGATTTTGCTCCTGTTGAAACTGAATCTTATACATTAACGGGTACTGATGAAAATGGTTGTGTCAACACAGATGAGGTGATTGTAACAGTAAATCCTTTGCCTGTTATCAATGCCGGAATGGATGAAGAGATTTGTATTGGTGATGAAATTACTTTATCAGGATTAGGCGTCGAAGTTGGTGACGAAATTGCTTGGGATAGGGGTATTATTGATGGTGTTCCTTTTGCACCAACTGAAACGGCTACTTATGTTTTCACTGTTACTTCTGCGGAAGGTTGTATAAGTTCGGATGCTATGGTTGTTACTGTTCATCCATTACCTGAAGTTGAATTTACTGAGGACGATACAATAGGATGTGAGCCTTTCACCGTTCAATTTACAAGTTTTTCTTCCGATGAGGCGATATATTCATGGAGTTTTGGAGATGGCGATAATGGAGTAGGCGCAAATGTTTTACATACATATGAAGGGGTCGGTCTGTATGATGTGAGATTGACTGTCACTTCAACTGAAGGTTGTGTTGATAGTGATACCTACAATGAGTATATCGAAGTGATTCCACAACCAGAAGCTATTTTTACTTATAACCCTTTAGAGGATTCTGAATTTAATTATACTTATGTATTTGTTAACCGTTCAATGGATGCCACTATTTATTCATGGAATTTTGGTGATGGTTCGCCTTCAGTATTTGAAGAGAATCCAGCACACGAATTCCCCCAAACAGCAAATGGCACTTATTATGTTGAGCTCACAGCGACAAATGATATCGGATGTGTGAGTAAAGCACAACAAATAATTAAAATTACAAAGGAATTGGTTTTTTATATACCAAATGCATTCACACCAGATGGAGATCCATTTAATAATACCTTCAAACCTATTTTTACGATGGGCTTAGATGTTTACGATTATCACTTAACGATTTATAACCGTTGGGGAGAAATGGTATTCGAATCGTTTGATGCAAATTTTGGATGGGATGGATCCTACGGTAATGGAGGATTAGTTGATGACGGGTCTTATATTTGGATCATTGAATTTGGAGAGGTGATGAGTGATAAAAAACACATCGAAAGAGGTAATGTGACAATATTAAAATAAACCTTCATACCGTTCAATTTTAAATGGATGCTGAAGTCATTTCGGAATCCATTTAAAATCAAACTTGTTTACCTGATATATAATATTAATACTTCCATTTATTAGCCAAAGCGACCAGTGATAACATTACAGGAACCTCGATTAATACACCGACTACAGTAGCAAGTGATGCCCCAGAATTTAGTCCGAATATGGAGATGGCAACCGCAACAGCGAGTTCAAAAAAGTTACTCGCTCCGATCATCGCTGAAGGTGCGCAAATATTGTGTTTCAATTTTAAAAATCTGCCAACAAACCAACTCACAAAAAAGATGAAATAAGTCTGTAAAGTAAGTGGAATCGCAATTAATAAAATGGCGATTGGATTGTCAATAATTTTCTGTCCTTGAAAAGCAAAAATCAAAACCAAGGTTAATAATAAAGCCGCAATAGAAATAGGTTTTAAACGTCTTAAAAATTGATTTTCGAACCATTCTTGCCCTTTACTTTTTATTAAAATTCTATTGGTCAAATATCCAGCGACTAAAGGAATAACAACGAAGATGATTACCGAAGAAATAAGTGTGTTGTATGGAATGCCTATTATTTCTCCGCTTCCATTCATGAAACTAATATCGAACCAAGAGAATAATAATCCAACAATCGGAACAAAAGCGACCAATAGAATTAGATCATTTACAGATATTTGTACTAAGGTATAATTTGCATCACCTTTGGTAAGGTATGACCATACAAAAACCATAGCCGTACACGGTGCAGCACCGAGTAGAATTGCTCCCGCTAAATATTGTTCTGCATCGCCCGGAGACATCCATGCGCCATATAAATGATAGAAGAAAATATAAGCAAAAAATGCCATCGTGAAGGGTTTAATTAGCCAGTTTACTACAACCGTTAGCCCAAGTCCTTTCCAGTTTTGAGATACATATTTTAAGGATGAAAAGTCGATTTGAACCATCATTGGGTAAATCATTAACCAGACTAGTATTGCTACTGGAACATTAACTGTTGCAATATTCCAATCACTTAGCACGGTAATGCTATCCCCTGAAGCGAATCCAACACCTATACCAACCACGATGCATATCAATACCCAAACGGTGAGGTACTTTTCAAAAAATCCAATTTTGGCGGCTTCGCTCATGTCTATTTAATTTTAGAGAATACGTAAAACATTTCTGTTGCAATTTCAAACGATCGATAATCGTAGAAAGCGGATTCTAATGGTGTGTCGTCATAGTTTTTTGGGTCTTCATAACGAATTGGAATGCGTTTTTCACAACCGGCAACAAATGGACAGTTTTCATCGGCATGCGAACAAGTCATTATCGCTGCAAATCCTGAAGACGGATTGATCACATCATCGTACATTTTTGAAAACATAACGAAGGGTTGTGAATTGTTATTCCATTGTACGGAGTACTTTGGGTTTTCCTCTCCAGCTTGAGCGATTTTAAAACCAAAACGTTGAAGAGATGTGACTGCACGTTCGTTAAAGGCCGTTTCCTCTACGCCTCCGCTAAAACACGCAGCTTTTACATCGAAATAATTCGCTGCAACTTGTGCCCAAACCTGTGAAAATTGGCTTCTTCTTGAATTATGAGTACAAATAAAATTTAACAACACTTCCGCATTATTGTCCTTTTTCTCTTGTATGAATTGGCTAAGGACGTCTAACGCGACTTTACGTTGAGGTAAAATCGCGTCGAAGTCCATTTTATTAATGACCTGTTTTATTTTGTCGAACATAGGATAATTATTAGCAGCAACCTGATCCTGGAGCGCAACTCTCGCCTTCTCCTGCAGTTAAATCATTCAATGAAACTTTGATTTTATTCTCAGGAATACCACATTTGTCTTTTGCCAAACAATCTGTCGTTAATGAGGTTAAGATAAAGTTATTCCCTTTCATTTCAATTCCGTATTTTCCAATTGTATCTCCTTGGTATTCTACTTCAATTTCTTCGTCTTGTAGACCAAGTTTATCTTCCGATAATTCAATAATTGACAATAATTTTTCTGGATGTAATCGGTGATCATAATCGTTCGCTTCCCATAATTGGAAGTTGACTCTGTTCTCTTTTCTTGTCGTTCCACCGCAATCAATAAAGTTCTTTGTAACACTGCCAACTTCTGTTACGTGAAAATGAGAAGGCACTAATGTTCCATTGGGTAATTCAAAACTGATTTGTCCCAATTCTTTTAATTTGTTTTTAAATTCGTTTAATTTCATATTGCTTTTTTTAATTATTCATTGTAATATTACGATAGTGTATATCAATTTTTTTTAACAGCAAGAATCTCCCGAACAACACTGATGTTGGTCAAAAAACTGTTCGAATGTTGATTTAATTTCTAACCATTTTTCTTCGTTGATACAATAACTCATTGAAACGCCTTCAACTGTACCTTTTATAATACCAATTGATTTCAATTCTTTTAAATGTTGACTTATTGTTGCTTGTGCTAAACCTAATTCTTGAACAAGGTCAGAATTTATACAAGCATTTGCATCTAATAAATGTTGGAGAATAGCGATACGTGCTGGATGGGAGAATATTTTTCCCATTTGCGCAAATGTATTTTGATCTTGCGTGAATAAATCTGTTTTTGTTATACCCATAATTACATTGCAATATTACGATTAATATTTCAATTGATATAATTTTTGATAAAATATTTTAGAGAATAGCAGATTGCATTCATCAGTGGACGATGTTATGAACCGTTAATAATGATTCAAAATGATAGCAATTTTGTATAGGAAATCTACGCAATGATTGATATTTAGATGTAATGAAGTGGTATCTGAAATTTACTGTCCGCCTTTCATGCTGTCAACAATTTTTCTGTATGCTTCTAACCCAACAGCATCAAATGGATTTGTTGGACTGTTGCCATCTCCGGCACCGAAAATCATAATTTCTGGAAATTTAATTTTTGCCATATTCGAACTTACTTTATCGGCAATTTCTATATCCATATTCATGCGCTGTTCTGGTGTAAGCCCTGCTGATACTAATGCTTTATTAGCCTCAGCTTGCGCTCTACCTTCTTCGGCAATTTTATCTGCAATATATTTGGCTTGTAATGCTTCTTGTTGTGCAACTTCTTTTGCTTTTTCTGCTTGAATTACGGCTTGTAATTTATCCGCTTCTTGTTCTGCTTTTACCTTTGCTAACATTTGTTCTCCTCTTGCTTTTTCAGTTAAAGCCTCTTGTTGTGCAGTGATTAAAGCTTGCTTACTTACCGATTCGAGTGTAGATTGCTCAATTTTTTGTGCTAATTTTCTATCAACTTGCTCTTCATAGTCCACTTCGTCAATTGCTGCAAAATCAACATTAATACTGTATTGTTGAATGTCAGATTTAATTCTGCTTGCCAAACCATCTTTACCAATTCTAATAAATGAAGTCGTGATTTTTTCTCTTTCATTCGATAAAGTATCTCTTACATACTCCGTTTTATATTCAAGTACATATTGTCCGTTTTGCAGCTGATCTCTAAAATCTTCCTTTAACTTAGATCGGCCTCCACTATAATGTGTCTCTGATTCCATTAATTGCGCAGCAAATTTTAAACACTCTCTACTATAAGGGACCAATGAGTTTTTTGCGAGTCTTTCTGGTCCACGATAAGCTTTGTGAATTTGAATCATTTTATCTTCGTCATTCGGTAAGCTCCATCTAATTGTTGCCTGTGCTGTTGCTTTTGTTGCATCATTAAAACGAATGGTAAATGCGGGGTGACTAGAGGTTGCTTTGTCTTCTTCATTTTGCGAAAAAACAGTCGTAATTACATCAGGATAATCTGTTGTTTTACTGAAAAATCCAGAAAAGTGATAACCTGGATTGAAGAACATCTTTTCATTCCCATTAATCGTTTCAACAAATGTCCGGTATCCAGCTGGTGTCCGTGTAAAAGGATTGAATATTAACATTAAGCCAAATATCATTAACCCGATCAACATCCATTTCTTACTGTCTTTTATGATATCGAATCCTTTCCATTTTTCTAAAATTGGATCAAGGATTAAAATTAGCACAGTCAATATTAATAATATTACTCCCAAAGTTGTCATAGCATAAAGTTTAGGCGTTAAATATAAGATAAAGTTTTTAGCAACAGCTACATCCAGCATTTAAAACGATTTAATAGTAGCTTTAGCCTAGTAAACTTGGAATAAATACTGCAGAAATATAATTATTGAGTGCAACTTATGAATGAAAGAATACGTCGAAGTATTGAAAGCATTAGCTGTTGCTTTAATTGCAACGCAGGTGTATAAATGAAAAAACAATAATTATGAAACGCTATTTAATTCTATTCCTTCTTTTTACAGGTTTCAACGCCACAAGTTTCGGTCAAATGAAAGCCGAACCGCAACCTTTTCCATTAACAGATTATAAGATTTCATTTTACGAGATTCAAATGAATTCAGAGACTGTTAAAGTTACTGAAATGGATGGAAGTAAAATTACAGGAAATCAACCGAAAATTATTGTTGATGATGCAACAGATTCTTTCATCATAGATTTTACAGATTGTGCTGAAGGAGAATACTTAATCTCTGCTAAAAGAGATGATTTGGAACTAGAATATTCTGTAAATAGATAACAATAAAACTTACCTTGAAATGAAAACTTACTTAAACATTATTTATACTTTACTCTTATTGATTCCTTTCGGTGTCTTTGGTCAAGTAGTCAACACAACACCTGTAAACTTAGTTGGGTCTTCCGATCCCATTCCCGGACCTGGACCTTTTGGATTACATCCTTTTACCCCATCTCCTTTAACTGGAACCTATCACGGGGGGGTATTCTTCGGTGGTACAAGAGAAAAATGGGGTTACGAAATTTCTGATTTAACCATCGGCGACACTTATACATTAACAGTGTATTATATGATGGATCTAACTTTTGGAACACCGGCCTATGATAGAATTGGAAATTTAACTCTATTAAGTGGGGCTCCTTTGGATATTCCTACTATTCCTTATGTACCAGAACCAGATTGGAGAAATTGGTATACGATGGAAGTTACTTTTACAGCTGTCGATGTAACGGATAGGATTGATATAGAAGCAGATGGGTTGTCGGATAATTCACTTTGGTTATATACGGATATGTCAATTGACGGAGATGGTGCTTGTGACGAATTAACAACAACTGTGTCAGCTACTGATATTTGTATTGGGGATTTAGTGACTTTAGAGGCGTCTTCTACTAATGGAGGAACAGTTACATGGTCGGATGGTGTTGTTGATGGAGTTTCTTTTCCGCTCGCAACAGCAGGTGTTTTTAGTTATACTGCAACCAGTGACAACGAAGATGATTGTGTTTTTGAAGTCGATATTACAGTTCACGAACCTGATGTTACTGCAGCTGTTGACGATGACGTTATTTGTTTAGGTGAAACCGCAATTTTTACTGGCGGTGGTGCTGATACTTATTCATGGGATATGGGAGTTACTAATGGTACAGCCTTTGAACCATTAGCTGCAGGAAATTTTACGCATACAGTAACTGGAACAGATGCTTTTGGTTGTACAAATACGGCAACTGTTGATTTGTTTGTTTCGCCTTTGCCAAGAGTTGATTTAGAATTTATTGCTGATGGTGTTTCATCTGAAGATGGCAGTACTGGTGGATGTATAATCAATGCTGTGCAATTTAACGACCTATCTACTATTAGTGATCTTGGTGATATAACAGGATGGGAATGGCGTTTTGGTGACGGTTCAACTTCATCACTTGAAAACCCTGATCATACTTATGGTGCCGCAGGTACTTATAATGTAACGCTTACGGTAACAACTGCAGATGGATGTACGGCAACTTATACAACAACAATTACGATGGTTGAAAGTATTACTATAGATATTATCAGCAACGAACCTTCTTGTTTTGGTTTTAGTGATGGTTCTATCATCATCAATATTCTTGGTGGAGGTGGTGGTGACGACGTGGTTTATGAAATTAAAGATGTCGATGGTAATGTGTTGAATATTGATAATTCTAATGCGGCAAACAGTTTAAAAGCTGGAACATATACTTACACTATCGGTGATGGAACGGCTTGTTCTGGCGAAGGAACTGTTACTCTAAGTCAACCTGAACAATTAGATATTGACATTACAACATTTGATCCGCTATGTTTTGGTGACAAAACTGGTTGGGCACGAATTAATGAAGTGTTTAACGCAACTGGAGATAATGACCGTATTTCTTATATCTGGAATCCAAATCCAACAGGTAATTCTGGTATTGGAGCTGATTCAATATGGAATCTAGGTTTTGGTGAATATACCATCACAATTAACGATGAAAATGGTTGTTCAAATGTATTCGATTTTATGATCGATCAACCTAAAGTATTGGAATTTGTAGAATTAGGATACGAACCTGCATATTGCCGATTATATGATTATCAAAAAGGTAATGGTGTTGTAAAGGCAGCAATGATCGGTGGAGTTGCTGATTATGGTTATTTATGGACGAACTTACAAACGGG
>NZ_JHXV01000016.1 GCF_000621625.1 Crocinitomix catalasitica ATCC 23190
TTAATATGAAAAAAAACAAACATACCTTTTAAAGGAAAATCCTGAACTGTAATGGTTTTATGAAAACCTTTTGAAATTAATTGACGTGAATTAAATTCTTGGGGAACAGTATTCTTTTCCTCAAAATAAAGGTTCAATCGTTCTCCTACTTTTTTTGATTCCGTAAGCTCAAAATGTGCTACTAAAATCTCAGGTAAAATCATTTTTATTAAGTCTAAATATCCCTCCAAAACTTATTCTTTTTTACAAAGAAAATCATTTTAGTCTAAATTCTTCCCCAACTTTTGTGACTGATCCGTAAAAGTCTCAAATAAGGAAGGCTTTTTCATAGAAGATGTTGATGTTTTATTAAGGGTTCAAGACGAAGATCCTCATTCCAGAATTGATGTTTTAATAAATAAAAATGTTCCTATTCAGACCTTCTCATCGTATAAGAGTAAGTTGATTGGTGGTGTTAGTTGGATGAATATTTCAAATATATTTTCAATTAATATGTTTAAATATCATACATGGTTTTTTGATGTTGAACTTGGGTCTCTAGAAATTCCGTTATCTCAACTTAATTTTTTTGAATATTTGGTTGAAGAGTTAGACCCCAAAGGAACAAGTGTTATTGAAATACAGAGTCGAACTCGACAAAGTATAGAGTTGGATAGTAAAGAAAGTGAGTTTGACCGAGACTATAAAGGGGTTGTAGCAAAGGTGGTGTATCCAAATCCGTCAAGATATGAGGCTTCTCTGGAAAGAATCAATCGACTTACTAAAGCGTCTGTTGATAAAGAGTTTTTTAGTGTAGTAATCAAAAATGAAGATTCAAAATGTATTTTTTGTGGATCGAAAAATCTTAATAGAGAACATATTGTTTCAAAGTGGATGAGGCGTTATTTTAAAGAGGAGTATTTTGATACTAATTTGATGCTGTTAGATGATGATACTAATTTAAATGATTCATTTAGAGTTGCAATTTCAAAAGGTAAAGAAAGTAATTATGGATATGTAACTAAAGATCTCGTCTGTAAAAATTGTAATGGTGGTTGGATATGTAAATTAGATGATAAGGTGTCAAATTTGATGACTGATAATTTAGCGTTCAAATCAGCTATTCAAATTGTACAATTAGAATTTAAAGATTTGAAAACTATAATTAGATGGTTGATAGTCAAAACAATTTTAATACCATTAAAAAATAACGTGGTACCTAGTTTACCAAAAAATATAGGTGAGCTTTTACGGAACGATATAATTGATGACCGTTTTATAGTTGAAGTTACTGAGTCTAATAACTATAATTTAAACTTTACTTTTAGAAACGGGAAAGGTTTGATGGATTTATCAGAACTCACTTCACTTGATTTGTCAATCGCAGAAGATTTAAAAAGGAAATTTTTTGTAGTGAGTTATCAAATAGGTTATTTAATATTTAGGATTAGTTTTTGGGATAATGAATTGGGGGTGCGGAGAGAGACTTGCGGTATACCGAGTTATGTTTTGTTTCCACAGAAAGCAAACATAAGTCATTCTTTAGATTCAGTTCTTTATGAGGAATGGAAAGGTTTTCCAAAAGAATCTCAGTTGTTGTTTTTTGATTCTACTTTGTATTTGACAGATAGATATAGGGTTTAATACTTTTTACATCAGTTTCTTGTCTAGTTGATTAATAAGCTCTTTTAATTCGGTGTCAGGGCTAAACCTCGTTAGCATAGAGCCTGTTTCTTTGTTTACCCAATCGTTAACACTTGGTAGATATTTTAGTGTGCTCGGGTTGGTTAATATCGTTTCTTTATTTTTCGGTTTGATGATTTGTTGAGGTAGATTATATCCATAGTGTGCAACAATATGTTTGCCTTCAAATGCTTTCATTATTGATAGTAGGCTCTTGCATATAATTTGTAATTTTTGCTTTTTATACCCTTTTTTGCATCTGGATCTGTAAAAATTTTTGTACCGTATTTTATAACCTCAACTAAGTGTTTTTCAATGTCCTTAATTTTTATGATTTTTTGAACAAAATGTTTTGCACGAATCTCTCCGAACGCAGTTAGCCATTCCTTTTTTAATATTAAAGCTGTTTTTAAATCGGGTGTGATAATATGAAAGTGTGGATTATACCATTGTTTGTTCGGGTTAAAATGGATCAAATGCAAAAGTTGTGGGTTTACATTTTCTAAGCAAAAATTTTAGACAACTTAATTAGGATGAATTTGGTGTTTCTAAATGATTTATAGGTTGACTATTAAGTTGTTTATATACAATCCAACACCATCGTCCACGCGCTTTTAAAAGCGTTCTCCTCGCACCCTAAATAAATTCCATTAATTTTGTTTAATCAAATACTGAAATGAATGAACAATATTAAGACTTCTTTTACCATTCAAGATTTAGAGCTTTTAAGCGGTGTTAAGGCGCATACCATAAGGATTTGGGAGAAACGATACAATCTTTTGAATCCGGAACGGTTGAATAGAAAAATAAGAATGTACAATATTAATGATCTTCAAAAAATGTTGAATGTCAGTTATTTGTATTTACAGGATTATAAAATATCTACACTGGCTAAATTAAGTGAGAAGGAGTTGGCAAAGGAAGTCGAAAAAGTTGCCAGTGCAGCCATCTCAAATAACTATGAAATTCACCAGTTGATTATAAGCTTGTATACTTTTAACGATCAACTTTTTGAAGATATTTATAAGCAGCAATCCAAAAAAATGGATTTCAAAGAAATCTTTGTTGGTACATATTTGCCATTATTACAACACATAGGTTTATTGTGGCAGTCAAGCACAATTCAACCTGTTCATGAACATTTTATTTCGAATTTAATTCATCAGAAAATTGTGCTAAATACTGTTGCTAACAGTAATAAACGCAAGGTTGAGGATGATGAGGTTTTTGTTTTATTTTTACCCGATGGAGAAATCCATGAAACAGGTCTTTTATTTCTAAATTATCTATTCCAGGCAAAAGGTTGTCGAACTATTTATTTGGGTAGAGATGTTCCTGTAGATAATTTAAGCCGAATCAATTCTCAGTTTAGTAAGATCAATTGGATATGTTATTTTTTATTAGAAATGACATATCCAGACAAGGAGAGCCTTTTGGTTGATTTCGAAAACTTATTGTCAGCAACGAATAATAAGGCAACTATTCTGGGAGGAAATTGGGATGAGATATCGTCTAAAAACAAGCAAATCAAGGTTGTTCCTGCACAAGATATACACACGTTTATAAAAGAAATTTAGGCGAATATTTTTATTTTGTTTAATAAAACAGTAGTTTTGTTAAACAATGAATGAAGAAATTGCAATATTAGGAGCTGGTTTTTCGTCGCTATCAGCGGCTAGTTATCTAGCAAAAGCTGGCTACGACGTAACTATTTATGAAAAGAATGGTCAAGTTGGTGGTCGTGCCAATCAATATCGAAAAGATGGGTTTTTATTTGATATGGGTCCGACTTGGTATTGGATGCCTGACGTTTTTGATCGTTTTTTTAACGATTTTGATCGTTCAACAAAAGAATTTTATGAATTAAAAAGATTGGATCCTGCTTACCAAGTTTATTTCGGTGAGAATGATAGTGTAAAAATTTCTGCAAGGCTTGAAGAGATTTATACGCTTTTCGAAAAAGAGGAAAAAGGAAGTTCTGTTCAATTAAAGAAATTTTTAAATCAGGCAGAGAAGAATTACAATGTTGCGGTTAAGGATATTGTTTACCGTCCTGGTGTATCTCCATTAGAATTGATCAGTTATAAAACGATCACGAAATTGAATCAAATGTTTTTTAGTATTCGAAAACAGATTCAAAAGAAATTTAATAATCCAAGATTAACGAAGATACTCGAATTCCCAGTCTTGTTTTTGGGTGCAAAACCTGGGAATACACCAGCTATGTACAATTTTATGAATTGGGCAGATTTTGGTCTTGGTACTTGGCATCCAATGGGTGGTATGTACGAAGTTGCTGCAGGTATGGAACGTTTAGCGATCGAATTGGGTGTAGAGATTAAATATAATTCTCCTGCTGAGAAGATTAATGTAGATGAAAATGGTAGGGTGAAAAGTCTTATTGTTAACAGAGAGGAAATTAAAGCGGATATTATTTTAAGTGGGGCTGATTATTTTCATACGGAGCAATTGCTCGAACCAAAATATAGACAATACAGTGATGAATATTGGTCGAAAAAGACATTTGCACCATCATCATTGCTTTTTTATGTTGGTTTTGATAAGAAATTAGAGAATGTCTCGCATCATACTTTGTTTTTTGATGAAGAATTTGATAAACATGCTGAAGATATTTACGACAATCCTAAATGGCCAAAGGATCCATTGTTTTACGCAAGTTTTGCAAGTAAATCGGATACGGCTTTTGCACCTGAAGGAAAAGAAGCAGCTACATTTTTAATTCCAATTGCTGCAGGACTGGAAGATAATGAAGCTTTCAGAGCAAAATATTTTGACATTATTATGACGCGATTGGAGAATTTGACCAATCAAAAACTAAAAGATCATGTCCTCTTTTCGAAATCTTATTGTGTAAATGATTTTGTAGAAGATTACAATTCGTTTAAAGGCAATGCTTACGGCTTGGCAAATATTCTAACACAGACTGCTTTTTTACGTCCGAAAATTAAAAGTAAAAAAGTGAAGAATCTATTTTTTACGGGTCAACTTACTGTACCTGGACCAGGTGTTCCGCCTGCATTAATTTCTGGAAAATTAGCAGCAGATTTAATTATTAAAAACTCATATCATGAAGCAATTATTCGATAAAATATCTAACGAAGGCAGTAAAGTAATTACACGGAATTACAGTACTTCATTTTCTATTGGTGTGCGTTTATTGGCCCCTAGTATTCGCCAAGCCATCTATAATATTTACGGTTTTGTTCGTGTGGCAGATGAAATTGTTGATAGTTTTAAAGATTATCCTCAAGCCGAATTATTAGATCGATTCGAGGCGGAGTATAATTATGCTGTAGAAACAGGTATCAGTTCAAATCCGGTGATCAATGCCTTTCAAAATACGGTGCGAGAGTATGAAATTGATCAAAAATTAGTTTTAGCTTTTTTGAGAAGTATGCGCGCTGATTTGACAAAACTGGTCTATGAAAATGATTCAGATATTACAGAATATATTTACGGTTCGGCGGATGTTGTCGGCTTAATGTGTTTAAAGGTTTTTGTACAAGGAGATCAAAAGGAATATGAACGATTAAGTAGCCCTGCGATGAAACTTGGTTCGGCATTTCAGAAA
Source organism: Crocinitomix catalasitica ATCC 23190 (assembly GCF_000621625.1). Taxonomy (GTDB): domain Bacteria; phylum Bacteroidota; class Bacteroidia; order Flavobacteriales_D; family Crocinitomicaceae; genus Crocinitomix; species Crocinitomix catalasitica. Next base: position 5,255 of record NZ_JHXV01000016.1, read on the forward strand.
GTTAATTTTTTAAGAGATTTAAAGCAGGATTATGATGAGTTAAGTAGAATGTATTTTCCCGGTGTTGATCCGAATAATATCAGTGCAGAAGAAAAGAATAAAATTGTAATAGAAATAAAACAAGAATTCCAAGTTGCAAGAGAAGGTATTAAACAATTGCCTAAAGAAGCGAGATTGGGTGTATATGTGGCTTATAAATATTATGCCCAATTATTGAATCAGGTAGATCGTACACCCGCAGTTAAATTAAAGGAGCAAAGAATAAGTGTGTCTAATCTTAAAAAAACGTCATTGCTTATTCGTTCATACATGAATTTTAAATTGAATATTTATTAGTGTTTTATCTTTGAGGTAATTATAAGCTATGACAATTGTTTTCTACATATTTATTATCATTCTAACTTATGCTTTAATGGAGGTGGTAACTTGGTTGATGCATAAATATGTGATGCATGGATTTTTATGGTATTTGCATAAAGATCATCATCAACCAAAATATCAAAATACATTCGAAAAGAACGATGCTTTCTTCGTTATAGGTGCCATTCCGAGTATAACTTTGTTTTATCTCGGTATGTACCCATCGCTTAACTATAAGTTTTTCATCGCGATCGGTATTTTTCTTTATGGTTTGACTTATTTTTTAATTCACGATGTATTAATTCATCAACGTTTTAAGTGGTTTAAGCACACCAAAAATAAATATTTACTAGGTCTTAGAAAAGCACATAAAGTGCATCATAAACATTTAACAAAAGAGGATGGGGAGTGTTTTGGTATGTTAAATGTCCCGAATAAGTATTTTCATAAATTATCCAGAAAATGATGCCGATATATTTTATTGTGCTCGTTCTTTCTGGTTTGGTACCTCTTTTATATACCATTTATAAGCAAGATTTTATTAAAAACTGGTCGAGTTTTACCATTTCAACGATTATTATTGCAACAGTATTTTTAATTTGGGACGGCTTTTTTACCGCTCTTGGTATTTGGGGGTTTAATCCTGATTATATATTGGGGTTTAATCTGTTTCTAATGCCATTAGAGGAGTTTCTATTCTTCATTGTTATCCCATTTTGCAGCTTGTTTTTACATTATGCTATTTTTTATGCACTGCCGAATATGCGATTGAATAAGCAACTCACCATCGCCGTCTCATGTGCATTAATTCTCTTATCAATTCTACTTGTTGTGATGAATTTTGATAAAGCTTATACAGCAGTCAATTTTACATTTTTAGCGCTTGCTATCATTGTAGGATTAATAATGAATATTAAAGCATTGCAGCAATTCTATTTATCCTTTTTAGCTATTTTATTCCCTTTTATTTTGGTAAACGGAATACTAACAGGTATGGCTACAGAGCATCCCGTCGTTTGGTATGATCATATAGAAAATTTAAATATTCGTTTAATTACAATACCAATAGAAGATATAGGATATGCTTTTTCGATGCTATTCGGAAATTTATTGATATTCGAATCTCTGAAAAAGAGATGGACAAAAGTTTGATTATTGGGTTAAATCAAAACAAATGGCGCCAAAACTGAAAGGCTACTTCAGTTTTGGGCCATTTATCTTAGAAACTCGCATTTCAAGAAAAAAAATTAGCTAAATATTAACAGTTGAAGATATTAGTTGAAAATTCATGTAACTTTATTCATTCAATTACCCATAGTATAATCAATTTTCGAATGAATTCAGGCTTGACTCGTTTTAAACGAATTTCTACTCTTCTTGTGATTTGTATGCAGCTGTATTCGAATGTGTTGTTTGGGCAATTTGACTATGTTTTTAATAATTTTAATCGTGAAGATGGTTTGCCTACTTCCGAAGTATACGGGGCCTTGCAAGATGATGAAGGTTTTATGTGGTTCTGCACAGACCAAGGGGTAGCGAAGTATAATGGATTCGATTTCGAGATTATTACAATCAACGACGGTTTATTGGATAATGTGGTAATTAAAATGCACAAAGACAAGTTTGGAAGAATTTGGTTTATTGGCATGAGTGGTACGCTTTGTTATCTTGAAAATGGGACTATAATTCCTTATGAGTTTAATCATGTTTTAAAAAAATATGGCAAAGGAAGAATGATGATTAAATCACTTCTGATTCTACCAAATGGTGATATTGTAATTGGTACCACAAATCACCGCTCCGTTATTTTAAATGAACAAGGGGAATTAAAATTGTTTGAAAGTATTGATGAAAATGTCTGTATGACAATAGATGAAAATAATTACAAACATCTATTAATGTACTCTGGTCAGTCTAAATCGATCAATAAGCAAAAAACTATTTTTGTACAATATAAAAATGGAGATAGTGCGTTTTTTCCGTTTAAACATCTCTTTCAAAATCATTCAAAATTTATCGCGCTTGATGAAAATGCTTATGCGTTAAATATTGGAAGGGAATTGCATACTATGCAAAAAGATAAACATTCAATTATCGTTTTTGACAAGTTGATTTTAGATTTATTTGTCTTAGATAATTATCTATGGGTAACGACTATGAATGATGGGGTAATTAAATTTAAGTGGGAAAATAACGAACTTATAAAGGAGGGGCAATATTTAAAAGGTCATTCTGTAAGTAGTATTTTTAAAGATGATAATAATTCCATTTGGTTGACGACGACGGATAATGGGGTTTACTATATCATCAATGAAAGAATCTCTGTCATTAATAACAATCAAGTTAAAACGAGTTCAATCATAACAAGGGGACAAGAATTGTTTATTGGGTATATGAATCATCAATTAATCGGCTATGATTTATTGACGAATAAAGAAATTCTAAATCGAAAAATGGACGGTTTCGTGCATGATTTAGAAGTTTTGACGGATAATCGAATTGTAGTTTCTTCAGAAGAATTATCAATAATTAGTGCAGATTTGAAAAATTTAAAAATCGTCAATCAAACGGAATCTTATTATGTCCTGAGGAAGGGACTGGAGAACGGGTTAATGTTAGGTCGTGCTTCTACATTGATCGAAACTACTGATTTTAAATCATATAAAGTTTTAGTTGAAGGAAGGGTTTATGCGTATCATTACGATGATCAAAAAAGATTGATTTATTCGATTGATGATGGGGTTTTTAGTTTGGATACCAATGGAAATAGAACTTGTTTATTGTCAGGCTTGCGAATTAAATTTTTGTTGAATTCAAAAATGGGGCTGCTGGCATTTGACGAAACGGATAAAATGTATTTAGTCAAAAAAAATGAAGTTAAAGAATTCGATTTGAAACCATTACTGGATGAGTCGCTGATTAGAGGTGTTCAGTTGGAGGGTGATACGACATTGTGGATCGCAACGAATGATGGAATATTTAATGTGCGATTGGAAGATGAATGGCAACTTAATTCAATTTTTTATGGGATGCAAAATGGACTCTATAATGACGAAATTGAAGAGTTTATTGTGTTGCCTAAGTTTTTTATTATTCGAACGAAAGATGTTGTTATTAAGATAATAAGGGCAGATGTGAAACAACAATTTAAAAAACAAATTAAGGTTGAAAATTTATTTGTGAATGAAGAACAAGTCTTCATCACAAATAATTTGAATTTTCCCTATAATAAAAATGATATCAGAATTGATCTATCTATGTGTATGTTAAATGGGTTAGGTCAAAATGAGATTGAATATAGTATCAATAATAAAGTATTTAAAGTCAAGGATAATACGATCAATTTATTAAATCTCGAGCCTGGAGAATATCAATTGAAATTTAACTTAATGAATTCAAATTGGAGTGCTAGCTTAATGCATACATCCTTAAGCTTTACAATTGAAAAACCTTTTTGGAACAAGTTATGGTTCTATTTTATTAGTGCGATTTTAATATCATTTATTACTTTTTTGATTGTTAGATATTTATTTGTCAAACAAAAACAAAGTGCTTTGCAAAATGAACTAATTGTTAATTATCAACAAAAAGCGTTGCTGGCTCAAATGAAACCGCACTTTATTTATAATTCGCTTAATTCTATTCAAACGCAAGTGTTAAAGAGTGATAAATTTGAAGCACATAAATATATCTCGAAATTCGGTGAGCTAATTCGTAAAAATCTCGAATGGTCCGAATTTGAGCTTATTTCGCTTAAAGAGGAGTTAGAGCTGATTCATTTATATGTTGATTTAGAACAAAAAAGAATGGCAAAACAAATTGTTTTTAATGTCCTTCTTTCTGACAATATAGAAAAGGAAAAGGTTCGAATTCCTCCATTTATAATTCAGCCCATTATTGAAAATTCTTTTTGGCATGGCATTAATATACCAAGTATTGAAAATGGAAAAATAAGCTTAGAAATTGCCTTTTTCAACGATTTTTTGCATTTCACTATTATTGATAACGGAATTGGAATAGATGCATCAATGAAAAAAAATAAAGAAAAGCATTTATCCATGTCCTCAAAAATTACAATTAAGCGAATTAAACTTTTAGAGAGCAAGTATAATTTTAATTCAAATTATACGATTGTCGATTTAAGCAGGGAAGGTATAACAGGAACAAAAGTTGAATTTGTTTTACCTAAACTCTACGCATAATAAAGTAAAAATTGGCGCCATGTGATCATTGGTAACTGCAGACTCATAGGTGTGGCAGATTGAATTTTTTGATCTTCGACTTTTTATTTTGTTAGTGTAAATTTTACTTTAAAACACTTAGTTTTTTAGTTACATTCCCATCATTTGATTTTAATTGGAGGAAATATATTCCATTCTCAAAATTTGTTAAATCTAACTTATAGTCTCTAGGGATTGAAGTTGCCTTGTAAACTTCTCGTCCAAGTTCATCCAATATTGTCAAATTGACATTTTTATTTATATGATAACTTTCAATTGTGATGAAACCTTTACTTGGGTTAGGGAAAATGTTAAAATTGTTTTCTGTTAGCGTATTGATAGATAAACCAACAGCCTCTATACAATCAGTTGTATCAGTACATTCTCCTTGCGATATAATACAAGCATAATTCCCTACGGTTTCAGGGAAATAGTAAGCATTAGTTTCTCCTGGAATTGGATCCATAGTTGAACAATCTATCCATTGATATTCTGCTCCATCTGCTTCTTCATCAATATAAATAGTATTTGGTCCAGCACTGATTGAAGTATTGATGTCGCAACATGAAGATGTCACATTGAATAGTAAATCTACCTCCCAATCTAATAATATTCTATTATAGAATTTGAAGTCATCAAGATAGCCTGGCCAGTGATAAGATCGTGTGGGGTTACACACTTCACCGTCAGATCCCATTGCTTGGCCAATGGATAGGTGAGCAGTACCTACTGGAATATTACTTAATGTTCCAGCGCTGCCCTCAATGAATAATGTTTCACGAACATTATCGAGATAAATTTCAGCACGGGCTAATCCAGATTCAGCATCTGTACTTCCGTCATAGTTGATAACAATGTGATGCCATAGTGTGTCATTTATAGATGTTGATCCACTGGCTACAACATAATGTGTTGGTCCAGTTAGCCTTGAATAAAAGGTTAGTGAAATTTTTCCAGCAGGACTTTTCCTGATTATAAATTGTCTTTGATGTTCGTCACAACCATTTGGTCCATCCGAACCATATTTTGCAAGTATAAAACTGTTATTCGCTGACCTATCTGATAATTTTACCCAAGCAGAGACACTCCAGCTTAGATCAGGGGTTGCAAATTCGTCATTAAAATTATTTCCTAAACCAATCACCGATTGATCACCTGTAACAAAATTGTAAGCTTTACCTGGACATCCGAATCTGTCATTTGCAAGATACGCATTGCTTACTACACCGTCAACATCACCAACAGTTGCATCGGCCGTACCATCATTAAATAGATATTCTGCAAATAACCCATCAGTAACCTGACTAAAAGTGATGGTGTTGAAAATTAAAACGCAGAAAAGTAATATTATTCGATGTTTTTTCATTTGTAAAAGTTTCATAGTTAGGTCCGTTAAAGATACAGATGTTTTTGTTATAAGGTTTAAGTTCGTAGAAATTTATCCAAAAATTCAAATTATTTTTATTAAAGTAGCTTATGATCCTGCGCTCGAATTATAAGTCTTAAATAATTTTTGATATTTGTTGTCGTTTAAGGTTTATATTTAATTCTGGTAACCTTGTTAAACATAGATTTAGCCAAAATAAATTTTTTAGTAACCAGTTGTAGATAATGTTTATAAAATCACATTTGTATAATGCTTTTTTGTTGACTTCATTCATTTTTTTGTCTTGTTTTACCATGGGGCAAGCGCAATACGATTTTCATAATTTTAATAGTGAAGATGGGTTGCCGAGTGCCGAAGTGTATTTTTGCTTGCAAGATAATGGTGGTTTTATGTGGTTTGCAACTGATCAGGGAGTTGCGCGATACAATGGGTTTGAATTTGAGATTTTTACTATTAGAGATGGTTTAACTGATAATGTAATTATAGATCTAGAAAAAGATCAATTTGGTAAAATATGGTTTATTGGTTTAAACGGTAGTCTTTCCTTTTTTGATGAAGGTAGAATTATACCTTATCAATTTAATGATCACATTAAAGTTGGAGGAAATGAAAAAAAGAAAAGGATTAATTATATAAAGTCCATTTTTGTTTCGAAAGAAGGCGATGTAACCTTAGGTTCTGTTTATTCACGATCAATGAAAATAAGTGCGGATGGTAAAATAACATACTTTACTGCAGCTAATAAAAATGTATGTTTGATCTATGATCGTGATATTGATAATGGAACGCTATTGTATACCGGTTCTGACCGAGACTTAAAGCTTAAGAATAGTATTCAGATTTTAGAAAAAGGTGCTGTAGTAGGTTCGACAGAATTTGAAGGTTTAGATATCACTCACACCATGGCAACAAAAATTGAAGGTAAGGGATTCGTTTTAAATCAGTCGAATGAGCTTAAATATTTTCAGGACAGTCTAATTATTATTTCACCGCTCGATTATTATATTTTGCATACACGCTATGATGGTGAATTTTTATGGGTTGGGACAATATGCGGTGGTTTGTTAAAACTAAAGTTTGTCGATGGATCATTTAAATTAATTGATCAGTATTTAAAAGATAAAAATGTAAGCTCTTCTTATCGTGATAAAAATGGGTCCATTTGGTTAACCACAACAAATAACGGTGTTTATTATTTGATCAATGATCATACGGTTAATTATTACGTAGCAAACGATAAAATTACTGATATTGCCGTTAGTGACTCAATTTTATATATCTCTAACCTAAGTGGCAAAGTTTATGGTTGGAATTTAGAAAATAATAAGTTAATTCAAACTGAAGTGTTTGATTCTTATATTGATGAGATTAATGCCTATAAAGATGGTTTAATTGTATCAGGCAAAGAATTGCATTTTATTAATGTTAATCGTAAAGAAAAAATTAAATCAGGTCTGACGATGTCACATTTAAATATTGCCGGAAATAGAGCGGGTCCACTAATTTTTTATTCCTCTTCTAATTTGTTTTATACAAGAGATTTAACCGATTTTAAGAGGATTTATGAGGGGAGAACATTTGATAATATATGTTACGATGATTCCACAATTGTTAGTGGTGTTGATGATGGTATAATTAGGATTGATACTTTAGGTAATGTTGAAAAGATTTATACTGGTGATCGGATCATCAAATTGTCAAATTCAAATTTTGGATTGATTGCCTTATCTATTAAAAGTGAAGTTTTAATTATAAACGAAGACAATGTTCAGGCTTATAGATTTGATGATAAAGGTGAATATATCAAGAGTTTTTTAATTGATGATGATTGTTTATGGTTGGTTGGAAATATTGGGCTAATAAGACTATCTAAAAATAGTCAGGATGAATTTGTTAAAGAAACCTTTCTACTATCAGATGGGCTTTTGTCAAATGAGATTTTTAAAATAGCTGCAACAAAAGATTTAATAATATTGGCTTCAAAAAAAGGTGTTCAATCATTCCCGAAAAAGGAATTAAAAAAATTAAATAGTGGTAAACTATCAATTGAAAACGTTGTTATTGATGGTGAGTCGATAGATTATTCTAAAACACTTGAAATTAAGTATGATCAAAATAATATGGAGGTGGTTTTATCTGCTTTAATGATAAATGCTTTAGGAAGTAAAAATATTGAGTATCAGATTAATAATAAGCTTTTTAAAACGAATAATAGTAGAATTAGTTTGACCAATTTAGCGCCGGGAAATTATGTTCTTAACTTTCGTTTGAAGAATGATAATTGGGAGGAATTAATTGCTCAAACTACTCTAAAGTTTACGATTAAAAAACCTTTTTGGAATACAGTATGGTTTTATTTTTTATGTGCATTATTGATCTCCCTCTCCACGTTTGTAATCGTTAAAAATCTATTTGACAAACAGAAACAACGATTGAGGCAGAATGATTTATTGGTGTCATATCAACAAAAGGCGTTGTTGGCCCAAATGAAACCGCACTTTATCTATAATTCGCTCAATTCTATTCAAACACAAGTGTTAAAAAGTGATAAATTTGAAGCACATAAATATATCTCGAAATTCGGTGAGCTAATTCGTAAAAATCTTGAATGGTCCGAATTTGAGCTTATATTGCTTAAAGAGGAATTAGAATTAATTCAATTGTATGTTGACTTAGAACAAAAAAGAATGGCAAAACAAATTGTTTTTGATGTCGTTCTTTCTGTTGATATAGACATAGAAAAGGTTCGTATTCCACCATTCATAATTCAGCCTATAATTGAAAATTCTTTTTGGCATGGTATCAATTTGCCAAGTATCGAAAACGGTAAAATTAATTTAGAAATTACACTTGCCAACGATTATTTACATTTCACCGTTGTAGATAATGGAATCGGAATTGATGCCGCGATGAAAATGAATAAAGAAAAACATTTATCGATGTCATCAAAAATTACAATGAAGCGAATTCAACTCTTAGAGAGCAAGTATAATTTTAATGCTAATTATAGTATTGTCGATTTGAGGAATGAAGGTGCTACCGGTACAAAAGTTGAATTTATTTTACCCAAATTCTATGCGTAAAAAAGTAGTTATTGTTGATGATGAAAAGGCTGGTGTAGAGAACTTGACTCTTCTATTTGAAGAATTTTGCCCGAATTTTGAACTTGTTACAAGTTTTAACGACCCAAATCTTCTGGTAGATTACCTCGAGAATAATGATTATCCAGATATTTTGTTTTTGGATATTCAGATGCCCGAATTGTCAGGTTTCGAATTACTTGAAAAAATTAATAACGAAGTTATTGATGTTGTTTTTGTTACAGCCTTTGCTGAACATGCCATTGAAGCTATCGATTATAAACCTTTTGCCTATCTGCTCAAACCTGTTGACATAGATAAATTGATTAATGTGTACAAAAGAATTTGTGTAGATGATAAATCAAATGCAATTGATACAATTCAAATTTCAGCTCAAGAAGGGGTCAGGTTAATTAAAATTGTTCAAATACTTAGATTAAAAGCAGATAGAAGTTATTGTCAAATTCTTCTCGATACCAAAGAAGAAATTTTGGTGTCTAAAAGTTTAGGGCAAATCATGAAAGGGGTAAACCATCCCGATTTATATAGATGCCACAAGTCATTTGTGATTAATATCAACGCAATATCAAGTTATTTATATCGAAATGGTGGTGCAGTGTTATTGAATAACGAACATGAAATTCCTGTTTCTCGTGCTAGAAAAGACGAATTATTGAAAATTATAAATCTCTAAATGACAAGTTTAATACCGTTGGGAAACTCAACTTTGCAATTGGGAAACTTGGGTTTTTTAATTGCAAAATAGGGTTTACATTTGAACCAGTATTGAAAATCCTAACTTTCAACATATATAAATGGTGTTATTTTTTAGTAACACCATTTTTAATAAAATTACAAAAGACAGGATCAACTCTGTAAATGTAACTTGTTATTTTCTTATTGAATTTTGTAAATCGAATTATTAGAATTTAACCCAAAAGACCAATGTTTCAGCATTGGTTTTTTCGTTTAAGTTAAATCCTGTCAATTTCAATTCGGGAGAAAAATTATTTAAAAATGAATGGTAATTCAGTATATTTTTGTACCATTATATTCTTATGAAAAATCTGTGCTTCCTCCTCTTAATGCTTTGTCCAATGTTGGCAATTTCTCAAACCAAATCAACTGATGTTGTTGGTGTTTGGTTGACAGAATTGAAAGATGGTAAAATTGAAATTTATCAAAAAGACAATAAATTTTTTGGTAAAGTTGTTTGGATTGCTAGTCCTAATGATGAAAATGGACAGCCCTTAAAGGATATTAATAATCCAAAAGATGCTTTAAAATCTCGACCTATTTTAGGGATGAATACAATTGTTAATATGAGTTATGATGATGGTGTTTGGTCCGGCGGAACAGTTTATGATCCTAAAACAGGTGATTCCTATACGTGCAAAATTTGGCTTGAAGGTGCGAATTTAAAGGTGCGTGGGTATTGGGGTGTTTTCTATGAAACCAAAACCTGGACAAAATCTAAATAGTCTTTTTACTAGTGTTAGTTCGAATGGCTTATCGGTAAAATTTGCCCTTTTAACGATCCTTTTTTTAATTTTGGTATGAAAAATGCATTAGCAATTTTCAAAGTAAGTTAAATCGAGTTGAGATTTATATCTTGCGAATTATAAATTAATTATAAGCGTATGAAGCAATTTTCTACACTATTTCTATTATTCTTTTTATTTGTCGGACAAGCTTTTTCTCAAAGTCATATCAATTATGATCGGGATTCAAGATGGTTTATTGGTGTTAACATGGGAGGAACATGGACAACCAGAACTGAGGTGAAATCCAATCTTGGTTTAGGATATGGATTTACTTTTGGAAAATCTTTTGGGATGGAACCGGATAAGGCAATTGCCTGGGATTGGAGATTTAGATTTTTACATGCGCAATTTCACGGTCAAGCGACTGAAAGATATATGCTTAATGATTCAAGTGTAAACGGTTTACACATGTATGATAATGCAATCATTAAAAATTATAAAGATTCTGTAGGATACTTTATTCCTAATTACCATACAAACTTAATTAGAGGTTCATTTGAGCTTGTGATGAATACTAATCGGTTGCGCCAAAATACAGGATGGAACATAATGATTTTTGGAGGTATCGGTATAACTGGTTATCACACTAAAACTGATTTAGTTGATAATGGTGGTATTTATGATTATGACCAAATAGACAAACTGTCTAAATCAAATATTAAGTCTGTGCAGGATGCAGATTTTGAAACGGATGTCGTTGGCGAAGCTGGTCACTTTAATGGTGATATAATGCCGAGTTTTGGTTTTGGTTTAAGTTACCAAGTCCATCCTGCCGTTGCTTTAGGAATTGAACATAAAATTACTTGGCCGCAAACCAATTTATTTGATGGTATGCCGAATGGAAATTCGGGTGTTAATAGTGAAGAAAATGATGTTTACCATTATACTGCGTTAACCGCAAAATTTCATTTATTCAGAAGTCGTTATTATCAAGAGCATGAAGAAGAAATAGAGGATGAAGTAGTCATTAAAGAGAATCCTGTAGATCAAATACAAGTGCAAAAACCTGTTGTCGATATCTATGATCCTAATAATAGCCCATATACGGCCGAAACGAATTCTTTTTTATTAAAAGCAAAAGTTTATTATGTAGATGGAAAGCGGAATATCACCTTCAAACAAGATGGTAATGTTAATTCAAATTTTAATTATAATCCGTCAACAGACGAGTTTGAGAGCAGAGTTGTACTACATACTGGACAAAATCTTTTCGAAATAACTGCTCAAAATGAAGCCGGTGCCGATTACGAAACGGTCGTTATCATTTATGATGAAAAGAAAATAATAACTCCCCCAATTGTAACCATTACCAATCCTTCTGGTAGTTCGACTCAAACAAGTTCTTCGCCGTTTAATTTTTCTGCACAAGTATTAAATGTCAATACAAAATCGGATATTCAATTGTATTTGAATGGCGTTAATTTAACTGGATTTAGTTATAATTTATCGAATAAAGTATTGAATGCTACTTTGCATTTAAATGAAGGAACAAATACTGTTATAGTTACTGGTACTAATCGTTATGGGAGTGATAGTAAAACCACTAAAATAATCTACAAAAAACCAGTTTCAATTCAACCGCCAATTGTAACATTTATTCAGCCTACTGTTGATCCTTTTTATTCTGATGTAGCTTCCACTAGTATTAAAGCTTCTGTTTTAAATGTTGAGGGTAAATCAGATATTACTGTTTGGTTGAATGGAAACAATTTTTCAAGTTTCTCATTTAATAATATAACAAAGGAATTAATTTTTACGGCTCGACTAATTGAAGGTGCCAACCAAGTAAAAATTCAGGGTAGAAACGCTGCTGGAACAGATATTGAATCAACTACAATTATTTATAATAAACCGCAAACAATACAACCACCTGTTGTTACAATTCTAGACCCTTCTTCTAGTCCAACAAATGTATTTACGCCAACTTATAATCTTGCTGCAAAAGTTGAATATGTTAAGGATAAAAGTAAAATTCGTTTAACAATTAATGGTGTCGCATCAACTAGTTTCAATTATAGTAACTCTTCTAAATTAATGAACTTTACAACCAGTTTGTTAGAAGGGTCTAATGTGATTGAAATTAAAGGTGTCAATGCTTATGGGAATGATACGAAAACAACAACAATTGTTTATAAGCGTCAACTTACTAAGGTTCCACCAATTGTGAATATTACTTATCCAGGGTCGGATAATCAGATTTTCACTACGGCAAATATTAATTTAAGTGCTTCCGTGTTAAACGTGACGAATAAAAGTAGTATCAATATAGTGGTTAATGGGAATACTACATACGATTTTACTTATAATTCAGGAACAAAAGTGGTTGATTTGCCTCTAGTCTTGCGTGAAGGTGATAATTCAATCACAATAACTGGTACCAATGCCAATGGAACAGCATCCAAAACGAGAATAATTAAATATGAGAAACCAATAGTAGCCCGACCACCATTCGTAAGCATTATTCATCCGTCTAGCTCTCCTTTTATGGTTGTTGTGCCGGATTTTACTTTTACGGCCAATACGACAAATATTGAATCTAAATCTCAAATTCAATTTAAGGTAAATGGTATTCACGTTTCTGATGAATTTTATTCGTTTACTGCTGGTCGACAAATTGTTTATACAACAAGATTAAGTAACGGTAATAATATTTTTGAGGTTACTGTAACCAACGAGTTTGGGTCAGATAATGCCGTCGCTATTGTGAATTATACAAAAGATGAAGCGCCTTGTATTATACCAACGGTAGGTTATATTTCTCCTGTCCCTTATTCAACTGTTGAGGTTGCGCTAGTTAATATAGATGCGCAGATTAATAATCATTCTGATGATACGGAAATTAGTATCAAATTAAATGATGTCAATAAAGGATCGATGACTTATAATCCAGGAACTTCTATTGCTTCTAAATCAATTACGCTCAATGAAGGGTCAAATGCTATAACTGTTATTGTTACGAATGCATGTGGATCGAATCAGGCCACCTTTACATTGAATTATATTAAGGAAAGTGATCCATGTACTTCACCGTTATTATCTACCGCTGAGGAAACATCAATTACTACCCTTGCAGAAACAATAAGCCTAATGTTGAATGGTACCGCGATTGGTGACTCAAGAGAGTTGTCTGTAAAATTAAATGGACGTTCAATTCCATTAATCTTTGATGAAGGTTCTGGAAATATTCAAGTGAATGCTATTCCTTTAATAATTGGAACAAATACAGTGACAATAAGTGTGGTTAACGATTGTGGAGCTGATAATTTAGTCTATACAATTGTGAGAGAGGAATGTAAATTGCCTAATAATTCTGCCTTATCTCATCTTGATGGAGCGGTAGTTGAGAATGGAGAAATTGTATTTGAAGCGACAGTTTTAAATGTTTCTGAAGAAGATATTACAATTGTTCACAATGGAATTGCTCAAGCTATAAATTATAATGGCATTACTAAAAAGGTAAGTGCTGCTTTAAGTTTAACTGAAGGAGTAAATACTATCCAACTAAAATCCACTAATGATTGTGGAGAAGATGTTGAAACGGTTAAAATCACAAGAAAAGTACCTTGTACGAAAATTACAACGAATTATTTAGTGCCAAATACGCCGGTGGTAACTTCAACGACTAAACTTTATACTGTTTTATTTAATGCAACAGGCATTACAAGTAAAGATCAAATTGTAGCAACTTTTAATGATGTTAAGATTGATGTTGATTTCGATTTGGTCTCAAATAATATTACTGCTAAAAATTTAAAGTTAAAAGAAGGAGTAAATATTTTAATCTTCCAATTAAAAAATGATTGTAGTGAAAGAAAAGTAACCTATACAATTAATTATAATGGATGTAAAGCACCTATCATTAAGTTTAACGGTCTTACTCCAGGTATGGAAGTCGGAGAATCAGGATTCAATTTGGCTGCTTTGGTTAGTAATATAACAGATGCTGAAGATTTAAAGTTTTATTTCAATGGGGTATTAACTGATTTTGATTTTAATCCAGTATCACATTTATTAACTGCGGTAGTCGCACTGAATGAAGGGAATAATACATTTAAAATTTCAGCTAGAGGATGTGAAAATGTGAATGAAGAAATATCTATTAATTATAAGTTGCCATGTGAAATTACTGCTTATAGTTTAATGATTCCTGCAACAACAACAGCTGTTTCTATTGAGGATAATTATTCAATCAGTTTGACTGCTACTGGTGTTGAAAGAAAAGAACAAGTAACCGTAAAAAAAGGACTTGCAGATCTAGCCTTTACATTTATTGCTGAGACTGGTGCAATTCGTATTAATGATATTAGTTTATCCGACGGAGAGAACAATATTCAGGTAAGTCTAAAAAATGATTGTAGTGAAAATACTGTAAATTATAGTATTACATATAACGGTTGTGAATCGCCAGATATTTCAATTAATACTGTTATGTCTGAAGTGTATGAGTCCGAATTTTTATTCAATGCAAATATTAGCCATATTGAAGAAGCTGGACAAATCACATTGACTTTGAATGGTGATAGGATTGATTTTGTTTATGATTCGGAAGTGGGTGTTTTAGATGCGACTTTAATGCTTAATGCAGGGGAAAATATTGTGAATATTGAGGCGGATGGATGTGAGACAGCAAATGAGACAATGCGTGTTAATTATGTTGTGCCATGTGAACCTATTGTGTATAGTTTAATCACACCGGCAGAATTAATTGTTGAGGTGGGGGAAGATACTTATGACATCGCTTTATTTTTAGAAAATGCTACTTCTAGAGGAATAGAGGTTCAATTAGATGGTGCCGACTTGCCATATGTTTACGCCGACAATATCTTGAATATAAACACTATTAATTTAGTGGATGGCGTGAATATGATTCGCGTTAATTTATCTAATGCCTGTAGCGATGAAACCTTAACTTTTGAGGTGAATCATGCTGGATGTAGTACACCTATAATTGACGCAAGTAGTAATTTGATTTCAGTTGAATCTGCTGGTTATAGTTTGATGGCGACGATTGAAAATATGGAAAGTGATGATGCTGTAGAGGTTAAATTAAACGGTACAACTATACCCAGTGAATTTAGTGCACTCAGTAATTTATTAACAGCTTCTTTTGATGCACGGGCTGGTTCTAATACGATTGATATAATTGCCAATGGATGTGTGAGGATAACAGAGCGTTTATCGGTTGAATATATTGCGCCTTGTTTTCCAATTACATTCGAATATATTACACCGGCAACTTCGGTTGAACTGATTGATGGAGATCGATTCGAAATGAGCTTGTCTACAGAGAATGTTGATCCAGCATTAGTCTCTGTTTCCGTTAATGGTACGGAAGTGCCGCATACTTTAAGTGCAGGAATTGTTTCTTTTACAGCAGTTGACTTATTTGATGGGCCAAATAATGTGGAGGTCAACTTATCTAACGCCTGTAGCAGTGAATTGATAGTTTATACACTCGATCGAGCAGGTTGCACAACCCCTGAGATCATTTTGGGCGATTTCAGAGATGGTTTAATTCTTACTGAACCAGAATATGCGTTTGAGGTAAATGTAATGCACGTGGATGATGCCGGTATAATTGAGTTGCTTCTTAATGGCGTTGCTGTTCCTTTCGAATTTGATAGCGGTTCTGGTCAGATTACTGCTGATTTGAGATTAATCGTCGGTTTAAATGATGTAACAATTACTGTTGATGGGTGTGAATTAGTTATGAATATTGTAAATGTAACTTTGGATGAGCCATGTGTGAAACCGGCTTATAGCTTAATTATTCCAGGTGCCCTATTAGAGCGCACGGATGCAAGTCCATATTTAATAAACCTAAACGCGACGCATGTTGGTGCTGATGAAATTACTGTGCTCCACAATGGATCAAGTCACGTATTCGATTTAACTGATGAGATATTAACTATAGAATTGGATTTAGTTGATGGTGCAAATACTGTACTTGTCACAATGGCGAATCATTGCGGTACTGAAACTGTTGAGTATGTAATTAATTATAGTTCACCTGATGCTTGCGTACCGACTATTACAGTTGATTTTGAGGAAGATTTTTCTGCTGTTTCCGTTCGTTCAGATAAAGAATTGATCAATGTCATGTTGAATTTGAGCGGGGGTGGAAACGAATTGGTTGAAGGACTATCTGGTTATACGACTACACTTTCACCTTCAGGAGAGAATGTAGGGAAATGTATTACTGGTGTATGGGTGCGTTCAGGATGTAATACCAGTGCAGCAGGCGAACCTTTTGGTGATTATATTAATGACGATCGTTGGACAGGTATATGTGATTTAGCGGAACCTTGCGAACCTTTAACTTATCGTTTAATTAGTCCAACAAGCAGAAGCGCTGTAGCGGCAACTAGTCCTTATACAATAGTTTTAAGTGTTGAAAATATGGATGGCGGATCGGTTGCAGTATTGGTGAACGGAATAGCTAAGCCGGCTAGAGTAGAGGGGGGCATGTTGACAATTAACACAATTAATTTGCGTGCTGGTTCTAATACTATTCGAGTTGATTTGACTAATGATTGTGGATCAGAAACCATTATTTATACCGTTTCTTATACTACTCCTGTCATAATAAAAGATGATGGGGCAAAAGATGATGATAAGGTTGATGGGGCAATCAAAAATAAAGTTGAATCGGGTAAAATAGATGGTGACAAGACGGACGGTAGTACGGATCTGAAATTAAAAAAAGAGGATTTAGAAAAGGAAAAAACGAGTTTTACAAAACCTGATCCAGTAATCTTGCCTATAATGCCAAAGACTACTTTGTCCAATGTGGCCTCAAAAAATTATTCGTTTAAGGCTAAAATTGAAAACTTAACAAGCGCCAAAGATGTATCGCTATACCTTAATGGGATCCGTTTAAACGATTTTAACTATAACCTTTCAACAAGGACTTTGTACGCAAAATTTGTATTAAAGAACGGTGTTAATCTAGTTAAGGTTGTAGCCACATCAAATGGTAAAAAGGTTGAAAAGGTATTTACGATTAAATTGAATGCGCAATTAGAGAATAAGGTAGATACACCAACTAAATTAGATTTAAAACCTGTATTCACAAAAGTTAATCCAAGATCAACTTTTGCCACAAGTAAAACGGCACAGTATAAAATAACAACTAAGGTTAAAAATGTAAAAAGCAAAACTGATATCGTTGCGACTATAAATGGTAATAGAATTTATAACTATACCTATAATACAGGTTCAACCGAATTAATTGTCAATGCAAACCTTAAGTCAGGAGCAAATAAAATCGTGATCACCGCAACTAATGGGAATCAAAAAACGACATCAACTTATACAATTACGTATAAAGCCGAACAAAATAAAGTTGATGTGAAACCAACAGGTGTAAGTAGTAAAGTCGTGCAAACACCTAGTTTTAAATTGGATTATCCTGCAAGTACTACGTTTAAAGTAGAATCGGCAAGTATAGCGTTGAAGAATAAAATTGCTAATGTAAAAAGTAAAGCTGATATTGTATTGACTGTAAATGGTGTTAAAGTAACAAGTTTTACTTATAATGCAGCGAGTGATCAATTCTATTCGAATATAAAATTGAGATCTGGTAAAAATACAATTAAAATAACGGCTAAGAATGGGGATAAAGCAAAGTCGTTAACATATTATATCACCTATACGGCTAAAGTATTACAAGCTGAACCTATCGATAAAGATGGCGGGAAATCTAAAAGTAAATTAACTCAACCGAAGGATAAAGACGAGAAAAAGCCGACTTTAACTTCGCCAACTAAAGGGAAATAAAAAAAGGGGATTCGTTTAGAGTCCCCTTTTTTTTTGAAAATCAATCTGAATTTAATTGCCATTGTCATTAAAAATCCAGATTTTTTTCAAATTTTCCAAATGTAAATCATTTATCATAAGCGTGTTTTAAAGATTTAATTCATGTTCCAATCTAAAGAGAATTAATTAAATTTTATACCGTTAAGAATTTTAGAGTTGTAGCTTTTTATTAAAAGGTGTTAAATTTAGATTCTATGGTTTATAACAATTTTGTATTTTTAGGTAAATTATACTCAAATAGAATAAGAATTAGTGATACAGGGTGTTTAGAAGTGGTGGGAAAGAATATTTTAATAACTAAATAGAATTTAAGGATGGCTTTAAAAGCAATAATAGTAGATGATGAGGATTTAGCACGTAAAAACCTAATGATGTTGTTAGAGGAGTATTGCAAGGATATTGAAGTGATTGGTGATGCTGGTAATATTGATGATGCGGAGTTGCTGATTGAGGAAAAATCTCCAGATGTCGTGTTTTTGGATATCAGAATGCCGAGTGGGGCAGAGGGATTTGATTTATTAGATAGAATAAAAAAGCGAAATTTTTTGGTTGTTTTTGTAACTGCATTTAAAGATTACGCTTTGAGGGCATTCAACGCCAATGCAATTCATTATGTTTTGAAACCTGTTGATATTGACGATTTAGTTATTTCTGTTGATAAGGTATTAGAGGCAAGAAAAATTATGGGTGATAACCCAACTAATTTTGAAACTTATTTTGAATCAATTGATAATCTTGCTAATTCAATGACAACGCAAGGTTATGGTAATAAAGTTGCCATTAGTCATACCAAAGGAATTAAGTTGATTGATATACATGATATAATGTATTTGGAAGCTTCGGGTAACTGTACTGTACTTTATTTTAATGACGGCACAAGATATTTGGATACAAGAACTTTAAAAATATATGAGGGTATTTTGAATCCCGCATTTTTCTTCCGTATCCATAAATCACATATAGTAAATATGGAGTACCTGAAAGAATACCTAAATGAGGATGGACATTTTGCGATTTTGAAAAATGGTAAATTATTGTCGGTTGCAAGAAATAGAGTTTCGAATTTTGTGAAGACATTAAAATCACTTTAGGTGCGTTTTTTATTCCTCGTTTGCCTACTTAATTTTGGGCATATTGTTATTGGTCAACAATATAATTTTATAAGTTATAATGTTGAAGACGGATTGGCTCAGTCACAAGTTCGAGATATCTGTCAAGATCAAATGGGATATTTATGGGTAGGTACAGTCTCAGGATTAAGCAGGTTTGACGGTGTAAATTTCGTAAATTATTCGATTGATGACGGTTTGCCAGATAATAATATCAGAAAGCTTTATTTGGCTAAGAATGGAGTGATTTGGGCTGCAACCCCTAAAGGTATCGTGAAAATTGAAGATCAAAAAATTAAATCTTATTTGTTTGATGATCAGTATCGTATAAATGATATCACAGAGTTTAATAATGAATTGTATTTGGCGTCAAATTCTGGTCTAATTCGTTTTGATGGAAAGAATTTTCACAGTGTAGAGTTAGCAGAAGGCCATTATATAAGATCAATAGAGAATTATAATGATTCGGTTTTGTTTTGTGGAGGTAAAGACGGCTTGTCTGCTTTAACAAAAGAAGATTTTCGCGTGTTAGAAATTGAAGATAGTCCAAATTTGAATATTATGGATTTGAAGATCTTCAATAATCAAATCTATTTCGCTGGAAGGAATGTTGGATTTATGAAATACAATGTTTCAGAAAATAAGGCCTCAATCTATCAAGAGGTAGGTAACACTATTTTGACATTTGCAATTACTGAAAAATTTATGTTTGGTGTCGGAACCAATTCTGGCGGATATCTGATTGATAGACAAAAGAAAGTTGATTATTTCACATCACAAAATGGACTGACTACTGATAATTTAACGAGTGTCTTTATTGATGCTGAAAAGAATATTTGGCTTGGTACAGATGGTAAAGGTCTACTTAAATTTTCTGGTAAATCTATCGTCTCTTATTCGCAAAATGATCGGTTAAGTAGTGATTTAGTATTGTCTATTAATCAGGATGCTAAGGGGAATTTTATTTTCGGGACTTATGATGCAGGTATTACTAAATGGATGAAAGATGGCGCGCATAAGTATATTGTTGGAAAAGATAAAATTGCAGACAATACTATTTGGACAGTTGATTACGACGAGCAAGGTAATCTTTGGTATGGAACATCTTCGGGCTTAACAATTCTAAACAGTCAAGATGAAATTTTAAATCATCCCTTATTAGGTGTTAAACGGAAATTCAGATCTATTCTCCGATTAAATGATTCTCTGGCTTTATTAGGTGGTGATGACGGCCTAACTATCCTAAGTAAGGACAGTTCTTATATTTTGCATAAAAATCTAAATATTAACAAATTAATTAGGTTGAATGGTAAAGTGTATAGTGGTGGGTTTAATGGGCTTTATGAATTTAGTAAAGATTTTACAAGTTATAAAGAGATAAAAATGCCCATTAAAGATATCAACTCTCTTTGTGTTGATGCTGAAAACAATTTGTGGATTGGTACCATGAATGGTTTGTATGTGATGAAGCAAGATTATGAAATGTATTTGTTCCCATTAGACGAATTAGAATATAGAGCAAAAACAATATTGGGCTTAATTCGTTCAGCTGATAATAATATATGGGTGACAACAATGAACGGTGTTTATACCATTGATTTTGATGAAAATTTAAAGGAAGGATACAAAATATTTAATTATGGGGTATCAGAAGGGATGGTTAATATGGAGTGTAATATAAATGCGCTTTATGAAGATGATGAAAGAAAAATTTGGGTCGGTACTTCTGGTGGACTCATTCGAATTGATCCAGCGCTCAATTCACAACTTTTTAATTTTTCACCGCCAATCGCACATATAACAGGATTAAGATTGTTTTTAGAAACATTTAATTATTTAGATTATCCCGTGGAAATGGATACCGTGCTGGATATTCCAAAAATGATTACGCTTCCTTCTAATAAAAATCACTTGACTTTTGATTTTATTGGTATAAATCTTAAAGATCCTAAATCTGTACAGTATGAATATAGGATGATAGGTACATCAGAAGAATGGTCCCCAATTTCATCAACTAATTATGCCACTTATTCTTTTCTACAACCAGGAGATTATGTATTTGAAGTGCGGGCGATGAATAAGAATAAATTATGGTCCTTGGTCAGATCAATCACATTTAAAATCACACCTCCTTATTGGCAAACTTGGTGGTTTATATCTTTGTTGTTATTAGCAATTTCGGGGATTATTTACCTGATTTTTCAAAGTAGAATAAAAGCCATAAAGCAATCTCAAGTCAACGATCAATTAGGTTTACAAAATCGCCTTTTATTCCTAGAACAAAGGTCTTTGAATGCAAGTATGAATAGACATTTTATATTTAACTCGTTAAATTCAATTCAATATTTTATTAATAGTTCTGACAAACGATCTGCTAATAAATACCTTTCTAATTTTGCAAACTTAATACGTAAGAATCTAGATAGTTCGGCCGCGAATAATTTTATTGTTAGTTTAAACGAAGAAATTGAACGAATAGAATTATATCTCTCACTCGAACAAATGCGTTTTGCAGGAAAGTTTGATTATGTAATTGATCTTGATCCTGGTTTGGATGGGGAAAGTATTGAGATTCCTTCAATGATCTTGCAGCCTTTTGTTGAGAACAGTATTATACATGGTGTTTTGCCTTTGGAGGCAAAAGGAAAAATTGAAATCAAGATTTTTGAAGAACTAGATGAGGTAATGTTTGTTGTCACTGACAATGGGTTCGGTATAGATAATAGTATAAAAGCAAAGAAACGTACCGTTGACGGTGATCATGAGTCGAAAGGTGTGGAAATAACGAATAGACGAATTGAACTTTTGCGGAAATTGACAGGTGAAAATCTTTTTATTATCGGTCCTTTTCAATTGAACGATTAAAACGGTGTCTGCAAAGGAACAAAGGTTATTATAAAGCTAGGAAGTACAAGTAGATTTTAAAATTATTGGGTAAACAGTTGTATTATAAGATATTTGTATGTATATTTGTTACAATTGTATAGTTATATTATAAGCAATGAAAAAGATTTTATACATATTCGGACTTTTAGTTTTCATGTTTGCATTCAATGCATGTGAGAAAGAAGTGATTACTATTGTCGAAAAGGATAGCGTTTCTGATGAAATAGAAGCGAGTTCAGCTGCTACGGGTGGTGGAATAGGTGTTATTATCGATCGTGATGATAAGGATGATGATGTGGAGGATGATAATGATAAAATTATTGATCCGGATGATGATGATGATGATGTTGAAGAAGATAACAATAAAAAAGTTGTTGGCGCTTAATCAAAAAGAATTATTTAAATAACAAATATGAATGCACCTCAATAAGGTGCATTTTTTTTGTGCTTATTTTTGACTATCGATGAATCGAAATGTTATTGCCTTAGGAAGTTTAAAAGCGTTTTGCATTGGTTCTCTTTATTAGATGATAGATAATATCCTACTTATTTTAATTGAACGTACAATCTCAATACTTTTCATATTTCCAAATCGAAAATAGGATTAATGCATAGGTCTCCGTTTCAGAATTAATCTTTATCATGCAATGATCACATCTTTTTATTTTCTGTTTAGGTCGTTTTAAGGAACTTTTTAAGTAAAGTTAACTCACTTGTTGTTTGCGTTTCCAAACTGTTCTAATTACCGCTCTTATATGTCTTAATTTTTATGAGGTTAAAAGGTCCTAGAAAGTCATTCGATTAATGTGGTAAAATAGATTTAAATTCAAATAGGAGAGTGCCGTTTTCGTTGTTGATGTTTATAGAGTCAAGGTGCTAAAAATAAAAAAACGCATCAGCCTAAACCGATGCGTTTTTGAAACTTAACATATTTGGGTAAGTTTAATCTTTTACTAGTTTAATAGTTTCAACTTGATTGTTTGATTCAATTTGAACTAAGTAGATACCAGTTGCTAATTGACCTGTTTCCATTTCAAGCGTATTATATCCATTTCCTAATTGACCGTTGTAAACATCTAATACACGTGAGCCCATTGTATTTAATACTGTAATTTTATAATCTTCACCTGCTTTTGCTGTGATGTTTAATGTTGTGTTTCCTTTTGAAGGATTAGGGAATAGCTTCAAGTTTAAAGCTTGTTCGAATTCAGTTAAACCAGCCATTGACGCAGCATACATATTGATTTCATCGATATATATATTGTTTCCGTTATCGTTTTCGAATTCAATTTTATATCTGAAATCTGATACATAATAATCAGAAATGATATTTGTTATATCAACTTGATACCATTCGTCTACTGAAGCCGGTGTATAAGCTGAGCTATTCGTTACTTCACTTAAATTGTCACCTTGAATATTTTTTCTGAATGCCCATGTCTCACCACAATCTTTAGAGATGTAGAATTTTAATTTTTCTAAATCGTCGTCTCTACGAAGGTTATAAGCATATTTAAAGTTGAAAATCATATCGTCATCAGGATCTACTTCACTTAAATCAATTGATCCTGAAATTATACTTCGAATAGAACCATTGTCCATATCGAAATTTTCAAGTTTTAAACTCTTAGATCCGTGTGATGCAGCTTCTGACGTGATTTCCCAATTTGCGAGATCTTCAGATCCTTCAACCATAAATCTATCAAAATCTGGAAAAGGAGATAAAGTTTCAAAACTTTCTGAGTATGGTAGACTCGATCCAGGATTAGATAAAACAGTAATATAATTAGTAGTTGTATTGCTTACAGAAGATCCACCATTGTTTGCTACTAAAGTAACAGCATAACGACCGGGTGTATCATAAGTAATTGTTGGGTTAGTTAGAGTTGATGTTGATGGTGTACCTCCTTCAAATGTCCAAGTTCTATCTGTAACAGTATGGAAAGAGTTGTCGCTAAAATCAACTGAACCGCCAGCACAGATTATAGTTGTATTTGAAGAGAATTCAGCAGCACATAATTCACCCGGTGCATCTACACCAGTTGCCGCTAAATTTGCAGGCGTTGATAATTTATACCTTTGAGCAGTACCACCTAATAAAGCAGCTTGAACTCGAGCAGCTTGTCCTTCAGTAAACATTGTTGAACAATAAGAATAGTCCATAATGTTTTGTACGTTATCTAAACTTCCACAAGTGCTTCCATAAAGATCACTGCAATTATCCCAACCAATTGTATTTGGAGTGTCATCAACACCATCATCAATACCACAGTTACTAATTAGTGTTGGACTATTAGATCCGCCCCAAGGATGTGATAAGTTTAACCAATGTCCAACTTCATGACTTAAAGTGTGTCTTCTTCCTATAGAGCCAGTTCCAATAATTCCCATATAATCATGACTCATGTAAATCGATCCATCCATTCCTGATGCTGAATACCAACCTGCAGGATTATAAGTGTAACCTGCCGCACCATTTGGATCAATACAAACAAAAACATTCATATATTTATTCTGTGGCCAAGTTCCATGTTCGTCTTCAACTGCTTCTACAATAGGATGTCCACTTCTGTCTCTTCCTTCATCGTAAGTTGTACTTGAATAAGTTCTAGTAATACCTGAATGACAAGCCCCTGAAGGATCTTTTGTTGCTAATTTGAACTCTATATCACAATTACCTCTGATGTCTGCAAATTCTGCAATTGTTTCATCCGAATCATCGTTTAACATATTGAAATCATCATTTAACTGCTCAATTGCATTATAGATTTGCTCGTTTGATATATTTTCTTCACCACCTAAATGAACAACATGTACTACTAAAGGAACAACATAAGTTGATCTGTCTCCAGGGCTCCATGATGTCAGAAATTCTTCATACTCTTCTTGCATACGCGCTTGCTCAGCTTCTGTTGCATGTTCGAATTCTGGATTGTCAATATATAATTGTTGAATTGCTTCTGTTGAACCACATTTTAAATGTTCCTCAGCAAGTTGAGACCAAGAAAATAATGTGGACAAAGTAATTACTAGTGAAAGCGTAAATTTTTTCATGTATAAATTAGTCTTATGATTTTTCTAATAGCCCAAGATACGGAATTTAGGCGACCTAATTTTATATAAATGTTTAAAAGGTGTCATTCCTTGATTTATCTGTGATTTGAGATTCCAAGGATAAAGTGTCACAAATTCTAATTTAAAAATCGCGTACTGACATTAAACATTCCTTGAATAACTTGGGAGACTGAATAACTTGATAAAGTTTTTTGGCAACAACAGTAGGGTCGGTTAGTTCATTATTGCTCTTTAGGAACATAAACTTGTCTAAGGCTAAAAAGTCAGCAGGTTTACTTCTTCTAATTTCAGATTGCATTTGTGTATCAACAACTCCGGGTGCAATACTGTGTACATGCCAGTTCTTGATGTCTCTACTTTTTAATTCCGACCAAACAGTTTCACTGAATAAATCAATAGCCGCTTTCGAAGCGCAATAACTAGCCCATGCATCTATGGCATGTTTACCTGCCCCTGAACTTATAGAAACGATGTGTCCAAGACTTACTTCGGATTGGAATGTATTTAGAAATTGATTGATTAGTATTTGTGGTGCAATCGAATTGGCGGTCATTACATCTTGAATAGTCTGACTATCTAATTGACCAATAGGTTTTACGATTCCAAGCATTCCAGCATTATTAACCAATACTACCTGATCAGCTGAATGTTTGAATTTGTAGTTTTTTACCGCCTCTAAATCTAATAAATCTAAAGATTCATGTAGAAAGTTAGGATGACTAAAATCATTAGTCCTCGAAATTCCGAATACAAAAAATTTAGCCTCAATTAATTTTTTAACCAAGGCTAAACCAATACCACGGGAACTCCCCGTAACGTATGCAATTTTATTTTGTTGGACAATCATTGTCAACCCAACTCATTATACCACCACTTAAGTTCGTTAAATCAGTATAACCTTGCATACTTAAAAAAGCACAGGCATTCATACTTCTTCCTCCCGAACGACAACCAACAATTACATTCACGTCTTTTGGAATTTCATTCATGCGTGATTGAATCTCGCCTAGGGGAATTAATATTGCATTCGGAATATCGTATGCTACTTCATCAATTTCATAAGGTTCTCTTACATCAACAAAAACACTTCCGTTTTTTACTGCTTCTAATACCGCTGTTGGGTTTATTTCTCCTATTGCCATCTTATTATAAATTTTATATTTTTAATGCTTGCTCTAAATCTTCTATTAAATCCTTTGCGTCTTCAACACCAACACTTAGACGAATTAATGAGTCTACAACGCCTATTTTTTCTCTATCTTCTTTCGGAATGGCTGCGTGCGTCATTGTTGCTGGATGACCGATCAGTGATTCTACTCCTCCTAATGATTCAGCCAAAGTAAATACTGATACTTTTTGAACAACATTCAAGGCGTCCTGGATATCGTTTCCTTTGAAAGAAAAAGAGATCATGCCCCCAAAATCGTTCATTTGCCTTGCGGCAATCTCATGATTGGGATGCGATTCGAATCCTGGCCAATAAACTTTATCAATTCTTGGATGATGGGCTAAGTATTCTGCAATAAGTTTACCGTTTTCGCAATGCCTTTGCATTCTTAAATGTAATGTTTTAATTCCTCTCAAAACTAAAAATGAATCCATAGGGCCAGCGATTGCACCACTCGAATTTTGAATGCGGTAGATTTCTTTTGCGATTTGCTCGTCTTTACAAACCAATGCGCCCATCACTACATCAGAATGGCCTCCTAAATATTTAGTAGCCGAATGCATTACAATATCTGCCCCTAAATCCAAAGGTGTCTGCAAATATGGGGTCGCAAACGTATTGTCAACCGCCAACATTATGCTGTGCTTTTTAGCAATCTTCGCCGTGGCAGCAATGTCTATAATATTCATCATTGGGTTGGTTGGTGTTTCAACCCATATTAAACGTGTGTTTTTATTGATGTATACCTCAATATTGTCAGCATTGTCCATGCCAACAAAATGGAATTTGATTCCGTATTTTTCGAATATCGTTTTAAATAATCGGTAGGTTCCACCATATAAGTCATTCGTCGAAACGACTTCATCTCCTGGATTGAGCATTTTAATAATACAATCGATAGCTGCTAAACCACTACCGAAACATGCTCCATAATTTCCGTTCTCTAATGCCGCAATACTTTTTTCTAAAGCATCTCTAGTTGGATTGGAAGTGCGAGAATATGCATAACCTTTATTTACCCCAACTTCCGACTGAACAAAAGTTGATGTTTGATAAATAGGGGTCATTATTGCGCCTGTAGCCTCATCAGGATGTACTCCTGCATGAATGGCTTTTGTCGCGAATTTCATCTGCTTTTCTTCCAAGGTTGTTTTATTAGATACATTACAAAACTAAAGAAATTATTAGATATCTTGGTTACTTCTTATTTAATTGAAGCGTACTTTTTACTGAATTAATAAACGTTTAAAAGAAAGCCCTTAATTCCATACCGCCTGAATGAATGGCATTACTCTTTTCTGATTTTCTACCATTATAATTGAAATTGATCTGAAGATTTTTCGCCACCTTTCTTTGATATGTAAGACCCCATGTAAAGTTGTTGCCAGGTTGTAAACCTTCTAACATTTCAAATGCTAATGAACTATTTTGACTTGCATTATAATCAATTTGAATAAAGTTTAAACGACCGGTTAAACTCCCTTTCTGCGCCTGATTTATTCTCGATTCAATGCCGATATCTTTTATTTTTGCCGCTTCTTTTAATTCTGATTGATTCTCTTTTTCACTATATTTTGTATTAATGGCAAGTCGAATTGCTGTATTGGGTTGATATGAAATTTCGGGTGCAACATCATAATATTCAATAAAATAATCTCTGCCAATTGTATAGTCACTATTACTTTTTTTACGACCCAATGTACTTGCGACTCTTAGACTTAATTTTTTACTTAAATTCCACCTTAACTGACCTTCGTGTGATGTGTTGAGGCGAGAGTCGAAACCGTTTGATAAAAGAATTTTTGACGCATTCTCTTGATAGGTATAGGTTAAGCCAAAAACAGAATTAGATTTATTGAAATAAAAGGTATTTCTAAAATTAGTACTAATAGACACTAAGCTGGTGTCTGAAATTTCATACACAAATGGGTTAAACCGTTGCAGATCGTTCTCAAAACTTGTTTTCCTATTAATTTTATAGATCGTTTGATTGCTAAATCGAGCGATTAATTTTTTTAGTCCGGCTTCCGATCTCCACACTGTTTCTGGTCGTAAGAATAGGCTTGTGGAGAATTGGTTGGAATAGGTTCGCACATATTCGTTGGTTGGTACAAAAACACGAATGTAATTCCCTTGGTCAGCGAATACTGCTACTTCAAATTCGCCGAGATCTTGAATGCCATCTTCGTTATAGTCAATCCATGCATGTGTTCCTTGTCCTGGATTGACTTCTAAATAAATATATTCTTTCTTTAATTCGAGCCCCGATCCTATTTCATAAAATGTAGTGGTTGAAATGGCACCTTTTGCCAATTTCATGACATGCTCAATTCGGTTTAATATTGTGTTCTCAGGTTGTGATTGATACAAAATAGTGTCTAAAACATCGAGTTTTCTATAATTCAAATTTATTTTTAAAATATTGTTCGGGTTTTTAAGTAAAGCGCCTTCTAAACCAATATTTTGTGCTTTCGTTGCTCTTCTCAGGTCTGTCGAATCACTGAACCAATCGTAACGTTCGCGATAATAAATACTCAATTGATTGACGATAGAATCGCCTGTTGATATATAAGTCTTCCAATCGTAGAAACGATAAGATACAGGTGATAGATCTGGACTCAATTCATCTCTTATTCGATTGGTTTCTTGAATGTCTTGGAAACCGACTTTTAAGAACTTCATATTTTTAGACAAATCCATTTTATGCCTCAAATAAGATGTGTTTTCTACCCCGTTAGAGGTCAGTAAACTCGCGTCAGCAATGTATTTCCAGCCTTTTTTATTCAAGTTGACATCAATATTGTGCCTAAAGCCAGTATAATCAAATCCCCAAATAAAATTTTCAAAATTATAACCTATGCCACCTAAGTCATTTGCAACCAATCGCAAACCTGCATCAGAAAGATATTGATTGCCACTATATGCTTTATTTCTTACATTCCAATCTCTGTCAAACTCAACACTTCTAAACCATTGTATCGGTTCGAATGTTCTTTCATTAAATTCAAAATCAGCAACTGTATTTAAACGAATGGTTTCCTTTTTATTGATGAAATTGCTGCTGCTCCATTTCCATTTTAAAGCAACACCTTGGTTATTAGCTTTGTCAAGTTTTGAAAATGTGTTTAAGTCGTGGTTGGACATCGCCAATTCGACTGAAGTTTTCATGTTTTTACTCACGTAATATTCTGTACCTACTACATACATCTGTTTCTTTTGCGGAGCGATTAATAATTGTATAGGTTCGTAATCTCCTTGAGGTACGCCGGCAATTGGTGCTACCCATTTATAAACACGCCCATTTGCCGTATACCTATCAAAAACATAATTCCCTTGACCAAGTGGAACCTTGGCAAAGCTTGCATGATAAATTGCCAGACTCGGTTCACCTGTAAAAAGTAAAACAGAATCAATCCCTAAGGTGTCAATCAAAGTATAGAGAACTCTGTTTTCTGAATAACCAACACTATCAATACTATTGGAAAAAGCATTTTGTAATGAGTCACCGACTTGACTTAAAATCACTTTTTTTTCGTCAGTTAAGGATTGTTGTATTGTTTGATTTTTTGCATCCTGTTCTGAATAAACATTAATCCACGTATTGTATTTTTCTCCTTTAATTTCTGCATTATAAGCAAAAAGCGATCTTGCATAATTTAAATCGGAATATTGGAATTCAATCACTAATCGAACATCTTTGGTGATTAAATTATTCGCTGTAAAAACAATTTCAGCTGTATTATAATCAATGGTATAATCAAATTCTTGTCCTCTTGTCAATAATTTACCATCCAAATATACTTTTTCCGTTCCTGCAAGAACAACGATATAAGTTTCATTTTCTGCACCAATTAATCTATATGGACCTTGATTTCCTTCAATACCTTGTACAATATTTCGTGAGAACTTCCCTTTTGAATAGGCACCACTTATTTTATGATTAGCATGACCTTCAAATCCTAACATGCCCATATCATGGTTGGCTTCGACAGATACTCCTTGCGTTCTTTTTGCATAATTTAAGAAATATCCTGCAGGTTTACGCAACCAAAAATCACCTCCAATCACCGCAAAATCATCATTATAAATTTTGAGGTAAACTTGATCAAATTCTTGCAACTTTTGCGTATTCCCTTCGGGTTGAAAAGGAATATTGTCATCAGAAATTGATCCTTGCATGAATAAATTTGGTGCTATTTGCCCGTCTAATTGTAGGTTGAGGGTTGATTGTAATGACAAACTTTGCGCGTTTCCAACAGTTATTCCCCTAGATATACTTCCTTGTTTATTCAGTTTAGCGGAGCCGAATAAATCTTCGTTCGGAGCATTGGTAGAAATTGAATAAATAAAAGGATCAAAATTCGCAGCGGATGTATCCGTAACAATGATGTCTGTCGATTTATGTTTGAATTCTTGACCGAGGTTCACCGGGATCCTTTCATATTGCAACGTAACTGTCTTGGCCCTAATCGAATCTTTAATATATAATCTTGCGTGGAGAGGATCGAGCCAATATTCGGTTGATAATAACCGGCCCGATTTTGTTTTGATTTCAAAGCCAGAACGATAAATTGCTGTGGTGTCAAATTGAATAGTATCCCTACTAACATTTATTTCTTTGATAAGTGTAGTTTGTCCATTTACTTTAGGTAAAGCAAATAGTGTTAAGATGAGTAATGCTATGTAGCGTAAATATATCGTCAATGATCAACCTTCAATTCAAGTATAAAGATATACGGAATTATTGACTGTAAATTGTAATTTTTAGAAGTAAACAGGACTGTTAAACCTAAAATCAATAGATATTCTTTAATATAGAACGGCCGAACAATTACTGTTCGACCGTCTAATTCTAACCCAACTTTTCACGATTCTATAACGAAATGGTTTGTTTGGTTACAAAATTGTCTATCTTAAACCATTATGTTTTCCACTAAAATTAAATGGGTAAAGTTTGCAGATACTGTGGCAGAATTGGAGGAACAGTTAAAAAAAAAGCCGTTAAAAAAAGTTTTAATCGATGGAAAGTCGATGTTACTTTTAAAAGAACAGGGTGACTTTTATTTGGTGAAGAATAAATGTCCGCATCAAGGGATTGAATTAACTGGAGCTGTTTGTGAAAATGGTAAAATCGTATGCCCATGGCATCACTATGCTTTTGATTTAAAAACCGGTCGAGGCGGAGGGTTGCATCTTGAAAATTATCCAATCGAAATTCGAGTAGACGGTTGTTATGCCGGAATTGAGTATTTCAGTTGGTTTTAAGTTCTATTTTTAAAAATATCACCTATCGCGAAGAATATAAATTGAGGTACAACTCTGATATATCTTTTGAATAATCTTTTAGGTTCTTTAAGCATTCTATAAAACCATTCTAATCCAATGTTTTGGATCCATTGGGGTGCTTTTTTAATATTACCAGAGTGAAAATCGAACGCAGCACCTATTGGAACTATAAAATTTACTGTTACATATTTGGCTAATTCTGCGGAGAAGTAAATTTGTTTAGGTGCCCCTAAACCGATCCATATAATATCAGCTTTAGATGCCTTAATTTTTGTTGCGAGTGCTTGAAAGTCTTCGTTAGTAACGGTTTTGAAAGGAGGTGTGTTTGTTCCTACGATGTTGTTGTTTCCCCATTTTTCGCATTGTAATTTTAATTTTTCTGAAATTCCATCGGCTCCTCCACAAAGAAAATGATTGATAGATAGATCTTTACTAGCCTTAATTATTTGTTCAAAAAAATCGGGTCCGCTGCATCTATTGGCTTTCTTTGCTCCTTTTAATTTTAAAACCCAAACCGAAGGAACGCCATCTGGTAAATTCCAGAAATATTGGCGTAAAACAGAACTGAATTCAATATTCTTTTTTGCTAAAACCAGAACGTTTGCATCAGATGGACTGACCAATAAGTTTTTTGGTGTGGTTTGCGCTAAATCTAAAAATTCATCGACTGCATTTTGTATGCCTTTATCGTACAACTCTGTTCCTAGTACTTTCATACTTTTTTGTTTGCAATGGTTAAAGCGTAAATGTCCATTAATTGGCGATAGTTTGATTCAGGACTGTACAACTCTAAATAATCTTGGTAAGCGACTGTGCTAAGTTTAATTGACAAGTTTGAATCGGCTACAATTTTTTTCATTTCCGACAACAAAGCAATTGCATTGCCAGGTTCAAATAATAAGCCATTTAGTTGATGCCTTATCATACTGGCCATTGCGCCAGAATCAGAAGCAATCACAGTTGTATGAGAAGCAAAAGCTTCAATTATAGTCATTGGCATTCCTTCATACCATAATGAGGCAAAGAGAAGTGCTTTTGCACTGCTTATTAATTCTAAAACTTTTTGATAGGGTTGTTTACCTAAGACTTCTATATTTTTAATTTTTCTTAATTCATCGGTTAACGATCCTTCGCCAATTAATTGAATAGGAAAAGGACTCTTTGGAGCAATCTCCATGATTGTGCGAAGTCCTTTGTCAGGTTCTAATCGACCAACATAAACAAAGTATGGTGCTGTATTGTTTTTTTCAAAGACCGCAGGTGTGGGAATAAAATTGCCTTTAACTATGAGTTTATTCTTTGGTAAGCCATGTGCAATAAATTTTTGTTTTGCGAACTGTGTTAGGCAAATATAAGTGGTGACATCGTTGTTCCATGTCTTTCTTTTTTTGTGTTTTTCCAACATACGCGCTACGGCAAATGTTTGAATTTTACTGTTGCGGTAGCAGTTAAATTTTACAGCATTATAACTTGACTTGTTGAGGCATTTTTCGCAGATTTTACCATCTTTAAACAGAATGCCATTTGTGCATATCAAACGATAGTTGTGCAATGTTTGTATGACGGGAATTTGCTGTTTTTTGCAAGCTTTATAAACTGCAGGAGAAATGAGGGGTAAAAAGTTATGGACATGACATACGTCCGGTTTTTCTTTGTTTAAAATAGCCGAAATTTCCTCTGCTGTTTGCGTCGAATATGTGGTGTCTTTTAAAAGTTTAACTTTATTAATTAAGTTGAATTTATCGATTTCTGAATTGTTACGATAATAAGTGATTACTTCATGACCATTCTGTTCAAGTAGCTCTTTTTCGTTGGCAACAACGGTGTCTTCGCCGCCGCCAATCTTATAAAAGTTATGTACTTGTAGAATTTTCATTCTTCATTTGGATTTATAGACCACAAGGTAGGGTTCCAATAAAACAATCCTGCAAAAAAGACAAAAAAGAATAGCCCTTTTTGCGTTCGTAAGGTTGATTCAGTTAAACTAAACAACGTAAATAAGATGATAAAGGAGATGAAGATAACGTTCTTTTTCTTTATCGCTTTTAAGAATAAGAGTAATAAACCAAGCGTGAAAAGTCCTAAGGCAAGAATTCCATTTCCAAGCCAATATTGTAAAAACATATTGTGTGCATTGAAATCGTTTGCTAAACCAATTTGAAATTCATTGGATTCATATTTTTCAACCAGAGCATGATGTCCATCACCTGTTCCTGCTCCTAAAACCCATTGGTCTGTAATGGCTTGCCATGTGCAGTCCCAAATAGATAAACGAATTTCGATTGGAGAAGCACTGGGATTCTTCATGTCATAGTCAATCGTGAAATTTTCTAATTTATTATTTATACTGATGGTTGTAAATAAGATTAAACCAGCGAATAGAATAGTCAATTTAAGTTTAGAATAGGTTAAAATATTTCGATATCGATTCAAAATAACAATTCCGCAGCATATCGTAAATCCAAATGCAATATTCGCCGATTTTAGAAGGTAAAGCATGCCGATAATAAATAAGAAAATGCATAGGTGTAGTACTTTTTTTGGACGGCTCAATTTTCGGTTTAAAAGGCTATACAGTATTGTGATGTTGGAGAAGGCTAGAAAGATAGAAAAATAAACCGCATGCATTCCAATCGGATCGCTTAATCGATGGTGCATAAAATGATTGTACAAGAAATGAGTATTGTTCGGAATAACAAAAAAGCTTTGCGATTCAATCGTGTTCAAAGTGGCAATTCCTAAACAAACAAGACTGGCAAAAATACCTGATACAATAAAAATTTTGATAAGAATTTGTTGTTTTTCTCGCGATAAATTGATTATAGCTTTAGCAGCAAAAGGAATAAATAGCAAAGCTAAATTTCGTTCAATGATTGTCCAGCCTTCCTGTAAATCTTCGGAATACAATTGGCCTAATATTAATGTGAAGAAGAGTGCCGGTAAGAATGAAATGCCCCAGCCACCATTAATGTTTATTTTTTTAAAGATTAATTTGAAACCATAAAATATAATGATGAGCATAGCGATAAAGCCATTTATCCGATAATGTAGGAAAAATGAAATCAAGAATGCAGAAAAAAGCAATAAGTCGACATGCGCGATGTTTATTGCCTTAAAGTTGATTTGCTGTTTCATTTTGGTTTGTAAAATAATTCCATCGCATGATTAAAAAGCCTGTTGCAATCCAAAAAATAGAATTCTCATAAATTGGTATTGTAACACCAATAGTTAACAAAGGAAGAATAAAAATACCAAAAAAGACGGCTTTATTCCATTTTGGGTTCGGTAACCATCGAATGGCTTGGTTATAAACCATTTTAAAGATATAAACTATAAATAAAACCCCTATAATTCCGCTATTGATAAAAACACTGAGGATGGCATTGTGGGTGTCATAATCTGTGTCGGTGTTAGGGTCGATCGCCAAAAGGTACCACGTTTCTGGAGTGGCATAATCAGCGAAAATATCAAAAGATGTACCCATCCCATTTCCGATGAAGTAATTCCACCAAGTAAATTCTTTTATTCGTTCCAAATAGATGTTCCATATTGCACCGCGACCCGTGAGTAAAGTAGGTGTAAAATAATATCCGGTATAAGAATGAATCATCATGAGATATTGATAA
This sequence comes from Crocinitomix catalasitica ATCC 23190, assembly GCF_000621625.1. GTDB lineage: Bacteria > Bacteroidota > Bacteroidia > Flavobacteriales_D > Crocinitomicaceae > Crocinitomix > Crocinitomix catalasitica. The sequence continues at coordinate 40,814 of NZ_JHXV01000016.1, forward strand.
ATATAAATCCCAACAACACAGAGAATACTGATGGAATATAACCAGAGCCGCTTCCTTGTCATTAACTTTATTTTTGTGCCAATTCCGTTACTCACAAAAAAGATATAGTAGATAAAGAGGATGACTACACAACCAAACAAAGCTTTGAAATAGGTCATCATTGCCGCAATGCAAATCAATAACAGCATCCAGAAAGCGACCTTAACACCTTTAAAATATTGGTACAACGCGGCGAAACAAATAATCACAGACAATTCAGAACCATGGTATAAAAAACCATTCGGACGTGGAATAGCAACGTCTCCGAAATATGCGAAATTTACATAAGTTGCATTCCAGAAAGTAATTGGAAATATGTTCATAAATTGAAGCATTGCAATTATAATAGGGATCCATAAAATGGCAAAAAAGCGGACGATATATTTTTCTAATGTCTTTATAGGTAGCCGTTTGTTAATGTGCAGGTCTAACAGAAAAATAAAAACAAAAGGCCCAAAAAAGTAATCGATATAACCTTTTAAATACCACTGTTCATGTGTGAATTGAATAAATAAGAAACCCAAAGCAAAATAGAGTATCCACTTTTTGTATTGATCTAACATTAAAGCATAAATCACGATCAGAAAAATAAGTCCAAAACCAATATGATGTATTTTCATCGGAATGGGTGGTACAATATTTCCTAATATTATTAAGATTGGTGTTAAACTTAAAAGCTCAAGCAAGATCAATTGAACGGAATTCTGTCTAGTTAATACTCGTTCCATTAAGCCGTGATTTTATTGCGAATAATCCTTAAATATTGAATTGGTAAAGCAATTGCAAGTGGCGCGAGTACACAACTGGTTGCAATAATAACGCCTGTTATTCCCCAAAGATCTAGTAAATAAAAAGAAAGTGGAATGTTAATTATCGCAGAGACTACAATTACGACGAGTTGTAAATTTGTTTTTGCAATGCTATTGAGATAATAGGCGAAAATATTATTCCAACAAGTAATCAAAATTGAAATGGCCATAAAAAAGGAGAGTTCAAACGGTATGTGTACTACTTTACCAATCCAAATTTCGTAGGCGATTGGAGCAAGGAAAAGCATTAAGATTGATCCAAAAGCCATCAGGGTCCACAAAAGAATTAATCTTTTAATATGTGTTTTTATCCAGGGGACATCATTTTTATGATCGGCTTCAGTGAATGCTGCCCAATAAGGTAAGAGAACAATGTTAAATAGTATAATAATGATGTTGAAATATTTGAAGGCGATATTATAAGTCGTCACATCTGTTCCATTCAATCGGTTAAGGATAATTAAATTATCAGTACTGTAAATAATAAGTGTTGCAATCTGAATAAGAAAAAAAGCCAGATTGATTTGTTTGAGCGATTGAATTTTTTCTTTGGTTGATGAATTGAATTTTGGTTTTAGATCAGGTAAAATTTTACGGTATGTAATCATATTCGCAAGGCCCCAAATTATAAGTGGTATTGCTGAGAACCAAAGGCAAATAAATGATAAAGAAGGCGTTAATTCAAAAAAGGAAAACAATAGAATGCCAACCAATAGCACAACTTTTTGTAAAGCACTAATTATATAGGTTATTTGGGCATTGTGTGTAGCAAGTAATACCGATTGGAGAAAAAAGAAGATGTAATAAATCATGTACATCGTAAAACTTAATTGGAATACCCAATTAAATTTTGTGGATTGATTGTCAAATTCAAATCCTGTTAAATTGTAAAGGATAACGCCCAATAGAATCATTCCTGAATAAATGATGGTGGTTGCTTTATATCCTGAAGAGATCCAAATGCGGATATTGATATAATCTTTATCAGAAAAAAATTTAGTGAGGTGGTTTCTAAAACTACTGCTTACGCCAAATTCGATAACAGAAAACCAAGTAAAAAACGATAATATGGTCAACCAAATACCATAATCTTCTGCACCGAAAAAATCTATTGCAAATCTAACAAGTAAGAAGTTGAAGATAACATCAATGGCTTTGAAAAGAGTACTGCCATAAATATTTCGTATTAATTTGTCGGTTATCCCCTGTTTTTGCGGATTCATTTATCGCGTTGTTTTGCGCCAATTCAACAGCAGTATGATCAGAATGGTAAATGAAAAGAAGAGTAGTGCTCCCATCATAGTTCTTGCCAATCTGCCGAAGCCAGTTTTTTCACCATATGGATTGATATGTGCACTTACAAAATAACATTTTTCATTCTCATGTAAACGTAAATCGAGCTTAGAAATTTTATTGGCATAATAAAGATATCTATCCTGAATATCTAAGGCTGTAATATTGTTTTTAGTATTGGTTTCACCTAGAACAAGGTTCGTTGTAGAACCGCTATTTTCACCATTTTTTGCTTGTTCAACCATTGCCAAATTCATCACCTTCGATAAAGTATCTAGTTTTACTAATTCTTTAGCGTAAATATCTCTTTGGAAGTGAAGTGTTTTTGTGCTTATTGCGAGCAATTTATTCAATTCCTCACTTCTAGAAATAAAAGCCAAAAATGGCGCCTCAAGCTTAGAGAATATTTTGTGATCAGAGGCAGTAAAACTTACTTTGAATTTGACGCTCAATTCACTGTCTTCTGATGCCAATAGTTCTTTATAATTCAATTTAGCAAGCAAAGAAGTATCTGTGCTTAAATACAATTGATTTAGCGCATTAATTTTTTCTAAATATGTAGGATCTGACTTGACCGAACATTCAATAATTGTCCCAGCTTCTTCGGGTGTTACCTGTAGTAGATTGCCTAATACTTCCGTGTCTTTACTGGAAATTAAGGCATTGATATAAGCTGCATCATTTTCGAGTTGTGCTTTAGAGTCCACATTGATTTTAACCACCATGCTTGATTTATACATTCGCGGAAACCAATTGATACTTAAAAATCCCATTAATCCTCCAAGTGCAATTACTACTATGAAAAGTATGAAGTTTTTGAGGACAGAATTAATGATAAAGCCAAAACCTGAAAATATTAATTTAATGAATTTCCAAATGAGTTGAATGAATCTATTGAACAATCTTTCAAGATCTCTAATTATAGGTGTAACCGTTACTTCTTCTGAGATTTTGCTTTCTTCCATTTTTTATAAATCTATAATTCCTTAAAAACTAAGTTAATTTAATTTGGCGAATACACCTCTCTTTAGACTAGTTTATCATGTTGATCTATTGTTAAATAATTATTTCTCAACTAAAATTGGTAATTTTCAACTTCACAAGAAACGTTGTTTTTGAAAACACCAAAAATCATTAGAATACAATATTTAGCGCTAAATGGCATAGCAAGTTTGTTATCTCCTTTTACAAGCCTACTATTCGCATATCTCGTTGTTCAATTGACAGATAAAGATATTTGGGGTCTTTTTGTTGATTACTTCTTGTATTTTTTTATTGCAAACATCTTCTATAATTGGGGAGTTGGAACCTATTTACAGCGTAGTTTTAGTCAGGATCCACGTTCGATAAATGCGAGTTGGCAAATGTTTTTCTTAACAAGAATGCCTTTGCTTTTAATCGTTATTACACTGTCCGTTTTATTGTTGCCATATCAATTTGTTTTTTGGCTCTTATCAGGATATCTCATTAACTCTATTCAACCATTACTCGTTTACAAGCGCAGTTATTTGGTGATTATAATTGGTGAATTAATCGCGTTTTCTATACTGGCGATATTACTTTTTAATTCTACAATAACACTAGATTCTCTTTTAATAGCATATAGTGTTTATTTGGGTGTAAAGGCATTTATTTTTTTAATTTCTCAAAGTCAAATTTTTACTGGGTGGAAATGGTTGTTTAATCCCTACATGTTAATGGTCACATTACCTTTCTTATTAATGAATGCGGCTGGATTTTTACAATCAAAAATCGATTTGTATGTATTTGCTTTTTTTAATACGGGAGAACCAGTAGGGGAGTATCAAATAGTTTCTGGGTTTTTTATTTTGGCTCAAACAATTCCAACTATCCTCGTTATACCATTTTTGAAAAATATTTATAGAATGAAAGATCAAGGAATAAGTAAAATGCGCAAGAATTTGGCCTGGTCTGGTTTATTTATCAATACAATATTGATGCTCTTAATTTTTATAATTCTAAAGTATTTCTTTGCTATTCAGCTTAACTTAGTAAGTGTTTTAGTGGGGTTTGCAATAAGTTTCCCTCCTTACCTCTATTCAATTCTAGTATTTGAAATGTTTAAAAAGAATAAAGAAAAAAAGGTGTTGAATATTATATTGATTTCTATGCTCTTAAACTTCATATTAGCGGTAATATTATTATCTTGTAATTTTGGGCTTGTAGGTGGTTTAATTGCTAACGCTTGCTCACAAATAGTTTGCCTTTTACTTTATTTTAAGTACTCAAATAATGATAGGATACCTCAATTACTTGAATAAAAAGAAGATGCCACGGCACTTTTTTTTTCCGCCAGAATGGGTGGTTTTAGGGGTGAATAATGTATGCAATTTACATTGTAAGATGTGTGATGTTGGAACCAAGAATATGGACAGTAATTTCGCGCAAAATTTAGTTGGAACACATCCCTTAAATATGCCGTTGGACTTGGTGAAAAGAATCATTGATGATACAGCAGCTTATTACCCAAAAGCAAAATTGGCTTACGCTTTTACGGAGCCTTTAGTCTATCCTCATTTAGTTGAATCTTTAGTCTATGCAAATGAGAAAAAACTATATACAACGGTGACAACAAACGCTTTAACTTTAAAGCGTAAAGCTGTTGATTTGGCGAAGGCAGGTTTGGATGAACTTTTTATTTCTCTTGATGGTCCGCAAGATATTCACAATGAAATTCGCGGCAATGCAAAATCATTTCAAAAAGCAGTGGAAGGAATTGAGTTGATTAAGGCGCAAAAGAATTGTCCTCGAATCAGTGTTATTTGTGCGATTACTGAATGGAATATAGGTCATCTTAAAGATTTAATAGATAGTTTAAAACATTTACAAATTGAAGAGTTTGCCTTTATGCACACACAATTCAATAGTCAAGAAACTGCAGTATTGCACAATGAATCTAAATGGGGCATTGATTATCCTACAAGTGATTCGAATATTGATATAATCGATTTTAAGAATATGGATTTGAATGTATTGATGGATGAAATCAATCAAATTAAATCTCTTAAAACACCATTTAAAATATTTTTCTCACCTGAAATTAAGTCAATTGAAAAACTAGAAACTTACTATTTGAAGCCTAAAGAAATTCTTGGGGATCATTGCGCTGCAGTTTTTAATAGCTTAATGATTAAGTCTGATGGCTCTGTTATTCCTGCTCACGGACGTTGTTATAATCACGATATAGGGAATGTTTACAAACAGAATTTAAAAGAAATTTGGAATGCGGATGCATTAAAAAAATTGCGTGGTGACCTCGGTGAGGCTGGTGGTCTATTTATGGGATGCAGTAGATGTTGTAGTGCTTTTTAATTCGAATGTATGGAGCAAAAAGAAGCCTTGTTTGATAATGCAGCACAAAGTTATGATGATCAATTTACGCATAGTGAAATTGGTAAGTACCAACGACAACGTGTATATTATTGGATAGATAAGTTAGGACTTATAGATGAAGTTCAATCAGTTTTCGAAATTAATTGTGGAACAGGCGTAGATGCTCAACTACTGAAAGATGAAAATATCCATGTCACTGCAACTGATGGCTCACCAGAAATGATTGCTTATGCGAAATCTAAACAATCAAAAGATATTGATTTTTTTGTGCTTGACTTTAAAGACTTAGATGATAATTGGATCAACTCGGACTTGTTATTTTCAAATTTTGGTGGCCTTAATTGTTTAGATCAGCAAGGGTTAAAAAATGTCGTAAATACGAGTGCTAAACACCAAAACAAGGGGGCGTATCTAGTTTGGGTCATGATGCCTAAATTTTGTATGATGGAATCTTTATATCTGTTGACCAAGTTTAGATTTAAGTCCTTATTCCGCAGAAATACAAAGAAAGGTGTCCTCGTCGACGTAGAAGGTACAGCGGTTAAAACTTTTTACCATTCACCAAGAGAAGTGAAAAAAATGCTGGCAACAGAATATTCGATTTTGGAAATTAAACCAGTCGCCTTCTTTCTTCCCCCTTCTTATTTAGAACCATTTTTTCAGAAAAGACGAAAGACATTAAAATTCTTAAATCACTTAGAAAGGTATTTTGGTCGATTTTCTTTATTATCTTCATATGCTGATCATTATATCATAATCGCGGTAAAAAAATGAAGATTCTATTAACACATGGCTATTTTTTATGCGAAGATGAGATTGAGCAAAAAATCTTGAAACCATATCCACCGCTTGGATTATTGTATGTTTCGGCTTATCTAAATGAAAAATCTATAACACATCAAGTTTTTGATACCACATTTTCAACTATTGATGATTGGTGGAGCAATTTACTCAAAGAGAAGCCAAATCTTATTGCTTTTTATGTGAACTTGATGACCAAAGTCCGTGTGATTGAATTGATAAATAGAATAAAGAAAGAACCTAGTCTCACTGCTATGAAAATAGTACTTGGAGGACCAGACTTAACTTATAATCAAGAGAATTATTTGGCTGCTGGTGCAGACTATCTAATTATTGGAGAAGGTGAAGTAACAATGCTTGAATTGGTAAATACTTTGTCTGATAATGGTGATATAAGCAATATTACCGGGTTGACTTATCTTGAAAATAATTCGATTAAAAAGAATCCACCTAGAGCGAAATTAAAAGATTTAGATCTTATACCAAATCCAAATCGCGCGGCTGTACCTATTCAAAAATATTTAGATTGCTGGAAAAACGCGCATGGACAAAGTGCGCTCAATGTCAGTACACAGAGAGGTTGTCCTTATACGTGTAAATGGTGTAGTACTGCAGTCTATGGTCAATCTTATAGAAGGAAATCTCCTGAAAAAGTAGTGGAAGAGTTATTGCTGCTCAAGGAGACCTACCAACCAGATACTTTTTGGTTTGTTGATGATGTGTTTACTGTAAGTCATAAATGGTTGAGAGGTTTTAATGATGCGATTAAAGCAACTGGCTTAGAAATACAATATGAATGTATTACAAGAGCTGAACGGATGAATGATGAAGTGATTCAACTGCTTAAAGAATCGGGTTGTTTTCGCGTATGGATTGGGGCCGAAAGTGGATCTCAAAAAATTATCGACGCTATGGATCGACGGGTTGATGTAAATCAAGTCCGGGACCAATTAATTGCCACGAAAAAAGCAGGGATAGAAACAGGTACTTTTATAATGGTAGGTTATCCTGGAGAGACTTATGAGGATATAATGTTGACAGCAGAATACCTAGAGAAGGCTTTGCCGAACCATTTTACTATTACTAAAAGTTATCCGATCAAAGGAACACAACTTTACACTGAAATAGAATCGAAAATTACCGTAAAACCAGATTGGAATACTACAACTGACAGGCAAATAAATTTTGAACGTAAATATTCTGATGCTTTCTATCGATATGCCATTCGCTACATCTATAATCGTGTTAATTTAAAGAAACAACAACGTAATAATTCTTTAAAAATTAAAGTCAGAATTAAACTTTTCATAAGCAGTATAATGCTAAGAATTTTAGCAAAATAAATGACAAGAGAAAAACTCATAGCAATAGACAACCTCTTTTATCCATTTTATTGGTTGTTAAAATCGTTTAAAGCAATCAATCCAACTAAAAATAATGACGCATCAAAGTTTATTATTATAAAGTTTTTTGGTTTGGGAAGTATTACTAGAATAGTCGCTGTTATTGAAGATTTAAATATCGATAAACAAGCTATATGCTTTGTAACACTTGATAAGAATAAACAGATATTGAATGAACTGAATTTTGAGTGTTTATTAATTAATACCAAGAATCCATTGGTCATTTTTGGTTCGGTTTTGCAATCGTTTAGTCAAATTTGGAAAAGAAAACAAAGTACGATATTGGATATGGAAAGGACATCTAATTTGTCCGGTATTTATAGTTTAATTGCAGCAATAGGAAAACCGCGGAAGTATTTTACTTTTCATTCGAATAATTCAGGAGATGGTATATCGCTATCAAATAAACCCGCAATACAAGCTATTGAAGAGATGTTTGATTCGGATATAATTGTTCGTACCATAAGAAGTTCGAAGAAGAAATCTGTTTTGAAAAAAATAATGGTCAATATAAATGCCGGAGATTATCTGCCGCAAAGACGCTTTCCACTCGTTTTATTTGCTGAATTAATTTGTGATATTCAGCAGTTATTTCCGCAAGTAAATTTTGTTTTAACTGGAATGCCTAAAGAAAAGGAGAGAGTAGATGCTTTTGAGCAATTGTTAATGGACAATAAAATAAATGCGAGCAAGGTTTTAAATTTATCTGGAGCGCTTAATTTAGCGGATTATATTACAGAATTGAAAGAAGTAGATGTTTTAATTACAAACGATTCGGGTCCTTTGCATTTGGCACATTTCTTAGGTGTGAGGACAATTGGCATTTGGGGTCCAACATCAGCGAATTTAGTAGGCTATCCTAATAGCAAAATAATGCTTAACTTAAAATCTAACTTGCCGTGTTCACCTTGTTTTATTCATCCTAAATCTCAAGTTGCAAAAACATGTAATGGTGAGGTTACTTGTTTTAAGGAGATGCCTATTAAATATATGGTAAATCAAATTAATCAATTTATTTTGGAGGACTAGATGAACAATAAAAAACGAATTTTATTTCTCAATCCACCTGGTGTGAAAATATATATCAGGGATTACTATTGTTCAAAGGTTTCGAAAGCCTATTACTTGCCTCAACCTGTCGATTTATTAGTGCAAACATCCTATTTTGATTCAGTAAAATACGAATTACAAGTAATAGATAGTATTGCAGAGAAAAAGTCAGTACAACAGAGTGTGGATGAAATATTTGCTTTTCAGCCAACACATATTATTGGGCAATTAGGTTCCGTTAGTCTAACTGAAGATGAAGCTTTTTATATGCATGTAAAAAGCCTTTTACCCGACGTACAAATAGCTTGTTCTGGCGATGCTTTACTCGATCAACTGAAAGAAAAGTTATTGCAGTATAGTTGGTTGGATGTTATTGTAACTAATTTCTTCATGGATGGTACATTAAAATGGGTTGAAAATAATTTAAATGACGCAACTGGAATCTGTTTTTTAAAAGGTGACCAATTGATCAATGAAGCTGGAAAAAGATCTAAAAATTTAGCCTTGTCTATTCCTAAACAAGGCTTGTTTACAGGGAAATATCGCATGCCTTTTGCGGATGCAGAACCGATTGCGACGGTTTTAACAAATTATGCATGTCCTTATCCTTGTACATTTTGTATTATGTCAACCTTGCCTTATACAACACGTTCAGCCGATTCTATAATAAACGAATTGAAGTATTTAAAAACGAATGGGTATAAGTTTATCTATTTTTCTGATCAAACTTTTTTTCAATCTAAATCTGTAACAAAAACTGTATTGGAATGGATGATTGAGGCAGAATACGGCATCAATTGGATGTGTTTTTCTCGGGTTGATGTATTAAACAAAGAAGAACTTCAACTAATGAAAAATGCGGGTTGTAAACTTATTATGTTTGGTGTAGAGTGGGCCGATAATGAATTGCTTGAAAAATATGAAAAGCATTATACTGTTGCGCAAATAAAAAAAACATTTGCATTGGCAAAAGAGCTCAAAATTCAACGTTTAGGGACCTTCCTTATTGGGGTGCCCAACCAATCAAAAGCGTCAATTGAACACACAATTAAATTTGCTAAAGAAATAGATGCAGATTATGCTTCTTTTAACGTAGCTGTTCCTCGAAGTAATACGTCATTTAGAACGGAAGCATTGGAGCAAGGAATTATTAATGAAGACACTGTAATAATGGATCAATCGGGTGATCAAATAGAACATGGAAATGGTACACTTACTAAACATCAATTACAAAATTTAAAGAATAAAGCTTACCGCAGTTTTTACTTTCGACCAACCTATATCTTAAGCCGATTATTTAAAATTTCAACATTTACAGAATTTAAAATGCACTGCTTTGAAGGGTTTTACGTCTTAAAAGGAATACTCAAAAGAAGTTCATCCTCCGAATGAAAAAAAGTAAATATATCCTAGGGTCATTCTTTTTATTGTGCTCACTTTCATATATTATTTTGAAAGGTGTTTTACCTGGGTGGAATAATTTAAGCACCGATTTTAATAATTATTACGTCAGCGCTAAATTACTAGTAACGGGAGAACCTATACGTCAGTTTTATGATAATGATTGGTTTTATAATAAAGCGATTGAAATTGGCGTAGAAAATGGCGCAAAATTCGCTCCGTTCACTCCAGTAACTGCTGTATTATACGTTCCATTGACCTTTTGGGATTTATTGACAGCAAAGCGAATTTGGTTAATATCGAACATGCTATTGCTCTGTTTTATTCCTTTTCGGTTAAGTCGTTTATTCGAATGGAAACGCTTTGATACACTTCTTATTCTTTCCTTATTTTTTGTACCAATTGCATCCAATTTTAATTTTGGTCAGGTCTATTTATTTTTTTCTTGGTTAATAATAGAGGCGGTTGGAGCGAATAGGATGAAGAAAAAATTTCTTGTTCCTGGAATTTTGATCGGGTTATTGGCTACGGTCAAATATGTTCCCATTTTATTCTTGATTTATATTCGAAGCAAAGGACAATTGGCGCGCAAAGCATTAATCGGTTCATTTGTCGCTGTTCTAACAATTGTTATCTTATTTTTTTATGTGGATAGTAATGTGTTTTCAAGTTTTGCATCCGTTTTCTCTGACCATTTACAAGGTGACTTATCGGGCCAAGGAAAATTTGCAATCGGATTTCAATCAATTGACTCAATGCTGAATAACTTATTCGTTTATAATCCGGCAATAGGATATACAGTCGGATACGAAAGTAATGTTCTTCGAATATTGTTTAAAGTATTGTTAATACTCTATGTTTTTGTCCTTTCAATACTGATCTTTAAAGTAGATCAATTTAAATTTGACACGGTTAATTCTTCAATTTTTATATTTGGAGCTTTCGTTTTATTGCCTGCTAGCGCGTCATACCATTTTTTGTTTTTACTATTGCCTATCTTCTTCATCGTTCATTGGGTAAAATCAAATTCAAAACAAATTTATCTCATTAGTTTCATTTCTCTTTTATTGCTCACCTTTATCGTGCAATATCATCATGTGCCTGATCTTGTCAATTATAAATCATTAAATATAATCATTCATTATCCGCGGTTTTGGGGATTGTTCGTTTTGTTCTCACTTATAGGATATTGGAGATTGTATAAGGTTATTCCTCAGTCGAAATGATTCACTTCTATATCTGATTTTTCGCGTATGCTTGAAGAAACGGGAAGACCTTTAAAAGGAGCATAATTTTCAGTATCAAGCCGGTCATATAATTCTCCTAAAAATGGAAATTCGGGGTGGGTATGTGTTACTAAATTCGCCAGTCTTCTTTCAACTTCGGCAATCGATATATTCCACTCTTGACTCAGCCTATAGGCGGAAGGTTCCATAAATGAAATGTAAATTATTTCGGTATTTGTATGTGCCAATTCATCAACATAATCTACTCCCTTTAGAAGGGTTAATTGCTGATGAATTTGATTGTTTCTAAAATAATCGAGGGTGTCTCTAAATTGAATATATGTTAAATATCCTTCGTGATTGTCTTGCACAGCTAAAAGTGGTTGGATTCTTGACTCGTGACACCACATGCATTTGGCAGGTTTTCCAGCTGATGAATTTGTTGGGTCTGATGCATTGATTCTTTTTCCACTGGCATCAAAAATGCCAAATCGCAATTGACCATTTTCCATTATTTCTATAGTTTCAAACTCTATTAATGTTTTCGCATCGTTCAACTCCTTGGCAACAAAAATTTGCTTAATGCCTGACGGATTTGAGAAAGTAATTTCTCGATTTATACGTGACACTCCAGAATTGTTGACAAAGCCCGCTAAGTCGCTAAATTCGTATGCATCTAGTATTTCATTGATGTGATTAGGAACACCGGTTAATGTGTAATAATGCTCTGTAGCACCAATAATTAGAGAAATATATCTACCTAAATCAATTCCATCATTTGTGTAGTACTCTTCTGATGATTTTAGTTTTTGATGGAATGCTATTAATTTAGCTTCATTGAGTTGAGGAAAACCTAATAAGGTCGGATCGATATGAAACTTATCATTTCCTATTTTATATATTCCGTTCCGCTCAAAATCTGATGCGCCAATAGAAGATAGCGCCCATTCTAGTCCTGTTTTTACTGAATTGTATGTTTCTGCTGGATAGGCTTTGCTCCAAATAAGCAGTATTGAATTTTTGTCTGTTGGTTCATTTACATCTTTTCGGCATCCACTCAAGAGTAAACCTATAAAGAGAATTACAGTAAGTATTTGAAAGTAATATTTCATCTGATTGATTCAAATATAGGGTTTTAAAAATACAAACTGTATATTTGAAGGAGTGCAATAATTAAATCTAAAATGATTGGTTATTTTGAGAAATTCTAAGAAAAATAAAGTTCTCCTATTTAATCCGCGTAGTGGACGATGGAAACATCGCGTTCCAAATTCTATTCTTCAAGTAGGTGCATCTGTGCAAGAATCACACGAAGTTGTTTATGTTGATGGAAATATGGAGCATGATCCTTGGGTGAAAATATCTGCACTTTTATCTACAAATGAATTTGGTTATTTCGGTGTTACAGTAATGCCTGGCCCACAACTTAAACAAGCTATCCCTTTCTCTAAAAAGGTAAGAGAATTGTTCGGTTCGATAAAAATTATTTGGGGAGGCTATTTTGCTACCAACCAATACAAAGTAGTTTTAGATAGTGGCTTTGTTGATGTGGTCATTGCTGGTCCCGCAGACATGGCTTTTCCATCTTTATTGAGGGCATGGGAAAATAATGAATCACTTGATGAGATCAAAAACTTAATTTACAAAAAGGATGATACAATTGTAAAAACCCGAAAGGAAGAATTATTAGATCAAAATAGTTTACCTCGACTACCTTATACAGAATTTGATAAATACTATCCAATTAATGGGTATTTATCGAAGACGTTTATGGGTAAAAAAACCATGGCTTATCATTCTAGTTTTGGCTGTCCGTTTACTTGTTCTTTTTGTGCTGTAGTCCCAATTTATAATGCAAGATGGAAAGGTAAGTCAGCAGAGAATATGTATCAAGATATTAAAGAGCTGAAAGATAAATACGGCGTTGATTCAATTGAATTTCATGATAATAATTTTTTTACATCAAGAAAACGTGTTGTCGAATTTTCTAAATTGATTTTGAAGGACAATATTCAATGGTGGGGGGAAGGTAGAATTGATACTTTGGACAAGTATTCAGATGAAGATTTGCAATTATTGAGCGATGCAGGATGTCGAATGATATTTTTTGGGGCAGAATCGGGAAGTGAAGAAGTCTTGAAGCAAATGGATAAAGGTGGAACACAAAGTCCTGAGCAAATTGAGAATTTTGCCGTTCGCTTAAAGAGGTTTAATATTATTCCTGAGTATTCTTTTGTACTTGGAATGCCAGGGGATGATCCTAAAAAAGTGATGAAACAGATTAAGGAAGATATCTCTTTTATAAAAAAAATTAAGCGACTAAATCCGGATACTGAAATCATTATATATCTATACAGTCCGGTCCCTACGGAAGGTTCAGACTTGTATGAACAGATTACAGCTGCAGGGTTTGCATTTCCTGAAAATTTAGAAGATTGGTTAAATCCAGCTTGGGAAAATTTTGACTTGAGAAAGAATCCCTTAACCCCTTGGTTAAATGGTGCGATGGTTGATAGAATCAAAAATTTTGAAACAGTATTAAATGGATACTATCCTACGTCGTCAGATTATAAAATAACACCTTTTAAACGCGCTGTACTGAAGGGGATCGCTAGTTGGCGTTATCAATTCGATTATTACAAATTCCCTTATGAAATAAAATTGATGCATAAAATTTGGCGTTATCGACAACCTGAAATAGAAGGTTTTTATAGTGAATAAATATGGGGGTACAACGGCGTCTAATCAGATTAATCAGTCCGGGTTTAAAAATATATGTCAAATATTATTTTAAGAAAACTCGTTTCTGGAAATATAAGGATTTAAAGTACTCGATATTACCTACCGTATTCTTCCCGCATTTTACACACAGCACAAAAATATTATTGGGATTCTTAGAGACGCTTCCTCTAAATGGGAAGACTTTATTAGAATTGGGATGTGGAATAGGGGCAGTTAGTGTTCTGGCTGCTAAAAAAGGAGCAAAAGTTGTTGCTACTGATATAAATCCAGTTGCAGCTAAAAATGCTCAGATGAATGGGGTGAATAATGGGGTTAAAATTGATGCAATAAATTCAGATTTATTTGATAATATTCCACCCCATCAATTTGATTATATAATGATCAATCCTCCGTATTACCCGAAGAAACCTGTAAATGATGCGGAATATGCATGGTTTTGTGGTGAGGATTTTGACTATTTTAAGCGCTGTTTTAAGCAATTAGCGAATTATTTTAACGCAAACAGTGAAGTATATATGATTCTTTCAGAAGACTGTGAGTTAGATAAGCTTATAGAAATCGCAAGCGAGAATAGGTTGAGTTTAACTCCTGTGTATCAAGAAAAAATCTGGGGAGAATTTACGGTGATTTATTCAATTCAAAAAATAGATTAGTCTTTCGAGTTTCCTTTCATTGAACTTAATTGTAAATATTCAAGATTCGAGAAAAATTTAAAATAAAACCATCTAGCAAAACGATTGAATTTACCTTTCCTAAAATCCGCTTCAATTTGCTTTTGTCGAAACCTTTTATGTATAAATCGATGTAATTTTTTATAAAATGCAGGTGCATAAGTTCCTTCATACATCATTAATAACTCATCGGAGTCTTCCCAATTCGATTTGTCACTCATTTCTGACTTCACAATATCATAGAACTTTGTTCCAGGTAATGGATAGGATACTGAAACACCTATATCATGAGGCATCATTTCAAATAGTAAATTTAAAGTAGCTTTTATGTCTGTCCAATTTTCTGATAGATATCCGAATTGAAGAAAATAGCAAGGCTTTAATCCATGTTTTTTCATGATAAGCGTAGACTCTTTAATTTGCTCAACCGAAGTGCCCTTATCCATAGCATCTAATATTTTTTGAGCGCCGCTTTCAGCACCAATCCATACCTCGTCACACCCAGATTCAGCCAAACTTATAATTGTATCATCCTTCAACAATAAATCAGCTCTAGATTGAATCTTGTATTTTATTTTTATGTTTTCCGCTTTTAATACTTCATTAAATTCTTGTACCCAAGCTGGTTTTAGACCAAAAATATCATCACTAAACCATATATGATCAAATGAAAAGAGTGTTTGCAAATATTTAATTTCTTTAACGACATGCTGCGGTGATCTTGAATTGTATCGATTCCCGTAAATTGGTTTTGCACACCAATTACACTTATATGGACAACCTCTCGTTGTGGCAAGGTTGATTGAAAAATAACCATGATTTTTCCAAGCATTTTTATACGGATGAATATCCAATAAATCCCATGCGGGCAATGGTAAAGTATCTAATTCGGTTAGGATAGCACGTTTTGGGTTGACAATTGTTTCGTTTCCCTTTTTAAAGGCTATGCCATGAATGTCGTCGAAAGTCGTTTTGTGCTTAATCGAATTTACCAAAGCTAATAAACTGATTTCACCCTCACCCATCACAATAAAATCCGCAGAGTGTTGCAAATAGTCTTCATAATGATCGGTCGAATCACTGCTGGCAATAATTACTTTAATTCCTTTATCATGCGCAGATTTAGCCATCTCAAATGCCGCATTGCGCATCTTTGTGAGACACATTTTTGTTAAGTAATTAAACCCGTCATCATAAATTACCAAACAATCTGGTTGTTGTTTTTCCAATACTGGAATTATTTCATTCGAGTTTTTACTAAATGAAACATCGAAAAAACTAACGTCATACCCCTTTTCTCTTAAAAAACTTGTAGCATTTAATGTGCCCACAGGAGGGTATGGTTTACTTAATGCGAGCTGTTTAGGATCGAAATTTAAGAAATAGCTATGTGTAAATAAAACTTTCAAATTTCAGAATTTATTTGCTCCATTCGTTTTGTAAATTCTTTGAGGACAGATTGTTGAAAATCTCGAGGATGATGTTTTGATATTCCTCGATTCGTTCGCATAGTCAATTCGAATTTTTTAGCATCAAAATGTTTAAATTTTTTGGTCCATTTTTTATAAGTGAAACGCATTAAATAAAGGTCTAATTTATCACCTGTTTTACCTTTAAGCAACCATTCAAAAATATGACTTAATTTTCTTTTATACTGCAATTCTTTAACTTTTACCGGATGTCGAAAGTTAGCTATATATGTTTTTGTCCAATAATTTTCCTGTTTAAATTGTTGTATAAGTTCAGGATTATAAACGGGTAATAAATGAGTGATTTCTATCGCTGTAAATATGTTTTCATCTAATATTTTTAGATTCTTTTCATCAACAAAATAATTAACGCAAAAATATTTTTTAGAGTTAAGGAGGAAAATCTTTTTGAAAACGACTAGCATCGTTCTGCAAATCCAAAGTCTTCCCGGTTTTGTAATAATGAAATAATCAATATCCCCATTCTCGTGCATCACGTTTTTTGACAATGATCCCGAAATTCCAAAAGCACTCACAAAAGGAAAAGATTGAATTAATTTCGCGTAAAAAGGGAGCTTGTCAAAATAGTGTTTTGCCTCTTTTTCTTTTGCTATTCGCTGCGCGATGATTGGGGATATGTTTTCTTGAATGGAAAAATATTCAGCCTGTTTAAAACAGAGTTTATTTTCTAATAAGAACGCAAGCGCATTTTCAAATTCATCTGCCTTAGATAGATTATAATTCTTCAGTTCATCTTTTTTTAATGGATGATTAAAAATATCGAAATAGGCGAGATGTGCGTATATCTGGTCTTGCAATTTGTGAAAGATTGAAATATTTGAGCTCTAATTGTACAACAAGGTAGTTATTTCTAATTTATTGCAATAGAATCTATTCTATAAATTATTGCTAATTTGTTCTTTAAATGAATAAAAGGTATTTTTGAATTGATAGCATGCGCCGTAAAGCACCAAAATATTTTCATTATTTCTTAACCTGCTTATTGGTAGATTTTCTGCTAATCGGACTAGTTTTTACGCTGTTTTTTGAGTCTGGCGAATTGCTATTAATCTTGTCAATTTGGTTGGCTGCGAATATTGTGAATTATCCACGAGTTGAATCCCGTAGATATATTAGTTATTACAAGGTGTTTGGGTCGACAGCCCGCCAATTGATTGCTTTTCTTGTCATGTATATCCTATTGTTTCTTATTTTTTCATTAGATGACGTGATGGAAATTAAGGAGATCCTCGCTTTAGTTTTGGTCATATTTTTAGGCCGTTCAATCTATATATACTTAATAAGAGTATACAGAATTCGTGGTCGGGGATACAACCGTTTTATAATGATAGGTAATACGCCTACTATGATAGAGTTAAAGGATCAGTTTTTATCAAAAAAGGAATTTGGCTATGTCTTTGAAGGCATTTACGATACTTTTAATTTGAAAGAGATATTGGAATTGATTATCGAACGAAAACTAAATGAGGTTTACTGTTCTTCTGTAAAAGTTCAACCTAAAGATATTTCACACCTTATGTCTTTTTCAGTTGAGTATGGTGTTAATGTGCATGTTATTACTGATAGTGTGGCTGGCAAATCTTCCAACAATAATATTTTTTTCGAATTTTCAGATGTGCCATTGGAACGGTTTCCGCTACTTGATACCCGGAATTTAATTCTCAAAAGAATACTTGATTTCTTCTTTGCTTTATTCATTACGTTAACAGTCCTTCCGATAGCAATTATTGTTTTAGGTGTATTGATCAGGATCGACTCTAAAGGATCGATATTCTATAAACAAGCACGAGCAGGAAGGTCTGGAAAATATTTTCATTGTTATAAATTTAGATCAATGAAATTGAATTTTCAAGATAAGCAGGCGACTAGAAATGATGAAAGAGTGACGAAAGTAGGACGTTTTATTCGCAAGACAAGTTTGGACGAATTACCGCAATTTTTCAATGTTTTAATTGGAGACATGTCAATTGTTGGACCGCGTCCACATATCAAAGCGTTGAACGATAAGTTTAGTGGGAGTATCACTGATTATGACCATCGTTTATTGGTAAAGCCTGGCATTACTGGGTTGTCTCAAATTACCGGATATAGGGGGGAAACAAATACGGTTAAGTCAATGGAGGATAGAATAAGAATTGATATGCAGTATATTAAAAATTGGTCGTTATATCTAGACTTGATGATCATCTATAAAACAACAATTGATTTTTTCAGCTTAAAGGATAAAAATGTGTATTAATCTAATTTTGGACCTTTACTTTTTAACTTAATTCTAAATCGATTAATTTTGCTATAATGGCTACCTTAATAAGTGATGAACTCATATCCAGATTACGCAATGATGATATCAACGCATTAGGAGAGTTGTATAATTTATTGAGTAAAAAAATATACAATCGATGTCTTTTTATTTTAAAAGATCAAAATCTTGCTGAAGATGCTACACAAGAACTTTTTTTAAAAGCATTTCGGCATATTGGTTCACTAAAAGATGATAAGAAAATTGAAGGTTGGCTGAATAGAATGGCATACAATTATTGTATGGATTATTTTCGAAAAGAAAAGAAGACAAAAGATCAACTCGATGTTTTGGTGAATGAGGAGGAGCCATTGTCTATTATAGATAATATTGAATTTCTAGAAAATTCAAAGGTCAAAAAAGACAAATTAGTAGCCGAAATAGAAGCATTGAATGAAACGGATCGGATGATTTTGGTAATGTATTATTGGGAAGGTATGTTGGTGAGTGAAATAGCTGAGATGATGGATCTTGGTATCAGTGCAGTTAAAATGAAGTTATCCAGAACTAGATCCAAATTAAAAGAAAATCTAGAAAAGGAAGGAATTTCTTCGGCAGTTGAATTGACTGTATTGGTTATTCTTAATCTCATATAAGAGATTGTGACCGTTTCTTAAATATTGCGTCACAGTTTAAAGGTCTGTATTTTGAAAGAAGTTTTCGATGATATATTGAATAAACACGAAGTTCCTGTCACGGTTAAAAATCGGTTGATGGAATCGGCTAAAATTTATCTGCTCGCGAAAGATTTGGGGGCGAAAAAGGTTGCTACGAAACGATTGAAGAATTAATACAATAGAAGTATTTTAAATGAAGGCGATAAAATTAAATTTCGTGCCTATATTGGTAATTGAAAATGAGAAACAGTCACTGGCTTATAGCGATTTTTATGACAGTCAATACACAATATTAAAAGATAAATAAAATGAAAGATTATTGGAACAGTATGAGTGCCGGTGGGAAGATTAAAGTTATAATCTATTTAATCATCCTTATTGCGACAGTAATATTTGCGATTATAAATTGGCAAAAGACATCATTAAACCTTGTTTTTGTTGAGGTGATGATCCCGAAAACTATCCTTGTTTTAATTGCAATGGTGGCAGGGTTTGGATTGGCAAAGATGAGCGATATGAAGAAAATTAGAACGATTCAAAAGGACTATAGTATTTTACAAAAATCGGTTGTTGCAGATAAGGGCAAATTAGTGAAAGAAGTACCTGAAACCAACGACTGAACATTGTTTAACGTTATTAAAGTAAGCAAAGGTTTAGTTTGAAGAATAAAATGACCATAGGATCCAATGATGTAATAGACTTACTAGAATTAAGTCTTAATAATGTTGTGGCCAAAATATTCAATCAATCCTATCTGTCAACACTTAATTGCCACGCTATTCAAGAGGTGGACACCGATTCAGGTAAACATTTAGAAATTGAATTATTGCATATGGCTTCTGGATTGCCTACTGCTCGAAAATTTCTTTTTTCTAATTTCAGTAAGTCTACTAAGCTCGAAAAGGATGGAAGTGAAGAAAGTAAATATATTATTGAAACAACGGTCGTAATTTTTGATCAATTGCTTTTAATTGACCTGCTTTTAATTGAGTCGACTTTTAGTGATCATTTACTTGCGCTTGGCAATGAATTTATGAAAGATAAATTTAATGTAGACCTCAATTTGTCTAATCTGTCTTACAACTTAAAAAGTCAAATTAGAATTTAAACTGATTTTATTTCTAGTTTTATTCGTAATTCTGATAAATCTCGGTTAATATTATCGCTATGCGCAAAAAATTAAAGATTCCCGCAATTAAAAGAACTAGATTTCTAAAAAGACAAGATGCCACTGCAGGGATGAGACCTGGTCAGTTAATTTTTGTTGGTGATCAAAAACAAGAGGCTATTGAAATGGAGGTTATCGCCTACGATAAAGAATCGTACATTGTAGAAAAGATAAATTCCATAACTGAAATTGATTGGATTCGTGAAAAATATAAAAACGTCTGGCTGAATATTAATGGATTGCATGATATTAATATCATTGAAGAAATAGGTCGTTTTTTTAAAATACACCCCCTTGTGCTTGAAGATGTTTTGAATACCGGTCATCAACCTAAAATTGATGAAGGGGAAACAGAGTTATTCTTCATTTTAAAGATGCTTAAATTGGAAGATAATTTATTGGATGCTGAACAATTCTCAATGGTTTTAACGGAAAATATTTTAATTACATTTCAAGAAAAAAATGGAGATGTCTTTAAACCTGTTCGAGAAAGAATTTATGCTGATCAAGGTCGAATTAGAAAGTCAGGATTAGATTATTTGGCTTTTAGTTTAATTGATCGATTAACTGAAAATTATATTTCAATAATGGAATATTTTGGTTCGAAAGTGGAAGATTTAGAAGATAAAATATTGTTGCAGCCAACTAAAGATTTATTGACTGAGATTAATCGAAACAAAGTTGAATTGAATTTTTTCCGTAAAATAATTCGACCTACTAGGGAATCAGTATACTTATTTGTAAAGAGTGACAATAAATTCGTTCAACCTTCAACTAAGCGATATATGAATGATTTAATGGATTCGACCAATAGAGCTTTTGATTTGGTAGAAACTTATAAAGATATGTTGAGTGAGCAGTTAACGGTATATAGTACCAACGTAAATAATCGCTTGAATGATGTGATGAAAGTACTGACTATTTTCTCAGCTGTTTTTATTCCTTTGACATTTATTGCAGGTATTTATGGAACGAATTTTAAGTATGTTCCGGAATTAGATTATAAATATAGCTATTACATAATGTGGGGTGTTATGATAATAATTGCAGCAGGAATGATCTTTTATTTTAAGAAGAAAAAGTGGTTTTGATTTGAAAAGAATAAAGTAAAATTTAAAGTCGTGGATGTTCTTAGCTGCATTAAAACGTTTAAATAGTTATTTTTAACCTTGATAATTCGTTTAAAACTAACAAGAACGGTAGTCTCTGACACATGAAGAAGAATAATTTTATATCCTTAGCAGCAAGAAATGCATTGGTATATTTTATCCTTTTTTTATTCGGTTTAGGTGCTTCGGGATGGTTTTTAATCTCTTATAGCTCAAGAGAAATACTTGATTTAACAAAGAATAGATTAGACCATACAACTGATATGGTTCAGTTTAGATTTGATTCTTATTTTGAAAGTATTATTCAAGATGTAAATCAACTATCCAATAGTCCATTATTGTCCCGATATATGGGCGATCCAACATCCGAAAATTTAAGTCTTTTAACGGCCGAATATATTTCTGTGCTGAAAAACAAACGGGATTATTTTCAAATTCGATTGCTGAGTATTCAAGAATATGGGAACGAATTAATTCGAGTTGAAAGAAATGCCGATCGGATATTCGAAACACCTTCAAATAAACTTCAAAACAAAGGGGATAGGGATTACTTTATGGAGTTAATCCAATTGCCGGCAGATGCAATTTATTTATCTAAGATTGACTTGAATAAAGAGTTTGGTAAATTATCATTTCCATATATTCCAACCGTTAGGATTGGGAAAAAATTGAAAGGGAATCAATTAAAAGATTTTATCATTCTGATTAATGTTGATTTGAATAAATTATTCGCGGAGATGCGGAATTCTTTGCCCAGCACTTATCAGTTAATGATGGTGAATCAAGATGGGCATTATCTGATTCATCCAGATAGTTCGGCCGCATTTACTTTCGAATTTGATAAAGAACCACTCTTTTTTGATGAATTTAAGATTAATGAGGATCATTTCGAGACCAGTAATTCTATTGAGATGAATAAAGCGTCTGTCTATGAAATTGTAGAGCTCAATTATGACCGAATGAATTATCAATTATTCGCTGTAATAAAGGCTGATAAATCTATCGAATTTGCCTCGTTTTATGCCTGGCGAAATAGTGTAATTTGGGTCAGTATAACTGTTGCTGTTTTGTTCTTGGTCATTGCATTTTTATATATGCGAAAACAGGTGGCAGAATTGAAGGAAATCACAACACAATTAACTTTATTTTCAGGTAAAAAGAGGCCGGGTAAATTAGCGATTGAAAGGCGGGATGAGATTGGCGCTTTAGCTAGAGGATTTGAGCAAATGAGTAATGAAATATTTGAAAGTCATCAACTAATTGACCAATCTCGAAGAAAAGCGGAAAAAGCAGATCAGGAAAAAACGGAGTTCTTAGAGAATATGAGTCATGAAATTCGGAATCCATTACAAGCAATCATTGGCTCTATTCAAATTTTAGAACAAAATCAAGTTGGTGAGCATCAAAAACCATTTTTAAATGCACTTAAGTTTAGTTCTGCTCAACTCAATTCGTTAGTTTCTGATGTCTTAGATTTTAACAAAATTAAAAGTAATGAGATTGTTCTACAGCCTAAATGGACGGACCTATTTGTGTTTTGTAATGAATTGATTAATTCTTCTAAATACCAAGCAAAGTTGAAGAAAATCGACCTTAAACTTGAGTTCTCTGAAGATTTATTGCAAAAAAAGCATCTTTTTGATCCCGCTAGACTCTATCAAATCTTAAATAATTTAATTACTAATGCGATAAAATTTACTGAACAATCCGGAACGGTAAGTTTTGAATTAAAATCAGGGCAAAATAATAGTGTCATTTTCCTAATTAGAGATACTGGGCAAGGTATTACCGCTGATGAAATTAACAAGATACAGGATAGAAATTATACATCGAATTATACAACTGGTGCCGGCTTAGGTTTGGCAATCGTGAAAGATTTATTGAAACTGCACCATGCCGAATTGAAAATTTCATCGGAAGCGAATATCGGAAGCGAATTTAGTTTTTCTCTTCAATTGAAGTCGCAAAGCGATGATAAACAAGAGTCAAATCTTTCACGTGGAGCAATAATTAGTGACAATTTATCCTTGTTGATTATTGAAGACGATCCCGTAATAAGGGATTGGTATGCGCATATATTTACCAATTCGACGGTTACTTTTTTGAATAATCCGGACGAAATTAATTCGAATTTAAATCTTAAATACGATTATATTATCAGTGATTTAAACTTTGAGAATGGGATGTTAAATTTGCGAGAAAGCAAAGATGTTTTCTTAAATGTTTTAAACGAAAACGGACGCCTTATTATTATTAGTGGGAATGATTTTGTGAGTGATTTTGACTGGGTGAGTGTATTGAAGAAACCTGTGGAGAAAAGTCAAATCGTGGAACTTTTTAAACCTTTAAGCATTTACCAGAAACCAAACTTTAAACATATTGAAAGGGATTACGATTTTAATCAAGCGTTCACAAGGAATGCAATCGGCATAATGATTCAATCGTGGGAACAAGATAAGTTAACTTTAGAAGACGCTTTAAATAATTTGAATGCAGACAAATTTGGCAAAGTACAGCATAGAATCATAACATCTTTTAGAAGGTTAGATTTAACCGAATTCGAAGAGTTGCTGCGTCAATTAATGGTGAAAATTGAATCAAAGCAAATAGTGAAAACAGAAATTGATCAACTAAAAAACTTTTTCAAGTTCTATATCAGCGAACTAAAAAAGTATCAGGCAGGCTTGTAAAAATGAATGCGATCAGTTTATTGCCAGTCCTTAATCTTCTCTAATAAGATTTCTTTATACGTTAGTCCAATTGGTATATGTTCGCTGTTAACAAGCACTTCTTCTGTAGATATTCGCTCTAAAAAATTTAGATTAATAATGAAAGATTTATGAATCCTAATGAATTGTTTCGGAAGTTCTTCAACCAGTTTTTTAAGACTCATTAATGCCATTACTTTTTTATCCTCTAAAAAGAAAACAACATAATTCGACTCAGACTTTATATACCTAATCTCATCCGTTTTTATAATAACAGTTGAGTTTCCTTCTTTGACAACGAGCCTGTTCTGAAGATTTTTTTCTTTTTCAGGTAGTTTTGATTTAAATCGCATAAGTGCTTGTAAAAATCGGTCGTAATTTACCGGTTTTACAATAAAGTCTATGACTTGCTTAAAGGCATATGAACCAGCCCCAAAAGACTCTTCTGTGGTAATCATAATAACAGGAATGTCTGGCAGGAGGCTGAGTAAACTTTTTGCATTTAAATCGGGAAGGTTATAATCAAGGAATATTAAATCAAAGTCCTGTGTATTAACGGCCTGAACGGCTTGATTTCCATCGGAAACCGATATGCATGATTCAATCCAGTTTTGCTTTGAGCAAAAATGTTTAATTAAATCACAAATTAAAGGATCATCGTCAATTATTAGGCAGTTCATTCTTATCAATTATATCACTGTGTTCATCAAATTATACCCCTATTTGGTACATAAGGTTTCTAAAAAAGATATATTTCAAATACATTAGTTGTCTAAACTAACCAATATTAATGATAATGAAATTAAATTCTATCAGCACACTAATTCTATCCTCACTTATACTTTTTGGATGTCAGAATGACGCATCTAAACAGGATGATAAGGATGCAAAGAAAGATGATGTTTCTATCGAACAAAAAAGAGGTGAAAATAATGTTGCTTATATTTGGGGAGCGGCTGCTTTAGAGGGTACTGCGAGAGATACTGAAAGATTTAAACCGCGTCCAACAATCACTTCAAGATTTTTGGGGTTAATATTCACTGGTATTTTTGATGCTTGGTCGAGATATGATGCGACTGCAATACCTGTTTATGCTACCGGTATAGAACGACGTCCAATTGACGAACAAACAGAAAAAAATAAAGAAATTGCGATCAGTTATGCCGCTTTAAGAACATTGAATGAATATTATTATGCTGACAGCGCATATTTTAAAGGGATCATGGTCGAATTGGGGCTTGATCCTGAGAATAGATCATTGGATCCTAATACGCCTGAAGGAATTGGTAATTTAGCAGCAAAAATATTGATAGATAAAAGAAGAGATGATGGAGCAAATCAATATGCAACTGCGCCAGGTTCGGATGGTATTCAGTATTTTGATTATACCAACTATCAGCCAGTTAACGATGTGGATAATTTAGTAAATCTTGAAAGATGGCAACCCAAGTATTTTGATGATGGTAAAGGAGGAAGGTTTGCTCCAGGTTGTCTAACTCCATATTGGCAAAATGTCAGAACAATTGCACTTGATTCTTCTTCTCAATTCAGACCAGGTCCCCCACCAGCTATGGGTTCAGAACAATTAAAGACAGAGTTAGTTGAAGTCGTTTCAATTCAAGAAAATATGACTGATGCTGATAAAGCCTTGGTTGAATTTATGAGAGATGGACCTAAATCAGTTCAACAAGCTGGTCACTGGCTAAAATTTGCACAAACTGTATCAAGAAGAGATAATCATACACTTGATGAAGATGTTAAAATGTATTTTTTAGTTGAGGTGACCGCAATGGATGGTTTTATTGCTTGTTGGGATTCTAAAATGTATTATGATTATGCTAGACCTTATGCCTTGGTGCATAAATATTATAAAGGTAAAGATATAAAATGTTGGGCTGGTGCTGGTAAGGGATTTAAAACTATGGATGGTGGAGAATGGCAACCTTATTCACCTTCAACTTTCTTATGTCCGCCATTTCCTAGTTATGTTTCAGGTCACAGTACTATTAGTGGTGGATGTGCTGAAGCTTTAAAATTATTTACTGGATCTGAAGAATTCGGTGATTCTGCTGTAATGGTCGCTGGAGCACTTACTGAAGTTGATCCAGCACTTTATGGTGATACAATTACTTTAAGATTTCCAACCTTTACTGAAGCCGCTGAAATGGCTGGACAATCACGTGTGATGGGTGGTTACCATATTCAAGCAGATAACGTTGCTGGTTTGAAATTAGGTAGAGATGTCGCGCATAAAGCATTCGAATTTTATAATAAACATTTAGGAAAATAGATTTAATCATAACTAGTTAGATGCTGGGGGTAATGTGATAACCAGTATTACATTACCCCCTAAATTCTGAAAATTTTCAAAAATGAACAAACTTAAATTATTATCTATATCGATTGGGATTATTTACCTTTGGTTTGGCGCTTTAAAGTTCTTTCCTGAGTTTTGTCCTTCAACTGTTTTGGCTTGTAAAACAATCGATATTTTAACATTTGGTTTGATTGCGCCTGAATGGGCAAACTTCTTATTAGCGATTGCAGAATGTCTTATTGGCATCGGTTTAATCGTTCAAAAATTTCACAGAGTTGTAATCATAGCAGCCCTAATTCATATGGGGTTCACTTTTACACCTTTAATTTTATTGCCAGAATTGTCTTTTTCAAGAGCGCCATTTGGGTTCACAATGGAAGGGCAATATATAATGAAGAATATTGTTATTGTAATGGCGCTAATAATTCTCATGCCTTCAAAAAAGGTACAAACAGCGCAATAATTCATGCGTTAAAGTAGCGCCTCACAGTTTTTTCAAGTCGCTTAACTTTTCAATTCCCACCTATTAAAAGTCTGATTTAATTTTTGTTGAATACTTTCGAATAGTATCTTTGCGAAAAATTAAATGAAAATCAGATGAATAGAATTAAATTCTTAATGATTGCAGTTTTTTGTTCTGCTTTCAGTTTTGCTCAAAATGGTCTAAATTTTTTCAGTGAAGAGGTTGATGGAGATTATGTACAAACAAATTATAATGGAATTTCAGGCGATGCCAATAGAACGGTTGAAGCTTGGATAAAAACAGACGGTTTATTTCATCCTGGTGATGGAGGTTCTCAAGGTATTATAGTTGATTGGGGAACGGTAGGTACCGGTCAACGATTCACGTTTAATGTATTGTTCAATAATGCGCTACGTATAGAGATTCAAGGCGGAGGTCTTTCTGGTACTATTCCAGTGAATGACGGTGTGTGGCACCATGTAGCTGTTGTTTTTGATAACGAAATCGAAAACAATTATAAGCTCTATGTTGACGGTGTTTTGGATGTTGAAGGTCCAATAGATATTACAATTGATACAGGAGAATCAGTCGATTTAAGAATCGGTGCGAGAGTAGATGGGAATAAATATTTTACAGGAACGATAGATGAGGTGCGTGTTTGGGATAGAGCACTTTCAGTGGAGGAGTTGATTGAAAATATGAATCTTGAATTTTGTGAACCGCAAGAGAATTTGGTTGCCTATTATAAATTAAACGAAGGTATAGCTGGAGCTGACAATGATGGAGTTGATATGACTGCTGATGTTGCTGGTGGAGGTTTTGACGGAGAACTAATTGGTTTTGATCTGGATGGTGGAATCTCTAACTGGGTTGAAGGGGTTGATTTGGAAGTTGGATTTGTTACTGCCTCGGTTGATATTATTTCATGTGAACTGGTATATGAGGTTCCAAGTGGTGATGAAACGTATGATACGCCAGGAGAGTACATGGACACAATTCCAACCGTTATGGGTTGTGATAGTATCATTACAATTAATTTAACTTTTGCGCCGGCTGCAGTTGAAGAATCATTAAGTCCTATTGAATGTGATATGTATACTTCACCAGGTGGTGTTGTATATGAAGCGTCAGCATTATTTACTGAAGTATTGTATTCTGAAATAGGTTGTGATAGTGTGATTTATACGATTGACTTAACAATTCTTGAAAGTACTTTTGATACTTTAAATATCGTTTTTTGTGAACCGACCTATACGGTTCCAAGTGGAGATGAAACTTATACAGAATCTGGTATCTACCACGATACCATTCCTAATGTTGCTGGTTGTGATAGTTTATTGACCATATACTTAACTGTCGAAGAGACCGTATTTATGACTGAAGAGGTGATTGCATGTGATAGTTTTACTTCTGAAAGTGGAGTAGCATATATGGTAACTGGATTGTATGAAGAAGTTTTTCTTTCAGAAGCGGGTTGTGATAGCGTTATTTTGTCTTTAGATATTACAATTTTAGAATCAACAACTGCTGAAATAGATACCATTGTTTGTGCGGATGAATTTATATCTCCAAGTGGTGAAGTGATCACCATGGATGGTGTTTATACAGCTGTTATTGAAAATGAAGCGGGTTGTGATAGTACAATTACAATGAATGTTTCGTTTGTGGTATTCTTTTTAGAAGTCATAACAACTGAACCGACACTAATGGCCAACTACGAAAGTGTTGGATTGTCATACCAGTGGGTAGATTGTGATAATGATATGATGCCAATTGATGGGGCAACTGAGCAAAGCTTTGCACCAGAAGATAATGGTAGTTATGCTGTTGTTTTAACGGAAAATGGCTGTATGGATACAACAGATTGTTATGAAATTGCTTCTGTTGGTCTATCTGATGCACTTTTTAATGCTGAAATTTCTATGTACCCGAATCCAACGAATGGCGCAGTTGCTATTGATTTAGGGAAAGCTTATAACCAGTCGATCATTCGTGTGATGAGTGTTGATGGTAAAGTTTTAAATAGCTATAAATATTCGAATAAAGCATTGGTAAACTTTGAAATCAATCAGCCAGTTGGAACGTACTTTATTCAAATCACAGCTGACGATAAATCTACTGTATTGCGTATCGTAAAAAACTAGGCGTTAGCTGAGGTTATTATCGTTTTAACTAAAACTCCGGTCATTCATCGAATAGCTGGAGTTTTTTTGTGGTTTTGAGTTAATTTTGTGACCAAATAGGAGATTCTCCGTCAAATAAACAAAAACAACAATGAAAAAATTTACATATTTATTTATCGCTTTGATTATTATGCCTTTTGTTGCAAATAGCCAAGAGATTAATATTCCTAACAGTGTTTCAATTAATGAAGCTGCCATGCCTTTAGACAATATTGAAAGAAATGGTTTTGCGATGGGAGTTGATGGCAAAAGCAAAGACATATTAAAAGCTTTTGAGGATTATTTGACTGAGACATACAAATTAGAATTGAAAACAAAATCGAATCAGATAACTGGAACGGCATTGCAAAATGCTTCTATTAGTGATAAAGGGTTTAATTTATATAGTTATATCAATGAAACTGCTGGAGGAAATGAATTGCGTTTGTTCTTGAGTTTAGGCATTGATATTTACGTAAACTCTAAAGATTATCCGAATGAAAGTACGCGTGCAAAATTGATCTTGAAGGATTTTATTAAATCTTATTATTCTAATGTTGTCAACGCTTCAATTGCTGAAAAAAATGATGACTTAGCGGATGATATTAAGGATTTAGGTAAGATTAAAGCGAATATTGCAGGTTATGCAAAAGACAAAGCAAAAACGGAGCAAAGTATTAGCAAGGCTGACAAGAAAATTAAAAAATACGAAGAGAAAATTGCTGATTTACAAAAGGATATTGCCGAAGAGCAAAATGAGGTAAAAGAATTGGGTATAGAGGTGACAAAAATTGCCAAAGAAACATCAGAGCTTGAAACAAAACAAAAGGAATTGGATACTAAAGTTGCTGTTCAGAATAAAGAAATAGCGGAATTAACGGCTAAATTAAAGGCGATAGCAGGATACTAATATAAGAAAAAGGGCTAATTAATTGGGTGTCTGTTTTATGTTGCCTACTTTTGTACCTTAAAAAAAAATCGAGGATATGAATATTGCAAAAGAAAGTGTAGTTACAATGAACTATACGTTAAAAAACGATGCAGGCGAGGTAATGGATACATCTGAAGGTAGAGAGCCTTTAGTATACTTACATGGTGTAGGTGGATTGAT
Source organism: Crocinitomix catalasitica ATCC 23190 (assembly GCF_000621625.1). Classification (GTDB taxonomy): domain Bacteria; phylum Bacteroidota; class Bacteroidia; order Flavobacteriales_D; family Crocinitomicaceae; genus Crocinitomix; species Crocinitomix catalasitica. The sequence goes on from NZ_JHXV01000016.1 coordinate 71,047, forward strand.
TCCTGGTTTGGAAAAAGAATTAGAAGGAAAAGTTGTTGCTGACAAATTAAATGTTGTAATAGCGCCTGAAGATGCATATGGATCTAGAAAAGACGACTTATTGAAAGTTGTTTCTAAAGACGGATTCCAAGGTGAAGAAGAATTATCAGTTGGAATGAGAGTGCAATTGGATACTGAACAAGGTCCTGTTGTTGCAGAGATATCTGACATTAAAGAGAATGATGTGACTTTAGATTTAAATCACCCATTGGCTGACATGACTTTACATTTTGATGTAGAGATTGTTGATGTTAGAACGGCTACTGCTGACGAAATCGCTCATGGACACGTTCATGGTGAAGGTGGTCACCAGCACTAGACAACTGTTAAAAATATTTAATAGTGAATATCGTGTCAGTTTCTGGCACGATATTTTCATTTACAGACATAACTATTGAATTTCCTTTCTGTAAGGAATAGATTCATGGGTTTTGGGTTAGGGTCAATCTCGTACAATGGTACTTGATTGGCCTTATTTTTTTATTTCAATTTGAAAATGGATTTTCGTAATGACTAACAATGAATTTATTTTAATCATCACCAAAAGTCCAACCAGCTCCAAAACTAATGCTTAGGACATGTTTGGGAGAGCCAGGTAAATAATATTCTGGAATTCCTTTGTCGTATCTGTAAAAATAAAAGGTTTCTGCAATTGCCATTGATAATGTCAACGCTTTATTTGGTGGTTTATATGTAAAACTAGCACCTATTGATGTTCCAAAATCAAGGAGTTCGTATGATCCCAATCGAATTTCAAATTCATTGCTATGTGCGAACCAGTCAATTTGACCAAGCCGATGATTTAATTCAATGAATGTGATCAATCGAAAATTCTTTTTATTACAAGTTATAAAATCTAAGCCCAAAGAAGGATAAAGGATTAACCTTTCAGTTACTGCAAGTGTATAGTCGGCTCCTGTGAAATCTTTCATTCTATCACTTGTTACACTTAAATGAAACCCCAGATTTTTATTACTTTTAAAATACTGATATTTAACACCCATATTGGTGATAGGAATAGACAAACGAAATCGATTATCAAAATAGAAATTGTTTGGATATAAAAATTCTATAGTATGTTTTTTAAATGTTGTATTTGAAGTTGTTTGTGCTAAGCTGGTTAAACCTAAACTCATTAAAAGGAATATAAACACTATCTGTTTTGGCATACTGATGGCTTTTAATAAAGATAAGTTAATTTGCGTTAAGGACTATAGCGGATATCCTTTTTTGTTTGGGAGGAATCTCATAAAATGGGCGCTGAGGTATCGGTTTAACGAAGAGGTCACGAAGTGCGACGTGCCTGAAAACAAAAAAGATTAGAGCAGAAGACCTGACCCCTTAGGGTAACGCCCGAAAAATAGAGGTAATAGTTATTAGTAAAAAGGCAATAGTTTGAATGCTTATTTCAGGGCATGACAAAAAAATATTTATTCTTTGTCTTTAATCTTCTGGCTTTGCTCTTTTATCTAACCTACTGTTTTAACACTGTTGTAATCTTGAAATAATCCGAATCGTGATTGGCAGCGTTTTTTAAAGCGTCTTCTTGTGTGATTGTGTCAACTGTTATATCTTCTCTTAAAACATTGTTAGATGTTGTCATAAAGATTAATGGTTCAACCCCATCCGTATCAACAGCGCTTAATTGATCAACAAAGCTGATGATATTGTTCAAATCCGATTTAATATGCTCTTTCGCTTCGCCTTCGAATTCAAGTCGTGCTAAATGCGCAATATGGTCAACTGTTTCGTCAGTTATTTTCATGATATTAAATTTTCTTTTAAAGGTTGATTGATCGTCTCAAAAGTTTGCTGACGCAAATTTACTAAATCTTTTTTATCTAAACATATAGTTGGAATTGGATCATGGACAATTACTCTGCTTTTTCCAGGACATGCTATTCCTGTTAGCACTGGATCAGTGCCCAATAATTTCCAATTGTCTAAAATGGTAATGGGAAGAATTGGTACTTGTGCTTCTAATGCCATCTTAAAAGCACCATTTTTGAATTGGTCTAATTTGGGTGCATCAACTGGTATGCCGCCTTCGGGGAAGATCACTATTGACCAACCATTTTTTAATTCTTCTTTGGCACGAATAATTGAGCGCATCGCCGAATTTCGTTTTTCTCTGTTCACTGCTATGTCTACCTTTTTAAAGAAAATATTGATGATTGGCCATCTTAATAATTCGGATTTACCAATGAACAAGAATTTGGTTTTAGGAAGAATAGCATACATTAAAATAATATCTAAATAGGATGCGTGATTGGGGCAGATCACATAAGGACCATTCGACAAATCTGGCAACTTTTTTAAACGAACCAAAAAAATGAAATCAAATGCAAGAATTAATTTTGCGGTGAAAACTTTTAATCGGAACACTTTTTCAAAATTCTCTCGTTTTAAAAGTAAGATCCAAAATATCGGATATAAGATAGTTAGAACACTAAAAAATACCAATGCGAAATAGACGCGATATATTATAATTAAAGGTGAAAGCAGTGTTCTCATTATACACAAACATAGTGAATTCTATTTTATAATTTACGTGTCCCAAACGAATTGTAATCTTTTAACAATTAGGGTTGATTTTGTTCTATTTCTGCCGATGTTTTCCCCCTTTCTTATTAAATTTGATCAATATTTAAAAAAATGACCTTTTTTAAGTAGAATAAATTGAATTATGGCAAGAATTTTAACAGGTATACAAAGTACCGGAATTCCACATTTAGGGAATATTTTAGGAGCAATTAAACCAGCAATAGCATTGGCGAAAGATAAGGACAATGATTCTTTTCTTTTTATTGCCAATATGCACACTTTAACACAGATTAAAGATGCAGAGTTATTGCGTTCGAATACTTTAGCGACTGCTGCTGTTTGGCTAGCATGTGGTTTAGACTTTGAAACAACTACTTTTTATAGACAAAGTGATGTTCCTCAAACTACTGAATTAACTTGGTATTTATCTTGTTTTTTTCCTTACCAAAGAATGACATTGGCGCATTCATTTAAAGATAAGGCTGATCATTTAGATGATGTAAATGGGGGCTTATTTTTATACCCGATGTTAATGGCTGCAGATATTTTATTGTACGATGCTGAAAAAGTACCCGTTGGTAAAGATCAGTTGCAACATTTGGAGTTTGCTAGAGATGTTGCAGGTCGTTTTAACCATCAAATGGGGGAGACGTTTGTATTGCCAAAAGCTGATTTAAAAGAGGATGCACAATTGATTCCTGGGTTAGACGGATTAAAAATGTCTAAATCTAGAAACAATATCATCAATATATTTCTGCCAGAAAAGCAATTGAAAAAACAAATTAACGGCATTGTTACGGATAGTTTAGGTTTGGATGAGCCTAAAGATCCTGATTCTTGTAATGCCTTTAAAATATATGAATTGCTTTCTGAGCCGGCTGAAATTGAAACGATGCGCCAGAACTATATTAATGGAGGTTGGGGATATGGTCATACGAAGAATGCGATTTTCCAAAAAATATTGACTGACTTTAAAACTGAGCGTGAAAAATTCGATTATTACATGAATAATCCCGCAGAAGTTGACAGAATACTAGCGTTAGGCGCAGCTAAAGCGGCACTGGTAGCGAACGACGTTTTAAGCCGTGTGAGAACAAATTTGGGTTATTAAGTTCTGAATAAATTCCTATTTTACAATAGGTTGATTGAAGCCAGTGCAAATGCTAAAAAGGCCGAAAGACCAATTATGATTTGTACGGTTTCTTTACTTTCTATTTTATTCATTATCTTCATTTTTTAGTTAGGAATTCTTGAAGAGATCAGAAAAGATAGAAATATTCTTTCTATTTAACTAATAATCAAGGTTAAAAAAATGTAAATACTATTTTGGATACGCCGAAAAACATATTTTCTTTAACGGCACTTACCCGTTCTATTGAGCGATTGGTCCAAAACCAATTGGGGGATAGATTGTTTTGGATTGTAGCAGAGGTTGTGAAAATTCAAGAAAAAAATGGGCATAATTATCTTCATTTGGTTGATTCGGAAGAGGGAAAAACAACAGCCGAAATGGATGCGACTTTGTGGTTCACCACCTTTAATAGAATCAATACCAAACTGAATAACGAATTGCCAGGAATATTGGCGAAAGGGAATAAGGTTCTTTTACAAGTAAAAGTCGAATTTCACGCAGTTTTTGGTATGAAATTGAATGTTTTTGACGTCGATCCATCAATTACTTATGGTGAAATTGAAAAACTGAAGAAAGAAACTTTAGATCGATTGCAAAAAGAAGGATTGCTCTATTTGCAAAAGCAATTGTACTTGCCACCTATGATCAAAAAAATTGGAATTATTGGTTCGCCAAATTCTTCTGGTTACCGAGATTTTATTAATGAATTATTCGAGAATCAAATTTTCTCAAATTTTAAAGTAAAAGGTTTTCCAACTCGCGTTCAAGGTGAAAAAGCTGAAAATGAAATTGTAAAAGCGATTTTAAAAGCCCAAGCTTATAATTTGGATGTGCTTGTTATCATTCGAGGTGGAGGAAGTAAAATGGATTTGAATCTATTTAACCATTATAATATTGCCAAAGCAATAAGTGAATCCAAAATTCCGGTTATTACTGGTATTGGACACGAATCTGATGATGTTTTATCGGATCATGTGGCGCATATATCGCAAATAACACCAACAGCTGTGGCAAAGTTCATTTATTTGCGCGTTGGGATATTTAAAACTTCTGTTGACGATGCATTTAATAAAATAGTAAGCAACAGTGAGCGGTTGGTCTCTCAAAAGAAGGAACTTTTTAAGCAGTTGAGTAATTATATTGTCTTTTATGCACAAGAAACGCTAGTTGTAAATCGTAATTTACTGCGGGAGAATATTCATCTCTTGCATGTGTTGAGTAACGAGCGTTTTGAAATTGAGAGGTCTAGTTTACGCATGAAATTGACTAAGATTGGTCATTATGCAATCAATAAAATTGAACTAAAAAAGAATACAGAATTGTTTAGTACCATGGACAAGATTGATATCTTGACGAGCAATACTTTGAGACAAAATCATGTTAAATTGGATAATTTAAATACTTTATTAGAATTATTGAATCCTGAAGAATTGTTGAAAAAAGGATATACGATTTCTACGATAAATAAAGTAGATATTAATAAATTTACGGGAGAATTGATTGGTAGTGAAATGAAAACACTTACAGCAAATAAAGTGATTGTAAGTGAAATAACGAAAGTGAAATAAGGCAAAAAGATGAAACTAGATCCTAAATTGAAATATGACGAAGCCTTAGAGCAATTGCAAGAAATAGTTTCGCTTTTAGAACGCAAGGAAATAGATATTGATGACCTGGCAAACAAAGTGAAAGAAGCCAAGCTATTGGTCGATTTTTGCCGCAAGAAATTAGAAGATACTGAAGAACAAATCAGCAAGATTATAAGTCCAGATAGTGGCAAGGAAGATTAAATACTGCAACTAACACTGTATTGGTCGAATTTTGTTCCGTTAATGGATACGATATAGTCCATGCGAATATCGTAGGAATTATCTACTGTTTGAAGATACATGATTTCTCCTGTTTTGCTATTTCCTCGCAGATCCGTAATGATAGCCTTCTCAATTGTTTTTTCGAAGCTGTTGTCTAAATAGACAACCTGTACCAACGATTTTAACGTAGCATAATGCTCTAAAACATCATAAAATGAGCAGTTGATAGGGGTGTAAGTTGTTTCAGTTTTCATAACTTTCACTTTTTTGAGTTAGACGGTGAACGTTCGAACTACTTACAGGTAAGAATATTAATTATTTCGTTTCGAACTTTACAGCGAATCCAAAAACAAAGGGATACGTTTCCTGGTTGCCATCTAAGAGTGCGAATTTAATTGGTAGTTTATCAGTTTTTCGAATAGTCGCAGCAATTTCTGCGAGATATTCGTTCGTAAATACCTCGTAAACACCTTTGAAAATAAGCTCAGTAATTTCATCGTTATTTAAAGTGTAGTATTTTATCATTGTATCTAAAACGATCGCTTGTTGATGTGAAATTTTTTGCATTTGATTTTTGTTTTCATTTACATTACTGTATTGTTCTTTTTAAGCGCTGTTGTGTATAATTTTTTTCTATTTTTGAGTGTTAAACAAAATGGTAGGTGTGGAAAAACCACACCCACCCTAACTGTAAAACATTAACTTCTGTTCAAATGTGCAGAATAAATGAGCTTCATTAAAAAATTGATTCGTCGTATTACAAAAGATTTTTTATTTGAGCCTTTATATTGCTGCAGTGCGAAAAATTGACATAAGTTTTTGTTTTTGGTTGGGATAAATATATGCAATAATTTGCAATTAATTCTATTTTAATTGCAAATAAATGCATTTTATTTTCTCGTAAGATGCTAAAAATTAAGGAGTACAGGAAGCTTAGAGGGTTTACTCAGCAAGAGCTGTCTGAATTGTCTGGAATAAAAAAACGAACATTAATCAACTATGAAAATGGAGATTCAGATATTCCTTTTTCAAAATTGCAAAAAATTGCAAATATCTTAGAGGTTTCAATTCAAGAGTTATATCTTGATTCGACTACTGAAATGGTAAATGACCCGCTACAAAAATATGGTGCAGACTGCAAGAGTTGTGATGAAAAAATCGAATTGATTAAAGCGTTACAAAAAACAATTACTAGTCAAGAGGCATTAATTGAGATGTTGAAAAAACAAGGCAAAGGGCAATCTTCCTAGCCGGCTTTTATCATTTTTATGGCTGTTGAAGCATCATTATAAATCATTTCTACTAAATAAATGCCTTGCAACCAATTTGTAGTGTTTATGTAATATTGTAACATGCCTTCGGAGGTTATTTTTTCATTTAATATTAATTTGCCGTCAATACTATAGATGTTTACTTCGAATTGTCCTTTTCCTTCGTGATCTCGAATTAGAGTGAATTCATCTATAAATGGGTTAGGAAAGGCAATAAATTCATCCGAAGGAAAATCATCAAATACCACTTGACTTATCTTGGTGATCTTGGTAACCTCATTGTTCTGGGCTAATTGAGTGCCCATTACCGGTGCGGAAACATCTATTATACCAGCTACATATAAATTATTGTATTCATCTAATCCTCCTATTGATTTTACTCCCAATTTATCGATGTATTTATTTTTAAGAAGTCTTCCATTTTCGGAGTCTATTGTTGTGCTTAATAATCCTATAATTTCACTAGTTTCAAAAAAAAATTCATATGCTATAAGTTGAGCAACAATAACAGGGTTTCTTTGTGGGTCTATAAAAATATGATTAGTAGTACGATTAGATTCAGTTCTATATTCAGGGGGTAAATCCATGCACCAAATAGCATTCAGTTGCGCGTTTAACTTTAGTAATACCAATTCTCTTTTAATTTTAAAACTTTTATCGTAAATTAATAATGCTGATGTGTCTGTAGAAAGCAAAACGTATAAATCGCCTGCGTCATCTGATGCAATAGAAATTATTCTTGCAAAGCCATCATTCTCTTTTTTTAAGATACATGTTTTTTTCAATATCCCATTCGTACTGTAAAGCTGTATTATTCCGTTTTGTAATTGATTCGTATTAATAATGGTGTCTTTATTTGGCCATATAAACTGATGACGGAAATTTCTAGCAAGAATAAATTCGTTTTTCGGTAGTGAAACAGCTTTAATATCTAAGTTGCTTTCTGTGACCTCATGCCATATGTATTTGCCTGCCGAATTGATTCTTAGAATGATATTGCTATTTTTTGAGGTTTCAATTATGGTTTGACCATCATATTGTATGTTTTTAACGTTGAAAAAAGAAATTATACTATTTCCATCTCCGTCAGTTTGAATTGAACTAATTCTTGCAGCTTCCAATTCGCTACTGATTTTTTTTGCCCAAAGTACTTCACCGTTGGTGTTTAATTTAAAAATGAAATTGGTTAAACTGTCAATTGGCGATGCTGTCAAGCGGTTTTCTCCGAATTGATGTGATCCGCTAAAATAACCGGTTGCATATATGTTCTCGTTCTCGTCAAATGTGATATTCACCAATGTTAGTTCTCTTGATAATTCGGTGTTTTTAGAGTTAAAAACCCACTTTATTTTGCCGTAATTATCATGTTTTGCCAAGAAGAGTTGCTGATTGTTAAATTCTAATGGCGCCAATGTGACACCGTTAACAGTATGATTAGAAGTTGTATCGTAAGGTCCATAATAAAATAAATTACCTTTTGGACTAAGTCCCATTTTAGATACGCCGGGATAAGTATCTTTTATCCATTCGAATTTTTGAGAATATAAGACTGAGCCTATACATATTGTAATGAGTAAAAAAAATAATTTAAACATGGTGTACTGTCAGTTAGGTTTTGATGTGGGTTACTTCATAAATATAACGATTATAGATAAGTAGGGGTTGGTTATTATACGAATATGGTGAAATATAGTCTAAATCTTCGAAGCTTGATTTGTGGCTTATTTATATTGAGTTGTTTAATAGCTTCGAAGCAAGCGTTGCTGCTTCACTGCATTGCTTTTTGGGAAATGATATATTTTGTGGTTCGAAGCGTGTTACACCGCTTCTCTATGGTGTTTTTGGTGGGGTTTAGTTGGGTTTTGGGGTTCAAAGCGAGTTACACCGCTTCTCTGTGGTTTATTTGCTTGGGTTGAGTTTTTGGATCGAAGCAAGCGTTGCTGCTTCACTGCAATGCTTTTTGGGAAATGATATATTTTGGAGTTCGAAGCGAGTTACACCGCTTCTCTAGAGGCTCTAATGACTATCAACTACAAAGGGATTAAGGCAAATTCTCATTGCATTCGAATATTGCCTTGATCCCTTTTTGGGGTTCCGACAAAGCGTAGAAACCAAATATTTCTTGCAGAAATATTTTTGGTTTTTTTGATGTCATTAAAGCTGAAGCAAGCTTCGCTTTATGGCATAAAAAAAACCAAGTGCCAAGCACTTGGTTTCTTTTTTGTGGTGATAGAGGGATTTGAACCCCCGACACATGGATTTTCAGTCCATTGCTCTACCACCTGAGCTATATCACCATCCTTATTTGTGGGGGCAAAGATATAAAGGTTTTTTTAAGTACAATAGATTTAACAGTAATTTTTTATTTTTTTTGCAATACTTAAATAAAAAGTCTGCAATTTTGTACTGTGAATATTATTATAGATCAAGGGAATACCGCCATAAAGTTAGCTCAATTTGAGGGTGAAAAAATAATTGAAAAATTTTATTTTAAGCGCTCAGATATTATCTTGGTTAATCATTGGATTAAAACCAATGTGAAAAAAACGGACCGCATTATAATTAGTTCGGTTACGAATGATCGACTTGAAATAGATAATGAGAATATTGTTTATTTAACGGCTGAAACACCATTGCCTATAGTGTTAGGATACGATACGCCTGAAACTTTAGGTAAAGATCGCATTGCGAATGCTGTTGCAATTTGGGCTTTAAATGAACATAAAGATTCTTTGTGTATTGATTTAGGAACTTGTATTAAATATGATTTGGTTAGTAGAGACGGGGTTTATCTTGGTGGGAATATAAGTCCAGGAATGGAAATGCGATATAAAGCATTGGCTCATTTTACAGATAAATTACCTTTGGTTAATCCGCAGCCGTATAGAACTAAATATGGTGTTGATACGACTACAAGTATCGTTCATGGAGTACAAGAAGCGATCAAGCACGAAATAAATGGTTTTATTACACGTTATACCAACGAATTTATTGACTTAACAATTTTTATGACGGGTGGAGATCTAAATTACTTTGATAAAGTATATAAAAATAGCATCTTTGCAAATTCCGATCTGACCGTTGTTGGGTTGAATGAAATTTTAATTTATAATGCGTAATAAATATTTAGGGCTAATATTGCTGTTTGTGCTTTGCTTATGGGGTGACTATAGTATGGCACAAAAAGGTACGCAAAGTCCTTATAGTTCATACGGAATTGGCGAATTGAACAGACGTTCGTATGCTTCAATTTCTGGTATGGGAGGAGTATCGGTGGCTTCGACAGATTCCACTGTTGTGAATTCTAATAATCCAGCATCTTATGCTTTCTTTTCAAGGAATAAACCAATTTTTCAAGTTGGACTGAGTGGTAAAACATCTGATTTTTCTAATGCAACCTCTACTTCTACGCAGAGACATTTTGGTTTAAATCAGTTCCAGTTAGGTCTCCCAATTAAAAAGAACTGGGGTATAGGTGTCGGAATTAAACCATATTCTTTTACAGGATATACCATTACTAACTTTGATGTTGTTGATCAGGATACTCTTGGTCAAGCAGTAAGTGAAGGTAGTGGAGGGATTCGTATTGCAAATTTAGGGCTAGGTTATAAACCGCTTAACGCTTATAAAAAAGCTTACAAACCAAGAGTTTTATTAGATAGTTTAGGGAATGTCATTTCAAGGGATTCAGTTGGGTATTGGAAAACAAGAACTTTATCATTTGGTTTCAATGCTAATTATTTATTTGGAACTTCATTAAATACAAGGTCGAATGAGTTTTTACCTTCTTATGGTTCGAATTTTAACGCGAGAGTTCAAAATGGGATTCGTATGTCAGGGTATACATTCGAATTCGGAGCTTCTTACCAAATTGGTCGTATAACAGCTACAAAGAATACATCTTTGTCTATTGCGGGTAGCTATACGCCAGCAATGGCAGTTCGTGCTTTTGAAGATATTTTAACTTATTCGTATGTGGGAAGTTATTATAAAGGAGAAACAACTGGAATAGTTGATACGATTGAATTTGCAGATAATGTAGAAGGTAAATTATATATGCCAGATGTCTATAAGATTGGTGTCGAATATCGAATAGGTTCTGTTAGAGGTAATAGATCGATGTTGAGACTAGCTGCCGAAGTGAATTATGAAACATGGTCGAATTTTAAATCTGAATTTGGTACTGTAACAAGTGATGTAAATTCAATGAAGGATAGATTATTCGTGGCTGCAGGAATCGAATGGAATCCTTCAACTATATCAGGAATGCGGAATAATACCACCTCTTTTCTTTCGAGACTAAAATATCGTGTAGGAGTTAATTATACTGATACTGAGCTTAAAATTAACAATAACCTAGGTGAAATCTCAACTGTACAGGATTATGGCATGAGTTTTGGAATAGGTATTCCGGTATCGATTAGTAATGCCAGTACCAATATTAATATAGGAGCAAATTTTGGAGCTCTCGGCTCAACAGAAAATGGACTTATAAAAGAGAATTATATTGGGTTCCAAGTTGGGATTTCAATAACACCTGGAAACGGTGACTACTGGTTTGTTAAACGTAAATATGATTAAAATTAATATAGAAATGAAGATTAAAAAAAGTATAATATTAGCTGTCTTAACCCTTTTTACTAGCATAGGTGTTTCTGCACAAGATGGTGCGGGTGATGATTGTGCAAAATTTAGAAGTTTATATTTTCAATACATTCCTCAAACTACTACAGATGATGAAAGTATGAGAAAGCAATATCGTGATGCTGCTAACTTTTGGGCACAAGCGATTACTGCATGTGGAATGGAAAATTTAGATGCTAAATTTTTCTACAATGGTAAATACATCTACAATAATCTTGTAAAATATACAGAAGACTCTGTGCAGTTGAAAAATTTCAATGATACAATAGTTTTCTGTTTCGAATCAAGAATGAAAGTTGAAAATGATCCTTCATGGACAGCTGATTATGCTACTTATTTAGTAGGGCAAGGTTCAACTGATTATGATAAAATTGATCAACTTTATAAAGAAAGTATTCATAAATTAAAATCAGAATCAAGTGCGACTGATATCATGTATTATTTCAAGCATTTAATCATGAATAAATTCAATTCTGCAAAAGGTGATGAAAAGGAAGTCGCGAGAACTGAAGTTATAGATGAGTATATTGTATTGTCTGAATATGTTAGTGAAGCACATAAAAAAGCAAAAGCTGAAGCAAATGAGAATAGTGTCGCTAGATCTGCTCAAGCAAGAGATTATTTAGATAAATACTTCTTGTTAATCGCAAAAGATTGTGATATTTTGACTGAAGTGTTCGCTAAAAAATTAGCAACATTACCACAGGAGAAGGCTGAGAAATTAGCAAAAGTGAATAGTTACTTAGGTCTAATGGATCAGAAACAATGTCAATCTACAGCTGTTTATGGACAGTTTGTTGATACTTTAATCCTTCTTGAGCCAACTGCAGATGCTTATTATTTCGGAGCAAGTTATGCTTCTTCAAATGGTAATTCATCTAAGGCCTTTAAATATTATGAGAAAGCTGTTGAAATGGAAGGTGATGGTCCGAATAAAGATAAATACTTATTGAGTTTGGCAAATGCGCAATATAAGGCGGGATCATATAAATCAGCTTATAATACTGCAAAGAAAATTAACGGAGACGAATTTAAAGGTGATGCTTTATTGATCTGTGCGAATGTTATTGCTGCTACCGCTAATGATTGTGGAGACACAACTTTTGATAGAAAAGCGAATAACTGGTTGGCAAATGATTATGTGAACAGAGCTATCTCAGCAGGTGCAAGTGCAAGCAGTGGTAAATTTTTAGATAGAGCTCCTGATACTGGTGATATTTTTGAAGCTGGTAAAGCCAAAGGTGGTTCTCATTTATGTGCTTGTTGGGGTGAAAGCACTACGATTAGATAAACTTTGAATAAAGTAATAAAATATATAATTATTGGTATTCCCGTCACTTTAGTGATGGGAATACTTTTTTCATGTGAGAACGATTTGAAGATGGTTTCGTCTGTAACCGCAACGGATGAAACACCGGATGAAATAGTTAATAACTTACATACGCTCTATACAGACTCTGGTGTGGTGATATACGAAATTAAAGCGGTTAGAATGGAGAAGTACGATGAACCAAAGAATATTACCATATTCAAAAAAGGTTTTGAAGTTAATTTTTATAAATCTAAGGATAGCATCGTTTCTCGACTTACAGCTGATTATGGGGAGATAAAAGGGAAAGAAAATCTAATTATTGCTAGAAATAATGTAATTTTTACGAACTTTGACAAAGATCAAACTTTAAAAACGGAAGAGCTTTTTTGGGATCGAAAATCTAAAAGGGTTAAAACGGATAAGAGATTTGAAGTAATTGGAGCAAAAAATTCGGCCTGGGGCTATGGTCTCGATACGGATGAAACCTTTAGCTCTTATAATATGCATAATGTAAGTTTTACTTATTTGACAAACGATACAATAAATGACGAGTTTAGCAAAGATAAATAGAGTGTTAGAAATTTTTTGGTGGAGCATGACTGTTGCCACTTTTGTACTTGTTTTAGCTATGTGCTTTATTCAAGGGTGGGGAAGTTGGATATATTATTTTATAATCCCCGTCCTAACAGCTATAATGGCGCTTGTACGTAGGTTTGCAAGTAAGCGTTTAGGTAAAAGTGAAGCGCTTAAGAAATAAGCAAAAAAAACAGTCCGAATCAAAATGATTGGACTGTATTTATTTTCTCGGAAACTTGCTTATATAAAGGAGAGCAATTCTTTTAGTTCATCGAAAATATGTGTCGGATTTGCTGATGCTAATTGTTCTCTGTTTTGAGCGCCAGTTGTAACGCCAATGGAATAAAGGCAATCGGCCGCTTGACCTTCTTGTATATCAACTATAGAATCACCAATTTTAGCGACGTTAGTAGCTGATATTACTCCTGTTTTGTCCATTGCCTTCAGAATCATATCTGGGTGTGGTCTTCCGTTTATTACATCGTCAGCCGTAACTAACGTGTCGTATTCAACACCTTCTGTCCATTTTAAATTCTTTAGTAATTTTGAAGCGGTACTTGAATCGTAGCCAGTGTTTAATGCTACTTTTATTGACTTATTTTTGAGTTCTGAAAATAAATCTTCAACACCAATGAATGATTTCACTTTAAGATTGTCGTATGCAATACTTAGCCTGATTTTGAAATCGTTAAATAATTCTTCAATTAATGTGTCATCATGATCGAAATTCATCGCAACCATTAAGTCTTTTATCGCTTGTTGTTTCTCTTTACCTGCACAGTAAGTTAGGACTTTTGGTAAGTTTACGTTGAATCCTTTTGCTTGTATTGTTGCTAAAATCGTTTTGTATACCACGTTGTCTTCATCAATCGTAGTACCGGCCATGTCAAAGACGACCAGTTTAATTTTTTGTTTCATATATGTTTTTAGTTATTTATAAAAGTAAATTACCAGCATTTCCGCTGGTTCGTTTGATGTATTAATAGGGACATGCGGAATGTTGCCATTGTAATACAATAAATCACCTTTTTCCAATGTGATTACTTCTTCATCTAGATGATAGTCAACTTTTCCGCGAATCATGAATTTAAGTTCGTGTGCATCTGTTGTTACTTTTTCTCGCTTATTCTCTGGATCTATCACAAGAAAATTAACTTCAAATGAACTTGGGCCAGACGAAGCATTCAGACCAAAAAAATAATTAAATCCTAGACTCTTGTTTTCACGATCAATCTTTTTTCGATCTCCGCTCTTCAATAAAATATAAGTCTGCTCATCTTCATGTTCTAATTTTTGAAAGAAATCCCCTAAAGGACATTGTAATTCTTCAATTAATTTTATTGTAACATGAAGAGAAGGTATTATTCTTCCGTTCTCAATTCTTGAAAGCATTCCTTTCGATATGCCAGCTTTGTCTGCTAAGGTTTGAACTGTTAATCCTTCAAAAACTCTTAACTCTTTTATTTGTCTGCCTATCTGAGTTATGTTGTCGTGTTTTACCATATTGAATGCAAATATATATAATTAATGTTGCTTATAGGTAAACAATTGTTGCCTTAATGTAAACTTAACAATTACTTTACGAATTTTGTAGTCTACTAAATACGGGCATTGTATAATTTTGAGCCATCAAATAGAAATAAAAATATGTTTCGTATAAGTAAACAATATCTTGAAGGGCAGTTGGTGAAGAATAAGGGTTTTTTTATGCTCTGGTGTTTTGTTGCATCTTTTGGTGCCTACTTTTCTATGTATGCTTTTCGTAAGCCATTTAGTGCTGGATTATTTGATGAAGGAGATGATTTATTTATTGCATCAAAAGCATTTTTTATAATCGCGCAAGTAATGGGTTATATGTGTTCTAAATTTATAGGAATAAAAGTTATTTCTGAATTGAAGGGGAAGCACCGTGTGATTTTCATAATCAGTCTTATCGTTTTTTCTGAAATAGCATTGCTATTTTTTGCATGGTCTCCCCTTCATCTTAAATTTATTTTTCTATTCATGAACGGGCTTCCGTTGGGTATGGTTTGGGGAATAGTGTTCAGCTTTTTAGAAGGGAGAAAGGTCACTGAATTTATAGCGTCAGGATTATGTATCAGTGCTATCATATCATCAGGTTTTCTTAAATCATTTGGCCGTTATTTTATTGAAATATTAGGTGTTAATGAGTATTGGATGCCTGTTTTGATTGGGTTGGTTTTTATTCCATTCTTTTTGTTTTTTGTTTGGATGCTTTGGTTGATCCCTCCACCGTTAGCAGAAGATATCGCCCTTAAGAAAAAACGTGTTCCAATGATGAAAAAAGATAGGAGAAGGTTTTTGAAAAAATATAAAATTGGTATTCTAATGTTGGTGGCTTCGTACGCTATGCTTTCAATTTTCCGGGATTTCCGGGATAATTTTAGTGTCGAAATTTGGGCAGAAATGAATGCGAATGCTGATTTTTCTGTTTTTCTTGAAACTGAAACGGTAGTCGGTATAGTTGTGGTTTTATGCATGGGATTGTTTACAATTTTTAAAAATAATGCGAATGGCTTAATTGCAACTTATCTAATTATTGCGTTAGGATTTTTATTAATCATTTCTTCCACCTTGTTTTTCGAATCAAATTATATCAGTCCTTATACTTGGATGATAGCTAGCGGTATTGGTCTTTACTTGTCCTATGTGCCGTTTCAAGTTGTGATTTATGAAAAACTAATCGCATGGTTAAATGAAAAAGGTAACGCAGGGTTTTTAATGTATTTGTCAGATAGTACTGGATATCTATTCGCTGTTTCGATTTTAACCTTTACTGAATTTTTATCCTGGGAGATTGATTGGTTAGATTTTATTATCAAAACAGCTTATTTAACTGGAATATTAGGGGTTGTTCAGCTTGTAATTTCATTTGTATACTTCATGAAAAGGGATACAAAAACTAAATCTATAATACTTAGTCCTTATGAAAATAATTAGTGTCAAACATTTTATCTTTTGTGTTGGTGTTTTACTAATGTCAAACAGTCTTTTAGCAGGAGAGCCGGATTCTTTAACTCAAAATAAAATCTTACAAGATTTTGAAAATTGTCTTGCCGAATCGGATTATACGAATTACTCAAATACAAGAGATGCCTTTAAAGTATCGATTGATAGTGATCAAGAATTCCAGGAAAATATTTGGAATGCTGCGCTAATTGCAGCAAGGCATTTTCGTGATTTCGGATTCACAAAATACATTTATGATATGCAAATGAACGAACATAGTACCATTTGCGATAAAAACTGTAAGCATCAAAGTCATCATAACCATAACCATAACCATAACCATCACCAACACAATCATAATTAAGATAATGCAATCAAAAAAAATCATTTTCGTTTTTATTTTCCTGATCAATTCTTTGGGTTTTGCTCAAACGGGTACCATTTTAGGTAAAGTAGTGCATGATAATGAATCAATACCATTTGTTTTGGTGGCCATTGATTCATTAGATATTAAAGTCAAATCAGATTTAAATGGTTTGTTCAGTATTGAAAATATTCCTTTTGGGACGCATCAAATACGTTTTGTATTTACAGGTTACGAAATCAAAAATGAAACTGTAATAATTGAGACTGATGTTTTAAGAATGGGGGATATTAGTCTTAATATGGGTGAAGGTAAAGCGTTGAATAGTGTAGACGTTAGCCATAAACTTAAAAACAGTCAAGTTCGAGGGAATTATATCCAAAAGATGGAGAATGCTATTAGCAATGTTGAATATGTAGGTGATGGAGAAATGCCTGCCTATAATGCAGCAGAAAATCTTCAAAAAATGCCTTCTGTAACAATTCAAAAAGATCAAGGAGAAGGACGATATATGTCTGTAAGAGGAACGCCAACTGATTGGAATAGTTCGCTAATTAATGGAGATAGACTGCCTGTTGCTGATGAGGATTCTGAAACACGAACCATGGCATTTGATGTCCTTTCTTCAGACTTATTAGATTATATTAAAGTCACAAAAGCGCTTACGCCAGACATGGAAGGGGATGCTATTGGTGGTGCTGTCGATTTTACAACAAAAACTTCTCCAGATTCTTTTGAATTGAGAATAAATTTAATGAATGGATACAGCACACAAGCTGAAAAGCCACTTTATAATATTAGCTTATTTCATGGAAGTAGAACAAAGGATAAACGTTTCGGTTATTTAATAAGTGGATCTCTTTTTCAAAGGAATTATGGGACGGATAATTTTGAAGTAGTTTACGGTTCTAATTTTAATCAAGGAATAAATAGACTTGAGCTTAGAGATTATATTGGTGAGAGAACAACAGCGGCTGGTAATATTGCATTGGATTATACTTTTAAAAATAAGTCTCAAATTTATTTTAAGGGGTTAACCGGGTATTTTTTAGATGCTGAAAGAAATCGAAAAACACGTTATAATTATGCGGTTGGAGCTGGTTCAACTGTTAGTTTACAACATATTTATTCACGCGCAAATTCTTTACTTTATGGAGGTGAATTCGGTACAAATCTAAATCTTTCGTCTAAATGGAAACTCGATTTAAAGTATGCCTATTATAGCAATAGTTTTGAGTATGGAAATGTTCCTTTCGGGGGTAATGACGAGCGTAACGGTTATCAAGTAATTACTTTTGAGCAGTATAATATCAATTATCTCGATCAAGTTTATATTGATAAACATGGCAATGCATATCAATCTGATGAAAATGGAAATCCTGTTGATAAAGATGGTACTGTTATCACGGATCCAAGTTTAGAATTGGCAAGGGTTAAACTAATCGGGCCAGACAATCCTTTGGGGAATGGGGACGAATGGGATAATATTCAACCAAAGGCAAAGCAAGCATTGGTTGCAGAAGAGTTTGAATTTTCAAATGCATATACTGAATTGAACACAACTTGGGAACGAGATCCACTTATTGCTCAGTTCGATTTGTCATATGTCCCAAATAGACGCGTTAATTTTAAATATGGAGGTAAAGTTCGTTTTAAAGAAGGTTATAGAAAGTTATCTCTTCACGAATGGAAACAAAATTTTGACGTATTTACGAAACCTATTTTTCTAACGAATTATAGACACAGCGATCTTGATTTGAATGGTGGTTTTTTAGAAGAGCTTGATCAACCATACGAAGGACAGTTTATGCCTTTTTTAGATGATTCTTTTTCTGATGGTTTCATTAATAGTTTAGGAGATACGCTCAGAGAAGATCCTATGAATCCAGCACATCATAGTTATTATGAGTTTGTTGGTGCGAAATATAGCTATGAAGAACAAGTTTATGCTTCATATTTGATGACCGATTATTCAATTTCAGATAAATTAAGTTTTATTGGGGGGGTAAGAGCTGAATATACGGTGCTAAATATGTGGGCTGATTCATTAATGGATGGTGATGATGATTGGTTTTTAGCGAATGTATATGATGTTCCCAATGGGGGGTATGAAATCGTACCAATCGACGACGATCCATATGCCGGTGAATTAGAACCGATTAAAGAATATACAGTAGGTTATCCAGTTGTAGAGGTGCAGAATAATCAAGAGTATCTTTCTTTTTTGCCTATGCTTCACTTACGATATGATTATTCAAATCAGTTGATTTATAGATTGGGATTGACGCGGTCTTTTCGCCGTCCGAATTTTATTGAAACTAAGCCTGGTTCTCCGATCATTGATTTTTCAAATCTTGAATACAATCAAGGGAATCCAAATTTGAAACCCGCTTATGCGTGGAATGCAGATTTTATGGTAGAGTATTATATGCCAAATGCAGGAATTTTTTCCGCTGGTATTTTTGGGAAAAGAATTAAAGATCATATATATCGTACAATTACTGCTGATATAGATCCTCAGACAGGGATTATCTATAAGTCATATCAGAATGCAGAAGCACCAATATTTTTGATGGGAGCTGAAGTGAATTTGAGAAAATATTTAGACTTTTTAAACGGGTTTGCAAAGAATTTTGGGATTGAAACGAATGTCACCTTCACCCATTCTGAAATGAATTTTCCAGGGCGAAGCTTTACGCAAGCCTTGCCATTACAGCCTAAATTCCTTTTTAATGGAACATTATTATATACTAATCGGGAAAAGGGCTTCAATATTCGATTGGCAGCCAACTATACAGGTGGTTATCTAATGGAAGTAAATACGTCGGCAATTCAGACTGATTCTGGTGAACTCGGTTTGATAAATGACAACACAGAATTTGATGTTTTTATGAAGGACAAGTGGTCACTCGATTTTAGCGCGTCTTATAAAGCCTTTAAATTTTTGAAATTATATGTAGAGTGCACAAATCTATTAAACACTCCCCTTTATATCTATCGTGGCCAAGAATTTAGACCAATTCAGGTTGAATTCTATGGCTTACGACTCAATTTCGGCCTCAAATTCGACTTATAAATAAAAAATAAAATTTAAAAAAATGAAAACAAAAATGAAATTAAAATCAATTGGTAAAATCAAGACATTGCTAGTGGCATCCTGTCTTGTAAGTATGGGTAGTATATATGCCCAAGATGAACATGATGAATATAAAATGTTATTCATTGGTATTGATGGTGTTCGATCTGATGCATTAAAACAGCTAATGGATGATGATTTAGTTCCTAACATGGAAGCTTTGTTTGCTACTGGAACATACACGTTTGATTCATGGCATTTAGGGATAACTTCTTCCGGTCCGTCATGGTCGGATATGTTGACGGGTGTTTGGGAAAACAAACACAATGTGACCAGTAATAGTTATACCGGTAGTGATTATGATACTTATCCATACTTCCCTACTAGAGTTAAAGAATGTCGTCCAAATGCAAAAGCTGTTCAAGTTACTTCTTGGAGTCCAATGAGTGACAATGTCTACAATGACGGATGGGATAATAAATTAATTCCGCCAACAGATGATGCTTGTGCTTTGGCTGCACAATCTCAATTAATTGATCCAGCTTTAGATATTTTATTTGTTCACTTTGATGATGTAGATGCTGCAGGACATGGGAATGGTTTTAACCCTGCAATTCCGGCATATATGAATGCAATTACTTATGTCGATACGAAAGTAGGGCAAGTGATTGATGCCTTATATGCAAGAACGAATTTTGCGAATGAAAAGTGGGTTATCATGCTAACAACTGATCACGGTGGAACTGGAACATCTCATGGCGGGAATTCTGACACTGAAAGACATATTTGGTGGGTGGCGAACGGTTATGGGATACCTTCAATGGAAATTACAGGAGCGGATCCTGGGTCGTACCGTTTTGGAGATGCACCTGATCCTGAATTAATTCAAACAACACCTGTTTTAACTGATATCGCAGTTACAGCAATTGATCATTTAGTACCAGGTACAGATTGTGAAGAAAGTCATAAGGCTGATTGGGCATTAGATGGCAAGTCGTGGTTAGATGAAGGGAGCCTTTATGTTGAAGGAAATAATTTTGACAACATTATCGATGTAAATATTTTTCCAAATCCTAATAATGGGGTTTTTGATGTGGTTGTCAACCTTACTCAAGGTGAAAATTATCAAGTTATTTTAACTGATTTAGCTGGTAAAACTGTATTTGAAAAAGAGCTAGAATATTTTGATGGCTATAGTAAGCTAAAGGTCGATTTACAACAGTTTGAAAATGGTGTTTACTTGATGAGTGTGAAAAGTGGTGATAAAATAATTACAAAAAAGGTGGTCAAACACTAAAAATCTTTTAATCTCCTGTTAGGCAGGAATAATAACTATCAATTATGAAAATATTACTTTTTTTGGCAGCATTTTATTTTGCTGCAACTGGGACTGTATTGTCTCAAGGTTCGAATCAAGCTTTTGATTTGTCAGCAAATCCGGATGCGAAAAACCATCTCGATTTAGGAGATCTTCCATTGGGAGAAATCGATTTTACAGTTGAATTTTGGTATAAGGCTGGTGGTGCAGGCGGAGATCCTGCAATTTTCTCTAATAAGGATTGGGATTCTGGAACAAACACAGGAATTAATGTAGCAATTCAAGGGGGAGGTTCAAATATGGATATCAACTTTAAAAGTGCCGAAAGTGACCGCGTTGATTTAAATGTTACAACTATCGATTTTGGAGCGCGATGGAACTTTGTGAGTATAATCGTTGAAAGAGCGACTGAAATTAAAGTGTATGTAAATGGTGTATTACAAGTTACAGCAGACATATCTGAGTCGATAGGTACTATTTCAAGTGAACATACTTTTAAATTTGGTCAAGATGGAACAGGTGCATATGGAAATCAAGCGCTAGGACAGATGGATGAATTTAGAATTTGGTCAGATATCAGAACGCAGGAAGAAATTAGAGCGCATATGTCTACAGGTTTAACAGGTCTCGAAGATGATCTATTATTGTATTTTAATTTCGATGATGGAGTCGATGAAAACGAACTTTCTTTAACTGGTGATTATAACGCTACAATTGTTGCTTATACAGCAGATAGCCGAGAGGTTTCAGGAGCTGCAATAGGTGACGAAGTTATAACGGCGTATCCTGCTGTTTGGGATGGCGAAGTGTACACTTTAGATGGTCCTTCTGGTGTTTTTACAATTAGTGACATTACAGGCGAATTGGCCGGAATTCAATTCTATAAAATCAATGAAGCACCGAATTCTATTACTGGAATTCATACCATTTATGAGAATGAAACGTATTATGGTGTTTATTTAATCGGAGCTGTTGGAGCCAATTATAAACTAACATATGATTATTCTATTTACGATGACGCTTTACTTAATGAAGAGAACGCAACAATTAGTGTCAGAAATGATAATGCGATGTTGTTTTGGTATGATATAGAGGCTGCATTTGATTTTGTTGAAGATAAAGCTATATTGAATACTTCTTTTACTGGTGAGTTTATTCTTGGTTTTGCTGACGCTGGTGAACCAGCTCCATCGGATGATTTATTTGGAGCGGGAATGAACTTAAACTTTAACGGTACCTCAAATTGGATTGATTTATCTAATGGGATAGTTAGTGCCGAATCTCTAGGGCTACCTGCTGAAAGTATTACGGTTGAAGCATGGGTTAAGCCAAGATCTTTTTCCACTTGGCGATCTGTAGTCAGTTTTTTGCAAGATAATGGTGACTTTGAAAAAGGATGGGATATTGAAACAAGAGATGGTAATAAATTTGCTTTTTCTTTATCTACAGAAGGTAATCTAACTTATTTAGAAACGGAAAATTCTTTTGTCGAAAACAGATGGTATCATGTTACTGGGACATATGACGGAATTACTCAAAAGATTTATGTTAATGGACAGTTAGAAGGTGAAACGACCGTAAATTCTGGGCCTATCGATTATGCTGATTCATGGTTGGCTGTTGGAGCCTATAAGGATGACAACGAAGAGGAACATTTAAATGCAAATATTGATGAAATTAGAATTTGGCATACAGCTAGAACAGCTGAAGAGATTCGTGACTTGATGTGTGAAAAAGCCGATCCTACAAATGAAGATTTATTTGCGTATTATTCGCTAGATGAGGTTTCTGGAACAGAGGTGGTTGATGTTTCTGGTCATTTATCGAACGGTATAATGTTGGAAATGGGGCCTGAAAGAAGGGAAGAGTCTGGTGCACCAATAGGGGACGAATCAGTTCATTTATATGATGCCGATTGGTCATCTGATGAATTAACTTTGACGACCGCAGATAATGGTGAAGTAACAGTGAAAGTTCATGAAGAAAATCCTTATGGCGTTCATATTTATTATACTAACGGAACGCCAATTACTGATGCTGAATTTCCTTTAGTTGAAGGTACAAATGGAAATTTCGGAATATTTATTGCAGAATCGAATGAAGAGCAATTGTCGCTTTATAATTATAAATGGAGTTATGATGGATTTGATGGTGCTGAATCGGGAGAGTCTGAGTTAGCGCTGCTGCAACGAACGTCTAAATTTGCCAATAATTGGTCGATAAATGATGCTGATGTAGATATGCCTTCCAATAATGTTTTAAGTGATACGATTGCATATAGAACTGAAATGGTTTTGATATCTAACGAATTAATTGCTTGTACATTACCATCTGATTTAGGGCTGGTTGAGAATACTGAATCTTCTGCAACTGTAAGTTGGTTAAATGGAGGGTCGACTATCTCTAACATTCAATATGGTATTGTTGGCTTTACTTTAGGGGAGGGTACTATCATTCATAATCAAACGGATGAAATTGAATTGATTGAAGGTGTTGAGAGTAGTTTTTTATATGCGCTGTATGTGCAAGATAGTTGTGAAACAAGTAATAGCCCATGGGTCGGTCCTTTTATTTTTACTGCTGAGAAATGCGAAGAACCTACCGCGGTACTTATTGATCCAATATCAGCAAATGAAGCTGGAATAACTTGGGATGGTATGAATGGAACGGATTGGACATTCTCATGGGGTCTTGACGGGTTTGATGTTGATTTTGGTGTGATGACTTTGGCTGATGAAATTCCATTTACTTTGGGTGGATTAGCGCCTGAAACGGCTTACCAATTTTATTTGCGTTCAAATTGCTCGTTTGACGAATCAAGATGGGTTGGTCCATTCGATTTTACAACAACTGCTGTTGATCATTCTGGAATTGATGAAAGTGAACTAGAGGTTGGAGTGTATCCTAACCCAACAACTGGTGAGCTATTTGTACAATCATCTGTTGGAATTTCTGCTTATCAAATAATTAATGTTTCTGGTATGACTGTTCTCAAAGGTGATGCAAATGGAAAAACAGCACTCGAATTGTCGCTTAATCAGTTTTCAACTGGTGTTTATTATCTGCAAATAATAGCTGGTAATAAAGCATCAACGATTAAAGTTCTGAAAAAATAAATTAGCAAGTAATAAAACTTAACCGAGCCATTCTTGTAAATGGCTCGGTTTATTATTGAAAACATATGAAAGATGCAATTGTAATTGGTGCTGGAGCTTTAGGTACTTTTCATGCTTACCATTTGGCTAAAAAAGGTAAAAAGGTTGTCGTATTTGAAAAAGATCATCAACCTAGAGAAGCTACTGTTCGTAATTTTGGACAAGTCGTTCCTTCCGGTTTTCCAATCGGGAGATGGCACGAATATGGAAAGTATAGTACAGCATTATATAAAGAAATACAATCGAAAACTGATATTGGAATAAGAAATAATGGCTCGTTGTATGTCGCATCTGATATTTCTGAAATGGCAGTACTTGAAGAGATGCATGAGCGTTTTAAAACAGATGATTACGATTCTATAATTTATAGTAAAGCTGATGTTTTGTCGTACAGTTCACAATTTAAATCGGACTATGTTCACGGTGGTTTGTATTTTCCTCAAGAGGTCTCTGCTGAACCACGAAAAATGATTCTAGCGATTCAAAAATATTTGACAGAATCGTATGAAGTTGAATTCGTTTATAATACAACCGTTATCAATGTCGAGGCTACGGGTAATGGAACTGAAATAACAATAGCAGGGGGAAATAAATTTAAGGCCGAAAAAGCGTTCGTATGTAACGGTCGAGATTTTAATGTTCTTTTTCCTGAGCTTTTTAGATCTGCAAATATTGAAGTGTCGAAACTGCAAATGATAGCAACAAAACCTGTTGATTTTGCGCTAAAGGGTAATATTCTAACTGGATTGAGTATTAGAAGGTACGAATCGTTTAAATCATGTGATAAATATGCGCAATTAATTCATAGAAAGGAATATGAATCGCTTGAAAATTATGGGATCCATTTATTGTTTAAACAACGTATTGATGGGAGTATTATAATTGGCGACTCTCATGTGTATGCAGATGAGAATAATGGATTTGATACTGGTTTTGATGAAGATGCTTTAATTAATGAGTTAATACTAAACGAAGCGAAGAATATCTTGGATATTCCAACGCTAGAAATTGATCAATTTTGGTCTGGATTTTATAGCCAAATGAAAGGGGATGGAGAAATTTATGAAAAGGAGATTGATAATTGTATCTATATTGTAACAGCAATTGGAGGCAAAGGAATGACAGCTTCAGCTGGTTATGCAAATGAAAAAATTAATAGCTTATATTTGTAAAGTTTCACAACATTGTTGATAGCAATAAAGCCCTTTCAGCGAAGTGAAGGCGAAGCCGAAACGAAGCTGAAAGGGCTGGAAATAAAATAGTTGATTATTTTTGTTTTACGACAAATAAAAATAATTATGCAACAAATCTATCATTCCAATGCCAAGACAAATATACATATTCGTCAAGAAATTAAAAATAATCTGAACTTAAGTATTGAGCAATTAGCCTTACGTTATGGTGTTTCTCGTCAAACCATATTTAAATGGCGTAAAGCTGAAACTCCTGAAGATAATTCTTGTGCCCCTAAAAAAATAGAATATGCTCTTAACGAGCAAGAAAAAGGGCTAGCA
>NZ_JHXV01000017.1 GCF_000621625.1 Crocinitomix catalasitica ATCC 23190
AAGGAGAGGGTCCTGGGTTCGAGCCCCAGCCAGATCACAAATAAAAAAAAGACTTCAATCATTTCGATTGGAGTTTTTTTTTGTTCCAAATTTTATAGGCGAGAAGTTTACCCTGAGCTTTTGTCGATTTAAAAGTTGTTCATTATTGAAACAATCCTTATTGTCAAGATTTTATTATTCAATTCGCTTGAACAATAAATAAATTTGAAACCTTATATTCGTTTTGGGTATGAACTTAAACAAAGCTTTATTACAATCTAAAATAGAAACGCGTTATCATTCAAGAGAATTGATTAAAGCTGTATTTATAGCAACGGAGAACTTCTTAAAGGCAGATCAAGAACAATTTGGTCCTTTACTTCGAAAAAAGGCTTTAGGAATCTCTTCTTATTTAACACACGGTACGGTAAAATCGAACGTAGAGGAGCAAAAAGAAGACTTTATAATAGTAATGGGAGAATTAAGAGAATTACTTAAACTCATTACAATTGCCAATCATTTAGGATATACAAGTGACAAGGACAAAGCCATAGTAAGATTGGGAATTTCAACCTTAATTAATTCCTTAGATAAATTGGTAATTCTCCTTGGTGGCTTCGAACCAAAAAGTTGAGAAATCAAATTCGGTAAAGCTTCGGACAACCATTAGAAAAAAATTACCGTATTAGAGTTAACGAATTAACTTTTATTTTATAAATTAGTGCTCAAATGAGAAAAACAATAACTATTCCGCTTATTACCCTACTTAGTGTTTTTGGGTTCATTAGCTGTGATAAAGTCGGTTGTACCGATGAAGACGCTAAAAATTATAATGTAGACGCTGACGATGATGATGGTACTTGTACTTATACAGGTCAAATTTCATTTTGGTGTTTGCCTGACGTTTCTGATGCTTTAATAGCTGCTGGACATGTCATGTTATATTTTGAATTGGAAGGCGAGATTGTTGATTCTAATTTAACAGAGACTTTTTTCGCTGCAGATGGAACTTGTAATGCACCTGGTGTTAAGACCATTGTTCGTGATTTTACTGGTGATTCTAAGCATTATTACAAATATCGCGTTCGTGGATGGGAAAATGCAGTTTTATTTGAAGATTTTCTTCAATTAGAGGCGAATGCATGTTTGCCAATTGAACTAGAAATTCCTTAAATTTTCCCCTTTATTTCTTCTTTCTCCTAAATAACCTATATCTTCGCAGGCATTATTCGTCGTGACCATGATCTATATTGTTGTATATTTATTACTATAATGGTTTTATTTGCTTATGATAATGATCGAAAAGCGAATTGACTTAAGAAAATAGCATCTATTTTGCCCAGGTGCTGATCCCGATAGCTATCGGGATGGTAGACAGGCTAAAAAAATTGTACCTATTTGCCCAGGTGCTGATCCCGATAGCTATCGGGATGGTAGACAGGCTAAAAAAATTGTACCTATTTGCCCAGGTGCTGAAATTGGTAGACAGGCCACCTTGAGGGGGTGGTGTCCTACGGGCGTGCGGGTTCGAGTCCCGCTCTGGGCACAAAAGAAATCCGATCAGTCTTTGGCTGGTTGGATTTTTTAGTTTACTACGAGTCGAAACAAAGTTTCAGCGAAGTGTAAGCTAAAAAAGATAAAAAGCGCAGCGTATCGGATTTTATGCTCGGGCTGTACAAAATATTGGGATCATAAGAATATTCACACTCTACTTCGAAAAGATTCGCAACCATTCGCACAAAAAAAGACCTAACTCCAAAGTTTGGAATTAAGTCTTAATAATTTCTTTTGAATTTTACTTCACAAATTTCAACATTTTAGTGTTCCCTTCTTTATCTCGAAGGTTGAACAAATACATTTCGTTTTGTAATTCTGAAACATTAATTTCATTAATTCCGACAGTTAATTCGCCGGTTAGCACTACTCTACCATGAACATCATAAATTTCATAGAAGTGAAAGTCATTATTTTCAAAACTCAATAGATCACTTACAGGGTTTGGGTACAATTTAATATCTGTTGAAACAAGATCTTCTACACCTGCTACCCCGCACATTATTTCATTTAAATACTCCCAGATTGTATTGTTAAATACCGTTGGTACTAACGATTCTAATCCTGTTGGAGCTTGCCCCATTCTAATGACGATTAAATTTTCAGATGGAACAACGTTCAAATATTGTCCATTTTTTCCAATCGCTGCAAACATATCATCTGGTGCAGCCTCAATCAAAGGACCATCAAATACCATTTCAGTTTGCGGTAACATATATGATTCTTTGCCATTCAACCACCACAAATATCCATATGCTTCGTTTAAAGATTGACTTGTACTTACCATTGCATCGAAGTAAACTTCATCAGTTAAAACATCTGTTAAATCCCATTGACCTCTATTGAGCATCAATAAACCAAAGCGAGCCATAGATCTAGGTGTACTAAAAAACACATTATTATCGTCAACCGGAACGTATACACCATCCATACCTGTTCTTGATTTTACGCGACTGTTCAGATATAAATTCATTGACAAACCTGTCGCACTAGAGATTACCTCATCCATTAAAGTATAAGGACTATTGTGGTAAGCCCAACGCTCATTTACATCTGCTTTAAAAATTAAACATTCTGGATCAGTACAATATGCTTCAAACTCCTCATCCAGGCCCGTTGTCATTGTAATTTGATTTAGAATAGTAATCTTTTCCTCTTGCTCAGGAGTACAACTCGTCCATCCCTCACCTAAATAAGTAGATGTTGTATCTGTGATACTTAATAATGCTTCTTGTTGCGCAATTCCTGTTAAAAAAGCAGTTAAACCTTTCCCTGCAGATGCCCAATACCATAAACTATCTTTTGTAAAAGTATCAAAGTATTTTTCTAGAACAATTTTACCATCCTTAAGCACTAAAAATGCTTTCGTGTTTTGATCATCTAAATACTCATAAAGCGGTGGAATTTCATCTTCACACCAGCCTAACTCACTTAAGGAAATTGTCTCCCAGCTATCGCCAGCTAATGGCGGAAAATATATGGCGCCTTGTGCATTAACATTTGTCAAATTCAAAAATAAAACACATATTAAAAATGTTATTCTTTTCATATCATTTAATTTAGGTTATACATTATTTGACTAAAAAAATGTCAAAAGGTTTAACGCTAAACAATTATTTTATAACTTCTGTATCTGCCTTATCTATATCACTCTTATAAACAATAGTTCGATAAGGAAAAGGAATTTCTATTTTGTTTCGATCAAACGCTTTCTTAACAGTATAAAGTAAATCACATTTCATTGCGAAACCAATATCATTATTCTTTGCCCAAACATATGCTTTTAAAGTTACAGCATATTCCCCCAAATCAATGACTCTAACCATTACATCAGGCATTCCAGCTTGTACTTCTTCAACCGTTCTTACGTCAAGATAATCCGGATGATTAAAGACTGTTTCTTTTAAAATTTTCATTGCTAAATCAACATCTGCATCATAAGCTATTCCAACTTCTATACTTTGTCTAACCGTTTCATCAATCGCGCTACTGTTGATTATGGTTTCATCGCTAATCATACTATTAGGTATGATAACGCGTCGAGATTCATAATCTCTAATAACAGTATGCCTTAAAGTAATCTCTTCTACATATCCCTTTCTATTGTTAGATATTTCAATAATATCCCCAACTCTAAACGGTTTAAAAAGTACAATAAAAATTCCACCGATGATATTTGAAAATGCTTGTTGAGAAGCAAATCCAATTATAGCGGCCAAAATCCCAGCACTGGCAAACAACGCCGACCCTAAGGAGGAAAAGTAGGGTATTTGATAAAAAATCCAAATTATTGCAATGGAATACAATATAAATGTGATTGAATTTTTTAAAAATGAAAAGGTCGTTGTATTGACACCTAAATGCTCCGCATTCTTTCGAATAATTAAATTAAAAACTTTACGAAGCACAACGGAAAGTATTGTCACCACTGTTAAAGTAACAATAACTAACAATATATAATGAGTTGTTTCTTTTGTCATTTCGATGGTAAAACTAAACGTCGAATTGTGTTAAGTGATGATCCAAATGCTTATAGAACATATTGTTCCATTCTTTAAGGGTCAACTTACCAAAAGAATGAGACTCTTTACCTTCATAAAACACAGGTCCATCTTGCTGTGCTTTAAGTAAATAATTCTTCAATTTTTCCTTTTCTTTTGCAAAATCTCTTTCGTCAGCGATTAAATAATCTGGAGCTGTTCTGCCGTTACGTTTATATGGCTTTTCTCCTACCACTATTCCTTTAATAAATGTTTTAAGAAAAAATTTCTTCAAGCCTTTAGCTGGCGGAGAACTATTTTCATAAATGGTGTCATAAGTAACCGAACAATGCGCCATCATTTGAGCAACATTCATTTTTCCCCAAACAGGTTTTGTGTCTTTATTCAGGGAATCAATGCGACCAATGAGTTCATTGGTCACATTTTCGTCAAATACATTTTTTATTGCCATCGATATTTAAGTTTATTGGTTCCCTAAAATAATTGGTAATCCTCCTTCACCACCGCCTATTACAATAACTTTAGAGTTAGGCGATTTCGACAATTCTAAAGTAGCTTCGATACCTTTTTCTTGAAGAATATTCGGCGTTAAAGATGCATTTAGAATTCGATTCGCATCGGCTTTACCTTGTGCTGCAATTTTAATCCTGTCAGCTTCTTTCTTTTCTTTTTGCAATCTGAATTCGTATTGTAAAGACTCTTGCTCTTTCTTTAACTTTTCTTCAATCGCACTTTTAATTGTTGGAGGCAATGTAATATCGCGCACCAAAACTTCATTTACTTGCACATATTGTTTTTCGATAATTTTTATCGTTTCAACATCAATCTCATCTTGAATTACATCCCTTTTGGAGGCATAAATTTCCTCAGGTGTATATCTTCCAATAACGCTTCTTGTAGCTGAACGAATTGCTGGACGAACAATGTCTTCGATATATTGTTGCCCTTTTTCTTTGTGTAATAATGGTAACGTTTTTTTTACCGGTTGAAATTGTAAAGTAACGTCTACTTCAATTTCCAAACCATTTGAAGATAAGACATTCATTGTCTCTGATATTTTTTGTTGTCTTACTTCATAAACTATCATTTTATTCCATGGCGCTATGATATGAAAACCTTCATCATAAGGTTGGTCTATATAAACACCATTACTGAATGTTTGAAATAAAACTCCATTCTGCCCTGAATTAATTGTTATTGACGATTTAAACAATACGACTATCGTAATTACTACTACCGCTATTAACGCTATTAATTTAACTGGTACTTCCTTCATAATCTTCTTCCTTTATTTAGTATTTACGAAATCCATTTGGACGTTCCAAAATTTGGCTTTCGTTTTTCTAAAAATGCATCGCGCCCCTCTTTAGCCTCTTCAGTCATGTATGCTAATCTTGTAGCTTCTCCAGCAAAAACCTGCTGTCCTACCATCCCATCATCAGTCAAATTCATTGCGAATTTTAGCATTTTAATAGATGTTGGCGACTTTTCTAAAATTTCTTGTGCCCATGCATAAGCAGTCTGCTCCAATTCGTCATGTGGAATAACAGCATTAACCATGCCCATTTCTAAAGCGTCCTGTGCAGAATAATTTCGACCTAAAAAGAAAATTTCTCTTGCTTTTTTCTGCCCGACCATTTTAGCCAAATAAGCAGAACCATAACCACCGTCAAAACTCGTTACATCAGCATCTGTTTGCTTAAATATAGCATGTTCTTTACTCGCTAAAGTTAAGTCACAAACGACATGCAAACTATGTCCACCTCCAACTGCCCAACCTGGCACAACGGCAATGACAACTTTTGGCATAAAACGAATTAATCGTTGTACTTCTAGTATATTTAAACGATGTGCGCCATCCTCACCAACATAACCTTGATGTCCTCTACTCTTTTGATCTCCTCCACTACAAAAAGAAAATATACCGTCTTTTGGTGAAGGGCCTTCTCCTGATAAGAGTACTACTCCAATACTACTATCCTCTTGCGCATCATAAAATGCCCGATACAATTCAGATGTTGTCTTTGGACGAAAAGCGTTCCTCACTTCAGGTCTATTAAAGGCTATTCTTGCAACGCCATTGCACTTTTTATAAGTTATATCTTCAAATTCTATTGCAGTTTCCCACTTTATCATGTTTTTCTATTTTTAGGTATAAAAATAGCAAAGTTAAAAGGTTCGAACGTTATAAACTACCTTTAAATCAAAATTCAATAAGATTTAAATAATGGGCTACTGTTCATCATCTTGATTTACCTTTTATCCTAATAATATACCTAAACTATAAACAAGGCATAATTGTTGAGACTGATCAATTAAATTTAAGCATAGGACATTTATTTTTTTTAAATTGGTACGTCCAAAATATTTTTAGACCAATTTTAACATAAGCTAGTACACGAAAAATGATTAAAACAAAATTTACAATTCTTTCAATATTCTTTTTAACAGTAGGATATTCACAGCATACAGAATTAGAAACTACTGCAAAATTTCAAGAAATTTTCAATTATATTAATGCTGTATATGTTGATGAATTCGATGGCGCAAAAATAACCGATGCTGCAATCGTTGCAATGCTTAAAGAACTCGATCCACATACCTATTATATACCTGCGAAGGAAGTTGACGATGCCAATCAGCAAATTAATGGAAGCTTTGTCGGAGTTGGAATTCAATTCAGAATCATTGATGACACTTTGACTGTGATCAACACCATTGAAGGTGGACCAAGTGAAAAGGTTGGCATCCTAGCAGGCGATAAAATTATCAATATTGACAGTGAGCTTGTCGCAGGAACAGGACTATTAAACTCTGGTGTTAGAGAACGTTTATTGGGAGATAAGGGGTCGAAGGTTACACTTGAAGTTCAACGCAGAAACAATAAAAAACTAGTTCCTTTTGAAGTTATTCGTGACAAAATACCTGTTCATAGTGTCGTAAGTCATTATATGGCAACAGAAGAAACAGGATATATCAAATTGACAAGTTTTTCACGAACTACTACGGAGGAAATGATGAATGCGATTATTGAATTGAAATCGCAAGGGATGAAGAATTTAATACTCGACTTGCAAGGAAACGGTGGAGGGTTATTATTTGTTGCTAAGTATTTGGCTGACGAATTCCTTGATGATGATAAGTTAATCGTTTATTCTAAAGGCCGCATTCAACCAAGAAATGAATATATCGCAGATGATTTAGATTTACGCCATAGACCCTTTAATAAAAGTGGTAAAGGCAATTTTGAAAAAGGAAAATTGATTGTACTGATTAATGAACAATCTGCGTCAGCATCTGAAATCGTTGCGGGAGCTGTTCAAGATTGGGACAGAGCACTAATTGTTGGTCGTCGTTCTTTTGGAAAAGGACTTGTACAAAGACCTTATGATTTGTCTGATGGATCGCAAGTTCGAATCACCATAGCAAGATATTATACACCTTCTGGCAGGTTCATTCAAAAGCCTTATGACGACGGTGCAGACGCATACAGAGAGACTTATTTGAAACGATTCGAACATGGTGAATATATGCACCAAGATAGTATCAAATTTCCAGATTCATTAACTTATAAAACCATGAAACTAGAAAGAGATGTATTTGGTGGAGGAGGAATTATGCCTGATTATTTTGTTCCATTGGATACCACAGAGTTTTCAACATTATATTCAAGTTTAAGTCGTAAAGGTATTTTAAACACCTTCAGTTTTGCTTATGTAGATAAACATCGCGCAGAAATAAATGCGGCATACCCAACTTTTGAGGAGTTTGAAGCTAATTTTGAACCTGATGAGGCACTTATGAAAGAATTCTGGAAATACGCAAAAGATGAAGGTGATATCGAATTCAACGCAGAAGAATTTGAAACATCGAAAAAATTAATCCTGACTTTAATTAAAGCACGTATCGCTTCTGATAATTGGGACAATTCTAAATATTATCCTATATATAATAAGAATGAAAACGAAATTTATATCAAAGCCCTCGAATTAATTGAAGGAAATACGATTAAAAAATTAGGCTTAGATTATTAAATTTGTAAAAAAAAACATAAATAAAATGAAACGAATATTTCTCTCGATTGCTACTGTAGTCGTACTTTTTAGCTGTAATAATGAACAGGATACCTCATCAACAAACTCTTTGGTCGCAACTACAGAACCGAAAGAGGGTATTGGCCCTAATGATGTAGATAAATCTAGCGAAATGACAAGTATTGAATACTTAGAAACAAGCTATGATTTTGGAGAAGTTCAATATCCAGGAGAAAATTTACATACATTTAAATTTAAAAATTCTGGAAATGCACCACTAGTTATTAAAGAAGCTACAGCGTCTTGCGGTTGTACAATTCCAAATAAACCTGACAAACCTATTATGCCTGGCGAGTATGGAGAACTTGATGTAATATTTAAACCTAAACAAGGTCAGGTCGGTAAACCGGTAACTAAAAAAATTACCGTGACGGCAAATACAACTCCTACTCAAACATATTTGGAAATTTCTGCGAGAGTTAAGTAACATTGTTACTAACATTTTATTCATACAATTAAGACTGAGGTTGAAAATTTAACATTTTATTCACATTTGTTAAATATTCAACCTTTTTTTTATAACTTTATCCTTTTAGACTGAAGACTAGAAATTTAACAAGAAATTCCTATTGTTCAGTCCTTAACTTTAATTTAATGATATGAAACAAAAATTTTTAATGACATTTGCTGCTCTCTCTATGTTTTACGGTGCTAATGCACAGTACTGTGGCGGAGGGCCAACATCTACAATTGATTCGAATTTAGAGTCTATTGTTCTAAATGGTGAAGAAGAAACTATTGACTTTACTTTAACTTGTCCAGGTTTAACTGGAATTCAAGATCAAACTGATTTAGTAGCTGACCTAGTAGCAGGCTCGTCGTATTCCGTAGATGTCACTTATGGAACCTGTGGGTCTGAATATAGTTTTGTTGGATCTGCGTGGATTGATTTTGATGGAGATGAATCTTTTGATGAAGACGAATTACTTGGCTCAATCGACCTTGAAGATGGCGGTGTTGTAACAGAAACTTACGATTTCACTGTTCCTGTTGACGCTCTGAATGGTTTTACACGAATGCGTGTAATTCAATATGAATCAGGATCTCTACCTATTAATCCTTGTACAGGTTTTAACTGGGGATCAGCTGTTGATTTCTCAATTCAAATTACAGGAGGTTTTGGATGTCCAAGACCTTATGGGTTGGAGTTTTTAGAACTAACAACTACAACAGTTAATTTCGAATGGGAAACTGGAGGATCAAGAGATTGGGAATTTGCACTTTTACCTAGTGGAGACGATATCGATCTAGATGATTTAACAGAGGTTTCTGTTTTCCCAACTACAGGTGTTATAAGTGATTTAACGCCAAATACTGCATACGATTTCTATTTGAGATCAATTTGTGGTGAAGAAGTTGGTGACACTTCACTTTTCTTAGGTCCAATTACTTTTAGAACGCCTTGCGAAACAATTTCGGGAGATGACTTTTGTGAATCTTTCGAACCAGCTTCTTTATATGAAGATTGTTGGACTGTTTTAAATTTAGATGGTTTAGAGGACACTTGGGATCTTGATTATGGATTCAATGCAAGAACTGGATCTCAGTCAGCTGGTTTTTATACAGATTACAACGCCGGTGACAATGATGATTGGTTAATTTCACCTAAATTAAACTTAGACAGCCCTAAGTTTTTAAGCTTTTGGTACCGCGTACAAAGTGCGTTCGAACCAAACGACTTTGAAGTTCTTTTATCGACTACAGGTGCTGATCCAGAAGATTTTACAGAAACTTTAATGGAATTAAGTTCTTATGATAACATTGTTTATATTGATACATTAATTGATTTAGCTGCCTATGCTGATGAAGATGTTTATATCGCTTTTCACGTACCTTCTGGTGGATTGGATGGTTGGAGATTGTATTTAGATGATATTTGTATTACAAATTGTCCTTCTTTGAGTGATCTTACTTTGAATTCTATCTCGGCTACAACTGCCGAATTTGAATGGCTTGCTGGAGGTGATGAAACTGAATGGGTAATTGATTTTGGTCCAACAGGTTTTATACCTGGAGAAGAAGATCCTTACGGAGTTGCTACTACAATTGAAACTTTAACTGATCTTACTCCTAATAGCTATTACGACATTTATGTTCGTGGTATTTGTCCAAGTGGTGATTCCACTTTATGGGTAGGACCTTTATCTATACACACCAATTGTGAGACTTTTGATAATCCAATTTTCTGTGAAGGTTTTGAAGTAGAATCAACAACACAAGACTGTTGGTCAGTAATTGATGTAAACGGCGACGGTGATATGTTTGATATAAATTATGCATTAAATGCAAGAACTGGTTTAGAAAGTGCTGCACTCTATACTGATTTTAATGCAGGTTCTGATGACGACTGGTTGGTTTCTCCGCACTTAACTTTATCAGGAAATGAAGTAATGAGTTTTTGGTCGAGAGTTCAGAGCACATTTGAACCAAACGGTTTCGAAGTATTACTTTCAACAACAGGAAATAATCCTGAGGATTTTACAGAAAACTTATTAGAATATGCTGAATACGACAATATTGAATATGTATTAACTGAAATTGACTTATCAGCTTATACGGGTGATGTTTATATCGCATTCCACGTACCTACAGGGTCTCCTGATGGTTGGAGATTGTATTTTGATGATGTTTGTTTTAACATTTGTAATCCAGCACCTGGTACTGATGGTGATGTTGACGTATGTAGAGCTGACGAAGTTGTAAACTTAAACTTAGTTATTACACCAGGTGAAGAATTTGGTGAATGGACTTTCCCTGCTAATCCTACGTTAATTACGGATGGATCAACATTTAACTATAGCATTCTACCTGTCGGAACGTATGAAGTTTTCTATACAGTTGCAGGTGCATGTTCTGTTGATTCTACTAGTGCATTCATTACTGTATATGACGCACCTTTATCTGGTGAAGGAACTACACTAACAGTTTGTAGAAACCAACCATTTGATTTATTATCTGGTTTAACAGGAATTGCACAATTAGACGGAACTTGGATTTCTCCAGAAGGAACAGAATTAGATGGTTCAAACATCATCGCAACAAATGAGGCTGGAACTTATACATACACTTACAGTGTGTCAAATGGTGTTTGTCCAGACGAAGAATCGGAAATAACAGTAATCGTTGAAAATTGTGATTATTTATCAATTGATAATCAATTAGGAGCTTCTATTTCTATCTATCCGAATCCGACAAATGGTATAGTAAATATAGCTTTAAATGGCGCTGACGAAGTATTCAATTATACGATCACTGATATTGCTGGTAGAACGATTGGCCAACAAACCAATTCAATGTCGGGTAATTCAATCGTATCTATTGACTTAACTGATTTCGAAAATGGTATCTACTTAGTGAAATTATTTAATGGATCAGCAGAACAAACTTTTAGAATCGTTAAAAACTAACAGTTCTTTTGTTTGAATATTGATTCATTCAAAACTTAATAAAAGCACCAACATTTATTTTTGTTGGTGCTTTTTTTTTGAACAAGTCCCCATTTTAAAAATCAAAATCAATAAAAAACATACAACTATTCTCGGTATATCTAATTTTTAAAGTAATACCTCCATATGTTAAATTTTCTAAAAAGTTGTTAACCACGTGTTAATTTTTCAATTATAATAGTGTATTTTTGTTAAAAAACATAATATGAAATTAAAACAACTACTCTTTAATGCAACTATCGGGTTGCTTGCCTTCCCGGCAATAGGTCAAACTATTTACGAGGAAGACTTTAACGATTCTGACGGCGGATGGACTGTAACGTCAGGTGTTGATTGGGAACACGGCACTCCTCTTAGTGCAAATATTAATCATGAAGGAAATCCTTGTGGAGGAGATGCATGGGTAACCAATCTTGACGGTGATTATACAAACTCTGCAAATGCAGTAGTAGAATCACCAGCGATTGACTGTAGCGGTGCTATTGTCGATCCTATTTTAGCTTTTAACCTTAACTATATTACAGAATCATGTTGTGATGAAGGTTGGGTTGAATTTTCTCTAGATGGAGGAGCAACATGGACAAAACTTATCGATGACGGAGACGCTATTGGTTGGTACAATGATTTAGGTAATGAATGGTGGGACGACTCAAACGATGGTTGGAGTGTTGTTTCTAACGTGATTCCAGGTGCTGCAGGAATGGCTGATGTTCGTATCAGATTTCACTTCAGTTCTGATGGAAGTGTTGGAAGAGAAGGTTTCGGATTCGATGATATCGTAGTAGCAACTTTCTTCCAAAGTCTTACCATGAATGGTCAAACTAACATTAACTCAGGTTTAGTTTTAACGGATTCAGAAAACATTGAAATTTCTTTGACAAATAATACTGCAACAGATCTTACTGATGTTGAAGTATGTTTTGTAGTAAACGAAGAATTACCTGTTTGTGAATTAATACCAACTGTTATTCCTGGTGAAAACACTTATACTTTTGT
Organism: Crocinitomix catalasitica ATCC 23190; assembly: GCF_000621625.1. Taxonomy (GTDB): domain Bacteria; phylum Bacteroidota; class Bacteroidia; order Flavobacteriales_D; family Crocinitomicaceae; genus Crocinitomix; species Crocinitomix catalasitica. Next base: position 12,571 of record NZ_JHXV01000017.1, read on the forward strand.
AGGAACAGCTGATTTTTCTTTAGTAGGTGATTATGAAATATTTACTTATGCTACAGCATTAAGATTTGATCCAAATCAATGTGATGATTCAGCATTAGTTGCGATAGAATTATATGATCCAATCGCTGAATTCCCTTATGTGGAAAACTTTGAAGATGTTAATGCTTTCGATTATTCTGGTGTTTGGGAATACGGTGAGCCTCTTGAAGGATCTCCTTTCGATAATACCTTAGCTTGTCCATCAGATTCTATGGTAATGGGTACTGTAATTCGTGGTGATTATTTAAATAGTATCACTGATTACGTTTATACACCAATTTTTGATTTTAGTAGCTTTATTGCTGATCCTTACGTAATGTTCGATCTTTTTAGAAATACTGAAAGCTGTTGTGACGAAGCTTGGATGGATGTTTCAGTAGACGGTGGATTAACATGGTCTAGAGTTGGAGCTGAAGGTTCTGGTTTTAACTGGTATAACGATGCGTTTAACCAGTGGTGGGATGGAGAAAGTGGAGGATGGGTTTATGCTCACCACGAATTAACTGGTTTAGCTGGTGAAGAAAATGTTAGATTCAGATTTGCAATTAGTACTGATGGAAGTGTAACAAGAACTGGTATTGCTATTGATAACTTTGTTATTCAAGAATCAATTCCATTCATTGTAGATCCTGCAACAGTTAGCTTAACAATGGAGTCTGATTATGTTCTTTGTGGATTTAGTAGCGTAGATTATTTAGTTGCTGATTTCACGAATAATGGAGTAGATTCATTAATCGGTTTTACAGTTTGTTATGACATAGGTTATGGTTTGATTTGTGAAACACTTTTAGATACAATTTTACCAGGTGAAATTTTCACTTATACTTTCGGAGATATCATTGACTTTACAGATGCTGCTTCGCATGATATCATCTTAACAATCTCTTCTGATGATGACTTTAGAAGTTGTGAATTAAACTCTGTATTTACTTTAAGTACGCCGTTAACTCACTTGTCTGGAACAACAACAATAACTGATATTTCTTGTAATGGTGAAGCTGATGGAGATATTTTCGTAAACCCTCAATTTGGTACTCCTGGTTATGGTGTGACATGGGACTCTGGTGATGCTGGATTTATTTTAGGAGATTTAGCTGCAGGTTACCATGTGTATACAATCACAGATGCTAATGGATGTGAATACACTGATTCTGCCGAAGTAATTGAACCTGACGCTATTACTTTAACTGCTGATGCAATAGATGAGTCTGAATTAGGAAACGGAGCAATTAACTTAACTGTTATGGGTGGTACTTCTCCTTATACCTTTGATTGGGACAATGACGGTACTGGTGACTTTGATGCACAAGATCTTACTAATTTAGATCCTGGTACTTATACAGTTATTGTGACTGATGCAAATGGTTGTACAGAAACTTTAACTATCTCTGTAGGTAGTGTTGTTGGTATCAATACTTTAAACGGTACAAATGTTGACATCTACCCTAACCCTACTAATGGTTTAGTAAATTTTGCTTTAACAGGTTCTGACGAAATATTTAATTATACAGTTACTGATATTGCTGGTAAAACAATTGGTACACAAACCAATTCTATTACAGGAAATTCAATCTTATCAATAGACTTAACTGATTTCGAAAGTGGTTTATACTTAGTGAAATTATTCAATGAATCTTCTGAGCAAACTTTTAGAATCGTTAAAAACTAACGGTAAAAATGTTTAAAACGTAGTTCATTCGAACTTTATTTGAAACGCCAACAATATTTTTATTGTTGGCGTTTTTTTGTGCCCAATTCTTTAGTTTTTAAACTGATTATATAAAAGTAATGCCGAAAAAATTGCTTTATTAAGAAAATTACAATAATTTTAAAGTGTATCAAATTAAAACTATTCCTTTATTCTAAATGAAAAAAACGACAGGTAACCAATCATTTATACTCAATATTTCAATTTGATATGAGACTTATAATTCTCTTTATTATAAGTATGACCATGGTAAGTTTTACTGGCCGATCCCAATATTGTATGGATGCCGGACCAACATCAATTGAAGACAGTAATTTAAGTTCCTTTAATTTAATAGGTGAGTCTTTTGAAATAAATTATGAAGGCTGCCCTGGTGTAATTGGTGTTGATGACCAAACTGTACAAGTAGCAGACTTAATTAGCCTATCAACATATGTTTTTGAAGTTAATTGGGGAACTTGCAATAGGATTATTGATTGTGCAGGATCAGCTTGGATTGATTTTAATAATAATGATGAGTTTGAACCTACAGAACTTTTCTTTTCTCAAGAGAACTTTGAAGGAGGATTACTTTCTATTGAGTATGAAATTACTATGCCATTTATGCCTACTGGTGATTACCGATTGAGAATAATGGAGATGGCGCACGGCGAATTACCATTAGACCCTTGTGCTACTTTTGAAAATGGTAGTATAACCGATTTCACCATCCGTATCATTGATGCCCCCTCTTGTCCAGCACCAAGTCGTTTAACTTTGGATGAGTTAAGTTATAATTCGGCTGAAATATCTTGGACTGAGGGTGGAGATGAACGCGAATGGTATATTGATTGGGGAATATCAGGTTTTGTTCCAGGAGAAAGCGATCCAAGGTCAACAATATTTAGCTATCTTGAATTTATTGACCTCGAACCAAAAACAAGTTATGACTTTTATGTAAAAGCAATATGCGCTATAGGCGATTCTTCTATTTGGAGAGGTCCTTATACTTTTGAAACAAAATGTAGACCTGCTGTTTCGCCTTATTTCTGTGAAAATTTCGAAGATACCTCTGCCACATTAAACTGTTGGACAATTTTAAATGAAAATGGTGATGGCGATGAATTTTCTTTAAATTTTACAGAGTATCCAAGGAGTGGTTTAAAATCAGCTGGTATCAATACTAATCTCAACGAAGGAAATAATGATGATTGGTTAATATCCCCTCCAATAGAATTAACGGACAATGGAGCGGCTACATTCTGGGTTAAGGTCTCTAACAGTTTTGAACCAAATATTATGGAGGTTTTACTTTCAACAACAGGCACTGATCCTGATGACTTTACTGAAACAGTATTAGAAAGAGCAGTTTACAACAATTCAATATATGAAAAACATGTAATTGATTTAACTGATTATACTGGTGTTGTCTATATAGGCTTCCATATTCCGACAGATGGACTGGACGGATCAAAACTTTTTATTGATGATGTGTGTTTTGGTAAATGCATGCCAACACCTAGTGAAAATGACACTTTAGACATCTGTATTACAGAAGATTATTTAGACTTGCGAACAGTAATTGATATTCGAGACACTGATGGAGTTTGGACATATCAATGGGACCCTGATCGTGTTGTATCAGATCACTTTTTTGATATGACAGATATTGCAGCTGGGGAATATGAATTATTTTTTATCAGCGAAGGGATGTGTGATAAAGATACAACAATAGCATACGTAAGAGTATTAGAAGAATTAGATGGAAGCGGGGGAACCTTAACTGTATGTATGAAAGAGCCCGTAAATTTATTCTCTGGTTTAGTCGGAGTTGAGATTAATACCGGTGCTTGGACTTTCGAAGATGGTTCGCCTTTACCTACCCCACTCTTCGTAGCTCCAGAGGAAGTTGGTTCTACAAATTATTTATACACGTATGACAATGGTGCCTGTCCTGAAATTACTGTGAGCGTGACATTGATCATAGAAGACTGTAAATATGTTGCTATTGATAATATAACAGACGCCAAATTTATAGTATACCCTAATCCTGCAAGAGAATATCTATTTATTGAGATAAAGAATCATAACGTACCAATGCAATTGGAGCTCCTTGACATTTCAGGGAAAACAATCTTACAATTAAACGAATCAAATTGGATATCTAATCAACTACAAATAAATATTAAAAACCTCACAGACGGGACTTATTTTATAAGATTGATAGATAACGAATCAGTTTATACCTCACCCATCATTATTTCAAAATAACCATCAAATTATTTCCATTTTTCTTAATAAGAAAGAAGCATTCATATTTTGACATATCCCATCCTTAAAACGGTAATCAAAATACAATTCGTCATTCACTATTTCAGCATCAAAGTATTTATTCTCTATTGCTGGATACGTTTCCGACAACTCACACAAGCTTAAATCATGCGTAGCAATAATACCCGTTGATTTAGAATTAACAAGTTTAGATACAAATTTGGCAGAACCTTCAGCTTTATCTTTACTATTCGTCCCTTTTAGAATCTCATCAAGAATGACAAAATAGGTGTCCTTTTTTAACGATTCTACAATAAATTTTAAGCGTTTCAATTCCGAAAAGAAGTAAGACTCGTCATTTTGTAACGAATCGGATGTACGCATGCTCGATATTAATTTAATCGGTCGATAATTAAATTTAGTCGCACAAACAGGTAATCCAACATTCGCTAACACTATATTTATTGCTACTGTTCTCAAAAAAGTACTCTTACCAGCCATATTCGCTCCAGTAATGATTATAAAAGATTCCTTATCAATTTTAAAATCATTGTCCACTCTTTTCTCTTTAATTAATAGCGGATGCCCTAAATCTGCTGCTTCAATTATTATAGATTCATCTGAAACTAGCTCAGGATAAACATAATCAACCGAATTATAAGCAAAGTTCCCGAATGAATTATAAGCATCAAAAAACTCAATCACTTCAAACCAATTCTCAACAGTTTGTGTATGACTTTTGATCCAATTTTCAATTCTAAATGCATACTTTAAATCCCATAGAAACAAACCATTTGCAAACAAAGCAAACAGTATATTATTCCTTTGATCCAAACTATTCAATTCTTTAGATAATTGTCTCAATACAGCAGATGCTTTCTTTTCGCCACCGTAAATATTTTTCTTAGCTTTTTTTAATAAATCTGCTTCAAAATCTTCATTCTCTACTTGATCTAATAATTGGCTATATTGTGTAAAGGTTCCAGTCATTGCAGACGTTGAAGAATACAAATCATTTATTTTCTTCAAATAAACACCTGTAATAAATAATCCTCCGAAAAATGAAACCAAGACAAACCCAATTTCAATTACCGAAAACAAATACAACCCAAACAACGTTACAGAAACTAATGAATAAACTGTCGGCAGATATTTAAATAAATTGGGGATTTTAGATTTATAATCTCTGAGCCAATTCAATATAGTATCCGATTTAATTTCAGTTTTAATCAACGCCCCAATCGCCTGATAATTTTGCCTCCAGTCAATCTTCTTGGAGAGTTCTGCAATGGCTTCTTGTTTTAATTTAATATCTTCCAGCAAATTGCTGTTTAATATCTCAGCTAATAATTGCTCTCCTTTTAATGTACTTGTTCGATTGATCATTTGAAAAACAGATCCCTTTCCAAACAAATCAATATCTTGATTATAATCGTGCAATTCCGATAAATACGTTAACCCCTCTTTAATACCGTCAAAATTTCTGTTAATCACATTGATTTCTAATTTATTTAAAGTTAAAAGTTGAACAACTTTACTTTTTTCTCGCCTTTTATTTTCATTTTTAGAAACTAAATACAAGAATAAAACGATTCCTACTAAAAGGCTAATAAATATTGAGCGTGTATCGTCAATTAACAGATATACAGCTAAACTCGTCAACAAAAAAATTGAGATCCGTAATAGACCAAAAACCAATAATTGTTTTTTTATTTTGACCAGTTGTTCTTCAAGATTCTTACATTTAGCATTGTAGTAATCTTCGGGGTTATAAGACATGTTATTCATTAATTAAGTAGGACTTTGATTTTTGATGATTTTCCAGAATAATTTCGGTGAAAATCGTTTAATATATACCGGCAAAATTTCTTTATTGCCAACTAAAACAGACTTCTTCTTTTTACTTACTGCTACTAATATTTTTTTGACACACACTTCCACAGGCATTCCTGTTGCTTGATTGTGGTCCATTTTTCCATTCGCCTTGCCGTCAGCCGTCAAAGCAGACATTGAAATTGGAGTATTAATTTTACCTGGATAAGCGATCGTCACATTTATATTATGTTCAGCTTCTTCTAACAATAAACTTTCGTAAAAACCTTGTAGGGCGTGTTTAGAAGCGGAATAAGCCGATCTTAGAAAAAAGCCAAACTTTCCTGCAATACTTGAAATCACGACGATATGTCCAGATTTTTTGGTAATCATATATGGCAAGACCGCTTTTGTCAATGCAATATTTCCGAAGTAATTAATTTCCATAATCCTTCTGTCTATCGCTATGCTGGTATCTCTTGCATTACCTCTTTGACTAACCCCTCCATTATTAAATAAAAAATCAATTTTACCTTTTTTATCAACAATTTTTTGCGCCAAGGATTCAAATAATTCAGACTGCTCTAAATCCATTTCTACAACCATTGATTCTGACGGGAATTCTAAACTACTTTGAACGGCTAACAACTCCTTATGTTTTCTTGCTGAGAGAATTACGAATGCCCCTAACTTATTCAGTTGAATAGCCAACTCTGCTCCGATTCCCGAAGACGCTCCGATTATCCAAACGACTTTATTTTTGAATTCATTTTTCATTTGTGACGAATTTACGGATTTATAGAAAGTTGACGAATAGAATTGATAATTATATTCTACTATATTTGTTTGCGTAGCCAACAAAATATGAAGATAATTCCCACACCGAAATACGAAGAGTATTTTGATATCTCGAGATACATTTTAACATTTAAGATTAATCTCTTTATGTCTGTTGTAGAGATTATTTTGGCGACAATATTTTATTTTCTGGAAGAGCCTGCTTTTATACCAACAGTGATAGGCGTTTGTGTCAACTTCATATTCATGGCTATTTTAATTAAAACACAGCGCTACGAATTCGTTGCAATCCTATTTATAATTACAGGACCATTAATATCTATTTATACATTAAATGCTATCGACGATCGCTTGCACTTCGTTGACCCTGTATGGATGCTAATCATAGCATTATACGCCTATTTTACAATTGGAAAAATTGCCGGAAACATAAGTATCCTGGTTCAATTCGCTGGAATTATATATTATCTACTTTTTAATCTAGAAAACAACTTACTCGAACTAAAGGAACTTACAAAACCAGAAATATATTCGTTGTCCTTTAATATCGCATCATGTGGACTAGTTTTATCATATATCATTCACCAATTTATTAAAAGAAATTCGTTCGCGGTCCAGCAATACAAAGACGTTGCAATGGAACTGCAAAATAAGAATATCATCGTTCAAAAGCAGAATATTGAAAAAACTGCAATGTTAAAAGAGATACACCATCGCGTGAAGAACAATCTGCAAGTAATTACCAGTTTATTAAGATTGCAATCAAGAGAAATAGATAATCTTGAAATTCAAGCCCACTTCCAAGAAGCCATCAATAGAATAGCTACAATGTCATTGATACATAATAAAATGTACCAAGCAAATGACTTAAGTCAAATAGATATAAAATCTTATTTTCAAACATTGAGTGAAGACCTGATTCAGTCTTACGCCATTCATAAAAAAATTCATTTAAACCTTAATATTGCTGTTGAAAACATACTACCTAATACGTTGGTTCCACTAGCATTGATCTATAACGAACTTTTTAGCAATTCACTTAAACATGCTTTTAAAGACAATGAAGAAGGAACAATTACGTTTGAAATATTACATCAGGAATCAAGTTTCTATATGAATTATTCAGATAATGGTACTTGGTTAGCCCCTTTAAAATCGGAGACTTTCGGACTCGAACTTATTGATACATTAGCACAACAATTAAATGGCAATGTAAATAGAACAACTGAAAATGGAACGCATTTCAAAATAAAGTTCGAAAACTCTTAATAAATATTTTAAAGTTCCTTAGGCTTTACTTATTTTTGTTAATGTGGAAAAGATAACAATTGCAATAGACGGATATTCTTCATGTGGTAAAAGCACATTAGCGAAAGAGATAGCACGCGAACTAAATTATATTTATATTGATAGTGGTGCTATGTATCGCGCTGTTACTTTACATTTAATGAATAAAGGCATTATTAAAGATCATGCTTTCATAGAAGAGCAAGCGCTACAACAACTAGCAAATATCGATATTGATTTTCATTTTGATTCTCAAACTGAAAAATCTGAAACTTTGCTAAATGGAGTAAATGTTGAAAAAGAAATTCGTTCGAGTATTGTTTCAAGAGAAGTAAGTGCTGTAAGTGCACTAAAAGAAGTTCGAGAAAAACTGGTTGATCTTCAGCAAAAACTAGGTCAAAAGGGAGGCGTCGTGATGGATGGAAGAGATATTGGGACGGTTGTTTTTCCAAATGCAGAAATTAAACTATTCATGACTGCATCCAATAATATTCGCGCAGAAAGAAGGTATAAAGAATTAATCGAAAAAGGTGAAAACATCAGCAAAAATGATGTTGGAGCAGACTTAGCAAGGCGTGATCATATCGACATGACACGCGAGATTAGTCCATTGAGTAAAGCAACTGATGCGATTGAAATTGACAATAGCAATTTAACCCGAGAAGAACAGTTGGATTTAGCACTAAAATATATTAATGAGAAAATTGAACTCGCTAAGAATTAAGCTTAAATTAGTTTAAAATCTTGCGATAATCGATAAATGAACCACAATAGGATAAATTGAAAGCGATAATTAATGAATTTACTGGAAAGTTTTTTATTTTTGCGCCTTCAATTATATTATTTTAAACAGAATTATAATGGCTGCAAACAAAGTTCTTGAATTATTAGGTAAAGAAGGAGAGCAACTTCTACAACACGAATGTAAAACTATTTCTAAAAATTTATTGCACCTTCCAGGGAGTGATTTTGTTGATAGATCGTTTGCATTATCAAATAGAAGTCCACAAGTTTTAAGAAGTTTGGAGGATTTATATAGTCATGGTAGACTAGGTGGAACAGGTTATGTATCTTTCTTACCGGTTGACCAAGGTATCGAACATTCGGCTGGTGCTTCTTTTGCACCAAACCCTATTTATTTCGATCCTGAAAACATAGTAAAGTTAGCCATAGAAGGTGGATGTAATGGTGTTGCTTCAACATTTGGAGTATTGGCATCTTGTGCAAGAAAATACGCACACAAAATTCCTTTTATTGTTAAATTGAATCACAACGAATTTTTATCATATCCTAATACATACAACCAAATTGAATTTGGATCTGTAGATGATGCTTGGAATATGGGAGCAACTGCTGTTGGTGCAACAATTTATTTCGGTTCTCCAGAATCTGAAAGACAAATCGTTGAAGTAGCACAAGCTTTCGAAAGAGCGCACGAATTAGGTATGGCTACAATATTATGGTGTTATTTAAGAAACCCAGGCTTCAAAAAAGATGGGGTAGATTACCATACAGCTACAGATATAACAGCTCAAGCCAATCATATTGGTGTTACGATTCAAGCGGATATTATCAAACAAAAATTACCAACATTAAATGGAGGTTATCCTGCAATTAATTTTGGTAAATCTCACCCTAATATGTACAGTCATTTATCAACTGACAACCCTATTGATTTATGTAGATACCAAGTAGCAAACTGTTATATGGGTAGAAATGGCTTAATCAATTCAGGTGGAGCATCTCTTGGTGACGGCATGAGTGATTTACAAGATGCGGTTAAAACTGCAGTAATCAATAAGCGTGGCGCAGGTCATGGTCTTATTTCTGGTCGTAAAGCATTCCAGAAAGATATGAAAGTTGGTGTTGAATTATTAAATGCAATTCAAGATGTTTATTTAGATGATTCAATTACAATTGCGTAATTTAAAGATAGTTTAACCGAATAAAAAATTGATACGATGGGATGGTTTACGAGAAAAAAAGAAGGCATATCAACTTCAACGGCTGACAAAAAAAAAACACCAGAAGGTTTATGGTATAAATGTCCTAAATGTAAAGCTGTAATACCTTCTGAAGATCACCACCTCAACTTCTTCGTTTGTTCGAATTGTGATCATCATGAAAGAATTTCAGCTTCTGATTATTTTGAAATCTTTTTTGATAGTAAAAAAGGGACAGAATTTGCACGTGGAATATCAAGTGCCGATCCTTTAAAATTTGAAGACACCAAAAAGTATGTTGACCGTGTTAAACAAGTTCAAGAAAAAACTGGACTTAAAGATGCGATGAAGACAGCATATGGTAAAATGAATAATAAGCCTATTGTTATTGCAGCAATGGATTTTGGTTTTATTGGTGGATCAATGGGATCTGTTGTTGGTGAAAAAATTGCTCGATCTGTGGATAAAGCAATTGAATTAAATTGCCCTTTAATGATTATTTCAAAATCAGGTGGAGCAAGAATGATGGAAGCTGGTTTGTCATTAATGCAAATGGCTAAAACTTCAGCAAAATTAAATCAATTATCTAAAGCTAAACTTCCTTTTATCTCTCTTTTAACGGATCCTACTACTGGTGGTGTTACTGCATCATTCGCCATGTTAGGAGATATTAATATTGCAGAACCAAATGCATTAATCGCGTTTGCAGGACCGAGAGTTGTAAAAGAAACAATTGGTAGAGATTTACCTGTTGGGTTCCAAAAATCAGAATTCGTTTTAGAGCACGGATTCCTTGACTTAATTGTTCATAGAAAAGATTTAAAAGACAAAATTGAAAGTTTGATTGATATGTTTGAAAATTGATTTCGCGTTCACTTGAATAAATAATTTAAAAAATAGAGGTAATTAATTTATTACTACTATCTTTGCACCCGAATTACATAATAATCATTTAAAATAATATTGGCATGTATTTAGCACCAGAAAAGAAAGAAGAAATATTTAAAGAGCACGGATCCAGCGCAAAAGACACTGGAAGTTCTGAAGGTCAAATCGCACTATTTACTTATAGAATTGCGCATTTAACTGAGCACTTAAAGAAAAACAGAAAAGATTACGGAACGCAAAGAGCGCTTCAAATCTTAGTAGGTAAACGTAGAAGTTTACTTGATTATTTGAAAAAGATTGACATCGAACGATACAGAGCAATCGTTAAGAAATTGAGCTTAAGACGATAGTTTTGAATTTCATACTGAATTAATTTTAAGGGCAATTGGATATTTTATTCCAATTGCCTTTTTTATTGATTAATACAATTAGACGCACAAAGAGGAAATTAGAAAAAAAGTAATATAAAATAAACAAACGAAGCGGTAACCAGAGAATGCTGGAATAAAGAAGCCCCGCTTCAAAAAACAAACAAATATGAATATAATAACAAAATCAATTGATACTGGCAACGGTAGAGAAATCACTGTTGAAACAGGAAAACTTGCAAAGCAAGCGGATGGTTCAGTTGTAGTGAAATGTGGAGGAACAATGATTCTTTCTACAGTCGTTTCAAATAAAGGTGCTAAAGAAGGAGTAGATTTTTTACCACTTACAGTTGATTATAGAGAGAAATTTTCTGCCGGTGGTAAAATACCTGGTGGTTACTTAAAGCGTGAAGCACGTCCCTCTGATGATGAAATTTTGATCATGAGATTAGTAGATAGAGCTTTACGTCCATTGTTCCCGGATGATTACCATGCGGATACTCAATTAATGATGCAATTGATTTCATTTGATGGTGTTAACATGCCTGATTCTTTAGCTGGATTTGCTGCTTCTGCAGCTTTAGCTGTTTCAGATATTCCATTTAATGGCCCAATGTCTGAAGTAAGAGTTGGTAGAATTGATGGTGAATGGATTATTAATCCAACTTTCGAACAATTTGAGCAATCTGATGTAGATTGTATGATTGCAGGAACAGCTGAAAACATTGTAATGTTAGAAGGTGAAATGCATGAGATTTCTGAAGCAGAAATGGTTGAGATTATCAAAGTGGCACACGTTGCAATTAAAAAACAATGTGAATTCCAAGTTGAATTGGCTGCACAGGTTCCTGTATCACAAACAAAAAGAGAATATTCTCACGAAAATCATGATGAAGATGTTAGAGCTAAAGTTCATGCTGCAACATACGAAAAATGTAAAGCAGTTGCTGCTCAAGGTTTAGCTGATAAAGCGCTAAGAGGTCAACTTTTCGGTGAGATTAAAGATGAATATATTGCTTCTTTATCTGAAGAAGAATTAGCAGTTCAAAGTCCTTTTATTGGTGTTTACTTTAAAGAATCAATGAAAGCTGCTGTTAGACGTGTAATGTTAGATGATAGAATTCGTTTAGATGGTCGTAAAATGGATGAGATTCGTCCAATTTGGTCTGAAATTGATTATATCCCTTCTTCTCACGGTTCTGCAATTTTCACACGTGGTGAAACACAATCTTTAACGACTTTAACTTTAGGTGGTAAACTAGATGAGCAAATGATCGATTCAATGGCTGATAAGCGTTTTGAGAGATTTATGTTACATTATAATTTTCCTCCATTTTCAACTGGTGAAGCTAGACCAATTAGAGGAGTATCTCGTCGTGAAATTGGACATGGTAACTTAGCTTTAAGAGCTTTGAAAAATATGTTACCAACTGGTGAGGATAACCCTTATACAATTCGTTTAGTTTCTGATATCCTTGAATCTAATGGTTCGTCTTCAATGGCAACTGTTTGTGCAAGTACACTTGCATTAATGGATGGTGGTATCAAATTAAAGAAACCAGTTTCTGGTATTGCAATGGGATTAATTTCTGATGCTGACGGTAAATATGCTGTATTGTCTGATATTTTAGGTGATGAAGATCATTTAGGTGATATGGACTTTAAAGTAACAGGAACAGCTGACGGTATTACTGCTTGTCAAATGGATATTAAAGTGGATGGTTTATCTTTCGAAGTATTAACTGAAGCTTTAGAACAAGCGCGTGCTGGTCGTTTACATATCTTAAATGAATTATTGAAAACTATCGATAAGCCTCGTACTGAAATGAAACCTAATGCACCTCGTATTGAGAGTTTCGTTGTACCTAACGAATCGATTGGAGCAATTATCGGACCTGGTGGAAAGATCATTCAAGAAATGCAAAAAGAAACGAATACAACAATCACGATTGAAGAAATTTCAACTGGTGAAGGTTCTGTTCAAATCGTTGCTACGAATGGTGAAGATATGGACAACGCGAAAAACCGTATCAAATCAATCGCTTTCCCTCCAACTGTTGAAGTTGGTGCTGAATACGAAGGAAAAGTTAAATCAATTCAATCTTACGGTTGTTTCGTAGAAATTTTACCTGGTGTTGACGGTCTTATTCATATTTCTGAACTTGAACATAGAAGATTAGAAAAAGTTGAAGAGGTTGTTAAAGAAGGTGACGTTCTTAAATTTAAAGTAATTGGACAAGATCCAAAAACTAAAAAATTCAAATTATCTCGTAAAGTTTTACTTCCTAAACCGGAAGCTAAAACAGCTGAGTAATTTTTATTAAATATTGAATTCGAAATCCCTATCATACATTTGGTAGGGATTTTTTTATTTATTGCTATAATCGAACAATGTTAGACAAAGTAAGCTTTCTTATCATTCGAACATGAATCATCTTACAGGCTTTTCCCCACTACCCATTGAATGTCTGCTAAAGCATAAAAACTTAAACCTAATACACATTGTTCATCTCATATATATCAATCGGAATATATAGCTATTTCTACTTATTTAAGGACATCTCCCTAAAGAATAAAGTAAAGACATCAACATTGTTTAATATATTGTCAAAACCTTCCATTTCCATTCAAGCTCAAGTATCCTATCTCCTCCACTCGCTTAATAAAAATAATGTTTAGTATTCGTGATGCGCTAATTAAGCACAAAAAAAACGTACCCCAAATGAAGTACGTTTTTTAAATGTTTTTTCAAAATCGATTATCCAACCACAACAACTAGATATTTAGATACCTTCCAGAAAGATTTAGGATCTTTAATTTTTATAATATTGTTCTCACCTTCAGTTTTAATCTCATAAGAACTTGATGGGTGATCAGTAATAAAGTTTAATTTCTTACCAATTATTTCAATTGCATCTTTTTGTGTTAAATCTATTTCAGTAAAGTAATCATCGTTAAAATCACTCTTAAGCGCTTGCTTCTTCCCTATTCCAATAAAACCACCTTCTTTAATAATAACACCGTTTGCGATTAATTCATCTTGCGAACCATAAGCATAATAAGCTTTATTCAATTCTTTAATGGTAGCAACTGTTATTTCTGTTTGCTCTTGGTATGCTTCTAATAATTCAACATATTCTCTATCCAATTCAGCTAACTCTACACGCAACATTTCAATTTCTTCTTCTTGCACTTGAATTTTATTCATCAAGTTAGACACCAAAGATTTTAACTCGCTAATCTCAATATCCTTATTGTTTAATTTAACGTTTAACTCTTTTACCTTTTTCTGGTTGGCCTCACGCAAATAATTTATATTTTGAATTTCTTGTATAATCCATTGTTTCCCATCTTCCGCCAACTCAACATCATTCGTTCTAAAACGAATCTCATCTTCTTTAAGGTTAATTTTTGCTAAATTCTCTTCTATTTCATTGAATAACATAAAAGATTCGTTCAATACAGAGTCTTTTTCAACCAATCTATCTTCTAATGCACGATTTTCTGACTTTAACCTTGCTAGTTCCTCATTATTAGCGGATCCAATAGAACCTGTAGTATCATTATCTCCATTACAACTAATTAATAATGACGTTCCAATTAAAAAATAAAATAAATGCTTCATAATTTGTAGTGATTTCTGTTGCAACAAAACTAATTAATATTTAATTCAAATGCTTATTTTTGAACTAAAATCAAGTAAAATGATCAAATCTATTTTTTTATCGTTGGCGTTAATCTCTTTTTCGTTCAACATCTTTTCTTTAACAGTTAATTATTCAGTAAAAATGGAATCTCCGAACAGTCATTATTTTGACGTTGAGATGACCATCTCTGATCTTAAATTAAAAACTACCGAAATAAAAATGCCAGTTTGGGCACCAGGATCATATTTAGTTAGAGAATTTGCGAAGAGTATTAACCAAGTAACCGTTCTAGACGCGTCGGGTAATCCAATCAAAGCTGAAAAAACAGAAAAAAATACTTGGTCAATTGATACAAAAGGTCATCGTCAAATCAAAGTGAAGTATCAAGTTTATGCATTCGAACTTTCTGTTCGTACAAGTTTCTTGGATGATTCGCACGGTTATATTAATGGCTCAAGTGTTTTTATGTATGTGGCTGGAAATAAAAACATCAGTGGAGAATTAGAGATTATACCTCATGCAAGTTTCAAAACTATTTCTACTGCATTGGAAAAAAAATCTAACCGTATTTATGCTTTTAAAAATTATGATCATTTAATTGATTGTCCAATTGAAATTGGTAATCATATCGAATTTAGTTTTGATGCAGCAGGTGTACATCATACAGTTGCTATGTATGGCGAAGGAAATTTTGACGTTGAGACGCTAAAACGTGACATGTCAAAAATTATTGAATCGGAAACTAAAGTAATGGGAGTTAACCCAAACAAAAACTACTTGTTCATCATTCACAACTTAACTGTTCCTTCTGGTGGACTTGAACATGTTAATTCAACTACTTTACAAGTGAATAGATGGACTTATAAAGGTGCTGATTATTTAGATTTTTTAAGTTTAGTTGCGCATGAATATTTCCATTTATGGAATGTAAAAAGAATGCGACCAAAAGAATTAGGACCTTTTGACTATGACAAAGAAAATTATACTGACTTGTTATGGGTTATGGAAGGTTTCACATCGTATTATGACGAATTAATTTTAAGACGTGCAGGTTTCTATTCTGAAGATGATTATCTAAACAAACTATTTGGTACAATTAATTATGTTGAAAACCAACCAGGAAATAGAGTTCAACCAGTTGCTCACGCTAGTTTTGACGCTTGGATTAAATCTTATCGTCCTAACGAGAACAGTGTTAATACTACGATTTCATACTATTCTAAAGGGCAAATTTTAGCTGCCATGTTAGATTTATATATCATCAAGAAATTTGATGCTAAAAAATCTTTAGATGAGTTTTTACAACAACTTTATCAAGATTTTTATGTAAAGTTAGATGTAGGTTTTACCGAAGAAGAATTTCAAGCGAATTTGGAAAAATTTATAGGTGAAGAATTGGATTGGTTCTTTGACAAGTATGTTTATGGTACCGATATTATCGATTATGCTGAGTTTTTTAAAACTGTTGGTCTAGATATCATGGATAAAACAACAAGTTCAAGTCCGTCATTAGGAATTAGAACATCATCAAGTGAAAATGGATTGGTGATCTCTACAGTTTATCTAAATTCTGCAGCTGAACAACAAGGTTTAAGCGTAAATGATGAAATTGTAGCGATTAATGGATTTAGAATGAATAGCGAGACTTTCGCTGAGTTTATGGAAAGTATTGAAATTGGCGACGAATTTGAAATTCTTTTGTCTAGAGATAATATCTTAAAAACTTATACGATTAAAATGGGAGAATCTAAGCGATACCAATATGGCTATGAACCTAACTTTACAGATAAGTCAATCGAACATTTTCAATATTGGTTAAGAATTGATTAATAAAAACGTGGGTACACTTAAAAGTCTGATTCCTAATTATTTTTTAAAGTTTCTATTAAAGATACTTTCGTTAGCTGTGATTTTTACTTTGTGTAGAATCCTATTTTTATTGTTTAACAACAACCTTTTTCCTGTTGTTTATTTTACAGATTTTTTAGCCGGGTTTTGGTTCGACTTAGTGACTGCAGCAATCGTATGTTTACCTCTAGTTGCTATTGAGATGTTTCCCAATAAATGGCGAAATTCTAAAGTTTATAAACAAATAATATTCTACAGTTTTAATATCATCCTGTTCTTAACAGTTTTGATGAATCTGATTGACATCGAATATTTTCGGCACACCTCTTCCCGATCGACGAGTTCGTTATTTAAAATGTTAGGATTCGGCAACGATTTGTCTCAACAATTACCTGGTTTTTTAAGCGAATTTTGGTATTTGCTGATCTTTTTGGTACTCATTCAAATTCTCGGTATTTTCATATACAAAAGAATAACTCGATTAAAAGATGATAGTTCTGAGGTTTCGTGGATTAAACAAATCGTGTTTTTTCTCTTGTCAGCAACCATTTGTGTACTAATTGGCCGTGGAGGCGTTGGTTTGAAACCAATAGCTGCTCCTAACGCTGCAAAGTATACCATTGATCAAAATGTACAACTCATTCTGAACTCAGCTTTTACCGTAATAAAAACATGGGGAGATGTTAGTCTTGACGAGAAGAATTACTTCTCAGAAAAAGAACTTCGAGAACGGTTTACACCTATTCATAACGAAGAACCCATTGCCGTTTTAGACAAACCGAATATTGTATTGATTTTATTGGAGAGTTTTTCTGTCGAATATATATCAAGCATTAACGGAGAAGAAGCGCAATACACACCATTTTTAGATAGCCTAATTGATGAAGGATTGGTTTTTACCAATTGTTATGCCAACGGTAAAAAATCAGTGGACGCAGCTCCGTCTATCATTTCTTCTATTCCGAAGTTGATGGAAATCGAATATTTAACATCCTCTTATGCTGCCAACACTATATCCTCACTACCTAAAATATTAAAAGAACAAGGCTATTCAAGTGGATTTTATCATTCTGCAACCAATGGTTCTATGAATTTTGATGTCTTTTCTGAAGTGAGTGGATTTGATAAATATTATGGTCGAAGTGAATATAATAATGAAGCTGATTTTGACGGTACTTGGGGGATTTTTGATGAACCATTTTTAGAATGGTCTGTTGATCAAATATCGGCCATGAAAAAACCATTCTTTTCAACCATATTTACAATATCATCTCACCCTCCCTATACCATACCCGAAAAATACGGAGATAAATTTAGTAAAGGGCCAACCCAAATGCACGACGCTGTTCGCTACGCTGATCATTCATTAGCTCAATTTTTTCAAAAAGCAAAAGAAAAGGATTGGTATGACAATACTTTATTTGTCATTGTTGCTGATCATACACCAGCCTCTAGTACGCCAATTTATTATAAGGAAATGGGGAATATGCATATACCACTTGTATTTTTTCATCCCAATCAAGATTTCTTTAAAGGGAGAAATGATAAAATTGTAAGTCAGGCAGATATTATGCCTTCCCTTTTATCAATAATAGGTTATCAAAATCCTTATTTTGCCTTTGGAAATTCAGTTTTCTCAAAACAACCTGGATATAGCGCAAGTTTTATAGGCGATCGATTTTTATATTTTGGAACTTTTGAAAACGAACATTATTTACTAACTTTCCAAAACGAGGAGGTTTTAAGTCTCTATAGTTTAGATGACGCCCTGCAAACATTAAATTTAGCAGGCAATAAAACAGCTGCAAGAGTTGAATTAACAGACCAGCTCAAAGCATTGATTCAAACATATAACCATTCGTTAATCAATAACGAAATGACAATAAAATAGCGTGACCGAAAGTAAGAGGCATATTCTTTTTATAATCAATCCAATTTCTGGAGTTGGTAAAAAGAATGTTATTCCTCCACTTATCGAACGTTATATAGATAGCGCAAAATTTAATTGGGAGATCCGATATACCGAATATCGCAATCACGGATTTGAAATTGCGAATATCGAAAAAGTGAATTTTGATGCTATTATCGCTGTTGGAGGTGACGGATCAGTGAATGAAATTGGTCGGGCTTTAATCCATACTAATTGTGCCTTAGGTATTATACCAAGTGGTTCAGGCAATGGAATTGCAAGACATTTAGACATCCCTTTAAACTTTAGTGCGGCCATTCGTCAAATCAACGGATTTGAACCAATGCGTATTGACACTGGCTTGGTGAATAAAAAAGTGTTTATTGGTATTTGTGGTTTTGGTTTAGATGCGCATATAGCTTCAAAATTTGAAGCGCATGCAAAACGAGGATTCTTAACTTACGCCAAGCTTGTATTAAAAGAGTTTAGCAGTTTCAAACCACAGCAATTCCAGATAAAAATTGAAGATACTATTCAAAAAAATCATGGTATATTGTGCACCATTGCCAATTCATCACAATTCGGTAATGGCTTTACGATTTCACCAAAATCAGACCTACAAGATGGGAAATTTGAAATCGTTTTTATTGAACAGTTTAAAGTATTAAAGGGGTTCGACTTGGCCTATAAATTCTTCACTAAATCTATCCATAAATCAACTAAGTTTAAAAGCTTATCATTTACTGATAGTATAGAACTGAACATAGAGAATACGGAAATAATAGATTACCATATTGACGGTGAATCTAACCACTCTAAAGGTCCATTCACTATTGAAATTCAACCACTAAGCTTGTCTATTTTATAGCTTATTTTCTTTCTTCTTTCAAGATAGAATTGTAACTTTTGTTCATCTCATTTGTTTTAGCTTCCAAACGAACCTATCTTAATCTATCACTTATGAAAAAAGTTAATCTAATCCTATTCATTTTATTTCTTGGGTTAAATTTAAATGGACAAGAACGTCTATTTAACATGAATAATTCCATGAGTTTTTCGAATAATCCAGCAAGAACAGGCATGTCACCTGCTACACAAATAAATTATGGTTTGGGGATGTATGACCTGAATTCTAGTTTCCGTAAATTCAATCAATTGTTAAACTTTGATACTTATATTCCTAAAATTAAAGGTGGAGTTGGTTTGGAAATAGGAACATTTAATGCTGGAAAAGATTTCTTAAATGCGCAAACTTTTATCGTTACCTACGCATACCCAATCATAAATAAAACCAATACTTTACTCTCTGTAGGAGCAGGTTTAGGAATGAATAGAAACAAAACTGATTTCACCGAATTAGTATTCGGTGAAATCAATCATATAGTGAGTGAACGATACCACATGAGAGCTAATTATGGATTTCATTTTTCATATAAATCTATATTTATTGAAGGTAGTCAGTCGTTTTACAAAAGAATAAGTTATACACCTAGCGAACTTGATTATAGTGCATTAACACGCCTTCAAATAGGACATACTTTAACTCCATTCAAGAATAAAAACTTGAAATTCTCCAATGCTTTACAATTCATGACTGAGAACGGGTTCTACAATATTAATTGGGGCTTAAACTTCAATACATCACGATTTGCAATTGGCGGAAACATCAATTTTTTATACGATTATATGGCCAATGCAGCTGTTCGACTTGGACCGGTTTGGATTCGATATGCTTATCAATTCAGCTCAAGTCCATTGACTTACGCCAACCACTCAGATCACGAGATTGCTTTAAAATACATTTTCAAAAAACCTATGAATCCACTTTTAAAGAAGTTCGATCAGTTTTTATTCTAAGTAGAAGAAGCGTTAAAGTATTTTCTTTTTATTGATTTCAAAACTCTTGAAGTTTCTCAAAAGGAAATAAAACCCAACCAAAACAAGTGGAATACTTAACCATTGCCCCATATTTAAATTGAGTAATAGCTCACCGTTATCTGCACCACCTTGACTTTCTTTTGTGAATTCGATAATAAATCGCGCAGAAAATAATAGGATAAAGAATAAGCCGAATAAGAACCCTTTGATTTGTCCAGCATTTGTTTTCCAGTAGATAAAGTAAACAACCAAGAAAATAAATAGGTATGCTATTGCTTCATACAATTGAGAAGGATGTCTATTCGGTAAAGTATTTACTAAATCAACATACAATGGATCATTCGCTATTTTATTAAAAGCATCATGAAGATTATCCGTATTTGTAATTTTCATAGCTTGCCAACCTGGAATTTCGTGTCGTAAAAATTTAAAACCGTATTCAGTTAATGTGGGTTTCCCTACAATTTCATGATTAAATAAGTTACCTATACGAATGAAAAATGTTGCTAATGCAGACGGAACAACTAATCGATCCAATGTCCAGAACATTGATCTTTTTGATACTTTTTTAGAGAAAAAATAAGTGGCAATTAAAATACCAAGAACACCTCCGTGACTAGCTAATCCGCCTTCCCATATTTTAAGTATCTCAATCGGGTTTGCTAAATAATAACTTGGTTCGTAAAATAAACAATGGCCCAATCTTGCACCCAAAACACCACCTAAAAGTGTATAAACAAGAATTTTGTCCATCCATTCGTCTGGAACATCTTCTGATTTAAACATTTTCGATAAAATTTTATAGCCTATTATAAAACTAATAGCCCATAAAAGTCCATACCAAACTGGCATTTTTAAAGAAGGTATCACTCTAGGCTCAAAATTCCAAATTATCTCTAATAAAGTCACGCTTATTTTTTTTGCTAAATTAATCAATATCTCACTATGAATTTAGTAATTGTTGAAAAACCGTTAAAGTTTAACCTAAGATTTTATGCTATTTCACATAAAAAAGTTAACCTTTGTAAGTGTATTAAAAAGTCAAAAAATATGTCAACTAAATATAATTTCGGAGCTGGTCCTTGTATTTTGCCTCAGGAAGTTTTCAAAGAAGCATCAAATGCAGTTTTAAATTTTAACGGCCTATCAATTTTAGAGGTTTCTCATAGAAGTCCTGAATTTGTTGCGGTAATGGATGAAGCCATCGCATTGGTTAAAGAAGTATTAAATGTACCTGCTGGTTATAGCGTCATGTTTTTACAAGGCGGTGCAAGCTTAGGTTTTTTAATCTCGGCATTAAACATGTCTGGAAAAAACAAAAAAGCAGCGTATATCAATACTGGAACATGGTCTTCTAAAGCAATAAAAGAAGCAAAGAATGCCGGTCTAGAAGTTGTTGAAATTGGCAGTTCTGAGGATAAAAACTTTAATTATATCCCTAAAGATTTAACGATACCAAATGATTGTGATTTTTTACATTTCACATCGAATAATACAATATTTGGGACACAATTTAAGGCATTTCCAAAAGGAGACATTCCTTTAGTATGTGATATGTCTTCTGATATCTTCTCTCAAGAAATTAATGTCGCTGATTTTGATATTATTTATGCTGGCGCTCAAAAGAATTTAGGTCCAGCTGGAGCAACATTATTCATTGTTAAAGAATCTATTTTAGGGAATTCAACAGCTGAATGGTTGCCAACTTATTTAAATCTTAAAACACATCACGATAAGGAGTCAATGTTCAATACGCCTCCTGTATTCTCAATTTATGTTTCGATGTTAAACTTGAGACACTTAAAGCAAAACGGTGGTGTACCAGCTATTGAGAAAATAAATATTGAAAAAGCAAACATATTATATACTGAAATTGACGTGAACCCTCTTTTTGAAGGAGCTACAGCAGTTGAAGATAGATCGAATATGAACGTTACTTTCAAATTAAAAAATGAAAGCTTAACAGATGCATTTAATAAAGCATGGAATGAGGCAGGTATTGTAGGATTAAAAGGTCACAGATCTGTAGGCGGATATCGTGCTTCAATATATAATGCCCTTCCATTATCTTCAGTTCAAGTATTGGTTAACTTAATGCGAGATTTCGCAAAAGCAAATTCTTAAAAAATGAAAATTCTAGCAAACGACGGTATTGCGCCAGAAGGTGTTTTATTATTAGAAAAAAATGGTTTTACAGTGAGTACAGTAAATGTACCACAAGACCAACTTATTGAAACCATTCAAAAAGAAAATTACGTAGGATTATTAGTGCGAAGTGCTACTACTGCTCGTCAAGATTTAATTGATGCTTGCCCGAACCTTAAATTAATCGGTCGTGGTGGGGTTGGTATGGATAATATTGATGTGGATTATGCTAAATCTAAAGGTTTACATGTAATTAATACTCCTGCTGCATCGTCGCAATCTGTTGCAGAAATGGTAATGGGGAATTTATTTTCATTATCAAGATCGCTTTATAATTCACATTTATTAATGCCACAAAGCGGTGATAGTGAATTCAAAGCTTTAAAAAAGAAATACGGTAAAGGTCAAGAATTAAGAGGTAAGACTTTAGGTATTGTTGGTTTTGGTAGAATTGGAAAAGCACTTGCTGCTTATGCTTTAGGTGTTGGAATGAAGGTTATTGCTGTTGATACACAAACGAATCCAGTTCTTATCCCTATTAAGATTGAAGGCCTCGCAGAAATCAATGCAACTGTTCAACCTACAAATAAATTAGCGGACGTTATTGGCGACATGGATTATATTAGTCTGCACGTGCCAAAACAAAAAGATAATTCGGCAGTGATTGACGCAGATATGATCTCTAAAATGAAAGATGGAGTAATATTAGTGAATGCTGCTAGAGGTGGTGTTGTTGATGAGAGCGCTCTTATTTCAGCATTATCGTCAGGTAAAATCAGAGCGGCAGGTTTAGATGTTTTCGAGAACGAACCTAATCCTAGAAAAGATATCCTTCAACATGAAAATATTGCGAGTACACCTCATATTGGAGCAGCTACTCAAGAAGCACAAACAAGAATTGGAATTGAATTAGCAGAACAAATTATAAATCTATTAAAATAACAGTATGACAATTGTATCTCCTTCACTTTTAGCTTCCGATTTTGCAAATTTGCAAAGCGAGGTAGAAATGATTAACAATAGTAATGCAGATTGGTTCCACGTAGATGTGATGGATGGCAACTTTGTTCCTAATTTATCATTTGGTTTACCAGCTGTTAAAGCTGTAGCTAAACATGCTAAAAAACCTTTAGATATACATTTGATGATTCAAAATCCAGATCTATATATCGATGCTTTTAAAGATGCTGGAGCGGATTATTTGACAGTACATTACGAAGCATGTACACATTTACACCGAACAATTAAAGCAATTAAAGCTGCAGGAATGAAAGCTGGTGTTGCTTTGAATCCACATACACCAGTTGAGTTATTAAACGAAATTATAAATGATTTGGATCTCGTTCTGATTATGTCTGTAAATCCAGGATTTGGTGGTCAAAAATTTATTGAAGCTGCAATCAATAAAACTAAAAAATTAAAAGACCTTATCGTAAATAAAGGAGCAAACACGCTAATTGAAATTGACGGAGGTGTGAATGCTGAAACTGGAAAAAAATTAGTTGATGCTGGAGCCGATGCTTTAGTTGCTGGTAGTTATGTGTTTAACTCTTCGAATCCAAGCGACACAATTGACATCTTGAAAAAATTATAAGCCATACGAAAGCAATTATTAGAACAATTAATTAACGCTTAAATAATATTGAAATAATCTTCAATTGAAATTTGTTAATTAAAAAACAGTAAAAATCGAAATATAACCTATCCTTTTGCTTTAATTTGCGTAATAATAGCAAAGAGAAAGATTCAAGTGATCAAATTACCAAAAAAAAATACCCCACGATTAGTTATTTTTATAGCTGATTTATTTGTTGCGTTCACAGCTTTGCTGATGGCGTATATTATTCGATTTGACTCGTCGCAATTACCTTTTGAAACTGAACTTCATATTTTTGAACGCGGTTTACCGATTTATTTATTAATTCGAGGATTTGCTTTTTATATTTTTAGAATCCACAGAGGAATTGTTCGTTATACAAGTACCGAGGATATTAAACGGATCACAATATCTGTCCTTGTCGGAACTTTCATGATCGGAATCGTATCTGCTTTTTTCTATAAATTTGGAGACGGATACTTCTTATTTCCGATCTCTATAATTCTGGCAGAATTTTTCGCATGTATTTTCTTCATGTTAGTATTTAGATTGTCAATAAAACTGATTTATTCAGAACAATTAAAAAAAGAAAAAGACCTCACTCCTACCATTATTTATGGTGCGGGTATTTATGGCGTAATTACCAAACATGCTTTGGAAAAAGAAGCAAATATAGATGGAAAGATCGTTTGTTTTATTGATGATAATAAATCTAAGTTAGGAAAGACACTTGAAGGTGTTAAGATCTATCACACATCGAACCTTGAGAATATCATTAAAAAAGAAAATGTCAAAAAATTGATCATGGCGATCAAACAGCCCGATAAGAAAAAAAGGCGAGATGTTATTGATGTTTGTCTTGCGAATGATGTTCAAATTCTAAACGTGCCCTCTCCTGCCCAATGGATTAATGGGGAGTTTACATTGAATCAAATTAAACCTGTTCTAATTGAAGATTTACTTGGTAGAGAGAGTATAAAATTAGATCCGGAAAGATTAATTAATGAATTTAAAGGCAAAAAAATATTAGTTACTGGTGCTGCAGGAAGTATTGGTAGTGAAATTGTTCGACAATTAGTTTCTTATGATCCTGAGATTGTAATAATGTTAGATCAAGCCGAATCTGCCATTTACGATCTAGAAATAGAACTTAAGACGAAAAAAACTGACAGTTGTACTGAAACAGTGATCGGTGATATTAGAAATTTAGATCGTCTTAAAAATGTTTTTGAGACATTTAAACCTGATATGATCTTTCACGCGGCAGCATATAAACATGTACCGTTGATGGAAAACAATCCATCTGAGGCTTTAATAACAAATGTTTTAGGAACGAAAAACTTGGTTGATTTAGCGTTGAAGTATGATGTTGAGCGATTTATATTGATCTCAACAGATAAAGCAGTAAATCCAACAAATGTGATGGGATGCTCTAAACGAATTGCTGAGATTTACTCTCAATCAGCTAATCAACTTGGAAAAACTAAATTTATCACTACACGATTTGGAAACGTACTTGGTTCGAACGGTTCCGTGATTCCTTTATTTAAAAAACAAATTGCAAACGGTGGACCATTAACGGTTACTGATAAAGATATTACAAGATATTTCATGACGATTCCTGAAGCTTGCCAATTGGTACTTGAAGCTGAATCAATGGGGAATGGCGGTGAAATATTTGTTTTTGACATGGGTGAGTCAGTGAAGATATACGACTTGGCTAAAAAAATGATCAAACTCAGTGGACTGGAGTTAGATAGAGACATACAAATTAAGTTCACAGGACTGAGACCAGGCGAAAAATTGTATGAAGAGTTATTAACGAATGAGGAGAATACAATAGAGACACATCATCCGCAAATACTTGTGGCTAAAGTGCGAGATTATAATTTTGAAACAATCTCTAAAGATATCTGTCTTTTAACCAGTTTGTTTGAAAGTCAAAACAATTCCCTTATCGTTCAAAAAATGAAAGAAATTGTTCCAGAATATAAAAGTAACAACTCTATTTTTGAGAAATTAGATCAATGATATCAACCAAAATTCAATTAAGATTTAGTGATTTTGACATGGGCAATCATGTGCATAACGCCGCTTATTTACAATATTTTGAAATCGCTAGAATTGGTTTTTTTACCAAAAGTTTAGGTGACGATTGGGATTGGAAGAAAAATGGTATCATCATAAAGAAGAATACGATTGAATATCTGAAGCCTATCTTCATTGACGCACAGATAAGTGTTGAAGTAACATGTAGCCAAATAGGAAATAAAAGTTTTACCTTGGCATATCAAGTCAAAGATCAAAATGGAGATTTAAAAGCATTTGGAGAATCACTCGTTGTTTGTTTTGACTATATCGATAATGTGACCACAACTATTCCTAAAACAATACTCAATATTCTCGAATTAAATAAAGCATAACTAATTCGATTATTTTATTTTAATTTCATTGCGGTATAATTATTGCTTCATAAAATATCATTAAATTAACGATTTAAAATCTCCTCAAATGAAAAGCATATTTCCATTTCTAATTTTACTTATTTCATTCTCCAGTTATACCCAATCTTTAGGCGAAATTAATTCAGACGCTAAAAAAGAAGATAACAAAGGTATTTTATGTATCAATGAAGAATTACGTATGGTACCTGATTGCAATGGCTTTGTATACGAAGAAACATTGAAAATTGAAGGTAAAGATGAAGTTGTCGTTTATCATTCAAAATCAGGTAAACCCTTTTCAGGAGAATGTAAAGTGTGTTATGACAACATGCAGCTTAAAATGAAAATAGAATACAGCAATGGAAGATTAATAGGTCAAGACACTGTCTATTATCAAAATGGAAATGTTCAATTTATTTATAGTCACGATAATTTAGGTTATGGAAAAGAGGATGGTGCACAAATTTACTATAGAGAAGATGGAAGTTTAAAATGGGAAAAAAATTATGTGATGGGGATGGCTGACGGTGAATTCCGTTATTATTTTGCTGACACATCTATCTTTAAAATAGAACGGTATAAAAACAATCAATTACATGGTAAAAAACAAGAGTTCTATTCGAATGGAGCAATCAAAAAAGAAATTGATTATAAAAACGGTATGTGGAATGGGACCTATATCACTTATTTTGCAGATGGTAAAGTAGAGTCAGAACAACAATTCGTCAATGACGAAAAGGATGGACCATCAACCTACTATTATGCAACAGGTGATTTGTTTTATTCAGAGAATCACGAAAAAGGATCTAAAGAAGGAGCATTTAAAAGAATGTATGCAACAGGTAGGATGTGGACAAAAGAGAGTTATAAAAATGACCTTAGAGATGGCGAATTTGAAGAATATTACGACAATGAAAAGAATACCATTAAATACCGTGCAACATATAAAAAAGGTAATTTATTAAGTGAAACTTATTACGACGAATTGGGTGGAGAAACAATGCCTCCTGAAAAAATCGAACAAATAAAAAATTCTCAAGAAGAAGGTGACGATCAGAGTGAACCTATAGAAAATCAAAAGAATAAGAAGAAGAAAGAGAAGAAGAGAAAATAAACTTTAAATTCTCATCTCTTTATTATTTTATTAAACCAGCCGTTAATATCTTCAGAAAATTTGAATTTTAAAATTATCACCCAGTATATTGTGGCCCAAAAAATTAATCGTGCAACAATTTCGAAATGCGTTGGAAGATTAAAATTCATGAAATTTACTGCAAGAATTAAACCTGCTAAAATAAATAAGACAACTGCAAACTTACGATTGAAAGGTTGTAATTTGTATTTCTTGATTAAATACAGGCAACGCAATGAGTTAATGATAATGACGGCTAAAAATGAAGCAATTGCCGCTCCAACTATTCCATATAAAGAAATAAGAAAGTAGTTTAATATAATTGCCAATACTGCTAACCCAATATTAAAATATGTATTTGCACGATAGACTCTTGATGTCGCAATTATCTCAGAATTCACACCAGTCATCATTTCAACAAGTTGAGCTAAACCAATAAAGAAGAAAACATACAATCCCTCTTTGTAATCTGGCAAGTAATATAATGCCAATTCTATACATGCCCAGCCAATAGTGAATAAAAATCCGCCTAAAATCAAATTAGTAAGTGAACTTTTTTCATAAACAGATTGAATATTTTTTAAATCATTATTCTTCCATGAATCGGACAATACTGCCACTGAAATTCTTTTAACACCTCTTGAAGGTACACTTACTAAAATACCGGCAAAAAACATTATGGCATAAATACCTAGAGCATCAGTCCCTAACATTCTGTTAATCATTAATTGGTCAACAGAAATAATTATCATGCTAGATGCAGTTGCTAAAATTCCATATAAGCCAAAACCATATATTTTTTTTCTAGCTGAAGCAGTAAAATTTTCTTTTTTGGGCAAAATTAATTTTCCTGTTTTTGAAACAGCTGTAATCAACAAAGCTAGACCGGGTAAAGAAAAGGCGACCACATATAAATAAATTAAATGCTCAAAATCAATCACTCCTGACCAAAACACAATTAATACTAATAATAATAGTATTTTCAATATAAATGACTCCCAAAACGTACCAATTACAGAACTATATAACATCCGTAAATAAATGTCCATATTTTTCGCGAAAATTTGAAAAATAATTAGCGGAATCAATAATATTGAGAAGGCTTGAATAGTTTGATTAGAAACTTCTGTACCAACTAAAAAGTCCTTAAAAAAAATAAAGGTAGAGACACCTAATACTATACCTATAATAGTCACAAATAATGCAAACGCAAAATAGCCTGAATGACCATTTTTTTCATTTTTGAAATTTGAAAAAGAATTTAAAGTTATTTGAGTAAACCCAAGGCAAAAAAAAGTAGATAGAACTGAAGAAACTGAGTCCAACAATGCCAAAGTCCCAACTTGGTTTTTTGTTAAAATGAATGGCATTAACAATCGCGAAACGGTTCCGAATAAAATTCCACCGAATATAAATATTGTTGATAGCGTTGCTTGTTTTTGAATTATACCCATTTTTTCTTTAGAATCAAACTAAACGTTAAATATACGCTTCTTACAATGATACTTAATAAACTAAATAAAAAAACAAACAAAATTGCATTAATTTAACACCCTCAATTTTAATTTAAAAACACTTGTAACCCTTTAAATTTCAAGAACCAAGACGACCATTAAAAATCAAAATTTTAGATGCTATTTTTGCTGTTTATACATTAACGTATAAACTTAATTTATGTTTCTCTTTCTAATGAAGTATTGTTAACTTTGTTAAGATATCGATTAAATATGAATATAAATAAAACAGTAAAAATTGGAAAATTCGTTTTAAATGAAAGTAATCCAGTTTTCATAATTGCTGAAGCAGGTGTAAATCATAATGGAGATTTGAAATTAGCGAAACAATTAATAGATGTTGCTGCAGAAGCTGGAGCTGATGCTGTTAAATTTCAATCATTCATTACAGAGGAGTTAATTTTAGAAAATGTCGAAAAAGCAGATTATCAGAAAACCACTACAGGTAAACTGGAATCTCAGTTTTCAATGCTTAAAAAACTGGAGTTGGAAGTTGATAAAATGAAGGAGGTTAAGCTTTATTGTGAATCGAAAAACATACTTTTTTTAACTACCCCATTTGATGAAAAAAGTCTAAATCTTTTAGACGAGCTTAATCTTGATGCATACAAAGTTTCATCCACTGATACAACAAATATTGGATTTATCAGAAAGGTAGCTTCCAAGGGTAAACCCATTATTTTATCGACGGGAATGTGCTCAATGACTGAGGTTGAAATAGCTGTAACAGCAGCTCGAGAAATTAATCCAAATGTTATATTATTACAATGTACATCTAATTATCCTGTTCCAGATAACGAAGTTAATTTAAATGTAATCACAACATTTAAAAGAAAATTCGATATGCTCATAGGTTTTTCAGACCATACCCCTTCAATCGGTGCTTCTCCTTATGCCGTTGTTTTAGGGGCTAAAGTTGTTGAAAAACACTTTACGTTGGATAAGAATATGGATGGCCCCGACCATAAAGCTTCGCTGGATCCCAAAGAATTACAAATGTTTGTAAAAGAAATTAGAAAAGTTGAAAAGTATTTAGGGTCATTTGAAAAAACTCCTTCACAAAGCGAAATAAAAACAAAAAGCAAATTACAGAAGTCACTAGTTGCTGCCACCACAATATTAAAAGGAATGAAGTTTGATAGCAACAATATTGTTGCAAAAAGAACAGGTGGCAATGGGCATTCAGCTATAGAATTAGATTATATTTTAGGAAAAACTGCCCAAAAGGACTTTAAAGTAAATGAACTTATTATACTTGAATGAATCCTATTAATTCAATATCATCAAAATCCATTGTACTTATAGGAGCAGGTGGACATGTTAGACCGATAATTGATGCTGCATATTTAAATGGATTCAAAATCGAAGGAATTATAGATCCATCATTTAAAGGAATTCCTGAAAAAATAATGGGCATACCTGTTATGGGTGGCATTGATACTTTACGGGAGTTGTCAAACAAAATAGAAATCTTTATTGCCATTGGGGATAATTTTAAAAGAAAAGAAATGTATCTTGAATTAAAAAATCAAGGCTATAAATTCATCAATATAATACACCCAACCGCAATCATATCTAAATATTTAACTTTAGGAGAAGCAATTTTTATAAACGCGGGTGCAATAGTAAATGCTGGCGTAAAAATAGGTAATGCTTCGATCATCAATACAGGTGTTATAGTAGACCATGAAACTCAAATTGAATCCTTTGTTCATCTTTCACCTGGTGTAACTATTGCTGGCAGAGTGCAAATAGGAGATGAAACATTTATTGGTATTGGCAGCACAGTTATCGATAAAATAAAAATTGGAGCAAATGTGACCATTGGAGCGAATAGCACAATTATTAAAAATATTGACTCCAATTTAAAAATTATTGGCGTCTCTAAAACCATCCCTTAATATGCCATATATTTCTTCTGCCTGTGTTAAACACGCCAAAATAAAAGATTCTTTAATTGAATTATCAGAATTTGGATTTAAATCAATTGAATTATCCGGCGGTACAAGACCATACCCCGAATTGAAAAAGGACCTAGTATCTCTCAAAAAAGATTTAGAGTTGAACCTATTGCTGCACAATTATTTCCCGCCTCCAATTAAAGACTTTGTATTAAACCTTGCATCCTCTAATTCTGACATTCTTAACAGTAGCATTGATCATTGCAAAAAAGCGATTGAATTATCCTATTTATTGGATTCAAAAATTTTTGGATTTCATGCAGGCTTTTATATCGACATTTTAACATCAGAGATAGGTAAAAAAATAAATGCTAAAGCTATAAACACTCAAGAAAAGTCACTTGATATTTTTTGTGAATCGTACACAGAATTAGTTAATTTCGCTGGAAAAGATGTTAAATTATATGTAGAAAACAATGTGATTTCTACAGAAAATTTTAAATCATTTAACGAAAAAAATCCACTGATGCTAACAAGTGTAACTGATTATGAAGAACTATCGGATCGTATAGATTTTAATTTGCTTTTAGACGTTGCTCATTTAAAAGTAAGTTGTCAAACATTGAATAATAATTTTCAAAGTTCTCTTCAAGAATTATTCTCTATTTCTGACTACATTCATGTTAGTGATAATAATGGTATGGTTGATAGTAATAATTTTATTAGCGAGGAGTCTCAACTGTATCAGGATTTGGAAAAACTAGATTGGGAAGATAAAACTGTAACTATTGAGGTATACGAACCTTTAATAAAAGTAGAAGAATCTATGAATAATCTTAAAAAACTTAGAAATGCTAGATCAACTAATTTGTAAATTATCTGCAAATATTTTTGACGTCTTACAAGTCATAAATAATAATGCTAAAGGAATTGCTTTTATTATCGGTGATAATAATAAATTTATTGGTGTTCTAACCGATGGCGATATTAGAAGGGTATTATTAGAAGGCAATGACTTAAATACTCCCATAAAAGGAATAGTCAACAAGCATTGTACTGTCGCAAATGACGGAGAGTCCTTTCATGAGATGCTAGCAAAAACGAACGAAAAGGTTAACATTTTACCGATAGTTGATGTAAACAATATTTTGGTCGATTTTTTTCAATATCAAAACAACGTCTATGTTCCAGTGGCCTCCCCTAACCTAAGAGGCAATGAATTTAAATATTTAGTTGATGCTTTTTTGTCTACTTGGATTTCAAGTTCAGGTAAATATATCGGCCAATTCGAAGAAAAATTTTCATCATATTGCGAATGCCAGCATGGCGTAGCGGTATCTAATGGAACAGTTGCTATACATCTAGCTCTTATTACGTTAGGAATTGGTACGGGAGATGAAGTTATAATTCCCGATTTAACGTTTGCGGCAACGATTAACGCAGTTTTGCATGCCGGAGCGACACCTGTAATTGTTGATGTAGATATAGACAGTTGGTGTATTGACCCTCTAGAAATTGAAAAAGCAATTTCTCCAAAAACAAAAGCAATAATTCCGGTTCACTTATATGGTCAATCATGTGATATGGAATCAATAATGAAAATCGCAAGCAAAAACAAACTTTTCGTGATTGAAGATTGTGCGGAAGCACATGGCGCAGAATATAAGGGTAAAAAAGTTGGTTCATTTGGAGATATTTCCACGTTTTCGTTTTTTGCAAATAAAATTATAACAACAGGCGAAGGAGGAATGTGTGTTACCAACTCAAAAGAGTTAAGCGATAAAATGTGTGTTTTGAGAGATCACGGCATGAGTAAGACACGAAAGTATTGGCATACTGCGGTGGGTTATAATTATAGAATGACAAACCTTCAAGCAGCAATTGGTGTTGCACAATTAGAAAGGATTGATGAAATTCTAACATATAGACGACAAATTGAAAATGATTATAGATCGTTTCTATCTACTTTTCCTTTTATTAAATTTCAAAAAAATATTGAAGATAGGCATCGCGTAACATGGTTAGTTTCGGCCATTTTGGAAACGAATAAAAGAGATGAATTGATTATTAGATTAAAAGATGAAAATATTGATGCTCGACCATTCTTTTTTCCTTTAGGAGAAATGGATATTTATAAAGAATTTTTATTCTCTAACCAAAACAGCCAAAAGTTGTCAATTCAAGGAATTAATTTCCCAACTTCCGAAAAACTATCATCTTCGGTTAAAGAAAGAATACTTGAAATATTTAATAAGTTATAATGAAAGTTTTAGCCATTATACCTGCACGAGGCGGAAGTAAGCGAGTGATTGACAAAAATACAAAGTTATTAAATGGTAAGCCCTTAATAAGCTACACTATCAACGCGGCAAAAGCTTCTGAATTATTATTTGATATAATTATCTCCACTGATAGTAATCAAATTGCTAATGTTGCTCAAAAACATGGAGGAAAAGTACCCTTTCTGCGACCAAAAGAATTTGCAGCAGATTCAAGTGGAGATCGCGATTATTTAATACACGCTTTAACTTGGTATCAGAACGAATTGAATGTCAAAATAGACGCCGTTTGCATATTGCGTCCAACTTCACCCTTTAGAACTGCAGAACTTATAGATAAAGGAATAGAATTATTAGAGAATTCTTCATGTGATTCAATTCGCAGTATGTCAATTGTTTCGGGAGTTCATCATCCATACTGGATGTATAAAGAAGAAAATAGTTTTGCTAAAGAAATAATTGATGGAATCAGCATTGAACAATATTTTCAAAGTCAATTATTACCCGACGTTTATCGACTAAATGGCTGCGTGGATATAATAAAATCTGATTGTCTATTAAACTTAGAAAAAAACTTGTACGGCACTAATATAAAAATCCTAGAAACTCCAAAAAAACAAGATTTAGACATTGATACCCCAGAAGATTTCGAATATTGCGAATGGTTAATGACGAAGTAATCAATTAGTCATTGCCTTCTATCTTATCTAGAATAAGTTCAATCGCTTTATTCCCATTACAGAAAAAATAGTTATTTATAAATGACAAATAAGCCTCCTTGTTTATTTTAATATTCTTTTGTTGAAGTACATGAAGTAAGTCCTCTTCGCTGTAAATAGGAATGCCTACACCTTCTTTTATGTAATTTACTTTATCCTGTTTAAGTAAGTCCAGAATAACTAATGGTTTGTTAAATGCAACAAATTCGGCTCCAACAGTCGAATAACTGGTTATTAATAGACTACATTTTTCAAAATGAGTAACCAAATCGGACGTTCTATCAATATAAAAATTACTAAAACTAATGGTATCCCCTATTTTATAAAAATAAGCATCATCCTTTTCTGATGGATGAGGCCTTAAAACGAGCCTGTACCTATCCCCCATCTTCTGAATCACAGATAATACGGTTAACAATTCCTTTTTTCTTAAGTTTATATCGGGTTGTGGCTGTGTAGCGTAAACTATTAGTTCTTGATCAGTATTCAGTAGTTGACTCGAAATACGTTGACCGTTATTTTCAGGAATTCTACCTGTAGTAAGTACTTGATTAGATGAATACCCTCCACTTGTCAATAATAAATTTGTATAATACTCCCCCCATGTAAATGTTGTGTCTGGAAGTAGCGGTGATTCTTTATAATGACCATACATATAGGCAGGATGTAAAGTATAAATCATTCCGTGTTGAACGGCAAAAACTCGTAATTTTGCTTGCTTCGCAGCATACTGAATAACCTTTTGCTGTGGACTATTTTCATCTATCAAAAGGATAGACTTGAGACTTTGTTTTTTAAAAAAATGTTTGAATGAAAAATAGCGTATTAAGAAAAAATATATACTACTCTTTTGATTAAATAAAAAGGAACAAATAAGTCGAGAATCTTCACTGGTCGAATATTCTATCAAATCTTTCTGAATTTGTTTATTTGCTTTAACAAATTCCTTCATTTCCTTAATCCATTTAAAACTAAAAAAATAATTCCCTACAATGTTATCGACATTAATTCTCTTTTTGTATTCTTTTTTATCTACCAGCTTTTTTTTAGAATCAAATTGATTTCGATTATAGATTAAATCAAATTTCGATGCTAATTCACCAAATCTAAAATTTATTTGACCTGGTTGCCCAATTAGAATATGTTCAGTATTAAACCTTAAATTGGGTTTAAATTGAGTAAGTATCTGCCAACTTTCTTTGACTAAAAATTTCTTATCGGTAACGTTGACTTTGGCGGCTACCAATTTTATACTGTCCTTGTCAATATAGTTAAATAACTTTCGATCTGCAGTTATAACAATCGTTTCTGGTGAAGATTTAAGTTGATTTTTAATGCACGCCAGGTTGAGTAAAAAATTTTTGTATTGAAAGTAAGTGCGGAAATGGGTTAAAAACCAAATATTTACTCCTACACGATTCTCAAAAATCTTAAAATAAGGTAAATTTTCATTGTAAAATGATCCGATTTTTTCAAAACTATTATTAATGATTTTTTTCTGTTCATCACTATCAAGAGTCAGTACAGTTAGATTTTTAGTATTTTGGTTGGTATAATTTGAGGTAAAGTATTTTATATTCTCATCAGTTTCCCGCTCATATTCGATATTTCGATCCAGATAATAATTCATGAAACTAATTTTGAATCTTTTCAATAATACCAACTAATTTTTTTGTTAAATTCTCTCTAGAAAAATACTCTAGGCCTGCGAAAGAGAATTTTATTTCTCTATTAACCAAATTTGATATAAACAATTCTAATCCATATTGATCATCATAATTAAATATTTTTCCTGCATCAACTTTATTGAGAATTTCTGCAGCGTCACCATCTAATGGTCCTATAGCTACAATGGGCTTCTTATAACTCATATATTCAAAGATCTTCCCAGTAACTATTCCTTTATTACCTTTAGTATCAGGTATGGCTAAAAAAAGCACATCACTATTAGCATAATAATTGACTAAATCAGACTTTTTCACATAACCGTAAAAACTAATATAATTACTCAAACCTAATTCTTCCACAAGATCATGAATACTTTGATCTTGTACTCCTACAAAACTTAAATGAAGCCCAGGAATTAGTTGAGTTACGTTCTTAAAAGCTTTAAAAAAAGTCTTAATATTATAGAGGCTGGAAATTACACCTACATATAGTAGATTATATTTACCTTTTAATTTAAAATTGGGAACAATCTGCGAAGTTATTATGTCTGCTGTGTCAAAACCGTTTTCAACTACATAAATATTCTCAGAATGGGCAGATTTCATTGAAAAAGTTTCCTTCAATCCATCACTAACTGTTAAAACTAAATCAGCTTCATTAATCACTCGTTTTTCTAATTCTTCTTCTTTATCCTTTAAATATTTAATTTTTGACAATTGATCGTAATAAAATATATCTGTCCATGGGTCTCTTAAGTCTGCAATCCAAATAATATCTCGATTTAACTTTAAATTTAAGCCAATTAATTGTGATGAGTGTGGCGGACTTGTCGTTACCACATATTTTATCTGATACTTATCTATTATTTCTACTGCTGTTTTATAAGCATATTTATTCCAGCCTTTCCTTGGATCAACTTTAAAAAGATTGCCTCGAATGTATCGAAACAATGTTTGTATTCGGGAATTCGAATTTACATTACTGAACCCCGAATGTGGCATATTTTTTTTCCCTAAAATCTTTGAAAACAATCGGATTGGTTCAAATGAATTAGTTCGATAAATCTTTATACTTTCATCCACATCATTCAAAAGTGAATTGTCTAATAGAAAATATGAAGCTTTATCTGGATCAACCGTAATAATTACTGGCTCCCAATTATTCTTGGGCAAATACTTTGCAAACTTGAGCCAACGTTGTACTCCTGATCCACCACTAGGCGGCCAATAATACGATATGATAAGGATTTTTTGTTTAACTGGCTGGTTGTTCATCTATTGTCTCAATAACAGCATCGTCATTTCGTTTTGTAAACAAATAAATACCAGCACCCAATAAAATTATCATAATTATATTGGCTATTAAACTCATTGTACTAGCTATTTGAAATGATTCCAATTGAAAAGTAAATCTTATATCATGTTCTCCCGCAGGAATTTCAATACCTCTCAAAATGTAATTAACACGAGACACTGGCACTTCTTTGTCATCAATAAATGCTTTCCAACCATCTTCGTAGAAGATTTCAGAGAATACAACAAATTGATTTTCTTTCGAACTAAATTTATAAGTTAAATTGTCCGGTGAATAATCTGTCATTTCAATCGATCCATTTCCTGAATAAGCTTCTGATGAAATTTGATCTTTAAATCGTTCATCCACTATTGTTAAACTATTCGGATCCCATCCTCCAACGTCACCACCTGTAATAGAGAAAATCTTATTGAATAAAGAATCTGGAGCAGAATCATACAACCAATTTAGACCGGTTGAATCTGAAACAAGTGCCAATGGTTGATTAGCTGACTCTCTTAAAGGTAAATTGTTTACAGGAATTAATTCTCCTGGATTTTGAGCCAACTCAATTTCAATTTTTTCAGTTCCTTTAATTTTTTGATTCGTTACAACCTTACCATTTACATAAATCTTCCCTGATCCACCTTTAGATATAATTGAATATTCGACAAAAGAACCTAGACTTTGTATTTCTTCGTCCGCATTTTCAACGAATTGAATATTCTTAGTCAACCATGCATTACCCATTGCTTCATTATTAATAGCAGTAACTTGAGTAACTAAATTCCCGTTTTTATCTTGTTGACGTGCCAGTCGATATTTCATATTCAGCATATTTAAAACTGCTGGATTATTCTGTGAAATATGAAAGTCAATTAAATCTTGATAACGACTTAATTTAGCACCATGGTAACCACCAATCGATTTAAAGAAATAAGAAGTGTATGAGCTATTAAAAGGATTACCTTCTTCAAATACTCTAAAATTTGTATAGCGATTTAAAACTCTGAACGTAGTATAGTCTCGCATCGCTTGTTTAACATTCCCATTAACATCCATCGTTTTTAATTCGCTATTTAATTCGGAAATAGCCGCATCAATTTCTGTTTTTATTTGTGGATTCGCTTGTAATTCATTTCTTAAAATAGTGTTCTCACCTTCCGATGCATTAAACGGATACATTTTGGCATTTCTATCTACCCAATCAGACCCATTCTTTCCAAGATTTTCATTATTTATAAATCTTTTATCAATTGACACTAGATCAGCAAATATCAAGACTGCGAGTGCACCACTAAGAATATATTTTGAAAAAGAAGTTTTTAAATACACAAATATTAAAAGCACTGAAACAATTAAAAAGCCTAATGAACGACCAACATCAGCTTTGAAGATTCCAATACGAACATTTTCTAAATCACCAGTTAAAATGCTGACAGCTTCGGCATTGGCGGTCCCTTCATAAGAGGCGAACTGCTCGATTTCTTTTGCAGATAAGAAATTATTAAAAGAAGATGGTAGAATATAAAACACTAATAATAATGCGACTAGAGCTCCTGATACGATATAGAATTTATTCATATCTGCTTTAATCTCTTCTTTCGCATCAACCAATTTTTGTAAAAATATTATCCCTAAAATCGGTAATGTGATTTCAACAACAACTAAAATAATGGTAACTGCCCGAAGTTTATCATATCCGGGAATAGTATTCAAGAAAAAATCAGTTAAACTCGTTTCTGAAATTGCCGTTCCACTTGTTACAATAAATAATAATATTGCTGTATTAATGGCATTAAAAATTAAACGCTGTTTATTGTTAAGGAAGATATTTACCATATACAGAAGTATCGGTAAAAGAACTAATGCTGCAACAAAGTTATGGCCCCAACTCAAGGTTATAGCCAAAAGTGTAGCTGTTAATAATGCCCATTTATATTTATCTTTAACATAAACCATTGCTAGTAATGCTAATAAAACAATAATAATACCTACATATACAGGACCGGATGTGAAAGGCTGTTCTCCCCAATATTGACTACTATTAGCAACATTATTTCTAAACCTAGAATCAGTTTCTTTCAATAATTCTTTATTCGCTTCTTCTCCGCCAATTGCCACACTTTGGCCACCTTTAAAATTGGGCACCATTAAGGTGAAAGTTTCCCCAATACCATAACTCCAATTAGTTACATAATCCCTATCCAAACCTCCTGTTTTGATATTGTCATTGCTTGAACCGTCAGGATTAATTGTTAACTCCGTACCACCTCTAATCGTTTGTTTTGCATATTCAGCTGTTCCGAATATATTCCCATAATTGGCAATCAACGCGACTCCATACCCTAAGAGTAAAGCGACAGTTATTTTCACAAATTTAAATACCTTTTTATTTTTATAGTATTTAACAAATTCAACAATCCCAAGGAATAATAATAAAAATCCAGAGTAATAAGTTATTTGTACGTGATTTACTGACAATTCTAAAGCCATAAATATTGTGGCACAAGCTACGCCAAACAGCCAATTTTTATTCCTATATGCCATTATAAATCCAGCTAACATTAAAGGAACGAGCCCAATTGCTGCTGCTTTCGTATTGTGACCAGCTTCGAGAATAACAATAAAATACGATGAAAATCCGAATGCTATGGATCCAATTATACCAATAAATGGCTTTATTCTTAAAGACAATGAAAGTATATAAAAACTTATGAAATATACGAAAAGAAAAAATATAGGTGAAGGCAAACCTAATCTCAATAAATTAGTTAAACCTCTTGTCAACCAAGTGTTTTCGTAATGCAATGAAATTTGTGTCGTTGGCATTCCTGAAAACATTGCGTTTGTCCACAAAATATTTTCATTATTATTTTCGCGATAATCAACAGCCTCTCTGGACATCCCAATAAAATTGGTAACGTCACCTTGTTTTAAATCATATCCTTTTAAAGCCGGAGAGAAATAAGAAATTGCAATAACTATAAATAACACGATAGCACCTAAATGCCACAAATTTTCCTTTTGAAGAATAGTCTCTTTTATACGCATAGAATCAATTTAATATTGTCTTGTATTCGCTTAATTTAGAAGCGTGAATGAAATAAAAATCTTGGTTAAATATATTAATTTCTTCGATAGGAACTTCTTTTAACTTATTCTGCTGAAGGACATGGATATGATAATCTTTTTCAGTTAAGAAATTAGTCACATTCTGCTTGTTCTCTTTGCCATTCAGTTCTATTTGAATAACTGGAGAGAATTTTTCAATGGAAAAAATTAACGAAGGCATGACAAATTGTTCATATCCTTCAACATCACATTTAATAAAATTTAACTTTTGCAAAGCCAAACCTTCTAAGATATTATCTCCAATTTTCATAGGCACATCAAAACTCAATGCTGCTTGGTCGACATTATTTTCATCAACTTTAGTTAAACCGTGCCTTACTACTCCATTTACGATTGGAATTGACATTTTTACATTAGCTGATTCGGCTTCGCCTAAAGCAATATTAAATAAATTGAGTTGGACTTTATTCGACCATTTACGCATATTACTTTTCCAAATATCAGCAAAAAGAGGAATAGGTTCAACAGCGATCAACAGACCTTTTGGTTGAATTTTTTTTGCTAGGAAATACGAATAGTACCCGAGATTTGCACCTATATCCAATACAGTATCATTCGGTCGAACTAGTTCTTTAACAAAATGTAATTCGGCATATTTCTTTTTAAAAAAACCTAGACGCATCAGTAAAATATAAATCTTACTTATCAGTTGCAAATACGCTTTGATTCCAATTATTTTAACAAGAATTTTTCGAATTAATTTCATATTAGTCTACTTCTTGATAATCGGTATAATCACCTTTATTTAAATCGCTTTTGTCAACTTTAGAAATACTAACACGACCATAATTTTTAGCTGCATTAACCTTATCATTTCGACTTTTCTTTGCATTTGCCTCATGTGTTTTTTGTTCGGCAACAGTCCTACGAACCGTCATCATTTTACCAATGACTCTTAGCAATAAAAAAATACCAAGAATTATTAATACTGTCCGAAAAAGTCCAACTATGCTTAAAAGAATCATTATTTACTCAAATAAAGATTTCTTTCGCTATAGATTTTCTGAAAATAAGGGTCTTTTAAATCTTTGATGAAATATATTCCTTCACCAGTCGATTTCATTTCAGGTCCTAATTCTTTATTCACATTCGGGAATTTATCAAAAGAGAAAACAGGTACCTTAATCGCATAACCTTCTTTAAACGGTTTGAAATCAAAATCAGTTACTTTAGCTCCCAACATTACTTTTGTCGCATAATTCACATAAGGCTCTCTATAAGCTTTAGCAATAAAAGGAACAGTACGAGAAGCTCTTGGATTTGCTTCAATTACATATACCTTATCATCTTTAATAGCAAATTGGATATTAATCAATCCAACTGTTCTTAATGCGACTGCAATTTTATTAGTGATTTCCGTAATTTGCTGCAATACTAAATCTCCCAGGTTATAAGGAGGCAATAATGCGTAAGAATCACCAGAGTGAATTCCTGCAGGTTCAATATGTTGCATTATACCAATAATGTAAACATTCTCTCCATCACAAATAGCATCTGCTTCAGCCTCTATAGCTCCGCCTAAGAAGTGATCTAATAATATTTGGTTATCTGGTAGTTCATTTAAAATATCGACAACATGGTGCTCTAATGCTTCTTTATTGATTACAATTTTCATTTTTTGACCTCCCAATACATAAGAAGGTCTTACCAATAACGGGAATCCTAAATCATCAGCTAATTCAAGCGCTTGCTCAGCACTTTCTACTACGCCGAATTCAGGATAAGGAATATTGTATTCTTTTAAAAGATTTGAAAATCTACCTCTATCTTCAGCTAAATCCAAAGCATCGTATGAAGTTCCCATTACTTTAATTCCATATCGCTCTAGCTTCTCAGCTAATTTAAGTGCTGTTTGCCCACCTAATTGAACTATTACACCTTCTGGTTTTTCATGCTTAATGATATCATATATATGTTCCCAGAATACTGGTTCGAAATATAATTTGTCAGCTGTATCAAAATCAGTTGAAACTGTTTCAGGGTTACAGTTAATCATTATGGTTTCATATCCACATTCCTTCGCTGCTAATACACCGTGAACACACGAATAATCGAATTCTATACCTTGACCGATTCTATTCGGACCAGATCCTAAAACAACTATTTTTTTCTTATCTGAAACGATTGATTCATTTTCATACTCGAAAGTTGAATAATAATATGGCGTTTCGGCTGCA
Source organism: Crocinitomix catalasitica ATCC 23190 (assembly GCF_000621625.1). GTDB lineage: Bacteria > Bacteroidota > Bacteroidia > Flavobacteriales_D > Crocinitomicaceae > Crocinitomix > Crocinitomix catalasitica. Next base: position 54,950 of record NZ_JHXV01000017.1, read on the forward strand.
AATTCTGCGGCACAAGTATCAACAATTTTATAAACTCTATTTATTCCAAAATCAGTTCGTTTTGTATAAACTTCCGATTCTAAACATCTTAAAAGGTGCGCTATTTGTCTATCAGCGTATCCTTTTTGTTTCGCTTCGAAAATTAATTCTTCTGGCACATTAGAAACGTTGAATTTCTCAACACGCTTTTCCAATAAAACTAAATCTTCAATTTGTCTTAAAAACCAATTATCAATTTTAGTTTTTTCACGAATAGTTTTGAATGGTATCCCTAATTTAATCGCATCATAAATATGGAATAAACGGTCCCAACTAGGGAATTCTAAACTTTCTAGTATTTTATTTTGATCGTGAATTTCTTTACCATCTGCACCTAAGCCATTACGGCCGATTTCAAGCGACTGACAGGCTTTTTGTAAAGCTTCTTGGAAACTGCGTCCAATTGCCATTACTTCTCCAACAGATTTCATTTGAAGACCTAATTTATCATCAGCTCCTTCAAATTTTGAGAAATTCCATCTTGGTATTTTCACAATCACATAATCCAATGTTGGTTCAAAGAACGCAGACGTTGTTTTTGTAATTTGATTTTTTAATTCATCTAAATGGTAACCTATTGCCAATTTTGCAGCAATTTTCGCAATCGGATAACCTGTTGCTTTCGATGCTAATGCTGAAGATCGAGATACACGCGGGTTAATTTCAATTGCAATAATATCTTCGTTCTCATCTGGGCTTACTGCGAACTGAACATTACATCCACCTGCAAAGTTCCCTATCTTTCTCATCATTTTGATCGCCATATCACGCATTTTCTGATATGTTTTATCAGATAATGTCATTGCTGGTGCTACGGTAATTGAGTCCCCCGTATGCACACCCATTGGATCAAAATTTTCAATTGAACAGATGATGACAACGTTGTCATTCGCATCTCTCAACAATTCTAATTCATATTCTTTCCATCCCAACAATGCTTTATCAATCATCACCTCATGAATTGGTGATAAATGAAGACCTCTTGTTAGTAATTTATCAAATTCACTTTCATTGTATACAATTGCAGCTCCCGTTCCACCAAGTGTATAAGAAGCACGAATACACAAAGGAAACCCATAATTTTGAGCAATTCCTTTACCTTCTAAAAATGACTTTGCAGTTGCTTGAGGTGCCATCGGCACATCAATTTGTTCCATTAAATTACGAAACGATTCTCGATTTTCAGTAATCTCAATCGCATCGATATCGACTCCAATGATTTTAACACCGTGCTCTTCCCAAACACCTTGCTCATCACATTTTATTGCTAGATTCAAGGCTGTCTGACCACCCATAGTTGGCAGAACTGCGTCAATTTTATGTTTTTCTAAAATTTCTTTGATTGAAGCAACCTCTAAAGGTTTCAAGTAAATATTATCAGCCATGACGGGATCCGTCATAATTGTAGCTGGATTACTATTTATTAGCGTAACTTCAATTCCTTCTTCTCTCAGTGATCTAGCAGCTTGAGATCCCGAATAATCAAATTCACATGCTTGCCCAATTACGATTGGTCCACTTCCTATAATTAAAACTGATTTAATGCTATTATCTCTTGGCATAACCTTATATAATTCCTCCGTTTAAAATTCCGCCAAAATTAGGGAGAATTATCTAGAAATCTATGAACAAATGTTGAATCTTATTCACAGTTTGTCATTTTGAAGGCAGATTTTCCTCTTGAACACGGTCTAATAAAATATATTATTAGACTGATGTGAAATTAATTAAAATGAGTTATATCTTTGAATTATGAAAGGTAAATCGATAGTATTAAGTGGCGGGCAAATTGAGCAAAAAATTGAACGTATCGCTTACCAAATATATGAGAACACTTTTAATGAAAAGGTTGTCTTTTTAGGTGGTATAGCGGGAAACGGTTATATACTCGCCGAACGAATTCAAAAGCAATTAAAGAAAATTAGCAATTTAGACATTCAATTATTTGAAATTAACGTCAATAAAGAAGCTCCATTATCTCAAGAAATCACTTTATCAATCGATGATGAACGTTTAAATCAATCATCTTTAATCTTAATAGATGATGTGATCAACTCTGGAAGAACAATGATTTATGCTGTAGGTCGTATTTTACAGAATGAAATACACGTTTTAAAAATTGCTACACTTGTTAATAGAACACATAGACGTTACCCTGTAAAAGCTGATTTTGTTGGCTTAAACATTGCAACAACCTTACAAGATAGTATCACAGTTGAATTCGGAACAGATGAAATAGCTTACCTAAATTAATACTTGAACCAAGGTTCTGCTTCAGCTACTGTTTCTTCTTTTTTTGAATTCTTTTTCGACGCTTTTAGATTTATTTTTCCTCGGTGGAACAACTTCTTTTGTTGTCTTTTCCATTCACGATTATTCTTTTGATGAAATTTGAGTGCCTTTCGTTTATTTTGGCTCCATTTAATTTTTTTACCGTTTAAATATTGATGAAATCCAAGCAAAATATAAGACTCCATCACATAAGGATCATAAATTCCAACAGCATGGAAACATCTAGAGAATTTTGAATAGCCTTCCAAGCCAAACTCTTTTCGTATTCTCGAATCTTTGGTATAAATACCTTTAATTATCACCTCATCAATCGTCAATCGTCAATCTCTTAAAACTTGCTAAATTTCTCGGCGTACAGGTTGCTAAAATTTCAAATGCGTGAAATAAAGAAGAAGGAATATATTTTGGCGTATACACATAATAATTATATGCAGCTTTGTTCAGAACGATTGCAGGATAATTGGGATGTATAAAAAGTGTATCATTTGCTTTTACGCTATGAAAATCAATCAAAAAAAACAATAATACTAAAAGCTTTAGCTTAACCATTGGAATAAAAATATATCCTTATAAGTTAAATTCGCTTGAATGGTACACTTAATCTGAAAAATTAATTCTGATTTAGACTTTATTTGTCGATAGCAAATTGTTCCGCAATTTTTTCTACACAGCGCATTCCATCTACAGCTGCTGACATAATTCCTCCCGCAAAGCCTGCTCCTTCGCCACAAGGGTACAAACCTTTGATTTCAATATGTTGTAAAGTTTCATTATCACGAGGGATTTTAACCGGAGAAGAAGTTCTTGATTCAGGTGCATGCAAAACAGCCTCATTAGTCAAAAAACCTTTCATTTTTTTTCCGAATTCCGTAAAAGCGATATTTAATCTTTTTGAAATTAAGCTCGGTAGGGCCTTATTCAAATCAACAGAAACAACACCAGGTTGGTATGATGAATTTGGCAAATCTTTAGACTTAACACCTTTTAGAAAGTCGAGTAATCTTTGAGCTGGGACTGCTTGAGTTTTACCTGCTGCTTCCCAACAATCCCTTTCAACTTGTTCTTGAAATTTTAAACTAACAAAAGGATCATCTTCATTGTAATTAGGAAGATCCTCAGGTGAAACCTGAACTACTATTCCCGAATTAGCGAAAGGGTTATTTCTTTTTGAAGGAGACCAGCCATTTGTCACCACTTCTTCATTTTTTGTTGCGCACGGCGCTATAATCCCTCCAGGGCACATACAAAATGAATAAACTCCCATATCTTCGGCTTGCGTTACAAGCGAATAAGAAGCGGGTGGTAAATTTTCGCCACTTAATTGACCGTGATATTGTATTTGATCTATTATTTCTTGTGCATGCTCTATTCGCACCCCAATAGCAAATGGTTTCGCTTCAAGGTAAACGTTTCTTTGATTCAATAAGTAGAATATATCTCTAGCAGAATGACCTGTAGCAAGAATCAAGTTATTTGTTTCTTTCCAAATGTCATTTTTAATCTGTATCGCTGATATTTCTTGATTTAAAATTCTAATATCAGTCAACTTGCTTTCAAAATGGACTTCACCTCCACATTTTAATATTTCTTCTCGAATAAGTTGAATGATTTTCGGCAATTTATTCGTTCCGATATGTGGATGGGCATCAACTAGAATACTTCTATCAGCACCAAAATGAACGAACCATTCTAATACTTTTTTAGTATTGCCTCTCTTTTTTGACCTCGTATATAATTTCCCATCCGAATAAGTTCCTGCACCGCCTTCACCAAAACAATAATTCGAATCCTCGTCAACAATATGTTCTTTATGAATTTTTGCCAAATCACGCCGTCTTGCACGCACATCTTTTCCCCTTTCATAGATAATAGGTTTTAATCCATTTTCTATGGCATGTAGACCTGCAAACATACCCGCTGGACCAGCACCAATAATAACTACTTCCTTTGATTTTTTAACATCTTGAGGATTAAAGTAAGAAGAGATTGGATTAAATTCTTCACCTATATAAACAGCAACTTTTAAGTTATATTTAATCTTTGATTTACGCGCATCAATCGATCGCTTTAAAATTTCTATATGATTAACGTCATCAATACGAATTTGCAGTTGTTCTAAAATGCACGCATTAATGAAGTCTTCATTATTTATGTGTTCGGAATCTATTCTTAGATTTAATTCTTTAACCATTATCCTTCAAAGGTAAGTGAAAACCACCAAACTCTTGTTTTCAAACTCTCAAGAGGTGACGAAAAAAATGTATCGTCTTGAATCAATAAGTTTTTCATTCCATTGGATAGTTTGATCTCAATACCAAATTTGAAATAAGGAAGGTAGAAGTCAAAACCTCCGCCTACTTGATAAGAAAAATCATGTCTAGTTAATTTAATAATGGGATCAGAAACTTTTTGCTCTACATCTTCCTGACTAGCAAGGTCAAAACTATAAACAAGTCCACCAATTGCATATGCCGAAAAATTATTTATCCGTTTCGTATTCAATTTTAATATCAACGGCAAATTCACTAAAACAGGTTCCGATCGCGTTTGCTTAATTTCAGTTTTACCATTACTTATGTATGAATATTCAAAAGTTGATTCGTGAAATGTAAGCGATGGAATTGTGCGTAGATGAACTGTTGGTGACAAATTCCAAGAAATTAGCGGAATGTGAATGGCAAAACCTGGCCCACTTTTAATACTAACATTATATACGGAATCAAAACTTGAATAATTTTGTTTTAAAGTATAATTATAAGCAGTAGATGTCACACCTAGCGCAATACCAAAATGAAATTTATTCCGTTCGAAATTCGGAATATTTTTACCATAGCGTTGACCGAAACTTACAACTGAAAGTAACAGGAATAAAATAGTTATGTATCTACTTATTTTCACACCTAACGGTAAACGACTGATTTTTATAAATATTATTAAATTTAATTGATAAATTAAGCCTTGTACCCATAATAAATGGTTGCAATTCCGCCTCCTACCAATTTGGCATCTATCTTATTAAAACCTACTTCAGCCATTATCTTTTTAAACGCTTCTCCTTCAGGGAAAGCTTGAACAGACTCTGGCAAGTATGTATACGCTGCTTTATCTTTAGATATCATCTTCCCAATTGTAGGAATAATATATTTAGAATGAAATTTATAGTATTGTTTTACAGGAAATTTCTTAGGTTTTGAAAACTCTAAAATCACGCCAATTCCTCCGGGTCTTAAAACTCTTAAAAGCTCAGATAACCCTTTAGATAAGTCTTGAAAATTCCGAACACCAAATCCAACAGTAAATCCGTCAAACGTATTCGTTTCAAAATTCAAATTTTCTGAATCACCTTGATGCATTTCAATTATATGATCAATATTTTTTTTAATCATTTTATTACGCCCTACTTCAAGCATCCCATTCGACAAATCTACACCTACAATTTTGGTTGGATTTAATTTAAGGGATTCAATTGCAAAATCTCCCGTTCCTGTTGCCATGTCAAGAATTACTTTAGGTTTTACTTTCCCTAAAATCTTCACGGCTTTTTTTCGCCAAATTTTATCTATTCCCAACGAAAGGAAATGGTTCAAGAAATCGTATTTAACAGAAATATTATCAAACATTTCTGCAACTTCTTCTTTTTTAGAAGTATTCTCTTTGTTGTATGGTTTTACCGTGGTTCCCAAGTTGATATTTTTTTTAAAATTCAATTCTATAAGAGCATTAAAACTTCGCTCATTAATTTTTCTTTATCTACAGTGACTACGCCTATTTTTTCACAAACTAGTCCACCTGCAATATTCGATACTTTTGCAATATCTTCTGAAGAAACACCACTTACTAAACATAATGTTGCCACACTAATCACTGTATCACCTGCTCCTGAAACATCTGCAATTGTTCTTAAATGTGCTGGAACATAATAATGCTTATCAGCATCATTCATATAAACTCCATTTTCAGATAATGTTACAAAAACATACTTCGGGTTGATAATCGTTTTCAGTTGATTAATCGCTTCTTGAAAATCTTCTCTTTCTTTGCTATCAATTATTCGATCTAAACCTTCTCTTAACTCTTTTAAATTAGGCTTGAATAAGGTAACATTTTTATAAGTAAGAAAATTAAGTTTTTTGGGATCAACGGTTGTTACAATATTATTAAGATTCGCAAATTCGATAATAGAATTTATAACGTTCTCAGTTAAGATTCCTTTATTATAATCCTCAAAAATAATACCATCAATTCCTTCTTTAAGAACAATCTCCTTTACTTTTTCAATTAAAGCAAATTCTGCTAAAGAGTTAATTTCAGTAGTGTCTTCATTGTCTACTCTTAAGAGCTGTTGATTATTTCCAATCACTCTAGTTTTTACTGTCGTTACTCTGTCATCGCCCTTTAAAATCCCTTTAGTTGAAAGCTTATTTTCGTTTAACAACTTAAACAAAAGATCAGCCTGTTCATCTTTCCCCACTATGGTACAAATAAAAGGTTGAGCTCCCAAGCTTTGAAGATTTAACGCGACATTTGCAGCCCCTCCCAAACGGTGTTCACGTGATTTAAATTGAACAATTGGCACTGGTGCTTCAGGAGAAATCCTTTGAACAGAGCCGTTTAAATATGTATCAATCATCACATCGCCGATTACAATTATCTTCTTTGTGGAAAATTCAGTAAATGTATTTTTCAAACGATTCATTCAACTATTTCAATTTTTCTAATGCGCGCTTAATTCTACTAATCGCTTCTATTAACTCCGCTTCTGAAGCTGCATAAGATATCCGTATACAATTTGGATCACCAAAAGCCTCTCCTGTAACAATTGCTACAAGCGCTTCTGATAAAAGATAAAGCGATAAGTCAGTCGCATTATTCACTTTAAAGTCGCCATTTGTTTTTCCAAAGAAAGATGAAATATCTGGAAACACGTAAAAAGCGCCTTCAGGATTATTAATTTTCAGTCCTTCTATTTCTTTAAGCAGACCAACAACAAGGTCTCTTCGTTTTTTAAACGCATCGACCATAAACCTAATTTCTTCCGGATCTGCTTCAACAGCTGCCTTAGCCGCTCTTTGACTAATAGATGCTGCTCCAGACGTATATTGACCCTGTATTTTAATACAAGCATTTGCAATTTCAACCGGCGCACCAATATATCCAATTCTCCAACCAGTCATAGCAAATGCTTTTGACACACCATTTACGGTAATTGTTTTATCGAATACATTATCAAATTGAGCGAAACTTTCCGCTTTATGTGCAAAAGATATATGTTCGTATATCTCGTCTGAAATCACATAAAAATCTTCAGTATCAGCTACAACATCTGCTAATGCACTTAATTCACTTTTAGTATATGATGTTCCTGTTGGATTACAAGGATTACTAAACAACATCAATTTTGATTTTGGTCCTAAAGCAGCCTTTAACTGTGCTGGACTAATCTTAAAATCGTTTTCTATACTCGTTGGCAATTCGATTGGAATTCCTCCTGCCATTCTTACTTGCTCAACATAAGTTACCCAATATGGTGCAGGAACTATTACCTCATCACCAGGATTAACAAGACTTAATATTAAATTAATAAGACTTTGTTTAGCACCTGTTGAAACTACAATTTGATTCGGCTGATATTTCAGTCCATTATCACGTTGGAATTTGTTAGCGATTGCGATCCTCATATCCTCATAACCAGGAACAGGCATGTAGGTTGAATAATTTTGATCAATCCCTTCTTTCGCTGCTTCTTTTATAAATTCAGGCGTTTTAAAGTCAGGCTCTCCAAGACTTAAAGAAATAATATCTTTTCCTTCCGCCTTTAACTGTCTGCTTTTAGCTGCCATAGCTAAGGTTGCAGACTCAGACATATCTGATACACGTTGTGCAATTTTTATCATTGAGACAATTTTATTAGATGCAAATTTAATTAAAAAAATCTACGATTGTAGAATCGATTGAGCATATTAAAATTAGAAGTTTTAATCCTTCTAAAAAATAAAAAAAGGATTAGATGATACTATATCAAAGTCATACCACTTTTATGATAAGGATATGCATTGAAAGTTCCTGTCGCAACAGCAACCATAGTATTATCCTTCTTATTTCTAATTTCTCCTTGACAAACAATAATTCTTTTCCCTTTTGAAACAACCTTACCTATACCAACTAGAACGTCCCCAATTCGAACTGGACTTATGAAATTTATTTTAAACTCTACAGTTGAAACTAGATTTCCTTCTTCTGACGAAACATACAATGCAGCCAAACCAATTACCGCATCCATATACCCAGCAATCACACCTCCATGCGCTGTGGTTGGCGTAGCCAAATGTTTCGATTTCACCTCCAGCTCATAAACTATTTCATCACTTTCAAATTTAATCAATTCAAAACCTTGATTGATTCCAAATAAATTTGATTTTTGATATTTTTCAATAAGATTTTCCCTAAAACTACTCATGATATTTGCCCTTGATTTTAATTTTCCCTCTGGAAAGATTGACAAAGTTAATGAGAAAATAAGAATTTGAATTTTTTAGCTTACCCTTGATCGCCTCACTCGCTATCAAATCTAAAACCTAACGTGAATAAAACTTGAGAATTACTGAGATCAATATTAGCATAACTGCCATTCAAAGTTGGATCATAAGCATAATAATCCATCTTATGTAATTTCAAAGCGTAAGCCATATCAATGAATACATTACCCCAATTATACCCCAAACCCAGGGTATAAAAATAAGTAGGAGCTGCATTGGCTACTTTGTTACTTTGGTAAGGACTTGGATAATAAGCTGCCCCACCTCGGAGATAAGCTTGAGGATTTAACCGAATTTCCATTCCCAATTTCACATTAAAAACTGATCTATATAAGTTTTCTATTTGAAAATTTTCTGCTGTAAAACTATATCTATCTTGACTTTTTTTATTTGTCTTTAAGATCGAATTACTATAATCAACCATTTCAACTTCTAAACCGATCGAACCAAATTTCTTCAAAATCAACCCTATAGAACCATTAGCTCTAAATGGGGTACGCACACGATAATCATACCTCCCTACATAAACATATGATGGATCTACTGTTTTAGGACCATCTTTTGTATCCGCCGTCATATTGTTTGTCCAGCGATCATTCAAATTAAAAACAGTTGGTAGTTGAGCTCCTAACCCCACTCTTAAATAATCAAAAGGCATATAGATCACCCCTAACCTCGCTGAATAACCCCAACCTTCAATATCTAATTCCCCAGTGTAATTAATCGAATTTAAAAATATACTGTCATCTGTAAAAGTTTCTACATGTTGAAATCTCTCACTAAAATTGGACTTAATAAAGGTTAACCCTCCTCCAATTAGCAACTTATTTCCATAATTTCCACTCAATGTAAAATTATACTCTGTCATCCCTCCAGTTCTTGTAATTTGCCTGTCGTGTACAGACTGACCAGAATTGAACGAGGTTGTGTACTCATCCCCTCCCGGAGGTGTATCGATTCCATAAGCGTAATACGCCAACCCAGAAGAAAACGGATATGCATCTAATAGCAAACTATCAGGGGTACCATTGGCTTCAGCAATGAATGAATGTAAAATAGAAGAATCTGCAACACCACCGTAATTAATTCTTTCCTGAAAACTATTTACCCTATTTAACCCCATACCTAATTGAACACCGTACCAATTATTAAATTTTTTAGGATCAAGATTATATGCTTTTACATAAGATAAATTACTAAGATTAGCAGTGGAACCTGACTCATTTTTAACCGCTCCATAGAAAGTTGATTCCGCATTTAACAATTCAACATTTAATGTCGCAGAAAAATTATCTTTTGTCATTTTACCAATCCCTGCGGGGTTTGATGTCGCTACTGAAAAATCACCACCTAAGGCTGTCATTGCTCCGGCAAGACTTATATTTCTTGCGGAACCGCCGAAATTGGTCATTGTATACCTCAGTACATCCTCTTCGTTTTGCGCAAAAGAATATGTCGTTCCTACGCATAGAAATATTATTAAAGCTATTTTTTTCATTCTAGAAAATTTATTTGATCTCAGTCTACCTTCTACCGCTTGGTGCTGTTCTTGAACTTGAACCACTTCTTGTAGAACCTCCCGAACTACTACTTGGAGAAGTACGTGTACCATAAGAACTTGTATTCTGTTTTGGCTGCGTAGGCTGCGTTCGTGTAGGTTGAGCTCTTGTTGGCTGTGTTCTTGTTGGTTGAGCACGCGAATTACCTCCTCTATTAACATTAGAATTTTGAGTTTGAGTACCTCTATAAGTTGAACTTCCAGAAGGAACACTTTTTGGACTAGAACTAGGCAAATACTTATTATTCGACTTATTAGATGTTGTTGTTGTTGTTACAGTTGTACCAGAATTAGACCCTTTTGTTTTATTTGTCCCAACACTATTACTATTATAAGACCTATTTGTTGTTTGATTCCCAACCTTAAACTTGTCCGATGCAGGCTGAACGTATACCTTGTCAGACTTAACCGTATTCGTTCCAGATTTATTCGAGTTAGCATTCAACCCTGTATTTGTTTTGGAAGTACTTCCCTTGACGTTAGCATTTACCGTATTCGAATTAGTATTTTGTGTAGTATTAGTCGTATAACTACTCTTAGCCTGAACACTTTTTGAAGTAAAGTCATTATTTGCTTTCGTACTTTTTACAGTACTACTGACTACATTTGGTTTATCATTCGGAGCAACAGTATTAGAAATTACATTCTTATTTGTATTTCCAATATTAGTCAGTTTACTACCTGAATGGGATCCAACCAAATTATCGTTCTTATTTTCAGCAACTACATTTGACACACTGCTGCCAGAAGAATAAGCTTTAAACGGTTTCTTTTTTTCAACAACACTCTCTACTGTATGACCATAGGTCGTCGTATTTGATGAACCTGTTGACATTCCATTTCGATGCCCATAATAATTATTACCAGGACTATTTCCACCCCCACTCGTTGACCCACCACCATAATATGGGTTACCATTATAGTAAGGATTACCTCCGTAATAAGGGTAACCACCGTAGTAAGGATTATCATAAATATAAGGAGCTCCATAACCATTATGGTTATAATATCGACCATAATAAAAAGCTCCTCTGTAAGCGTATGGATTGTAAGAACCATACATCCCGTAAGGATTATAATAATGTCCGTAGAAGTCATACGGTCTATAAGGTCTATAATTACCCCAAGCATCATAATAACCGCCTCCCATGCTTGAAAAACCAAAGAACGTATATCCATGACCAGTAAAGTTTGAGCGATAGTAACTGGATCCATTATGTCTACATCTACCATAGCGCATATAATCATTACAATTATAACTACAATAATTATCCATATTGTTCGGCCCGTTCGATTCGTTGTAATTATTCACAGTAATATTACCACCTTGAGAATTATATGTACCTGTTGATGTATATGCACCCGCTGAAGAATTTGGATTTTGATCCAAAACTTCAACCTCGTAATCCGCTTCATTACCATCAATATAATCTTCATAACCTAATTCATCATTAGCTTGCGAAACATCTTGTTCTGGAACAACATAATACACATCATCATACACTTCTTGTGTCCCAACACAAGCGGTTAATAAAAGAATTGGTAATAAATATTTTAAATTTTTCATAGCGAATACAATTGGAATGGATAAAACTTATAATTACATTTGTTATTTCCCAATAAAGTTACAAAAATTATACCAAAAAATGGCAGAAAAGATTACACCAAGAAAAGAAGACTATTCGAAATGGTATTTAGACATCGTTAAAGTCGCAGATTTAGCAGAAAACTCGGACGTTAGAGGCTGTATGATCATCAAACCATATGGGTATGCTATTTGGGAAAAAATGAAAGAACAATTGGACAAAATGTTCAAAGAAACAGGACATCAAAATGCCTATTTTCCACTTTTCGTTCCAAAAAAATTGTTCGAGGCGGAAGAAACTAATGCGGAAGGTTTTGCAAAAGAATGTGCTGTTGTAACACATTATCGATTAAAATCTGATCCTAATAATAAAGGAAAATTAATTGTAGACCCAGATGCTAAACTGGAGGAAGAACTTATTGTTCGACCAACTAGTGAGGCCATTATTTGGAGTACATATAAAAAATGGATTCAATCGTATAGAGATTTACCTATCTTAATTAACCAATGGGCAAATGTTGTACGTTGGGAAATGAGAACACGACTATTTTTAAGAACTGCTGAATTTCTATGGCAGGAAGGGCATACAGCACATGCAACTAAAAATGAAGCTATAGAAGAATCAGAACAAATGATTAATATCTATGCTAAATTCGCAGAAGTGCATATGGCAATGCCTGTAATTAAAGGAACAAAATCTGAGAGTGAAAGATTTGCTGGAGCAGATGAAACTTATACAATAGAGGCAATGATGCAAGATGGAAAAGCACTTCAGTCTGGCACGTCTCACTTCTTAGGACAGAATTTCGCAAAAGCTTTTGATGTCAAATTTGTTGATCAAACAGGTAAGCAAGATTTTGTTTGGGCGACCTCATGGGGAGTTTCAACAAGGTTAATGGGAGCTTTAATAATGACCCATTCAGATGACTTCGGCTTAGTACTACCTCCTAAATTAGCTCCTATACATGTTGCTATCGTTCCAATTTATAAGAACGAAGAGGATTTAGTTAAAATTGAAGAAAAGCTGAACCCTATCATTAATGCACTAAAAGAGAAAAACATAAGCGTTAAGTTTGATTATGACGATAAAAAAAGACCAGGTTGGAAATTCGCTGAATATGAAGCAAAAGGTGTTCCAGTACGATACGCAATCGGCTTAAGAGACTTAGATAACAATCAAATTGAAGTTGCTCGTCGAGATACACGTGAAAAAAATTCAATTCCATTAAATGAGGTTGTTAAATATACTGAAGATCTATTAAAAGAAATTCAAGAGAATTTGTTCACAAAAGCGACTGCTTACAGACAAGAGCAAACACAAGAAATAGACGATTACGAAGTTTTTAAGAAAAAAATTGAAACTGAGCCTGGCTTCTTCCTAGCACATTGGGACGGAACAATAGAAACTGAAGAGAAAATACAACAAGAAACGAAGGCAACTATAAGATGTATTCCTTTAGACGGGAAAGAAGAGCAAGGAAAATGTATGGTAACCGGAAAACCATCTAAAAGACGTGTTATATTTGCTAAAGCATATTAAGATGAAAAAAGAAAATAAAATTGAAGATCACTTGGCTGAAGGTAGGAATCATTTAATTGGCCTTTTAAAAAGTAAGACGACTTTAAAACAAGATATTTATAAAAACACGATTAGCTGGTTCGGTCAAGTTAAAATTGCTTTACAAAATTGCGTTGAAATACTTCGAAAAGAAATTCCCGATAAAAGAATACGTTTACGATACGAAGATAAAGGAGATATTGAAGCACAATTATTCATTGGAAGCGATGTCCTTATCTTCTCAATGCATACCAACGTATTTAAGCTACCCGATTCGGATTATGCTAGTCAGACTTCATATATAAAAAATAATCCTGCTAACGCTTATTGTGGAATAATTAACATTTATAACTTCTTAGCTGATTCTTATGAATATAATAGGCAAGAAGATATAGGATATTTAATTGGAAGAATTTTTATAAATAAAGATGATCACTTTATGGTTGAAGGAAAAGGGCAACTTGGATTTATTTATAAAGACTTAATGCACCAAAAACTTGATCAAATAATCATTCGAGACATCATATTAAGAGTTGGAATTCATGCGATTAACTTCGACCTATATACTCCTCCTTATCGTGCAGTGCAGAAGGCTACCGTGGGAGATTTATTGGCAAGAACGCAAAGTTCTAAGCTAAAAACAGGCAAAAGATTGGGCTTTAAATTCGAGTCAAGACAAAATATTTCATAAAAAAGTAAAAAAATATTTGCAGTTAGGAAATTAAGAATTATATTTGCACTCGTTTTTGCGGAAAGCATCGCAAAATAAAGTAGTTTGGCCCATTCGTCTAGTGGTTAGGACGCCAGGTTTTCATCCTGGAAACAGGAGTTCGATTCTCCTATGGGCTACTTAATATTTACAAACGCTTAAATTGGCCCATTCGTCTAGTGGTTAGGACGCCAGGTTTTCATCCTGGAAACAGGAGTTCGATTCTCCTATGGGCTACCAAGTTTTAAAAACTAAATTGAATTATGGCAAATCATAAATCTGCATTAAAAAGAATAAGATCTAACAATGCGAAACGTCTTAGAAACAAATATCAGCATAAAACAATGAGAAATGCTGTTAAGTCTTTAAGAGAAATGACAGACAAAAAAGAAGCAGCGGTAATTTTACCAAAGGTTTCTTCTTTGATTGATAAATTAGCAAAGAGAAGTGTAATACACAAAAACAAGGCTGCAAATTTAAAGTCAAGCTTAACGATTCACGTTAACAAACTTTAAGACAGACCAAAGTTTTTTTTAAAATATTCAAGGTCTAGTGCTTCATGCATTAGGCCTTTTTTAGGTTTAGGACTATGGCTATTTTCAAGCAACTTTCGCAATCTTGGCAAATAAAACTGTCACATGTTTTGTCAACTGAGGAAATATTGTCGCTCGATAGAAGAGTTACTGATCTATATCAATCGGAACATGTTTTACCTGTCAAAGAAAATTTATTCCGTGCATTCGACTTGTGTAGTTTTGAGGATGTCAAAATTGTAATTATCGGTCAAGACCCCTACCCAACTCCTGGTCATGCAGATGGACTTTGTTTTTCAGTTCCAGAAAATATAAAGCCTTTGGCAAAATCCTTAAAAAATATATTAAAAGAAATTCAATCCGATATCGGTGAAACTTCGCTCACTTCAGGCTCATTAAAAAGTTGGGCTAAACAGGGTATTCTTTTATTAAATACTACCTTAACGGTAAAAGCTGGCGAAACAAATGCCCATAGTAAAATTGGATGGCAAAAATTCACAGATGAAGTCATTAAAAAAATAGCAAAAGAAAAAGAAGAAATTGTATTTTTGTTGTGGGGTTCAAAAGCGATGTTGAAATCGGATTTAATTGATTCGACTAAACATTTTATTTTAACAGCTCCACATCCTTCTCCACTTTCTGCGTACAGAGGATTTTTTGGATGTAAACACTTTAGCGAAACAAATACAATTCTTGCACGGTTAGGCAAAAAAACTATCAATTGGTAAAGCATGACAGAATATAAAAATAATACGTTTTTAAACATGGTGAATGGAATACCTACCGATAGGTATCCCGTATGGTTAATGAGACAAGCTGGTAGAATTCTTCCAGAGTACAGAGCTATTAGATCAAGTCTAAGTGGTTTTAAAGAACTAGTCGAGACACCAGAGCTAGCAGCAGAAGTAACGATTCAACCTGTTGATTTATTAGGTGTAGATGCTGCAATAATTTTTTCAGATATTCTGGTTATACCTGAAGCTATGGGACTGCCATATCAAATGATTGAAAAACAAGGTCCATGGTTTGAAAAAACGATCCAACAAGAAAGTGATTTAGATTTAATCGATGAAAATATTGATGTTGCAGATCGCTTAAGCTACGTCTTTGATGCAATCAAATTAACAAAAATAGGATTAGATAACCGGGTACCATTAATTGGTTTCTGTGGAGCACCTTGGACTATATTTTGTTATATGGTAGAAGGACAAGGATCGAAAACCTTTTCGAAGGCAAAAAAATTGATGGTAACAAATCCTAAATTCACACATCAACTATTAGATCGAATTACAAATGTTACTATCGATTACTTAAAACTTCAAATTAAAGCCGGTGCAGATTTAGTTCAAGTATTTGATTCATGGGCAGGTATACTCTCTCCTACTGATTATTCAGAGTTTGGAACGATATATGTAAGAAGGATATGTGATGCAATTAAAGAGGTACCTGTAACAGTTTTTGCAAAAGGAGCGTATTATGCAAGAGAAGAGATTGCAAAATTAGATTGTCAGGTAATTGGACTGGATTGGAATATGGATATAGCGGAAAGCAGAAAGATTATTGGACTGAACAAAACCTTACAAGGTAATTTAGATCCGACATCACTCTATGCCGATTATAACACATTAGAGAAAACTACAAAAAAAATGTTGAATTCCTTTGCTAATCGCCGCCATATTGCTAATTTGGGGCACGGAGTTTATCCCGATACCGACCCAGATAAAGTTAAATGTTTTATTGAGACTGTTAAACAGTTTCCGATTAATTAAAAAAAATAAGAAAATGAAAAAATTAATTATTTCATTCATGTCATTAAGCGTTATTTTTAGCGTCAATGGACAAGACATGAACAATTTAGTTGAAAACCCTAGTTTTGAATCTATTGAAGGTAAAATCAAAAGAAACGGGGCAATTGCAGCTGCTGTTGGTTGGATGTCTCCTACTAGAGCTGCAGCCGATTTATTTTCAGCAAAAATCAAAGATGGGTATGGAACTCCGCAAAACAACTTAGGTTATGAAGAACCTCAAGATGGTTCCAATTATGCTGGAATTAGAGCTTTTAGTTATAATGACAAGGAGCCAAGGAATTATATTTCAACTAAATTAAAATCAACTTTACTAAAAGATAAAAAGTACTGTGTTACGTTTTATGTGAATTTAGGTGAAAGTTCTAAGTACGCCTCAAATAATATTGGTCTTAATTTTTCAAAAAAGCAATATAATATTGATGAAAACAAGAGTATTCTAACCTCAACTAGCATTCAACATAAAGACAATCCAATTTTCAATGCTAAATTTGGATGGGAACAAGTTTGTGGAACATACATTGCTGAAGGTGGTGAAAAATTTCTTACAATCGGTAATTTCTATTCGAACGGTGAAACGTTGAATGAAAGAATGAAGAAAGACAAAGATTTTGTTGGAGCATCTGTAATGAGTGCATATTACTTTGTCGATAATGTATCTGTAGTTATGGTAGGAGATGAATCAGAATGTAAATGTTCTGCTGATGAAAAAACGCCAGAAACTAAATTCGTATTCTCTTCAGCTCCGATTGCAACGGAAGGTTTAGAGCCTGCTCAAATTGCTCAATTTACTACAATTTATTATGGATATGGTGATTCTGAAGTTGATCTTGGTGCACAAGGACATTTAGATAACATCCTAAAAATATTACTTAAAAACAATAAAGGTAAAATCAAAATCACTAGTCATTTAGATGACAACGAAGCGTTTGATCCTGAATTGAAAGCACTTGGAGAAGCGAGAACAGAGGCTATTAAACTATTCTTAATGACCAACGGGATTAATTATACACGTATCTTAACAGAAGATGCAAAAGACACAAAACCAGCTGATACATCTGGAACAGATTTGGCTAAAGCTAAAAATAGACGAGTAACGTTTACATACATTCCTTAATCAAATCCTATTCATATTTTCTAATCCAGCTTTTCAATCTTGAGGGGCTGGATTTTTTATTTCATATTTATAGTAATTAACTGACCATTTTTTGCACTTTTGTTAAAATCGATTTCATGATTAAAAGAGGAGATAAAAAAACAATGAACGCTTGGGCGTTCTACGACTTAGCTAATTCAGTATACCCATTGGTTATTTCAACTGCTATCTTTCCAATTTTTTACGAAACTGTTACCAGTGAAAATGGCTATGGTGTAAATTGTGATGAAATTATATTCTTCGGTAGCTATATAAAAAATACCGTTCTTTATTCTTATACCGTCGCAGCATCATTTGTTGCGGTTTGTTTTCTTTCCCCTCTTTTATCTGGAATTGCAGATTATAGCGGGAGTAAGAAAAAATTTCTACAGTTCTTTTGTTACTTGGGAGCAATTGCTACCGCTTCACTTTACTTTTTTAACCCTGAGTTTATTGAATGGAGTATGCTATCTATTTTCCTTGCAAGTCTAGGATTTTGGAACAGTCTTGTTTTTTATAATGCATACCTTCCAGAAGTTGCTGAACCAAAAGACCATGATAAGTTAAGTGCAAAAGGTTTTGCCTTAGGATATGCTGGTGCCTCATTACTATTAATCGTTTGTCTTATATTAATTCAAGTTTTCGGCATGCCTGCTAAGTATGCTTTTGTTCTGACGGGCGTTTGGTGGATTAGTTTTAGTCAAATTACGTATCGTTATTTACCTTCTCCTCCAAAAAAGAATAAAATAACTAAGAAAATTTTAGGCGACGGATTTAGAGAATTAAAAAAGGTTGGGCTTTTTGTTAAAAGTACCGTTCGATTGAAACGATACTTAATCTCATTCTTTTTATTCAGTATGGGGGTGCAAACAGTCATGCTGATGGCTGTTCTATTCGCAAAGAAGGAAGTGTTTACGGATGGAGATTCTAGTGGCTTAATCATCGCTGTACTATTAATTCAATTTATAGCAATTATTGGCGCATATTGTTTTAGTGCGATTTCAAAAAGAATTGGCAATATTAAAACCTTAGGAATAGCTTTAGCAATTTGGTGTATTTGTTGTCTTTATGCCTATTTCTATGTTACAAATCCTTTAAACTTCTATATTCTTGCAGGCTTCGTTGGTTTTGTAATGGGAGGAACGCAAGCTTTGTCAAGATCGACATATTCAAAATATCTTCCTGAAACAAAAGACACCGCATCATTCTTTAGCTTCTATGACATAACTGAGAAGTTGGGAATTATTATTGGGATGGTAATTTTTGGTTTTGTTGAAGCAAGCTCAGGCGATATGAGAATGTCAGTCTTAGCTTTAATCATCTTCTTTATTCTTGGTTTAATCGCTTTATTCTTTATACCGAAAGAAGAGGCACAAAAGAATGTCGTTTAGATTGACTGTTTTATTCGCTTTCTTTTGGTGAATTTTCGATAGATACTGGAGAGTAATCTTCACCTCTTAAATTCGCTATAAAAATTGTAAGTATTGTTAAGAATATGATGGTAAATGGGTTTAGTGACGCTACTAACCATGACTCATACATAATATTAAAGCAAATACATATAAAAAATGCGATTACCAAATAATTCTTTTTCATTGCTTTAATTACAGCAGTTAATAATCCTCCAAAATATAATATAACACCTATAATACCGGTATTTAACCAAAAAGTTAAATACGAATTATGAGCATTACCTTCATGTCCTAATCGAGATAAAACACTATAATTAGCAGCGTACAAATCAGCTGCATAGCCAAAACCACCACCGAAAAAATAATACTTCTCAACCTGTTGCCAACCAAATACCCACGCCACTTTTCTTCCTGATCCTTCTTCTATCGATTCAATTCTGAAGAATTCTTGCAATCCAAAAAATTCAATTATATCAATCAAAAGCTCAAAAAATGGATCACTTAAAATAACGATTGCAGCAACCATTAATAAGGCCAAAAACCAGTTTATTTTTATGATTTTATACACAAAGTAGAATATCATAATTGACATCATTGCATTTCGTGAACCTGACCAAATAAGAGAAATTAGTATTACGCCAAAAATATAACGATTCTCAAGTCTAGTAAATTTAGTTAAGCCATACTCCCTAAGAACAATCCAAAGGACAAATACAAGATTTAAGAATAAACCGACACCGTTGGGATTACCAAATATTCCTTTAAACCTACCTGAAGAAATATTTGCGATATCAGGCGCTACAAATCTCAAAACTATCCCTATTGTTAGCATACCTATAATAAAAGTCATAAGGGATTGCCAAAACATCATTTTTTGAGTACGATGCAAAAAAACAACAAAAATAGGAACTGTTGAATAGAGCAGGATAAACGAAACTGTTTTTGGCAATGTACTTGCCATATTTTGAGCTAGAAAGAGAGAAATTGTTGCAGATATAAAAAAAGGAACAAAATAAATAAAGACTTTGGGAACCTTACCGAATAATTGACGGTCTTTTAAATAAAAGAGAAAAAAAAGTATGGGTATTAATGGTTTTAGATCTTTTGCAAATTGAAGATCATCATGAGTAGCACTTTTTACAGGGACATAATCAGACAATATCAACATCCAAATTGCTATGATAAAAATTTCGAAAAATCTGTTCTTTAGCCCTAAAAGTAACATCATTAAAGGGAGAAGTACATAAATTATTGGTCCACCCCACACTCCGATTACATACAGAATTATAAGTAAAAAAATAAACTGACTATGAACTTTATAAGCTGTAATCATTAACGACAATTAGCCAAGAGGTGTTTTGCTTTTATAAAAATCCCATCTTAGAATTTTTACAAAAATACTATTTTCCAACGTTAAACTCTAAAAATACATTTTAAATCAAATTTATCAAACAATCCTAAAAAGCCTGATTGCGTTTATCCAATAATTTTAATAAATATTGTCCATATTGATTTTTTGATAATGGAATCGCCAAGGCTCTTAACTGATCGTCATTAATATAACCTTTACGGTAAGCGATCTCTTCTAAACAAGCGACTTTTAAACCTTGTCTTTGTTCGATTGAAGCGATGAAATTAGATGCTTGCATTAATGATTCATGCGTTCCGGTGTCCAACCAAGCCATTCCTCTACCTAGGAGTTCAGTTTTTAGTGTACCCTCTTCTAAGTATAACTTATTTAAATCTGTTATTTCAAGTTCGCCTCTTTGAGATGGTTTAAGCGATTTAGCTTTTTCGACCACAGTATTGTCATAAAAATATAACCCTGTAACCGCATAATTAGATTTAGGATCGGTTGGTTTCTCCTCCAGACCTACTACATTTCTATCTTTATCAAACTCAACTACACCATATCTCTCAGGGTCATTAACATAATAACCAAATACAACGGACCCTTTTTCTGTTTGAGCAGCATTCTCTAATATCTTTGCTAAACCATAACCATAGAAAATATTATCTCCAAGAACTAAACAAACA
This sequence comes from Crocinitomix catalasitica ATCC 23190, assembly GCF_000621625.1. GTDB lineage: Bacteria > Bacteroidota > Bacteroidia > Flavobacteriales_D > Crocinitomicaceae > Crocinitomix > Crocinitomix catalasitica. The sequence goes on from NZ_JHXV01000017.1 coordinate 76,149, forward strand.
TTATCGTCACCTATAAAGGATTCTCCTAGAATAAATGCCTGCGCCAAACCATCTGGTGAAGGCTGTACTTTATAAGAAATACTCATTCCTATATTTTTACCGTCACCGAACAATTCTTTAAAAGTCTCAATATCTCTTGGTGTTGAAATGATTAACACTTCTTTAATACCCGCTAACATCAGCACTGACATTGGGTAGTAAATCATTGGTTTATCGTAAATCGGTAAGATTTGTTTAGATACGGCTTGTGTAAGTGGATACAATCTGGTTCCGGACCCACCAGCTAAAATTATTCCTTTCATGAGATGGTATTGTTCAATTAATTTGATGGACTAAATTAAACAAATAATTTTGATCAGGACTTAATAAACAGATGAAGAATTATTTAAATCATTTAGGATTAATCTCACTTGATTTCTTTGTAAATTTGCTTTAGTATATTCTTTCCGATAAAAAGAAAATTTAATGATGATTAATAGTAATTCCAAGAAGATGCCCTTTATTATAGCAGGTCCATGTAGTGCTGAATCTGAAGAACAATTAATAGAAACAGCTAAGAAAATCAGCGCTTCAGGGAAAGTTAATATGTTGAGGGCTGGAATTTGGAAACCAAGAACGAGACCTAATGCTTTTGAAGGTGTTGGCTCAATTGGTTTACCGTGGTTAATTGAAGCTGGAAAACAAGCAAACTTACCGGTAGTAACTGAGATTGCTAATGCTAAACATGTTGAGTTAGTGCTTAAAGCGGGGATTAAACATATTTGGATTGGTGCAAGAACCAGTGTAAATCCATTTGCAATTCAGGAAATTGCAGATAGTCTAAAAGGCTCTTCTATTGAAGTTTTTGTTAAAAACCCCATTAATCCTGACTTAAATTTATGGATTGGAGCGATTGAACGACTCAAAAATGCAGATATAAAAGATGTGCATGCCATTCATAGAGGCTTCTCTTCTTTTAAACCTAATAAATACCGCAATGAGCCAATGTGGGAAATCCCAATTGCGTTAAAAAATGAATTTCCAGACATTCAATTATTATGTGACCCTAGTCATATTGGCGGCAAAAGAGATCTCATTCAATCCATTTCTCAAAAAGCTTTAGACTTGAATTATGACGGATTGATGATTGAAACGCATCGTGATCCCGATAAGGCTTGGAGTGACGCTGAACAACAAATAACACCAACTGAATTAGACGTTATATTAGCAAATTTAGTGTTGCGCCAAGAACAAAACATAAATAAAAATTTGTCTTCGGATTTAAGTACACTTCGTGAAAATATCGATAAAATAGACCGTGATATATTAACGTTATTAGGCAATAGAATGAAAATAGCAGATGAAATTGGTATCTATAAGAAAACGAATAACATTACTATTCTTCAACTTAATCGTTGGAGAGAAATTCAGCAAGCCCAACAATCGTATGGTCCAGAACAAGGTTTGTCATTAAAATTCATTGAGAAATATCTTGAAGCATTACACCAAGAATCAATTCGACACCAAACTAAAATAATGAATGACTAATGGAATTTTTTGTCACTGCAAATACCAAAATTAAAAAGGTCTATTCTACCCCTTCTAAAAGTTTTGCTCAACGTGCAATTTTAGCAGCAACTTTAAGTAAAAAGACTTCAACAATATCGAATATTGGGACTAGTGACGACGTCAAAAACATGCTTAAAATAGCAGCTCAACTTGGTGCTAAAGTCGAAATATTTGAGGATACTGTTAAAATAAAAGGTCTTCAAAAAAAGGTCAAGTCAAAATTGAATTGTGGTGAATCTGGATTAGGACTTCGAATTACAACAATAATAGGAACTGCCTTATCAGAAAATTATACAGTCAACGGAAAAGGAAGCCTTCTTAAAAGGTCTATGATTGATTTCAATTCAATCATGAAGGAACTTCAGTTAGAAATTATTAGTAATGATAATTTTTTACCTATTTCAATATCGGGAAAGGTTAAAGGTGGACACTTAACAATAGACGGATCAAATTCGTCTCAATATCTTACTGGTTTATTATTGTTATTACCAACATTAGCTGAAAATTCGACTATAATTGTTAAGCATTTGAAAAGCAAACCTTATATAGATATCACTATAGAACTGCTCAATAAATTTGGAATTAAAATTCGACACAAAAATTATGAAAAGTTCGTCATTAAAGGCAATCAAAAATATAATCTAACCGACGAATTGATTATTGAAAATGATTATAGTGAAGCTGCCAATTGGATGGTTTATGGTGCTATTAATAAAGGAATAAAAATTGAAGGCTTAAATAAAAATTCTGTTCAAGCTGACGTAATGATGTTAAAAGCTTTAAAAGCTGCAGAAATTAAACATAAGTGGAAGAAAGGTGATTTATCGATTAAAAAGAGTAAACCTTCACCTTTCAAATTTGACGCAACCGATTGTCCAGATTTATTTCCGCCATTAGTTATACTTGCGGCTTCGGCAAAGGGCTTATCTAAAATTAGCGGCGTCAATAGATTAATCAACAAAGAGAGTAACAGAGGTATTGTTCTAGCGAAACAATTCGGAAAACTCGGATTGGAGATTGAGATTGTTAATGATGTGATGCTTATTTACGGCACTGGAACTTTAGAAAGTGGATCTATTCATTCGAATAATGATCATAGAATAGCAATGGCAGGTGCTATTGCAGCCAGTCTAACTAAAAAAGGAATTAAAATCGAAAAAGCAGAAGCGGTTAAAAAGAGTGCTCCTCACTTTTGGCAAAATTTTCAATGAGATCTATAATCTCAAATACTCTGCATGAATTGATGTTTTCCGAGGATTCCAGGTATCCTTGTATGACATTTTAAAGAAAATTTCTTGTAGATAAGCTATCGTTCGAACTGCTCTTAAAAACAAACCAAAATATAAAACCATACATGGCAAGTAAATCAAGAAATAGGAAACAGATGAATGTGAACGATCTCGGAATAGCGAAAAGAGTAAAAATTTGATATAGTTCATTATTGTATATAAGAGTACATTCGTTATAAAAACATTGATAAATAAGGGACGGTAAAACGTCAACATTATTGTCAAATAGATATACCATTTAAAATTTAAAACCACATTGTAAAAAAAATTTTCAAATGCGGAGAAAAAATCTAATAATCGAAATGATGCTTGCACTTTGAAAACATCATTATGTTTTCTCAATCTAAATCTAATTAACGATTTATCCCAACGTAAGCGTTGCTTTACTAATTTTTTAAAGGTATTAGGCACAGATGTAAGACAATGTGCATCGGCGGCAAAACGAATTTTATATCCTTTTTTCCTAATTTTCACAGTAATATCACCATCCAAACCAGGACCTATATCCCAACCACCTATACTCTTAATAACATCAGCACGGAAAGCCCCAAAAGCTCCCGAAATAACTCTATAAATACCTAAATAAGAAGTTACCTTTCTTCCAATTGTAATCGCATTGTAATATTCAACGCCTTGCAGTGTTGTTACCAAACTATGCTTATAATTACGAACGTTTACATTCCCTCCTACCCCTCCAACACCAAGTTCCATATAGAATGGAATGAGAATATTTTCTATCGCATCAAAGTCATACGAGCAATCAGCATCTAAGTGAATAATATATTTACCTTTCGAATAACGTAAAGCTAAATTTGCTCCGGATGCTTTACCACCTCTTACTTCATTCCTTAAAAACACATCAATTAAACCCGCTTTTTCAAGCATACGACCAATTGCAGGAGTATCATCATCAGATCCATCGTCAACAACAATTATCTCAATATTCTTATACGTTTGTTCACTCAGCGAATTAACCAATTTATAAAGATGTTTTCCTTCATTTTTACCTGGAATTAAAATTGAGACAAGTGGATTTTCAAAGAATAACTCTGCTGATGCAGATGCTCTTTGCTTACGAGAAGTTACTTTTTTAACTTCAGTTAGTATTAAAACAATAAACTCCACTAAGAAATAACGGAAAAACTCAAATATTAAAAAAAACCAGAAAAATTCGAGGAAATCTGCCGGCGTTAGCGTTGACAAAAACCTTAAATAATTATCTATGATTTTATCAATCATTAAATAAAATCAATTGTTAATTCAGTAATATGCTCTTCGTATGGCTTATGGTGATCTAATGCTACAACCTTATACTCAAATTGAACATCTAATTTTTTAAATGTAGAAGCTATCAATTCTTCTAATAAGCGAACCATGTTCCCCATTATCTTATTCGAAATTTTATTTGGAATTTCGTTCATTGACAGGATGATTGTAGACGAACTCACAAAAGAAATCACATCTGAAGATCTAATATTACTTCTTATAACACTAATTAAATCTTTTAAAAGGCCTTTTTGTAAAGTACTTCCCAATTTTGAATAAACTAGAGATGAATTTCGTATGTAAATCGCGCATATATTACTCGATCCTTCCGTCTGTTTAAGTCGTTCAATTTCATACTTTAACATTGTCTTAAAAGTATCGAACTTTATTGTTCCAAAAATTTCATCAATGTCCTTCGTAGTTGTAACAAAACCTTTTATTGCAGCTGACTCTCCTTTTTTAGTTAGGAAATAAGATTTGATTATTTTTGACTTTAATTGCTCAACACTTCTATCAGATCCACAAGACAAACATTTAGCGTTGACGAAAAAATCTTGGAAGGTATGACTACAGTTTTTACATTCATGAATAACTGATGGTTTATCATAATCTACGCCTATATGGCGTAACCTTTTATTACATTTTGGGCAATCTAATTTATCATCAATTTCATTCTTAAAATCTTGCATTGGCCCCACATAACCACATGGAAAATGGTGAATTATGTCATCAGACTTAGTATTAGAGCTACTGCACTTTGGACACACTTCTCGATAGCTTAAATGACTGCTAGAACATTGGTTACACAAATAAATACGATCATAATATTCTGACCTAAAAAGACCTTCCGATTCTGCAATGTCTAAAATATTGAGAACAGCATGTTCGTCAGTTTCAGAAAAATTCACAGAAAGTAATGGGTAGGCAAAATTTATGCTGGAATAAATATAAGGTATAGGTAAAAGCGATTTTTGGTCCTTTGTATACATCAAAGTGATCATTTTAGTGATCATTTGTGCTTCAAAAGAAATTGAATTCGCAAATGTTAAATCCTGGACACGATTTAAATTTTCTTCTACTAACTCAACTAAAGATGCCACTTTGTCCAAATTAGAAATCCTTCCATCTACTAGGTTTTCTAACACCAAATCATTTATAGAATTTCTACTTTGAAGAAAAATAGGTTTTAAATATATATCCGGAGCGATATTTCCTCTAATTCGGCTAACAATCATCCTCACATAATCCAAATCTCGTGTTTCAATAATCACAGCGCTATGATTCTTTACATCTTCAATATTTAAAGATTCTAAATGTTTGATATGTAAAAATGAATGCCCTGCGTATTCAATTCTCGTTCCTCTATTTTCGCTATGATGTATTGCCTGACCCATTAAAAAGTCCTTTTAGTTAATGTAACACTCATTTTATAATATCTTTTCCAAACATCTAAATTTGCTCCTTCAGCTGGAATAACATCCACTGCGATGGTTCTTTTAATTGATTCAAATTTCTTTTGAAATTCTACTGGTAATAATACCGTAGACGCATAAAATCTATTAATGATACCTTCACTTCTTTTTCCGTCTGCAAAATCAACAGTTACCTTGTCTCCGATTTCAATATACCTTAGGTCTTCTTGCTCAAAATACGCTTCAATATGTGCTAAATCTGCTTGAAAAATATTCATTATCATTTGATTTCTTATCGCCACCTCATAAGGTTGTTTGAAAATTGTTGCAACATACCCGTCAATTGGAGATAAGAAATATCTATATGGAGATGAAGTGGCAGTGGTCCTGGAAGAGTCTAGTTGTTGATCAGAGATTTCTTTTGACTTTACATCACCCAACTGTCTATTTAAAATAGCATTTTCATTTCTATTCAGTGTAATTACCGCTTCTACTTTTTTAATTTGATATCTAATATTTACCAAATCCTTTTCAGATGCTGTACCCAATATAACCTCATTCTCTAATCGATTCAACTGTGACTGATAAGATGCCAATAATTGCTTATCGCTGCGAATTTTACTATTATTTAGATCAATGCTTTTCTTCAATGAATAGGTCTCTCTATCGGCCCAATTACTTGAACTTGGTGTATTCACTATTTCATCACCTCCATAAACAAGATCTTCTGTTAAATAAGAAAATAAAGTATCTCCTTTCTTAACATTTTCACCTTCATTAATATAAAATTTTTCAATTCTTATATCTTCCGTATAACTTATATCCACATCCTCAAATAATATCTGTCCATCAGCTTTTATATAGAATGTACTATAGAAAAAATAGCGCAAGGAAAAAAACAAAATCAATCCAAGAATTGATAAATAAATCAATTTATCCCAATTAAAATTACTTCTCCTGTTCGTTTTACCTTCTTCGATAAAACGTAAATGACTATCATCTTTACGTTTAAAATTTAAACTTTTCATTATTATCTTAATCCACTTTTATCCAATGAAATCATTCGGGATAAATCGTGGTATGCAAATTTAATTATCCCTAATCTTTCTTTTAATTCACTTACTTTATTTTCCATCGCTAAGCGATTTTCAAAGTCTTCTGTTCTTAATGCTATAACGACTTTATCCTGATGTGCATCAACATAGGGTTTTAATTTTCTAATTAAGAAATCAGTATCGACATTTTCATAACACATAAAGTAAACCTCATCAACAACATCAAAGAGCTGATTCATTATCAATTCATTATAATGTTTAGGTACGGATATTTGTAGTTTAAGTTCGTTTTTATCACAAAATATTTTCGCTTGTTTAACTAAATTTAAGTAGTCCTCCTGCATTTTAACTTTATGCTCATCCCATTCTGGCATTGTATGCGGTTCAATATCCAAATGTATTCCAGTTGGACTTATTAACGGATAATTTTCTAATACCTCTGCCAAATAAACACCAATATTCTGATTGTAGAAGAGTTTATTATCCCCTAACATAAAATAAAGATCATTTGTCTCTTTCAATAACTTCATCAGCTTCCATTTCTCCTCAGTTTTCTCATATTTATTTACTGAAACAATCACATGATTAATTTCATTATAAATGATATATTCATTTAAAAAATCACTCGTATAATTATCAAAAGTACTTGACCAAACATAAATTGATCGGTCCTTTTTCTCAATAAATTGTATAAAGTCATTCGGAGTTACTGATTTAACAATTTCGTTTATAGCTACTTCATTTAACTTCGAATGGATTTTTAAAGCTTTTAAATAAAGATTTTGCAAATCCTCTATTAAGTTTAAATCTTCAAGTAACATATCATCATCCAGTTTTAAAATTGTAATTGGATCGACGTATTTATCGCTGATTTTCAACCGCGCCTTTTCAATTCGTAACTTCTCTGAAATTAATTTTCGTTTTTGATAATGTTCGATAAATGATTTAAGATGATGCCTGAAATCATAAGCGCTATTTAATACATCTTCTTGCAATTTAGATTGATCTCTTATGAATTGTGCATTGTCGTATTGCCATTTCTCATACTCTACTTCATTATTTAGTTGTGTACTGAAGTTTAAAGGGATTGAAAGATTAATCCCTCCAGCAAAGTATCCGCGATTCGGTCCTTGCAGTATATCGTAGTAATTATATCTTAAATATGGTTTTAAACTCATTTGATGATACCACGAAAAGTATGGTTTAAATTCGCTTGAATTTTCTAATGAATCACTTTGCAAACCTACCAATTCAAATATTCTTGTATAATCCAGATCAATCAAAGGAATTGTTTGCGAGGAGATATCGAACGATGACGGTTCAATTTGCATATATTCAGCATAAGATTCATATAAGTTTATTAAACTCTCCGTTTCTGTTAATTCCATTTCAACTTTTATCAATTCTTCTTTGCTCGATTTTCTCAATAAAACTAAATCTTGGATGATTTTATACTGCTTTTTTATTTGAATTAAACGCTGATTTAGAAGCTCTAACTTAAATTGATTAAAAAGAATTAAAGTTTGGTCAAATCGATAGATATATTGTTCCCCATTAACAGCTATATTATATTGTAATTTTTCACGATTTACTCTGTCAGAAATCATTTGAGATCTCACTCGATTCTCTAATAAACCATTGTTTAGTAAGTCCCATTCTACCCCTAACTGAACACGACCAGAATAACTTATATTCTCTTCAAGATCTGAGGATGGATCAAGATTGATATTTTGCTGATAACCGCTAGTAAAATCGACACCAATATCCTTTTTCAATTGTTCCGCTCTTTTTTCCAAATAAACTGAACGATCAATATTATTTGAGGTGGTGTTTTTTTTGGAAATTTCGTTTAAATAAGCAAGAGAAGTGTCCGTAAAATTTTTCGCTTGGTATGGCGATTCAAAAATTAATTTCTTTAATTCAAAAGCCATAATACTATACAACGAATCATTTTGACTAGTTGCCAGTATAGGCATAATAAATATTAACAATAAGATTTTTTTCATTTATTAAAAACCAAGTAGCAATTCATTCTTTTCAGGCTATTGGTCTTTAACTCCTTTAAAAGCTGAATATTACATCAAAAAGTCTTCAAAAAAGTAGAACAATTAACCCGCTATACAAAGATAATCAAATTAATTTTTAATTGCGCTTATATCAATATTCATCCCACACTTAAAATGACCTTTAGGACATTGCTTATAACCGTGCAAACCACAAGGTCTACAATTCAGTTTTTCTGGTGTTTGGATGATTTGTTGATCGGATGACAAAGGGCCAAATCCGAAGGTTGGGATTGTTGAACAGAAAAATGCAACAACTGGAGCATTCATTGCGCTTGCCAGATGCAACGGTGCAGAATCATTTACAAAAGACTTTTTTGCCTTACCTATTAATACAGCCGATTCCATTAAAGTTAACTCTCCAGCCAAATTAACCAACTGATCTATAGACTTTCCAATGCCTTCAATAATATTGTCAATTAGACCAATGTCTGAAGGTGCTCCTACAAAATATATCTTGCTTTTTTCTGAAAGAAAACGTTGACCTAGCTCAATCCATTTCTCTTGAGGAAGTTGCTTTGTGAACCATACTGAGGCTGGTGCAAACACAATAAATGAGTCGTCATTTTTAGTGAGTTCTTCGATTTTAGATTGATCTAAATTACTAGGGTAAAGCTTCGGTTTTTCAGCCTTCTCAAAACCATTTTCAGGATCAGCATTTAGCAACTTTAAATTGCGATCTATTTCATGTCCTCCATCTCCAATTTCATGTTTTACTTTAAAATTAAAAGTAAATGCAAATGGATTCTTATCATATCCTACTTTTATATCAGCATTTGAACGCCAAGTTAAAAAACCTGATGCCGCAAATCGTTGTAAATTATAAACTTTATTATAATTATTCGCTCTTATTTTTTTCGAGAGATTAAATAAATTTTTGTATTTATTTTTAGATTTATCCCAAACAATTACATTATTTATCTGCGGGTTATCCTTTAGCAAATTTTCATTTCCTTTTCTAACCAAAACATCTACCTGCCAAGAATCTCCGTGTACTTTCTTAATGGTTTCAATCAATGAGGTTGAAAGAATAACATCTCCTATAAAAGCGGTTTGTATGATGAGTATATTAATCAATTTGAAATCGCATATTTTTCACGAACACTGTCATCAATTGGAATAGACTTTCCGTTACTATCTATTCTAACAAAGATAAAAATTGTAGAACAAACTGTTTCTTCATTCCCTGAATAAAAATCTTTGGCTCGCGCCTCTATATAAACTGTCAAAGAAGATTTACCCACCCTTTTTACATCGCCATAAATAATTACTTGATCACCATTTTTAACAGGGCGTTCAAAAACCATCTCATCAATTTTAGCCGTTACCATGTTCGGGTTTTTACACACCGAACAAGCCCATGTTGCCGCGGCCTCATCTAACCAGGCTAACATATTTCCTCCAAATAAATTTCCATGAACACCAATATCCTTGGTCATACAAAGTTTTATCGCCAATTTCTCCATTAACTATTTTATTTTTAATAATGTATCCACCCAATCTTGGACTTGATGACTATTCCCGATTGAATGACTCTTCTCTCCCATCTCTATAATATCCGCATCACTCATTTGAATGATCCTTAACATTGCATTTTTAATTTCACTGATATTCCCTGCTTCGAATTGAATTCCGTTGCCTTGAAGGAATTTCTCGCTCGAGCCAATTTTATCACTCAATAGTAAAGGGAATCCACAAATAGCAAATTCTTGTGTGCTCACTCCCCACGGTTCGAATTTACTTGGTAAAATATAAACTGAGGTCGCCGCAATATATTTATCCATTTCGTCTGGTTGAACAAATCCAAAATGTTTAATCTTCTCTGATTCAACTTTATTCTCCCATTCCTCTCCTGTTCCTAAACACCATAATTCCCAATCATTAGGAAATTCTTCCTGAAGCTCAGTAAAAGCTTTCCACATCTCAAAAATTCCTTTATGCTCAACATACCTGGCTACATATAAGAACCTTTTGGGTAACTTTTCTTTTTTCCTTGTAAAAGTACTGTTGTATTTTTCGTTAAACAAAATAGTATCTGCACAATAAAAACCTTTTGATATCGCGCCTTTAAATCCTAATTTCTCTGCGTAACGTTCTTGCTTAACTCCTGGAACCCATGCGTGCGTAAAAATTCTCTTTAAATAAAAAGGAGAGATCATTGTGGCAATTCTTTGTTTCAAATTACCATTCCAATGATTATCCAGTGACAATACTTTTTGAACTTTCCTGTCTAGCTTTTTTAAAATTTTAAGATAATCTTTATCCATCCAGCCACTACAAACAATTGTATCTGGATTAAAGTCGAAAACTAATTTTTCAATTTCAGATAAGCTAAATTTCGATTTATCAATCATTTTTATCCTGTCATCAATTGCAAAATTGAAAGGTGCTTCACTATTTTTTGGCCAGTGAACTAACATCACATCGGCTTTTTGAACCAATGCATTTGCACAAGCCATAAAATAACCTGCTATTTCACTATATAAAAACACTATTTTTGTCTGTGACATTCCGATAAAATTCTGGATGTAAAAATATACATTTAAGTAGGATGAGTTTGGCAAAACATAGTTTTTTTTGTGAGAATATTGACGATTGCACTTTAGGTGAAGATGAATCTCACCATGCTGTTAGAGTACTTCGTCTAAAGGAGAATCAGCATATAACAGTAATTAATGGAACTGGTAGATTAGTTACGGCTAAAATTACAATGGCTGATAAAAAAGCAGTTTATTTTGAAATTATTGATGATTATCAACAAAAACTTAATGACTTTGATATCCATATTGCCATAGCTCCAACTAAAAATATTGATCGATTTAATTTTTTCTTAGAGAAAACTATTGAAATAGGCATTTCTCGAATCACACCCATACTTACTTCGAATTCAGAGCGTAAACATTTACAGCACGATAAATTAAGCAAGCAAATGTTGAGCGCACTTAAACAATCAGGTAATTTATATATACCCGTACTTGAAGAGTTAACGAGTTTAAGTGACTTTTTTCAAAATTTAAACACTACAAGCGCCAAATTCATTGCTCATTGTGAAAAAGAAAATGAAGGCAACGAATTAAGAGAAGTCCTTCCTAAAGATAAGAAAGTAGTTATTTTAATTGGGCCAGAGGGTGATTTTACGAAAGAAGAAATTAACTTAGCAATAGAAAATAATTTTAACCCCATTAAACTTGGTTCGACAAGATTAAGAACCGAAACAGCAGGAATAGTAGCATGTCATACCGTACACGTAATATAGTTTTATTAATTTTTATTTGTTTTATAAGCTTGGGCTTTACAATGCAGCAAACAAATACGCCTTCTTATCAGATTGCCGTACTAAAATATAAAGGTGGTGGTGATTGGTATGCCAATCCAACAGCTTTGCCGAATTTAGTAGCGTTTTGTAATCAAAAAATTAAAACCAATATCTCTACAACTATTGAAACTGTTGAAGTTGGTAGCAGTGATTTATTTAACTATCCTTTCGTTCATATGACAGGACATGGTAACGTCTTGTTTACAAATGACGACGTTGAAAACTTAAGAAATTATTTAATCGGTGGAGGATTTTTACATATTGATGATAATTATGGGATGGATAAATTTATTCGCGTCGAATTAAAAAAAGTATTCCCGAATAACGAGTTGGTTGTTTTACCTAATAATCATCCTATATTCAATCAGACTTATAAATTCCCTAATGGCTTACCTAAAATACACGAACATGACGACAAACCAAGTCAAGCGTTCGGCATTGTTTACGAAGGCAGATTGGTATGCTTGTACACATTTGAAACTGATTTAGGAGATGGTTGGGAAGATCAAGAAGTACATAACGACAGTCCAATTAAACGGAAGGAAGCGTTGGAAATGGGCGCAAATATTATAGAATATGTTTTCAGTGGTGGACGTTAAATATTTATTGATTTTTTGGAGTTTGTTTATGGCTTCATCATTCGCTGAAGCAAAACAAGGAGAAGTTATGTCTAAATATAAGACACAAACAAATCCTTATTTCATGTTCACAAAATTCAAACGTGGATTTGATAATGATTCTTTGCGATCTACTTTGGATGAACTTGAAAAAATTCCACGTAAAAAATGGACAAGAATTGACAGTCTTCAATTTGCAAGCACTTCATTAAAAACTGGTAATTTAAAATTAGCAGATTATTATTTTGAGCACATAACTTTAACAGCAAGTGATGAAGAATTCTGGTGGGACCATATGGTGCTTCATCTGTTAAACAAAGACTTTAAAGGTGGTTTGAAAGAAATTAAATCTAAATATCCAGGAATATTGGAATTTTCGGAAGTTTACTTCCTTGAGAAAATATTTCAAGCGTATTTGAGAATGAAAACGAACGAACAGTGGCATAAAACAGATGTTGTTTTAGACTGGGAAGTTGATAGTAACATTCTTTATATAGATAAAAACAATATTGAATTTGAGAGAAATATAATTACTCCATTAAACCATTTGAACAATGTATTGCATCGATTAATTCATCACATCCATTCCGAAGACCCAATTTTGGCAAGAGTTTGTTTTGAAATGGGAACAATTTTAGAAAAACACATTTCAGTAACACAAGCATATATAGCATATAATTTGGGACGTAATTATAATAAATGGGATAAAGAAATTTTAAATGCTGTTAAAGCGGCTAAATTTCAAATGAGTGAACAACAGCTGAAAATCCCAGTATTTCGACGCTACTTTCCTCGAATTGAACATTGGAGATTTGAATATGCCGTTCTAAAAGAGAAAATCAAAAATGCTCAAAACGACACCATTCACTATAAATCGCCAGTTTTAATGAAAAAAACCAAAGAGAATAAATTACCTATTCCCGCAGAGTTAGTAATTGTGATTGGTTTAGCATTAATATTTCTACTTATTTTAATTTTTGTACGAACGAAAAAATAAGGCCTTAATTATATGAAAGCTCTAAATATAACACTCATAACCCTTGTTTTTCAAATAGTTGCTTGCGGTAACGTAAAGCACATTGAAACCCAATCTGAAAATTTAGACAAAATAGTTGAAAAGATTCCATCTTCTGAGGAAAATGAAATGACAACCGCTATTTTAACGAATGATTGGGGGCTATACAGAGAAAGCGTAGCAATGAATATTCACGAAGTAGAAATCTCAGGCAATAAAATGACTGTTAAAGTATCATATAGTGGAGGTTGTAAAGAACATTATTTTAAAATGATAGGTTATCAATTCACTACGACAAGTATACCCACGGAGCGCGCAATTAAAATTTACCATGATACGAATCAAGATGATTGCAGAGAACTTATCTCTGACGTTTTAGAATTTGACATAAGTGCTTTAGGGCTGGATAATGCTACCCCAGTTAATCTTCAACTATATGGCTATGAAGGAGATATTATCTATACAAAAAATTAAACAAGTCACTTATCCATTCTGATATAATCGGGCAAAATCTTTAGCAAAATAAGTCAATATTATATCGGCTCCAGCTCTTTTAATACTCAATAACATTTCAGGCATTGCCAATTCATAATTTAACCAGCCTTTTTCGCAAGCCGCTTTTAACATAGCGTATTCGCCACTAACATTATAAGCAGCAATAGGTAAATTAGAACTTTCTTTTAGTACATGAATCACATCTAAATAACAAAGTGCAGGTTTAATCATTAAAAAATCAGCTCCTTCATCTGTATCTAACTCTGCCTCTATCAATGCTTCATTTTTATTCGCTGGATTCATTTGATACGTTTTTTTATCTCCAGCTTTTGGTGCTGAATCTAAAGCTTCTCTAAATGGTCCATAAAACGCACTTGCATATTTAGCTGTATAGGCCATAATAGAAACATCTTCGTAGGCATTCTCATCCAAACAAGTACGTATTGCTCCTACCCTGCCATCCATCATGTCTGACGGCCCAATAATATCTATACCAGCCTGGGCTTGAGCCAATGCCATTTTTGATAAAACAGTTAAAGATTCATCATTTAAAATCAATCCATTTTGCACAATACCATCATGACCATCAACATTATAAGGATCCAATGCAACATCACTCATTAAAACAACATTCGGAAAACGCAATTTTAAAGTTCGAATCGCTTCGAGATAAAAATTATCCTGATGATAACTATAAGAACCTATTGCATCTTTATATTCCTCTTTAATTACTGGAAACAAAACAAAGGTTTTAATTCCTAGCAATACACATTTTTCAATTTCTTTTGATAAATCATCAAGGTTTAGTCGATAAATTCCAGGCAATGATATTATTTCTGTGCTTGGTAAATTACCTTCAAGCAAGAACAAAGGGTAAATTAAATTCTTTGGTTGTAAGACGGTCTCTTCAATCATCTCCCTAATAATGGGACTTTTACGATTCCTACGTGGTCTATTTTTCATCTCTTAAACTCTTATCTAAAATTGATATTTACCTGCAAATTTAAAGAAAATTAAGCCTTAAAAGAAAGACAAATAAAATATCTAACACCTGTTGTTTTCTTGAACACCTATTTAATTTCTTTTAATCGAATAATTTTTATAGTTTTGGAATAAATTTGAACCATGAATTTTAATTTTAGTCTTTTTTCCGTTTTTGTATTAGGAATACTACTTACAGCATGTAATGGAGGTGCTGGTGGTGAACATTTGGACGATGCCGAAGGCAATGAGTTAAATGAAATTCCAAAAATATTACTCGAAGATACAGAAGCTTTAAAGACGAATATTAACGGTAAAATATTTAGTATTCCTTCTCCTGTTCAAATGGTAACCTTACTAAAAAAGGAAAATGATGTTTTTAATGAAAACTTATTAACGGATCCAAACTTGGTTGAAAGTTATACAGTTTCAAGTAAACGAGCATTAATAATGGGAGTTTACGGTGCTGATTTAGGTTATGCAACTATTTACGATAATAATTCAAAAGCCTTATCTTATTTCAATGCACTAGATAAGTTGTCAAACGACCTAGGTTTAAGTGGCGCTTTTGATGGCAATTTACTTGAAAGATTTATAGAGAACGGAAATAACCAAGATTCATTACTGGTTATTATGTCTGAAGGATATCGCGGTGGGGATCAATTTTTAAAAGACAATAAACAGCATGATGTTGCAGCCTTAATTTTAGTTGGTGGTTGGGTAGAAGCCCTTTATTTTGCTTCTGAAATTTATTCAAAAACTAAAAGTCAAGCAATCGCAAATAGAATTGGTGAACAAGCGACTGCATTGTCAACGTTTCTTGCTTTATTATCTGAGTATAATACTGATAATAAATTTGATGATTTAATTGCTGATTTTACAGATTTACAAGCTGATTTTAACAAAATTGAATTTGAATATGTCTATGCTGAACCGGTTCAATATCCGGAAAAATCTATGACACACATCAAAAGTACCTCTGCAGTTGTTGTTAATGAAAAGGTTTTATCTTCAATTGACGTATCCATTAAAAAACTTAGAAATAAAATAATCGGCTAACCATGAAAAAGCTTTTCTTATTTATTACTATAATGACCCTCACTATTAATTTAGTGGCACAAGAATGTGATTCTTTGGCAAAGGTCTGTTATAAGCAACTCTCTTCAAATGTTGAGCCCGGTAAAACATTTATTTCAGATGGTCAAGTTTATAAAGCATTTTTAGATGCAGAACAAGCCGCAGAATTTAAATCAACATTCTACGGCGGATCAACTTATAGAATTGCGTCAACGGCTGGAACAAAAGATGATTATGTTATTCTAAATGTCTATGACAAAGATCACAACCTTCTTTTTTCTAATGAAGATCATAAGAATCAACCATATTGGGATTTTAAAATTGATAGTACTTTAGATTGTTATATTGAAGCTAAATTAGATATCGACAAAAAAGTATCTGGTTGTATAGTAGTATTGATAGGTTTCCTGAAATAAGAAAGAATAATAAATGAGTCAAAGAATCCTTCGAGCACTAATGCAACTCTTTGCGATAATCGCGAGAGTTGATGAGGAAATAGACTTAAATAATCCTATTACAAAAGGTGCTGGTCGGAAAATTGTTCACGCATTTCTTAAACAAGAATTAGGTTCTGCCACAGTTGAAGAATATCTCAAAATTTTTGATGAATATTTAATTGCCTATCAAGGTCAATCAAATAAAAAAGATGGTCGTCGTAAAAAGACTTCCGTTCATTCAGTAAAAGTCTTAAGAATTTGTACTGAAATTAATGCTGAATTAACACAAAGTCAAAAAATCATTGTAATTGTTAGGATTCTTGAATTTATTAATGCTAACGAAGTCGTTACTCAACAGGAAAGAGATTTTGCCGAAACAGTTGCGGATACATTTAATATATCAATTGAAGAATTTAGTACGATCACAAGTTTTGTTGAATCTAAAGAATCCAACAAAATAGATAAATCTGAATTTTTATATATTACCAATAACCAAACAGAGAATTTTACCGCAGCCAAACATATATATTCAGAAAGTCTAGTTGGAGAAATAAGGGTATTAAAAATAGAAAGTTTAAACCTTCACTTTTTTAAATATTTAGGCAAAGCCGAACTGAATTTAAATGGACAAGCCTTAATTCCTAATAGACACTTAATATTAAATCAAGGAAGTTCTATAAGATCGTCAAAAGTTAGTCCCATATATTATAGCGATATAATCGGTAGATTTTTATCTGATAAAACACAAGATAAAATTGTCTTTAAGGCTAAAGATGTTGTTTACAAGTTTAAAGGTGGAGGCATTGGCTTACACACCTTTAATTTCGCACAAGAATCTGGATCCCTTTTAGGTATTATGGGAGGTTCTGGTGCAGGAAAATCAACCTTATTAAACGTACTTAATGCCAATTATAAACCCGCTTCCGGAACGGTAACCATTAATGGTGTAGATATTCACCATGAAAAGCACAAAATTGAAGGTGTTATTGGTTATGTATCACAAGATGATTTATTAATTGAAGAATTAACAGTTTATCAAAACTTATTTTATAATGCGAAATTGTGTTTTGGAAAACTGAACGATGATCAAATATCAGAAAAGGTACTAGCTTTATTACGTTCATTAGGACTGTTTGATACAAGAGATTTAAAAGTTGGTAGCCCATTAGAAAAAACAATTTCTGGAGGTCAGCGAAAACGATTAAATATAGCACTCGAATTAATTCGGGAGCCTTCTGTACTCTTTGTAGACGAACCTACCTCAGGTTTATCTTCAAGGGATTCAGAAAATATAATGGACTTACTAAAAGAGTTGGCACTAAAAGGAAAACTAGTTTTTGTTGTCATACACCAACCCTCTTCTGACATTTTTAAAATGTTCGATAAATTATTAATTCTTGACAAAGGCGGCTATGTTATTTATAATGGAAACCCAGTAGATGCGGTAATTTATTTTAAGGATTTAATTAATCACGCAAATATAAATGAGAGTGAATGCCACGTTTGTGGTAATGTAAATCCTGAACAAATTTTCAATATAATTGAATCGAAAGTAGTTGATGAATATGGTACATTGACAACTAACCGTAAAGTTTCTCCGATTGAATGGAATGGTAATTATTTAGAATTATTAGAGAAAAATCCTGATAAAGTTGCCAATGAAACTACTATTCCACAAAGTACCTTTAAAAAACCTGGATTTTTAAGCCAATTCAAAGTATTTTTTGTTCGTGATGTATTGTCTAAACTGACCAATAAACAATACATGATTATTAATTTGTTAGAAGCGCCAATTCTCGCTTTTATTCTCGCTTTCTTCGTTAAATTTTACAAGGCTAATGCGAATGGTATTTATGCTTTTGACGAAAATCAAAACATTCCACCTTTCCTATTTATAGCAGTAATAGTTGCATTATTCATTGGCTTAACCGTTGCTGCCGAAGAAATTATTAAAGATCAAAAAATATTAAAAAGAGAATCATTTCTGAATTTAAGTAAGGGCTCGTACCTTTTCTCAAAAATCATGATAATGTTCCTTATCTCGGCTATACAAATGTTTTTATTTGTAATTATTGGGAATTGGGTACTTGAAATACAAGGCATGTGGTTTGAATATTGGATCGTACTATTTAGCCTCTCTTGTTTTGCGAACTTACTAGGACTTAATATTTCTGCAAGTTTTAACTCGGTTAAGGTTATCTATATCTTAATTCCAATTTTAATAATTCCTCAACTATTATTCAGCGGTGTAATCGTTAAGTTTGATAAGCTCCACCCCATTTTTGGTGATGAAAGTTCTGTGCCTGCAATCGGAAATGTAATGGCTTCAAGATGGGCTTATGAAGCTTTAGCTGTTACTCAATTTAAGGATAATCAATACAACGTATATTACTTCAAACTTGAAAAAAATAGGAGTATTGCTTCTTGGAAAAAAGATTATTGGTTACAAGAATTAAGCGCAAGTTTAGATTATGTTAAAACTAATATTGACAATCCTGAAAGGAAATTTCCAACAGAGGATGCATTATTACTTTTAAAGAATGAAATTCAACGTGAAGAAATCAAGATCTCTAACGCTGTATGTAAAAATTGTGTTGAAAACCTCACCATTGACAAATTTGATGAGGAAACCTATAAAAATATTAAGGCTTACTTTAACTTGTTAAAGAGTCACTATAAAACAATAGTAGACAATAATCGGATGCAAATAGACCTTGTCACTAAAACGTTTATTGACGAATATGGAAAAGACGTTTATTTGGAACTCGTAAAAAAACATACGAATAAAGCGCTTACTCAATTTGTCACAAATAAAAATGATTTAAATAAAATTGTAGAGAGCAAACACCGCCTCATTCAAAAATCAGACCCTATTTATAACGATCCTTGGGATAAAGGATTCTTAGAAGCTCAATTTTATGCACCAAGAAAAAAGTTTTTTGGGACTTACGTTTCAACCTTCGCAGCGAATGTAGCTGTCATTTGGTTTATGTCTATCCTCCTAATAATCACACTATATCTTGATCTATTAAAACGAATTTTAGATTTTATGGAAAAATTATTTTCTAAAATAAAATTCGGCAAATAAAATTTCTCTTTTTTTTGATCTTAAATGAATCGTATTTAAGAAAAATAATTTATATTTGCGCTCTCAATTTGCCTACAAGGACAACAGGTTTGGAATAGGTTAATTGTTTTTAAATGGTGGATGTAGCTCAGCTGGTTAGAGTATCGGTTTGTGGTACCGAGGGTCGCCGGTTCGAACCCGGTCTTCCACCCATTTATTTTAAAGCTTCATGGAAACATGAAGCTTTTTTTTTACCCTTTTTTTAACGCTTAAATGACCGGGGAGAAGTTTATGCTGAGCAATGTCGAAGTGAACCCGGTCTTCCACCCATTTATTTTAAAGCTTCATGGAAACATAGCCACATACAAAATCGGGATCAAGACCAATTGTGGATCAAGACCAATTGTTGGGGACTAGGCATATATTTTAGTTAATCTGAATAAAAAGAAAGCAACATTTTTCACACCTCTAAATTGGGATCTAAACGCTTTAATTTTTGCATTAAAAGATTCTGCAGCTGCATTTGTACTTCTGTGTTCAAAATAATTAACAATCCCCTCGTAGTTGATTCGAATAGTATTCATAATGGTAGCAAAACTTTTAAATCCTGATTTTTCAACCTTATCATACCACTGGGCTAATTTTGTTAAAGCAATACCTTTTCCTGTTTTAGTATTAAAAAATAATCTAAGCTCTTGTGATAATTTATAAGCCTGTTCAATTTCAGG
>NZ_JHXV01000018.1 GCF_000621625.1 Crocinitomix catalasitica ATCC 23190
TTGCTCGTTAAGAGCATATTCTATTTTTTTAGGGGCACAAGAATTATCTTCAGGAGTTTCAGCTTTACGCCATTTAAATATGGTTTGACGAGAAACACCATAACGTAAGGCTAATTGCTCAATACTTAAGTTCAGATTATTTTTAATTTCTTGACGAATATGTATATTTGTCTTGGCATTGGAATGATAGATTTGTTGCATAATTATTTTTATTTGTCGTAAAACAAAAATAATCAACTATTTTATTTCCAGCCCTTTCAGCGAAGTGAAGGCGAAGCCGAAACGAAGCTGAAAGGGCTTTATTGCTATCAACAATGTTGTGAAACTTTACACCTATAGGTTACATTATCCAAAATAATTGTTCTGTAGTCTGCGCCACCGGGAACTTTATGTTCTTCAGGAAATTGATTTACTTTGAATCTTTTCGGCCAGATTTGTAGAACATCCTTTCTAAGTCTAGCTTGCCCAGTAACTGTAAAAAAAGTTGGATAATTCTCGTAACTGCCGAAACCGTTTTCATCAATTAATATTCCATAATCACCATCTTCGCTTTGCCAGTTCCCAATTAATTCGGGATTAACTTTTGTAACATTCTTTTTACATGATGTAAAAGACAATAAGAGAATTGAACTCAGGATAAATATTAGTTTCATAGCAATGTAAAACTATGTTTTTTTTCTTTAAATCCAACGATTATTAATATAAAATTAAATTTTACGCCTAATTTTTTGTGCAAATGTCTGATTCTATCATGTCTTTTAACAATACCAAAGTGTTTTTTTACCAGTAGATTAAATATTGCCCAAAATAATTCTTGCTCATGAAATGGCAATCATATCAAGTTACTAAGGTCTTAGAATTGAAAAAGCCAATTTTAGACACATTGAATTATTAATAATTTTAAGATTTTTTATGGTAAAAAGACCTTTAAAACTCCTATTTTTGAGGCTTGTTCTTGACAGAAGAGTTAAAAATGTCAAAAACAATAATTTGTAACAAAACGGTTAATTTTATTTATTGAGTTAGCAAAGTTCACGAGTTAAAGAAGATCGAATTAATAATGAGAGCATTATACTTAAAAGAATTACGTAGTTTTCTTAGTTCAATTATTGGCTATATTTTTATCGCTATATTTTTGATTTTGAATAGCTTATTTTTATGGGTTTTTTCATACGAAACCAATATTTTGGAAGGCGGAACCGCTGATTTGCGTTCGTTTTTCTCAATCAGTCCCATTATTTTTCTAATCTTAATTCCAGCCATTACTATGCGCTCTTTTAGTGAAGAAAAAAGAACGGGAACAATTGAATTATTATTCACAAAACCAATCTCAGATTTAACAATAATTCTTTCTAAATATTTAGCAGGTGTAACACTAGTTTTAATATCAATTATACCTACCTTAATTTATTATCTAACGGTTCATTTATTAGGTGAGCCTGTTGGAATAATGGATGACGGAGCAACAATGACCTCGTATTTGGGCTTGTTTTTAGTAGGCGCTTGTTTAGTGGCTGTCGGCATTTTTGCTTCGAGCATCACAGATAGTCAAATTGTTGCATTCATTTTGGCGATGTTCTTGTCTTGGTTTCTTTTTTTAGGTCTCGATTTATTAGCGGTTTACAGCCAGTTTGGAGGATTAGATTTGGTGTTTAGAAATCTTGGGATTATGGAACATTACGAATCCATTCAGAAAGGTGTGCTTGATACCCGAGATATACTCTACTTTATAAGTTTTACAATCGTATTCATTTTAGCTACCAAATTAGTTTTACAAGCGAGAAAATGGTAAATATGAGCAAGTCAAAAACAAATAGCGCAAAAAGAGATATAATCAATTTTATTGGAATATTCGCGATCATTATTTTGGTTAATTACGTCTTGTCTTTCTTTATAGGACGTTACGATTTAACTGAAGACAGCAGACATTCATTGTCTCCAAACACGAAGAGATTATTGCAAGATAAATCAATCTTAAAGGACCGCATTTTTATTAAAATATACCTTGATGGTGATTTACCTGCAGATATTAAAAAAATTAGAAATTCAATACAAGAAAAACTGGATGAATTTATCGTTTATGCAGGAGATAAAGTGCAGTACGAATTTTTTGATCCAAATGGTGATGAGAATGCTGATGTGAATTTGCAAGTGCAAAAAATGATCTATGAAAATGGTGTTCGACCAACGGATATCCAAATCATTAAATCAGGAAAAGCCGAATTAAATACCATCTGGCCTGGAGCCGTTATTGAGTATAAAGGCAAAACTGTCGATCAAATTCAGTTTTTTAATAAACGATTGATTCATGCGAATGACGATACTAGAGGTTTGGCTGATCGCGCAATAAATAATATAGAATACCAATTAATTAGTGCTATTCGTAGGGTCGCAGTTGAGGGAAAAAAAACTGTTGCCTTTTTAGGTGGGCATGGTGAATTAGATGCTTGGCAAACTGCAGATGTAAGAGACGGTTTGAATCGTTTTTATCAATTAGAGGATATTGAAATAAAAGGGCAGTTGAATGCTTTGGATGGGATTGATGCTTTGGTAATCGCGCAGCCTAAAGAGGCTTTTAATGAACAGGATAAATTTATTATCGATCAGTTTATAATGCGAGGAGGAAAAACACTTTGGTTTGTGGATCCTTTAGAAATTAATCGTGATTCGTTATATTATACCGGTCAAACATTTGGGATTACTCGTGATTTGAATATCGAGAAAGATATGATTTATAAGTACGGAGCGAGATTCAATACCAGCCTCATAATTGACAAAGTTTGTACTCCTCTTTATATTCCAGGGCATCCTAAAAATGTAGTAGATTGGTATTTTTACCCATTATTACAAAGGTCAACACATCCGATTACAAAGAATATTGACCCAATAAAGTCTGAATACTCAAGTACCATTCAAATTGTGAATGAATCGGATAAGGAAGTTAGAAAGACAGTTTTATTGCATACGTCAAATAATTCACAAGCATTAAAAGCACCTGTACGAGTCAATTATTCGGTTGTGGATATCGAGCCTAAATTCAGTACCGGTGAGGCTGAATTTCCCGTAGCAGTTATGATGGAGGGTAAATTCACTTCTGCATTCGAAAATAGGTTGCCTGAATCTTTTACTAGTTCATCTGATTACAAAACAATTTGGAAAAGTGATTCAACATCTATGTTGGTCGTTTCAGACGGTGACATCATTAGAAATGAAGTGGAAACGCAAATGATTGAAGGTCGACCAAAATATAAAGCTATTCCAATGGAAGTAGATATTTTTGGGGTGATGAATCCTAATAATACGCCGCGATTTGTATATGGAAACAAAGATTTTGTTCTCAATGCGATCGATTATATGTTAGACGATTATTCATTGATTGATGTACGTGCTAAAACCATAACGTTGCGCACATTGGACATGACAAAGGTGAATGAAGAAAAAGATTTTTGGAGATCAATTAATATTGGGTTACCATTAATTTTTATTCTTGGTTTGGCGTTCACGGTTTTCCTAACAAGAAGAAAAAAGTATACTAAAAATTAATAGTAAAACTAGAAAATGAAGAACTTAAAAACCATAATTATTATTGTATTGGTAGCAGTATTGGGGTATTTCGCATATTCGCTAACACAAAATAAGGCAGGGGCTTCATTGGCGAAAGAAGGTTTGTCTGAATTTGCTATTCCAGATACAGCAAGCATTGATAAATTGATTTTGACAGATACTGAAGGTAATGCAGGGATCACTTTAATTCGTTCAAGTAACGGATGGGAATCACCAGATAAAGAATGTGTTCAGCAACATATGGTGCATTTAATGTTGAATACTATTAAATACATTAAAGTTAAATCTCCTGTGTCTGAAGGATCAATACAAACTGTCAATAAAAGTTTGATGATACACCATAAAAAAGTGGAAATTTACCAAAATGGTAAATTAGCTAAAACATGGTTTATTGGTAATCCAACACAAGATCAATACGGAACGTTTATGTTGCTGAGTGATGGAGATAAAGGGCGTTCACCAGAGCCATTTATTATGTATTTACCAACGATGCATGGTAATCTTGAACCTCGATTTGTAACTGATCCTTTAGAATATGAATGTTCGGGAATATTTAATTACGATCCGGAAAACATAGCTGAGGTAAAAGTTGAAATTAGTAGTGATACATTGGAAGGTTTTCAAATCAACGCGTTAGCAGATAATGTTTTCGAGCTTAAATCAGAGTCTGGTCAAAAAATAGAAGGGTTTGATACCTTAAAGGTTCGTGATTATTTAATAAACTATAGAAAGGTTCATTTTGAACGACACAATTATATTCTTGATCAAAAAGGTGTCGATTCATTATTACAGGTTACTCCAATGCAAACCATAACTGTTAAGTTAAAAACAGGTGAATCAAAATCAGTTAAACTATACCGTAGAAAATATGACTATGATAAACTTGGTCTTGATGGAGAGTTATTAATTTGGGACCAAGATAGGTTATGGGTTGTGCTAGAGGATAATACTTTGGTTGCTGGTCAATACCATGTCTTTGGTAATCTAATGCAAAACCTAAATTATTTTAAATTGGAAAGCTATTAACCTTTTCTGGTTTATAGAGTTTTAGACTGTTTCTGCTGATTTGTTAATAAATCCGTATCTTTGCAGAGCGAAAAAAATACCATATGAAAGTTTATTTGGACAATGCGGCGACCACTCCCATGGCGAACGAAGTTATTGATGCAATGGCTGAAATGATGAAAAATCATTTTGGAAATCCATCTTCTACACATGCTTTTGGCAGAGATGCTAAAGGTGTAGTTGAAGTAGCGAGAAGAACAATTGCTAAGATAATTGGAGCTGAACCAAAAGAGCTTATTTTTACTTCTGGTGGAACGGAAGCAGATAATATGGCAATTACTTGCGCTGTGAATGATTTAGGGGTAGAAAGAATCATCTCTTCACCAACTGAACATCATGCTGTAGGCTACTGTATTGAAGGGGAAAAAGACTTTGAAGTGGCTTATGTAGATTTGACAGAAACAGGTCAGGTTGATTACAATCACCTTGCAGAATTATTAAAGTCTGATAAAAAAACATTGGTTTCTTTGATGCATGCAAATAATGAAATCGGTACCTTATTAGATTATAAAAAAGTAAGTGAATTATGCCGTGCTAATGGTGCACTTTTTCATTCTGATACTGTGCAAACAATGGGACATTATAAAATTGATGTAACCGATTTTGGAGCTGACTTTTTAACTTGTTCTGCACATAAATTTCATGGGCCTAAAGGCATAGGGTTCTTATTTGTTAATAAAAATTTAAGACTGAAACCTTTTATTTTGGGTGGTGGACAAGAGCGAGGATTAAGAGCTGGAACTGAAAATATGAGTGGTATTGTTGGACTTGCAAAAGCTTTTGAGTTAGCAAACGAAGACGTTGAAGGTCACCAAAAACATGTGCAAGAATTGAAATCATATATGATGGATGAACTTAAAGCGAGAATTCCAGATGTGAGTTTCCACGGTGAAGTTGATCCTGATAAGAGTTTATATACGGTACTTAATGTATGTTTTCCAGAATTTGATAATAAATCGATGTTATTATTCTTGTTAGACCTTGAAGGAATTGCTGTTTCAGGTGGTTCTGCATGTAATTCGGGTGCAAGTACAGGTTCTCATGTACTTCGTGGAATTAATGCGAATACAGATCGTCCAAACGCTCGTTTTTCTTTTAGTAGATACACAACGAAAGAAGAAATCGATTATAGTTTAGATAAAATTGAAGAGATTGTTGTAGGTAAATTGGTCAAAGGATAATTTGCAGACTTGTCAGTTTAAAACCAATTTCTACATTGGAATCTTATTGATATTCACATCAACTCCATCTTATTTGTGTTGACATCATTTTGAATAACTTTTTTTAACATCTAGTTTAAAATATTGATTGTATTTTGCAATGTACCTAACTTTTGTACTATGAAAATACTATCGCCAATCAGTCTAATATTATTTTTACCCTTCTTAAGTTTCTGTCAAAATCAAGTTGAAATTGATGAGGATAATAGCGTGAAATATGATCAGGAAATTCTTGATTATATGGCGAAGCATCCGCAAAATGATCAGCCAAGTATATCGTTAGGAACTCCGGGAAATGGAAGTTTGAAGAACGGGAAATTATTACCGTTTTATGGAGAAAATCACACTTATTTTGACAAGAAAAGTTATCTCGCTGGTAGGGCATTCTTGAATAGCTATGTTTTAAATCTGGCTTTATCTGCCTACGATAGTCTTTTTGTAAAATACCCAAATAGAAAATTCGGGATAATGGAATGCGCCAATCAGCATGGAGGAAAACTCTATCCTCATCGGACACACCAAAATGGCTTAAGTATAGATTTTATGATGCCGCTTTTAAAAGATGGTCAGCCTTATTATGGCGCAGATTCCTTAGGCGTGCAGCACTATTTAATGGAATTTAATGACGATGGAAAGCTTCTAAAAGACCAGTCCATTGAAATTGATTTTAATTTAGTAGCAGAGCATATTTTAATACTTGCAGAGAAAGCTGATGAAGAAAATATGAAGATTGAAAAGGTGATTATTAAAATCGAGTTGAAAGACGAATTATTTGCGACGGATTACGGAAAGAAACTAAAGGCAAGTGGTATTTATGTGGTGAAAGGATTGACGCCATTGGTGAATTCATTGCATGATGATCATTTCCATATTGATTTTAAATTGTAAATTAATGCATGCAAGCATCATAAAGGATTTTTTTGCGCGTTATCTTAATAATTGAAACGATAGGCCTATGAATTTTAAAAATGTATTACTCGTATACGTCTTATTCTCTAGCCCATTTGTTATGGCGCAGAATGAAAAAATTAGTTTTGGTTTTGAAGTTACACCTGCAATAACTGATTGGCGGGCTCAAACTAACGAAAATTATCCTTTCCCTGGAATATCATTCGCAAGTCAGGTAAATGGTAAGTTTGGAGGTTCAATAGGTGTTTATTCTGCCTATGGAATATCTGAAAAAATAGAAATTTCTTTAGGTGTAAATTATTATTTGAATGGTGTAAAAACGAATAAAATTGACATCTTTATCCCTCCCTTTTTAGAGGACGATCCGGCCATTCCAGATGTTGTTTGGAATGCTTACAACATTCATTTTGTTACAATTCCGTTACGTGTAAAGTATAATTTTTTACCATCATTTTATATTCGGGGAGGTGGTGATTTTGCTTATATTGTTGATTATAGAGTTGTGAGTTATCAACAGTTTCCTGATGAGCGAAAAAGAACAAGTCAATCCATAGAAAATGTTGATTATAATAAAATTAATATTAATGCGAATTTGGGAATAGGTTATCAGTTTAAAATTTCAGACCGTATCTTGGGTTATGTAGAACCATCTTTTAATATGAGTTTTATGAGGTTAGTAAAAGACGTGCCTTTAAGTGAATATCCTTATTATGTGGGATTGACGATAGGTAGCCAGCTGAAGTAGACAATAATTTTATTCCCAGCGTGTACCAATAAGACTTATAGGGCTCAAAGTTTAAAGATTGAAATTTAAAACATCCAGGACGATTGTCTCAAAAACTATGTGCATTTGATTTCTGCACAATCATATCACCATGGCTTCATGAGTAATAATTGACCAGAAACATTATGATTTTACATTTTAAGACCCCATAATTTAATCATCTCACTAATATCATACATACTTTACTTCACAAAAAAAGCAGCTCCGTTTCCGAAGCTGCTTTTTACTTATTCTAATCGAATACTATTGTTTGATAATCGGTCTTGTTGCCGTATTGTTCTCTGAAATTATTTTAACGAAGTACATGCCGTCAGCGACATCTGTTAAGTCAATTTCTCTTTGTAAATAACCATCAGGATTATTTGCGCCAATTACTTCTCTGTGCACAATTGCACCCAATCTATTGTGAACTTCTAATTGAATATTTTCACCTTTAAAATTATCAAGGTTTATATTAAATACACCTTTTGATGGGTTAGGATAAATATTAAGATTGAAGTTTTCTTCGTAATCATCAACTGAAAGTGCATAATCAACAGTGAAACTATATTTCATATAAGCTCCAAAATCAGTTGTGAATGTTTCAATCATTCCTCCACCAACTTCTCTTAATCTGATAAATCCTGAAGTTTCACCTGAAGCCCAGAATCCAATTCCATCATGATCACTATCTGTTAACTCTAAAGTATAACAACCCGCAGGTAAATCTAAAGTATCTTTATATTCTGTTGAGTTGGGTAAATCTGTTCTTGAATAAACAATTTCTCCATTTTGGTTTCGGATGTAGATTTCGTTCTCACGTGCTGCATCATTTGTTTTAAACCAAACATAAAAAAGATCGTTGATAACAGGTGTAGGTGTAAATTTAGACGTATAAACATCGTTATTGCTATACTCATCAACACCGCCGTTTGGTGAAGATATTTTAGCGCTAAATGTTGTTAATCCTTCAAAGTCATACCACCAATCTGAGGTAATTGGAATTTCAACCATTTCTTCTTCTAAGAAAGCTAAATTACCAGTCCAATCTATCGTGACAACGTTGTCATATCCACCAATCCAAACGCTAATCTTCGCAGAAGTTAAATTTTCACTTCCAGTATTCTTAATCAATATGCGTGGATTTTGACAAGTCGGATTCCATTTACTGTAGTATTCCCATTCGTTAGGATTTAGAACATCAATCACGGCTGCATCTAAATTAAAATTAGCTTCACCGTAAGTAACTAAATGCATTGCAATAACATAGTTGCCATTGCCTTGCGCTGGATCTCCAGCAGGTACATCCTCAATATCATAATCAATTGAAGCTACAGAACCAGGCGTTACAAATGCAGTAATATCTGTCTCATGCTCAGCTACAATATCACCAGGACACCAACCTTCACGTGCATATGGCCATGTTCCACCTTGACTGATGTTTGGGTTTTCACCACATTCAACTTCTTGCCAAATTTCCCACGTATCGCGCAATGATCCGTCAACTAATAATTTGTGATCACGACCAACACCATTACCCCACTCACAACAGTTGTTCGAACCATTATGACCGTGACCGGTAATTCTAGATCGTACTTTGAACATCTTTCCTTCAGGATCGATATCTACTTCTGTAGCAGATAAAACATCGTCATTATCTAAATCTTTATATAAATAGCTTCCAAATCCATCCCATAATTGTTCAATGCCTAAGACATCTCTTGGAGGTGTTCCTTCAATGAATAAGAATTTAATATCGATTAACTCTTGCGTATTGTGTGCAGCAAAATCAACATCTCCTGCTAGTAAAGATTGGTAATCTGTAATGTCATAAACATACGTAAATCCATTTGGTCCTAAATCGAATCCAATTCCATAAGGTGTAATGAATCTTCCGATTTCAAATCGTTCAATCACCTCAAATGGCTCTTCATAATAGGTTAAAGTTTCATTCGTTGTAGTGAAGTCGGCTTCGTGTAAAGTCGTAGAAATTATCTCACCATCCACATCATACGTATTACTATTTCCAACAGGATAAAACGAATTGATTGAAGCAATGTTAAAACGTCTATCACCCACTTCATATTCTAATACATCAATTGGATCAACCATCACCGCATCTTCTACTATCGCTGAATCTAATTCGCTGGTAAATGTTCCTTGTACGAATACGATATCAGGACGTGTTTCACTCAATTGAAACGGCATATGATCAACATCATCAAACTGAACCATTCCTGGAGTTGACAACATAGCTACGTGATTGTTTCCACTTCTATCGATCATCGCAGGAACTTCATCAAAATCATAATAAGCAACCAAGTCCGCATAATTAGGATGCGAAGGATCAAGTTTTCTATCTTTCCAATCGTTGATTACAGCAAGGGGTAATTCTTTATCCCAAATTCTGAATTCATCAATTTTACCAGCCCAGTTATTGTCATTATTGATATTCGATCCAAGGATGAATTTAGTGATTTCAGCAATAGATCTATTCTTATCTGAACCTGAATGCCATAACGATCCGTTTTTATAGATTTTCATGTCACCAGTCGTTTTATTTTTGGTAAATGCCCAATGAACCCAGTTGTCTTCAAATTCAGCAGCAGTTGCTAATTCATCGATTCTATCATAACCCGTTTCATCACCAGCATCCCAATAGATACGACTGTTACTCCAAGGGAAATGAATATTGATAACACGTTGGTTACGGTTATTTACAGCTTCTAAAATACTCGTGTTGACTGGCAACAAATCCGCATCACCATTCGACCAAAATGAAATACTAATTTCATCTCCGAAAGTAACACCGTCAAAATCTAACTGTGCAAAATCACCCGCTTCAATATTTAAATAACCGTACTTAACATTACTACTAATCACAGCATCAAATCCAACAGGTGTTGCTTTTAATACATTGTCTGCTGCATCAGCTACTAAGTTTTCAAATGAAATATCGACTAAGACATTAGAGGTGCCATCAAAATTAAATGGATATGTTAAATTTAAAGTATTGATTCCTGTTGCTAAAAATTCAGTTGAACGATCATATACAGTCATCCAATCTTCATCATCAAAATCAGTTAAAACCATTGCTGGTGTATGTTTCATTTTTATTACCAAACGACCCATTTCAGCGCCTAAAGCGTCAACATCGAATCGTAATTTAGCGATTTCACCAGCTGTTAAACCTGCAGCAATCAATTCGGTATTCAACCATAATAATTGCGAATGTTGTGCGCGGTTACTCGTGCCAAATGGCTCAACTGATGTACTTGAAGCATCTCCGATTGCAAAATCAAGATCTTCTTCTTCAGAATAAGTAATGAATCTTTCGTATCGTTGATAATAGTGAAAATAAGGATCCTCAACATAAGCGATAGTTTCTAAAGCATCACCATCAACTAAATAACGATCTGTGTTTACTTCAACTGAATCTAAAAGACCTGTATGTCTGAAAATATTCGAATAAGCCAAATAATCCCATTCTCCACAATTATAACTGTCCCATGGGGTTAATGGTGAACATTTGATATTATAATACATCAAAACTTTTTCGAATTGCTTATCTTCTAATTCGGCAGGAAAAGGGAAAATTGCTCTTCTTGTTGAAATGCTGTCATAAGTGAAAGTCTGGACCACAGTTGTGTCTTGACCAAAAACAGTAAGGCATAAAGATAAGCCTAATAGCGTAAATAGATTTTTCATATTTAAATTTAATTATATTCAAATTTAGCAATTTTAAATCGATTTAGGTACGAATATTCAGCTTAATGTTGGGGAGACATTATTGGGTTTTTATAAGTTTGATTAGCAGCAAAACCCATCCAATTATCATTGCTGTTCCACCAAATGGAACGATGTGGACAAAGTTGGTTAAACCTGGTGTCATTTCGTGAAAAGTGTAGGTGTAGATTCCTCCAGAGAATAATAAAATTCCTATTAAATTGAACCAAAAGAAGCCGTTCAGTTTAAATTTTAAATGTGTTGCATTTAAACCAACAACTAGTAATCCCAAGCCGATATACATTTGATATTTAACACCTTTTTCAAATGTGGCTATTAATTCTGCAGATACAGTTTTTTCAAGTGAATGGGCTGCCATTGCTCCAAGAATGATGGAAAGTAGAATTAAAATAGTGCCGGTAATTGTGATCTGTTTGTTCATTAGGTAGTTTTCAATAATTGTTTCGCGTTATCTCTAGCTGCTTCTGTGATTTCTTCACCACTTATAATTTGTGCAAGAACATTGATTCTTTGTTCAGTATCAAGTGATCGAACGGCAGAAGTGGTTTTGCCTGAAGAATTCGACTTGGCAACGTGCAAATGATTTTCAGCTTTGCCTGCAACCTGCGCCAGGTGGGTAATAGAGATGACTTGTAAATGTTTGCTCATCGCTAAAAACTCGTTGGCTATTTTAGCTGCTACTTCTCCGGATACACCCGAATCAATCTCGTCAAAGATTAAGGTTGGCAAGTTTTTAACTTCGGCTAGGATAGATAAAACACTCAACATCAAACGCGATAATTCGCCGCCAGATGCTACCTTTTTTAATGGAGAGAATTGACCGCCTAAATTCGTTCGAACGAGGAAAGTGACTTGGTCAAAACCGTAAATAGATAAATTATCAGTATTGCTAATATCTACCTTTATCGCAGCTTCAGCCATTGCTAAATGACCTAATTTACTATGAATTGCTTTCTCTAATTTTGGTGCAAAGGTTTTTCTTGATTTACTGATAGCTAGTGCCTTCTCTGTAAGCGTTTTTTTATTCTTGTCAATGCGTTCTTTTAAATCAGATAAACTATCTTCAATTGAATTTATATTGAGAATTTTCTCTGAAATCTCATTTTCTAATTCGATTAGCTCTGCTATAGTGTGAACGTTGTGTTTGTATAAAAGTGTATTGATCAACTCCATCTTTTCATTGATCAACAAAATTTCTTCAGCTGTGAATAAGTCATCATCATTTAATGCGCTCAATTCGTTTTCAATATCGTCTAATTCGATTTTTACACTCAATAAACGACCATGTAGACCTGCATAAATCGGATCGATAATTTTTATCTTATCAAAAATATCAATGAGTTGTTTCAATCCTACAATTGGACCTAATTCATCATTGTCTAAAATTGAGACAGCATTTGACATCGCATCTTTAAGCTGGGTAGCATTTTCAATTTTAACTGATTTTGCTTTCAATTCTTCAAAGTCGATCTTGTTCAATTGGGCATCTACCAATTCTGTTGATAAGAATTCAAGATAATCCTTCTCCTTTCGGTTTTCCATTTCCTTGACAGAAAGTTCTGCCAATGAATTAATATCATGTGTATACGATTTGTATAGCTTTTTATAATCTGCAACTTTTTCTTGAATGCCCGCAAAATAATCAAGTACTTCCGTTTGAAATTCTGTAGTGAAAAGTGAAAGTGATTCGTGCTGAGTATGAATTGATATTAATGAATTACCGATGTTTTTAAGCTGTTGTAATTGAACTGGTGTATCATTAATGAAAGCACGAGATTTTCCTTGTGTATTAAATTCACGACGAAGAATACAGCTATTGTCGAAGTCTAGATCTTCCTCGTCAAAAAACGATTTTAAATTCAATTTACTGATGTCGAATTCTGCCTCGAGGACACATTTTTGGTCTGAATGACTTAAGGCTGCGTTATCTGCACGCTCACCCAATAATAAGTTCAATGCTTTTAATAAAATAGATTTTCCCGCACCAGTTTCACCTGTAATAGCCGTGAAGCCATTTGATAGGTTTAGGTTGGCATTTTCTATTAATGCAAAATTTGAAATTTCTAATCGACGTAACATATTTTGACCTGATAAAGTTGATGTCAAAAGTAACGATTATCTGCGGAGAAAATTAGTCCGTTCGAATATAAAATGCGAGAAAGACTTATCCTAAAATTTCTTGGTATTTGGATGAATTAGATGGGTCTAGTCTTTTTAGAATGCTGACTGCTGCATTTTTCTCGGCAGTTTCGGCATCTGAAAAAAGATTTATTAATTCAGTTGACTTACTGGTGAGGAAGATGTAAATATTCAAAGAACCTGGTCGGGATTTTTGAATTTTGTCTAAACTTTGTAGAGAAGCCAAAACAGCTTTTCTTCCTGCTGCGAGGTCAGAGTACATTAAATCAAAACCTAATCGGTGATAATCGTAATAAGTTGTTCTAAGAGGACTGAATATAGGTTGAAGAACATTGTCTATCATCCAAAATCTATTTCTTCTGTTTCCAGAGCCAGATGACCAACCATCATCGCCAGAACTCTTCGCATTATTTGCAATTTGCTGCGCGGCTTTAAAATGAGGATCACCTCCATTTAGTTTAAAACTATCATAATCAAAACCTAGAATGATATAAGCATAGAACGATAAGATTGCAGATAAATTATCGCGGTATTGATAATTACTCATAGGTAAGATCGCAGAGTTTCTTAGATAAGTAAAAATCAAATCAGCATCCTCATGGTTGAAGAGTGTTGTATTATAGCTTGTATTATATACTGGGCGTGTAGAACGTATTTGTATTTTACCTTTAAACGATGTCGTCGTTGGTAAATCAGTTATGGTAATTTGGATATTACAGTTGATACGTTCTTCAATTTCAAAAATATCATTGGTCCATTTTGTATTATTCATGAAATCATAAATAGCACTTTCTAATTCTTTAAAAGTCTCTTTTTCAACGGGGCCTAGAGATAATGAAGATGAAGGGATAATACTAATTTGACAATTCAACTCTTGACTAAAAGTCAAGTATGAAAAGCAAGAAAATATAGTAAGAAGAATTAATTTTTTCATTCAATAATCGTTTCAATTTCGTCTAAAATATCAAGTATTACTAGACCTTTTTCTTTTAACTCAAATTTACGTAATTTATTGTTTTTTTGGATAAAAGTAACTTGATTAGTTTTATGGCCAAATCCTGCGCCAGGATCATTTAATGAATTAAGTATTAATAGGTCTAAATTTTTACGTTCGAATTTGCCTCTAGCGTTTTCAATTTCGTTGTCAGTTTCTAACGCGAAGCCAACTAAAGTTTGCGCATCTCTTTTGTTTTGTCCAGCCCAAGATAGGATATCTGGGTTCTTGACAAGAGTCAATGTCAATTCGTTTGATTTCTTTTTAATTTTCGATGTCGCAGGGGTCTCAGGGCGATAATCCGCAACAGCTGCACTAAAAATACCGAGATTAGCTTTAGGCCAAACTTCTTGAACGGCTTCGTACATCTCATTGGCACTTTGAATGGCAATGACATGAATGTTTTTATCCTTAACTGTAAAGCGAGTTGGACCTGTTACTAAATATACTACCGCACCCCGTTTAGCACATTCGTCAGCTAAAAGGATACCTGTTTTACCGCTTGAATGATTACCGATAAATCGAACAGGGTCTATCGCTTCGTATGTAGGTCCTCCCGTTATCAATACAGTTTTACCTTTTAAAACAGATTTGATGGTAAAAAAATCCTTGGCTAATTCTGCAATTTTTTCAGGTTCTTCCATGCGTCCTTGTCCTTCCAGTCCGCTAGCCAATTCACCATGAGTTGGTTCAATAATTCGAACGCCTTCTTTGGATAGTTTGGCTAAATTCTCTCGGGTAGAAAAATGAGTAAACATGTCTAAATCCATTGCCGGAGCGACCCATACTGGGCAACGCGCACTTAAATAAGTTGCTAAAAGCAAATTATCACAATTTCCAGAAACTAATTTTGATAGACTGTTTGCTGTTGCAGGAGCAATGATGAATAAATCCGCCCAAAGTCCTAATTCAACATGATTTTCCCATTCCCCTTCAGCGTTTTTGATAAACTCAATCGCAACGGGGTTTTTAGAAAGTGTTGCAAGGGTGAGTGGGGATATAAAATCACAAGAGGCTGAAGTCATAATTACTTTGATTTCAGCCTCTTGCTTAATTAAATTTCTTATTAGATACGCTACTTTGTATGCAGCAATGCTACCAGTAACACCAATTAGAATTTTTTTTCCGGTAAGCATGTTTTATTCTGCTTCTTCTCCAACTTCTCTTGAGTAAATGTTACCTTCTAAAAACTCTTGTATAGCAATTGAAACCGGTTTCGGTAAGCTTTCATAGAATTTAGAGATTTCAATTTGCTCTCTGTTTTCAAAAATTTCTTCTAAATTATCTGTAGTTGATGCAAACTCCGCTAACTTTCCAGTTAACTCTTCACGCATTTCACTACTAATTTGATTTGAACGCTTCGAGATCGCAATTAACGCCTGATAAATATTACCAGTTTGACCAGAGAAAGTTTCTAAATCTCTAGTAATAGTTGTGCGCTCAGCATTCGTATTTTTATAATTTATGCTCATGATAATTTATTTTGCTCCTTCTAATTTAAATAATTCCTTCTCTGCTTCAGCCTTGTTATTAAGTTGTTTCAACTCATTAAGCGCTTTAGAATCGGGGAATTGGGTGACAAAGGTACGATAACTTTTTATAGTATCATCTAGTCGCTTCAATTTTTTGTCATTTATACTGTTAATTGCTAGCTGATATTTGCTTTTAACTAATAAATAATAGATCTCTTCTTTGTATTTAGATTCTGGAAATTTAACCAACGTTTCATTCAATGCAACAACAGCTGCTTTATAGCGCTCCGTTTTATAATAAAGGTGTGCATATTCATATTGCTTCAATTCTAACTTGCCACGCAGATCATCCATAATCTGGTTACAGGTATCAATTCGATTGCTATTAGGGTATTGATCAATAAAAATTTGCATTTGATCCAATGCATTGTAAGTTTCTGTTTGATCCAATCTGTATTCTGGGGAATTCTTTACAGAGCACAAAGCACTTAAAAATAACGCCTCCTCAACATGTTTACTTGATGGGTATCGACGAATAAAACGTTTAAAATAATAACCTGATAGGTAATAATCTTCCATTTTA
The DNA here is from genome assembly GCF_000621625.1 of Crocinitomix catalasitica ATCC 23190. GTDB lineage: Bacteria > Bacteroidota > Bacteroidia > Flavobacteriales_D > Crocinitomicaceae > Crocinitomix > Crocinitomix catalasitica. The sequence continues at coordinate 16,457 of NZ_JHXV01000018.1, forward strand.
TAGTTGGCCAAACAATAAATGTAAGAAATATGTTCACCTTCTTCCGTTAATTTGTAAAATTCAAGTATATCATCCAATAAGGTTATACATTTTAAGTAACTTTCCTCTTCGTAATATCTTAGAGCAGCCTCTTTCTTTAATTCGTTATCATTACTCTTAAGTACCTTTTTATAGGGTGTACATGATAACATTGTCAGCATAGCTACTATTGCAATGACGAATAATTTGGTATATTGCTTCATTATTTTTCTTTCCTTATTGTTTCGAAAATCTAGACAAAGATACGCTTTGATTTGTTAAAAAAAATTAAATTAGACATGAGTAAACGGTAAAATGTGAATAAAATTTTGTGATTAATTGGGTTTATCTCATTTTTCAATATAATTTCGCATTATGAATATGCATCCAATGGGGTGATAGAAAATTAAAATATGGCTTTAGATATATTTGAGAAGATTAAAGGGAATAGAGGACCGATTGGTCAACATGCAAAAGGGGTACACGGTTATTTTACCTTCCCTAAGCTTGAAGGACCAATAGGAAACAAGATGAATTTTAGAGGTACGGAGTGTTTGGTATGGAGTGTAAATAATTATCTTGGTTTAGCGAACGATCCAGAAGTAAGAAAAGCTGATGCTGATGCTGCAAAGGATTGGGGTTTAGCTTATCCAATGGGGGCAAGAATGATGACAGGTCAAACTTCAGAGCATGAAGCTTTAGAAGCAGAATTGTCTGAATTCATGCAGAAAGAAGATACTATTCTATTAAACTTCGGATATCAAGGAATGTTATCTGCAATTGATTGTTTAGTGGATAGAAACGATGTGATTGTTTACGATAGTGAGTCTCACGCTTGTATTATTGATGGTGTTCGTTTACATGCTGGAAAAAGATTTGTGTTCCAACACAATGACATGGAAAGTTTTGAAAAACAAATGACAAGAGCAACTAGATTGTGTGAACAAACTGGTGGAGGTATCATGGTTATTACTGAAGGAGTTTTCGGTATGGCTGGTGATCAAGGTCTTTTAAAAGAAATTGTTGAGTACCGTAAAAGTGGAAAATACAATTTCAGACTTTTTGTTGATGATGCACACGGTTTTGGTACTTTAGGAGAGACAGGAATGGGTACAGGTGAACATCAAGGTTGCCAAGATGGTATTGATGTTTATTTTGGAACATTTGCAAAATCAATGGCTTCAATTGGTGCTTTTATTTCATCGACAGAAGATGTTGTTGAATTCTTAAGATACAATATGCGTTCACAAATGTTCGCAAAATCTTTACCGATGCCCCTTGTAGTTGGTGCAAGAAAAAGATTAGAATTGTTGCGTACAGAACCTAAGCACAAAGAAAATTTGTGGAAAGTAGCAACAGCTTTACAAAAGGGATTAAAAGATGCAGGATTTAATCTTGGTCGAACAAATACTGCTGTAACGCCTGTTTTCTTAGAAGGTACTTTGGCAGAAGCAACAAATATTACTTTCGATTTAAGAGAGAATTATAATATTTTCTGTTCAATTGTGGTTTACCCAGTTGTTCCTAAAGATGTTATTATGCTACGTTTAATTCCTACTGCTGTTCATACGCTAGAGGACGTACAGTATACAATTGATACTTTCAAAATCATGCAAGAAGGATTAAAATCTGGAAAATATAAAGCTGAGGATTTAGCAAAAGTAGATACGGATAAATAATCCAATCAATTAACAATATAAAAAAGGAGACTGGTTTTTAAACTGGTCTCCTTTTTTGTTTTGTGATGCTTCTAAGGTTTGGGTTTCATAATTAGCCCAATATTCAGATTGGTATAATTATGCTGGTTTTCAGTGTTTTTAATTCGGGCTGACTCAAATTATTAGCTAAATTTAGATAAATAACTCAGCTATGAAAAATAAAATAATTACAATTTGTCTTACCTTTTTTCCTTTTGTAGCTTTGCAAGCTCAGGTAACTATCGGCGATTTAGAAGGGAATAATATCCGTGCAACAATTTCGAGTACAGGCGTTTTTTTTACTAATCCAGAAACTGACATTGGTTCAGGTTACGAATCACCTAAAGATAGCGGAAATCACTTGATTTTTGGCCATAATTTTTGGTTTGGAGGTGTAGATCCTGATGGAGTGTTAAGGGTAGCGGCCACAGGGTTTAGTCCAGAGAGTCAAGATGTTTATTCAGGCCCTTTACAGGTAGATGGCAGCGGTGAACCTCCAGCAGAACCTTTTGCGGAGGAAGTTTATATTGTATCGAAAAACGAAATTGATTTTCATATTTACAACCATGCAGCGCCTGGTTATGTGATGCCTCATGGAATTGAGTATTGGCCTGGTAATGGCGATGTGGATTTAGGCTTAGCAGAAACATTAGCCCCATTTCATGATTTTAACGGAAATGGAATTTACGAACCTGAAATAGGAGACTTTCCTATAATTAGAGGTGACTATGCAGCCTACTTAATCATGAATGACAATGGTGGAGAACATCACGGCACAGGTGGGGAACCCCTTGGAATTGAGATGCATTATATGTTTTACCAATACGAAAGTGTGGATGAATACATCAATAACACCACTTTTATTCATGCTAAAGTAATTAATAGAGGAAGTAATGATTTTTCTGACTTCAGGGTAGGAGCTCAAATGGATTTTGATGTTGGGGATCCTGCTGATGATTTTATTGGTACTTACCCAGTACATAATCTGATCTATGGTTATAATGGAGATTCGGATGATGAGTTGAGCATGTATGGGCCAGGGTATGGTGCTGATCCACCTGCTGTTGGCTTAATATCATTGAATAATAGAATAAGTGTTGGGGGATATTATGCAAATTTAGATGGAATATATCAAGACCCATCAGTGGATATAGAATATTGGCATTATTTGAATGCGAGATTGGTAACTGGCGAGCATTTTAAATATAAAGAGACCGATATTGATACCAATTTTATGTTTAATGGATATCCAAGTGCGGATGATCCAGATGAATGGACAGAAATAAATGATGTTAATTCACCAGGTGACCGTCGTTGTTTTATGGGCATAGAATCTGTTGTATTGGCGCCAGGTGAAGAGAAGTGTTATGATTTTGCAGTGATTACTTTTTCAGGAGCGGAGAATCATATTGAAAATGCCGCAGGATTGGTTGATTTGGCACCAGCTATTCAAACATTTTATGATACAAAACCTGATAGTTATTGTGAATATTATCTAGGGATTTCAGCATATAATGAGGTTGAAGAATTAGAAGTTTACCCTAATCCATCAAAAGGTTCGTTTACAGTTGACCTACAGGGCGAATATGATTTACAAATATTTAGTTTAGACGGTCGATTAATGCAAAGTGAATTTAAAGCCAACGACAAGTCTTTAATTCATACCAACCTTTCAATGGGAACCTATATGGTGCGGATTAACCAAGCTGGAAAAACGTATCATTCAAAATTGATTATCAATTAACAATAAAAAAAGGAGACTGGTTTTTAATCGAGTCTCCTTTTATGTTTTAAAATTCTTTAATTCTTACAATACCGACTTGCCAAAGGCGATCAATTCTTTGCCTTTTCTAGCTCCAACAAGTTTTGATTTAATTTCTTCGTTTACATCTAAAATGAATAAAGTAGGGTAGGCTTTTAAACCGTATTTTTCTGAGAGACGTTCTCCATCAGCATCTTTTTCCATATCCATTTTAAAATTGACGAAGTTGGCGTTAAAAAAGTCACCTACATCTTCTTTAACGAATTCTCTTTTGGCCATTATTTTACATGGACCGCACCATTCTGCATAAGCATCTAAAAAAATCAATTTACTTTCTTTTGCAGCTTTTTCCTTCGCTTCTGCCCAGGTTCCTTTAAAAAATTGAATCCCAGTTACTTCTTTTTCAACTGAAACTTTTTGAACCATTTGTCCAAAATCTTTAATCGATGTTTTAGCCGATACTGTTGTCATTCCTAAACTCAATATTCCCAAAAATAAGATGCTTCTTTTCATGTTTCTAATTTTATATTCTCTCTATTTAATGCTACCTTCACACAAAATCTATTTCAATGTATAAAAATATCGTTTTCTTGGACGGTATATCCCATAATACCATACAAAATGTTCAACATTTTTTGAAAAATTGGTATGATGCGAGTGATTATATAACCGTAAATACATCTGGTTCTACAGGAAAACCTAAAGCTATTCAGCTCGAAAAGCGCAAGATGATGAATTCGGCTCGAGCAACAGGTAAATTTTTCAATTTAAAAGTAAATGACACCCTATTGGTGAATTTATCGGCCGAATTTATTGCGGGTAAGATGATGCTCCTTCGTGGCATTCTGCATGAAATGAAAATTATAATTACTGATACCACGTCGAATCCTTTAAAAGCGCTGTCAATCAATGGTTTAAGTATCGATTTCGCAGCTTTTGTTCCCTATCAAGTTCAAGCAATATTGGCTGATGAAGAAACAAGAGAGAAATATATAGACATTAAAAATGTTATAATTGGCGGAGCGCCAGTTTCCGAATCGTTGGCAGAAGAGATCTATCAATTGCCAAATAATTCATTCGCTACGTTCGGCATGACAGAAACGATTTCACATATTGCATTGAAGAGATTGCAAGAGGGAAACGAATATTATGAATGTTTACCGAATGTCTCAATTCAGACTGATGAACGTGATTGCTTAATAATTAAAGCATCTGCGATTGTTGATGATGTGGTAGTGACGAATGATATTGTTGAGCTGAAAGAAGATACCCATTTTAAATGGGTAGGACGTTGGGACAATGTTATTAATTCGGCAGGTTTAAAATTAGTTCCAGAACTTATTGAGCAAAAGCTCGCACATTTATTGCCCAACCAAAGATTTTATTGCATCGGTCGACCGAGTGATAAATGGGGGCAAGAAATGGTATTAAAGATTGAGGGGATTGATTCGGTAATAAATACAACTGAAATTCAAAAGGAAATAAATAGTGTTTTATCATCTTACGAGCGACCGAAAGAGATAATATTGGTTGAAGAATTTAAAGAAACAGCATCGGGAAAAGTTATTCGTTGTTAGTCGTTCGAGGACGTTTTATACAAATACAGTAAGAGAACAAAATCATAACTGAAATGTCCCGCTATAGCATGCCATAAACTGAATTCCCTTGCTGACCAACCTAGAATTATAATGAATCCAGTGAGTAAAAGGGCAAAAAAACTAACTTTCCAATCCTTGATTGAGAAATAACCATGAATGGCAACAAAAAAGAAAGCGGTTAAGACAATGCCTAATAATGGTTGCAAAGCACCTCTAAAGAATATTTCTTCGCCAATACCAGCACAGACAGACAGGTAAAAGGCGCGCCATATCGTAATCTTAAAATTGATGAGTATTTTTTTGTATTTAGATAATGAATCCTCAAAATAAGGGTGTTCACTTATCCAAATTACTGCTAAACCGAAGAAGATTCCAATAGAAAGAAATGAAAATATCGAAAGAAATTGATCATTTTCAATTGTAAATAAATCGAAAAAATGTCTATCGGTAAAATACAATATCGGCCAAGCCAATAAGGGAAAAATAACCAAGGTGATTAATCCCATAAACCATAGTGATGAAAATAGCTTATTCAAACGGTTGAGGTATTGCGATTCAAATTTAGTTTTGATCTATAACAAAGGTGGGAATAAGTTTTATTACTAGCGAATTTAATTTGTGAAAATAACATGATTATTCTGCGTAAAATAATGAATTAGACGGGTATACATTTCGTTTATTTTTAAAAAATAGGACCAATGTGAATGTCCAAAGAAGCATATATTAGTGGAGAATCTTTAATAAAAAAATTATGAAAAATAGATTAGCAACTTTATTAGTACTCTTGGTGGTGTTTGGAATAACACATGCTCAAGTAGCTGTTTATAATCATGAATTTAATAATGTCAAATCGATTTTGACAAATGGCGGCGTTTTATTCCAGGATGTAATGTCGTCTTCAGCGGGATATGAAATACCGAAAGGATCTGGCAATGATGCTTTATATAATATGTCATTTTGGTATGCGGGAGAAGATATAAATGGTCAATTAAAGATTTCAGGTACTAAATATATGCCAGAAACAGATATGTTTCCAGGCGCTTTGTCTGACGATGGTGCAGCAACAGCATCACCTCTAGCTGGTCCAAATTTAATATATCCAATTCGCAAAAGCGAGATTGATAATCACATTGAAAATTGGGATGCTTTAGGTTATGTTGTTCCAGAAAATATAGCAAACTGGCCTGCACATGGAGATTTAGATTATAATCAAGATTTTTATTTGGCGCCCTTTGTGGATACTGATGGTGATGGGATATACGATCCTGAGGCAGGTGATTATCCCGTTATGCGAGGTGATTTTGCCACGTATATGATTATGAATGATAAACGTAATATTCATACTGAAACTGGAGGCGATCCTATTGGGATAGAGGTGCATCAAATGATATACACATATGCTACTGACGATTATTTAAATAATACGACATTTATTCATTCGCGCATTATAAACCGTTCAACTCAGGTTTTATATACTTTTAAAGCGGGTGTTTTTATTGATCCGGACTTAGGTTTTCCAACGGATGATTTAGCTGGAGTCAACGTAGATAATAATGTTGCTTATGTTTATAATGGTTCAAATATTGATGCTCGATACGGTGAAAATCCTCCAGCGGTTGGCGTTGTTTCACTCAACAATGACATCAGTACTTTTATTGTTTATAATGACGAAAATCCAGCACAAAGTCTGCCTTCAATGGCAAGTAATTATTATTCGAATTTAAAAGGGATATGGAATGATGGGACTTCAATTTCTTTAGGCGGCACTGGTTATGGGGGAGAAACACCAACTTCATATATGTACCCTGGAGATCCTAGCGATCCCGAAGAATGGAGTGAAATATCAAATTCAAATTTATCTGGTGATCGTACAATGATGATGGCACATTCTTTTGACGGTTTAGGTTTTAAAGAAGAATTATGTTTTGATTATGCGATCATATACAATAGAGATGGTGATCATTTAGAAAATGTGCAAGGTATTATTGATCTTGCAGGTGAAGTAAAAGAATTTTATGATGAATCAGGATATGGTTGTGAGTTAGGAGTATTAAGCGTTGCTGATAATGAAGAAATTGATTTTAAAGTATTTCCAAATCCTTCAAGCGGCACTTTTACAATAAATGCAGAGGGAGATTATGATATAGAAATTATGAATATGGCAGGACAGATTGTTTATCAGGAAAAGACATTAAACAGTACCAGTCATGTCCAAACAAATTTAGCTGAAGGAGTCTACTTGCTCAAAGTTGTGCAAAACGGAATAAGTAGTTTGCAAAGACTTGTGATAACGGCTAAGTAAACCCCTAGATACCCTTTCTGCCGAATTAAAGTAGGTGGTTGGGGTATTTATAGTTTTAATTAATTTTCGAGAAAGCTTCTAAATGCTACCAAAAAATCTTTATAATTCTCAACATTTGGAGCATGTCCAGCATTCGGTATCATTTGAAAATCGGCGTTCATAAAATTCGCCAATTTTTCACCTTCTTCAATAGGAAAAACGCGATCGAATTCGCCCCAAAAAATAGTGGTTGGTGCAAAGCTTAATGTTGTATCAATTGCAAATCTTCCTTGTTCTTCCTTTAAACTAAGGATTAATTTCGTTAATTTTTCATGATGTTGGTCGTAGTAAACAGTATAAATGTCCTCGAGAATTCCATTGGGAATATTCCGTTGTTTATATGAACCCAAATCAGAAAGTTCTTGAATATCTTCAGGTGTTTTTACAACAAATATTTCATCAACACTTTTTACGCCTTGCGTTGCACATAAGGTATCAAGGTTTGCAACATCATAAGTTACACCAGGACAGTCAATAATACCAATCTTCGTAAAAAGGTCAGGATAAGCATAGATTAAACCTGTAAGAACAAATCCGCCATACGATATGCCTGCAATTGCTGTTTGATCTATTTTTTTATCGTCGAGAAGATCTTTTACCGCATCAACTTGGGAATCAAGATTTGGTGTAGCTGTACTTGTACTTTTACCAAACCAAAGTAAATCTGGAGCAATTACATGATAGTTTTCACTTAAATCCATGAACATTTTTCTCCATGTTACTTGTGCATCTCCTCCAAATCCATGTAACAATAAAACTGTTTCACCTTCTCCTCCTTCAAAATAACGAATTGAATGCTCATCATTTTGAAAATGGCCTTCAACGATGCCGTTCCTTTCAAATTTTTTAGACAATTGTTTTTGATTCCATCGCACCATATTACAGGCGTTTAACATAAAAAAAATACCAATAAAAAAAATCCATTTCATAAGCTGCAAATTTACGGATAGTTCGTTTAAAATAGGGGCAGAATTAAAGTTAATTTCAGTTAGAAGAAAGTAGTACTGAACAATATTTACTCTTTTAATAATGTGTAGTTTTGTATGGAGTATTCAGTAATAAAAAAAGAGTTTAAATGATTTACGCAGTAATAGACACCGTTAGTTTTTTTAGTCGAAAATCTATTCTTGAGGGCCTTGATAATTTATTCAGTGGTTTGCCTTTATCAGACAATCAATTAATTTATTTGCGAACATTTGTTCTGTTAATCGCAGCTAACATCGTGTTCTTTGTTCTTTGGTGGGCCACACGAAAAATATTAATTCGTGCTATTCACGTTTTTGCTGATTTGTCTAAAACGAAATGGGATGATTATTTGGTGAAAAATAAGTTTTTTGCTGCACTGGCTCACCTGGTTCCTTTTTTGTTCATTGAGCCAATGGTGCGAACGGTTTTTGCAGATTTTAATATGATGCGGGATTTTGTTTTAAGATTAACGGATGTGGTTATTGTCGTAATACTACTTTATTGCATTCTTCGTTTTCTAAACACTTTAAAAGATATTCTCGAAGAAAAACCTAGGTTCAAAGACAAACCGATCGCATCATATGTTCAATTGTCGAGAATTGTAGTGACGATATTATTGGGAATTGTAATGATATCAATTGCATTTCAAATAAATCCTATTGTTATTATTACTTCAATGGGGGCGGCAACAGCAATCATTTTATTAGTGTTTAAGGATACAATTCTTGGTTTTGTTGGTAGTATTCAATTAGCGGCAAACGACATGGTACGCATTGGGGACTGGATTACGATGGAGAAGTATGGGGCAGATGGAGATGTTGTAGAAATTACTTTGGCAACAGTTAAAGTTCAAAATTTTGACAAGACGATTACCACAATTCCTACCTATTCATTCATTTCAGATTCTTTCCAGAATTGGCGTGGAATGTTAGATTCTGATGGTCGTCGATTAATGCGATCGATTAATATTAAAATGCAATCCATTAAATTTTGTACGCCAGAAATGTTGGCCAAGTTTGGTGAGGTAGAGATTATTAAGGATTATATTCATACAAAAGAAGAGGAAGTAAAAGAATTCAATAAAGAACGCAATGTAAACAAGCAAGTATTGTTGAATGGTAAAAACCAAACAAATATAGGTGTATTTAGATATTATATTACTAAATATTTAGAACAGAATGAGGACATTAATACGTCAATGACTTTAATGGTGAGACAACTTCAGCCAACTGAAAAAGGTGTGCCTTTACAATTGTATGCTTTCACCAAATCACAAGAGTGGGAGGTTTATGAAGCGAATGTTGCAGATGTATTTGACCACATTTTGTCTTCAGTGCAATATTTCGAATTAGAATTGTTTGAAAATCCAACAGGGTCGGATATGCGATCTTTAAAGGATTTTAAGTAATTTATTCGATAGTTCCAGGATAAACCAATATTTTAGTTTGATTTCCGCGTTCGTAAAGCGCATGATATTTTAGAATACCATCTTCTCGATAGGTTTTCTGTTCTCCTACTTGAAAGTTTGTATCAAATTCTTTAACGTCTTCTATTTGTCCATTTTGATAATAACTGGTCATTTTACCATGAACTTTACCGCCTTTAAAATGTTTTTGTAATTTTATTTTACCATCAGGAAAATATAATTCACATGTTCCTGTGTAGCCATTTCTAGGCGTTGTCCAAAAGAAATTGTTATAGTCTTTATCAAAACCAAGTTCATTACAATCGCAAAGTTCTGGTTCTTTAATAGGTTTATTATCAACTTCTGAACTGCTAGTTTGGTCGTTCGAACAACTTGCTAAAATCACTAAGAATAAACTAAAATATACGGTTTTCATAAGACAAAAAAATACAATAATGAATGATTAACAAAGGTAATGATTATAAGATATCGGAATTCTTTTACATGTTTGTTTTTGTTTTTTTAACATAAAACTTGCGTAAAGAAAATACTTGTTGTATATTTGCACCCGCTTAACGAAGTAGAAAAAAACATTTTAAGATTTAAAACAATATTTACAGATCGAACTTTGATCATCAAATATTTAAATTTTAACAAAGATATATTGCGGGGTGGAGCAGTTGGTAGCTCGTCGGGCTCATAACCCGAAGGTCGCACGTTCGAGTCGTGTCCCCGCTACCATTAAAAGAGTTGTCAGTTTTGGCAACTCTTTTTTTTGTCCAAAATTTCGCGTTTTGGTTTGCTCGCACGTTCGTTCCGTTTTCTATCGGAACGTGCTCCGGGATCAAGACCAATTGTTGGGGACTAGGCATATATTTTAGTTAATCTTAATAAAACTAAAGCCACATTTTTGAAACATCAGAATTTTATTTTGAAATTTTGGATACCCGATTTATTTTCAAATTTTATTTAGCTTCTTCTACCTTTTTTTACTCCCGAACACTTTAGGGAAAGAAAAGTTAGCAGCGCCTCCGCTATAGCCTTCGCTAGAAGCTTCGGTCATCGAAGATTCCTTCAGCGCACGCGGAAAAAAGGCTGCCTGGCAGGGCCTACATCCAATAGCCCGCTTTTACTCACCAACACCACTCTTGAAACTGGAAAAGATCGGTGATTCCGCCTAAGGTCGGACAGGCGCCAATCAAAGATTGTAGTTTACGACTGAGTCGCACACGTCCTCACTTTTTTACCAATTTCAATTCGTTTCTTAAAAGAATGGCATCGAAGAATCGAATTTAGGATAAAATTATTGAGTTAAGTTGTAATTAGAAAAATTATTTTTCAATCTAAAAATCAATCCAAAAGTTATTCTTTAGTACACAGAAAATCATTTTAGTCTAAATTCCTCCCCAACTTTTGTGACTGATCTTACATCGACCTATAACAAGATTTATATCAGGTATTCCACTCATTTTGCGGATCGATTTAAATCACATAATGAATTAGCTACAAAAGGGTACACGGTAAGATATCGAACATGGACAATTGACTTTCAAGAAGAATTTAATACCAAAGCAGAGGCTTTGTGACGAGAAGAGGAGTTGAAAAAGTGTTTGTGGTCGAACTTGTCTAAGCTAAATGTCAAATGTGAATTTGCCGCTAAGCTTAAAAGATTCTATTCTAGAATGTTTTCGCACAACTTTAACATTGCAAAATTGCATTGTTACGCGGTTGCCTTCACGGGAATAAAATAGGTTGTTTTCGTCACTATTCACAATGAAATAATCCCAACCATGATTTGAACCATTCATCCAGAAATGTAAACCTAAATGAGGTTCAAATAAAGTATAGTCAAAAGATTGACCTCCAAAAATTCTATACGTACTCGAATTTTCTGGAAATATATCATCACCAAAAGAGATATATAAATTATTAAATCCTGATACAATTATTCCTATATTATCATCAATATAAGAATCTACTCGAATGTCTGATGCGTCCTCAGTAAAAAGGCCTTCATAAAAAGGGGAATAATATAACGTGTTTTCTAAGTCGGGTGTTTCGCAATCGCATTTTTTTGGAATCATAGTAACAAAAGTCTTCAAAAGAATAGGTTCGCAATGGTCAACATCAGGGAATAATTTTACAGAATACTCTCCTTGGTCTTTAATAGAAAAGTTTGTGATTTCAAACGACTCATGTCCAGCAATTCGTCCAGCCTCAAATTCAGTATATTTGGTCATGTCAGGTGTTTTCCAAAGGTATGTTGAATTTTTCGCGCCCTCAATATTTTCGAGGTTTAATGTAAGAGTTTCACCTTCATTAATAGTTGTTGGTGAAGATAGGGTTATCTTATGACCACAATAATTAGGCCCCTTTTGGCATCCTGTAATTAATAGTAATAGAATAAATACTAGATAATTATAATTTTTCATTTGATCAATAATTATATCTTTGTTTCTAAGCATAAGTTGTTTACACTTTTGCAAATGTTGAATTTGATTTTATCAAAAATAAACTAACTACTTGATTAATAATAAGTATTTAATAATAATTCTGATCTTTTGTTTCAGTTTTTTTATGCAAAAAACTCATGCTCAGTGGTATGAATGGTCTGAGGTAACATCTCCAACTGCGAGTTTAATTACGGCCGTTGAAACAAGCGTAGAAAATAGAATATATCTTTCAGGGATTAGTATTTCTGGAGTTTATATGTCTGAAGATTTTGGTTTAACATGGGGGTTTAATGAGACAGATGTTGGGTTGAATGAAATGCAATACATTAAGACCGGCGTTTTAGGTGATCATTTAGTCCTAAATAATACGGGCGGTTATGCCATCACTTGGGATGGTTGGGAAGGAAATATATCGACTAGTTTTTATCCATTCGGAATTTATACAACAGCTTGTTGGTTGTCAAACGTGAAATATTATACTGCGAGAACAACAAGAGAAATATATAGACATTTTCCAGATGATCCTCTTGCTGGAACAATAATACCTAGTGTACCTGCAATTACATCAATGATTAAAAAAATATTCTTTTTTAAAGAGATAGGTTGGTTGGTGACCGATGATGGTGAAATATATAATTATGATGAACGAAAAAGTCCGAATTGGGAATTAAATTATGAAAGTGTTGACGAATTAAATGATATCTATTTTACCTCCGCATATTCAGGATACTGTATTGGTAATAGAGGATTCTTAATGAAAACAACAAATGGTGGTAGATCATGGAAGTTACAGGATGCTGGCACGGAAGAAAACTTATATTCGATTAAGTTTAGACGAAACGGACAAGGAATTATTGGAGGAGGAGCTGGAAGCATTTTTACAACCATTAATGGATCAAATTGGGTTGAAGAAACATTACCAATTTCATTTAGTGTTTACGATGTTGATTTTATTAATGATACGTTAGCTATTGCCGTTGGCAGTGGAGGTAAAATAATTATTGGCAATCGTCTTGGATTAGATGACAATCATAAAATTTACGATAAGCGTGGAAATAATTGGTTGTTTGGTGAACATTCAGGTATTGAGTTTTTTGAAAACGATTCTATTGGTTTATTTCCTTTTACTGAATTAGAAGCATTTTCAGGAGCCTCTAGTCTGTCTGATACGTCAGGTGAATTGAGATATTATACAGATGGTAATAGAGCTTGGGATATAATGAATGAAGTAGTCATAGAAAGTGAGGGTCTTCCAGGTGGGACTGGTTGTGCTTCGAATTTTAAAACACTAATGGCTGATCATCCTGATATTAATGAGCGTGTCTTTATATTTCATCAAGGTATGGCAACTCCTCATAGTTGGTTAGATTCTATAAAAGGAACATTCTATTCTATCATTCATGATTATCTTCATGACGGTATTCCTGGAATGACCGCGCTAAATGATACTTTAAATGAGAGGTTACCATTGGTAGATATTACGGCAGTTAATCATGCTAATCAGAGAGATTTTTGGGTGTTGATGCACGAAAAAGATCAATTTAATTTTTATGCATATCTGGTCGACTGTAATGGGTTGTTGCGTGATCCCGTAATTTCAGCATTTAACGAAGAAGTTAGCGCTAAGAAGCATGTTACAGGAAGATTAAAAGCTTCGCCAAGGGGAGATAAAATTATAATGGCATGGCGAGAAAAGAATGATTCTCATTTACAATTGTTTGATTTTAATCCAGCTACTGGAAAAGTCAGTAATAAAGTTGAAATAGATAATGATAATATGCATACCGACCCTAGTCCTGGAAACTATTTTGATTATGAGCCAGCATTTTCTGGTAATGGCTCAAAACTTTACGTTGAAATTGAAGATATATTTTCTTCACATATGTTGGTCGTTTATGACCTAGACTTGGCAGATGATAATAGCATTGCCGCTTCAAAAGACACGGTGCTTTACTTTCCTTTCGCTGTTGATTTGAAAACTGGACAATTAGGACCTGATGGGCGAATTTATTACCAAGGAAACGGAGAAGGTTTAAGTATTATTCAAAACCCTAATCAAGAATCCTATGCCGTGGAGTTCATACACAATGCCACAATTCCTTTAGATGGTATATCATATAGAGACTTACCTAGATTTAACCAAAGTATTTTTTATACCCCAGAAATTCTAAATTCTCCAATTAATTGTTTTGAGAAAACTGTTGATTTTGAATTGGCAAGGCCAAACTATCCAGTTGATATTGATTCGTTAAGATGGTCTTTTGGTGACCCTAAATCTAATTCCAACAACACCAGTGTTTTAATGGAGCCATCCCATTCATTTTCAGGGACAGGATATTATTGGGTAACAGCTGTTAGGTATTATAATAATGGCTATCCAGATACTGCTAGAATTCGAGTATATTTACCTGATTTAGTAAGTGATTTGCCTGATGAGATGTATTTAGACTCTAGTTTAGTTTTAGATCTGAGTCAATTACAGGCTGGAAGAATTCTTTGGGAAGATGGAAGTACTTCACCATTAAAAATAGTGGATGAGCCAGGTATATATCGCTTTTCAATTGATTATTGTGGATGCGGTATCGTTTCGGATTCAATCAAGGTTGTAAGACGACCTAAAATTAATTATTTAGATATTACTTTTCCGAATGTTTTTAGCCCAAATTCTGATGATACAAATGAAGAATTTAAACTAACTTTTCATACACCTTTCCCTTTTGATTGGGAAGTTAAAATAGTCAATAGGTGGGGTGTTGATGTAGGCTATATGAATAATGAAAATGACACTTGGGACGGCATTGCACTGAACGGGGCACTTTGCAACACTGGCGTTTATTATTACCAATTTAAGGCTGAAATTAATGGTGATTATTATATAGAGCATAAAGCATTGCACATAATTAGATAAAACTCTTTTTTTTGTTCAAAATTTCGTGTGATAGAATGTTCTTTCTAATCCATCATGATAAGATGGTTAAAAAGTATAGTAATCGAAGGGCGTTGGAGTATCCCCGAACCAAGCAATAGTATTTGGAAACGGGGATTTAAGATGTCTGTTTATAACGATTTGAATTAGATAAACGAAGTCGTTAATAGATTAGTCAATTCGTTTAAAGTGAATTAATATGCATTGCGAGATCAATTAACTTGTTTGAGTAACCTACTTCGTTATCATACCATGCCACCAATTTAAAAAAAGTTGAATTTAATTCAATACCCGCGCCTGCATCAAATATACAAGTGTGCTTATCTCCCACAAAATCTTGAGAAACTACTTCATCTTCAGTGTAAGAAAGTATACCTTTAAGTGATTGATTCGAGCTCTCTTTGAATACTTTTTTGATTTCATCGTAACTTGTTGGTGAACTTAGCTTCACTGTCAAATCAACTACAGAGACGTCAGTTGTCGGTACTCGAAATGCCATTCCTGTCAACTTTCCACTCAAAGCAGGTATAACTTTTCCAACAGCTTTAGCGGCTCCTGTTGATGATGGAATGATATTGGTCATTGCAGATCTCCCAAGGCGATAATTATTCTTTGCTGGAGAATCAACAGTGAATTGTGTTGATGTTGTTGCATGAATTGTTGTCATGAGTGCTTCTTCAATACCAAAATTATCATTGAGTACTTTTGCAAGCGGGGCTAAGCAGTTTGTAGTACAAGATGCGTTAGATACAACAGCATCATCTTTTTTTGCGTCTAAATGGTTTACGCCCATTACAAACATTGGGGCATCAGCACTAGGCGCTGAAATAACTACTTTTTTTGCTCCAGCATCTAAATGACCTTGAGCAGATTCGATGGTTTTAAAAATACCGGTGCATTCCGCAACAATATCTACTCCTGTAGCTGCCCAATTAATTTTATTAGGTTCCCTTTCAGCAGAAATTCTGATTTCCTTTCCATCTACAATCAAATTTCCATTCTTCACTTCAACCGTCTTCCCAAATCGATAATGAACTGAATCATATTTAAGTAGATATGCTAAATGGTCAGCGTCAAGTAAATCATTTATTGCAACAACTTCAACATCGGGTCTCTCAACTGCTGCACGCAACACCAATCTTCCAATTCTCCCAAACCCATTTATTCCTAATTTTAACTTTGCCATTATTTTTACGTTTTAATTGTTTTTACTGATACGATTAAAAAAATATTTTTCAGTCCTTTTCGGTTATTAATAATACTCCTGATATACTTTTATTGGTACAGCGAATTCCACGTGAAGACACTTTTTGATTACCCTTGTATGTATATCTAATTCACCCAATCCAAAAAAGGACATTATTCTTTGGTTGCATATACAATTCGATCACTTACTGTTTAGCAATTTTTAGGCTCACAGAAAATTGATCGTGAAATTAAGTTATGCGAATTGTAAGATAATAAAAAAATATTAAATGTCAATATGACACTAAGATAGTCATCTGTTTTAATTATCAGGTGTTTCAATGAAAAAAATACTGAATTCAATTTGATTAAGATTCATGTTTTTATTTCAATTGAATACATTTATTATTAGGTGTATGATTTAAAATCCGTCGATTAAAAGCGTTTGTTTATTTACACATGGAGCATTATTTATTCATGTAAAAACATTAAAAGTGCAAAAAAACAATGTGTTATTTTACGCTTAGTTCATTTAGAGGTTTTGCGCAACTATGCTATTGTTTTTTTATATTTGAAAAATGGATAATAATGATCGCTCAAACTTAAATCAACGTATATCAGTCGATTGTGTAATATTCGGGTTCGATTTCGAAAAATTAAATGTTTTACTTATTAAACGAAAATCACCAGAAAATGGTAGGTTGAATCAGTTTTCTCTTCCTGGTGACCTTATCTTTGAAACAGAAAACCTAGAACAAGCTGCAATTAGAGTTTTGCATGATTTAACCGGTTTGAAAGATATTTTTCTTGAACAACTGGGCGCGTTTAGTGTGGATCGCCATTCAAATGAAGAAGATAGAATTTGGTTGAGAGCTGTTAGGGAACAACCAGAAGCACATGTTATTACAGTTGCATATTATGCCTTAGTAAATCTAACATCTTTTGAATTAAAACCAGCCTATTTTGCTTCTTCGGCCAGTTGGCAGCCGATAGACGAAATTAATTCTTTGGCTTTTGGACATATGAACATACTTAATAATGCCCACAAACAGCTACGTACAAAACTCAAAATTCAACCGATTGGATTTAATTTACTACCCGAAAAATTTACGCTTTCACAACTTCATAAATTATATGAAGTGATTGTAGGTAAGGCGCTTGACAAAAGAAACTTTAGAAGAAAATTGATTAAACTTCAAATCGTAAAAAAATTAGATGAGAAGCAAGTAGATGTACCTCATAAACCATCCAATTTTTATGCGTTTAATACTGAGAATTATAGAAAATTAGTGGAAGACGGATTTGATAATTTTGGTTTCTAATGAATTAATCACAAGTAGTTATTGTCATTTTGACATAAAGGTTTATATTAGCAATGAAGTTTTCTACTTTTTAAGTTAAATAAAATGAGAGAAAAGCAAATTAAGTCCTTTTAAAAGTGATTTTTTAGCGCTATTTTAATCTTTCAACGTGAAAAATGGAAATTTGTCCTGACTATCAGATGATATACAAGGCAGCCTTTTACTTTAGATTAATATAACACTCCAACCTCGGTTGCTATTTTTATTAAATAAAAAAAGCTGTGAACCGTAAATGAAAGTGGTGTGGAGTTGAAAAACAGATACTATGCAAAATAACATTGAAAAAATACTTGAATCCCATCCGCTAATTCCTGTGGTTACAATTCATAAAGAAGAAGAGATTAAACAACTTTATGAGCACCTATCCAGTCAAGGAATAAGTTGCGTTGAAATTACCTTACGCACTGATTTTGCTTGGGAGGCGATTGCGCTTTTTAAGTCAGAGTATAAAGATAGTTTTAAGGTTGGAGTAGGGACAATCACTTCTGTAGAGCATATTAAGCGCTGCGTGGAGTTGGAGGTTGACTTTATGGTTAGTCCCGGACTTTGTCCTGCTCTTAAAGAGAATTTCGAAAAAAGTGGAATTCCTTTTTTGCCGGGTGTTTCAACACCGAGTGAAATAATGTCTGCCATGGAACTTGGGTGGCGCTATTTGAAATTTTTCCCAGCACATTTATTTGGTGGGGCTAAGGCTTTGAAAACCTATAGTAATGTTTTTAAGGAAGTAATTTTTTGTCCTACGGGCGGAATAAATGCCGAAAATTATCAGACATTTTTGGACCTTCCAAATGTTATGTCTCTTGGCGGCTCTTGGTTAGTTAAGTAATGATTTCAATTATTTACCCCAAATGGTTATGATAAATGAAATAGAAGTGGGCTATGTATTAAATCTGAATAATTTAAGCGCACATAACATAGATAAAACATTTATTTAATAAAAATGAACGTTCTCACAAAAAAATATATTGATACTATTAGATTTTCTAAACAAACATTAAACAAATTATGATTATAGCAATAGTTGCACATGACGGAAAAAAAGCAGAAATGGTTCAGTTTTTAAATGAGCATGCTGATTTTCTGCATCAAAATGAAATTAAGCTTATTGCAACGGGAACAACCGGAAGCAAAGTTGAAAAGGTTGGATTTGAAGTAACCAAATTGCTATCAGGACCTTACGGCGGAGATGCGCAAATAGCCTCGAGAGTATCAGAAGGCAAGTGTGATATGGTTGTCTTTTTTCGAGATCCATTAGCGAAGCATCCGCACGAACCTGACATCTCTGTTTTGATGAGGATTTGTGACGTTCATGATGTTCCATTGGCTACGAATCCATCTACAGCAAATCTGCTTTTTGAAGGGTTAAAGAAAAGTGGTAAATTGAATCCGGCTAATTAGAACTGAAAAGACTTATTTTTATTAAAGTATCCTTTTTTTAATTATAAAATAAGTTTAGTTTATCTCTTTAAAAGTAAATATGTAGTAAAGCGATATCTTTTGTGAAATGAGTCCATTGCATTTAAAGATTGGCTCAATATAAAGAATTAAAAATAACAGGTGGTTTTGAGATGAGTGTTCTATGGCTCTTAAGCCACCTGTAAAAATTAAAGTACAATTAAATTATCTTGATACTTCACCAGTGTCGTCTCCAGTCATCATTTTTTCAACTTCTTCTAAGCTTACTAAATTATAATCTCCAGATATTGTGTGTTTCAAGCAACATGCAGCGACTGAAAAGTCAAGTGTTTTTTGTAAATCGTTATCATAGGAAAGTAGTCCGTAGATTAATCCTCCCATAAAAGCATCGCCACTACCAACCCTATCTACGACAGGGGTCACCTCTTTAAGTTTTGCTCTGTACACTTTGTTTCCGTCAAATAAAATACCTCCAATGCGTTGATGAGAAGCACTAACAGAGTAACGTAGTGTTGTAGCAATTATTTCCAAATTTGGGCACGCTTTAAATATTTCTTCGTATAGAATTGGTAAAGAAGATTCATTTTGATAATTAGGATCAACTTTATTTTTACCCAACATGAAGTAAGCAGTATCAATATCTCCTAAAATAATATGACTATATTTTAAAAGTTGCGGCATAACTTCATGGGGTTGTTTACCATAATTCCATAGTTTAGAACGGTAGTTTAAATCACATGAAATTTTAATGCCTAATTTATGTGCAGCTTGAACCGCTTTTAAGCATTGTTGTGTTGCACTTTCTGAAATAGCAGGAGTAATACCGCTCCAGTG
Organism: Crocinitomix catalasitica ATCC 23190; assembly: GCF_000621625.1. Lineage (GTDB taxonomy): Bacteria > Bacteroidota > Bacteroidia > Flavobacteriales_D > Crocinitomicaceae > Crocinitomix > Crocinitomix catalasitica. Next base: position 36,419 of record NZ_JHXV01000018.1, read on the forward strand.
AAACCAAGTGGCATCTTTCAAAATTTCCTCCCAATCAAAAACTCCTTCTTCAGCAGTTGCAAAAGAACTATATTTTCTATCGTAAACAACTTTACTTCCTCTTGTACCTGCTCCAGTTTCTAAGAAATATACACCTAATCTATCTCCACCGTATACTACATTATCTAAGCCAACTTTTAATTTACGCATTTCTTTAACAGTACAAGCTCCCATGTCATTATCAGGAACGATAGTGACAAATTCAGATTTAACTCCATAATTTGCCAACGATACTGCAACATTAAATTCGCCGCCTCCATAGGAGACAGCGAATGTTTTTGCCTGAACAAAACGTAAATGTCGTTCAGTAGATAAGCGTAACATTATTTCACCAAATGTTACAACATTATTCATAATTTGTTTAATTTTTTATATTATATACCTAAAGCTTGTCCACCACCAACTTGAATTGTTTCAGCTGTTATAAAAGAGGCATCTTTACTCGCTAAAAATGCAACTACACCTGAAATATCTTCTGGTTGACCTAATCTTCCAAGCATAATATTATTTGCCCAAGAAGCAAAAACTTCTGGTTTTGTAGATTTGATTTGTGCATGGAAAGGTGTGTCAATAGTTCCTGGAGATACTGCATTTACTCTAATCCCATATTCAGCTAAATCTTTTGCTAAAGCTCTAGTTATTGCGTGAACACCAGCTTTTGAAGTGCCATAAATTCCAGCTCCAGGACCTCCAGCATTCCAACCAGCATTTGATGTATAATTAATAATAGAAGCGTATTCACTTTTCTTTAAGTATGGTATTGCTGCTCTTGACGCAAAGAATGTTGAATCTAAGTTTAAAGCCATAACATTTCTATAAAATTCAGTTGTCATTTCTTCAAATCTAGATCTACCACCTAAACCTCCTGCATTATTCACCAAAACATCTATTTTGCCGTATTTTTCACCAATTTTCTTGATATTTGATGTTACTAATTCTTCATTAGTCACATCAAAACCATAATACTCAGCATCGATACCAGCATCAGTTAATACTTTTAATTTTTCAGCACCTGCTTCATCATTAATACCATTTATTATCACAGTATAACCTTCTTTTCCTAAACGCTCCGCTACAGAAAAACCAATTCCTCCTGTTGCTCCTGTTACAATTGCTACTCTATTCTTATTCATCTTTTTTTTGTTAAAAAATTTAATTTACTTTTTTCTTGATTTTAAAGCTTCTATCCTTGGAATTAGTATCCAAACACTTGCTATTACAATAAAGGCTAATGTAGCTCCAATTATAAAAGCTGGAGTATAATTGCCATCGGAAGTTAGTTTTGGTACTAAAGCTATCAAACCTGCTCCAGACAATTTTGCAGCCGTTCCTGCAAAGCCTGAAAGTGTTCCAACTGTTTTTTTTCCGTATAAATCACTAGGCAGGGTTTGTACATTTCCAATTGCTGTTTGAAACCCAAATAAAACGACAGCCATTATTAATACTGCATTAAATGGTGAACCTGGATTCGCTAAAGCTAATAAGGCTGGTAACATCAATAGACAACCTAGCGTTATTACCATTTTTCGGGTTTTATTTATATCCCAACCAGCTTTTAATCTATTGCCTGCTAATAATCCTCCAAACCATGCTCCTAACATACCTCCAACGTATGGTACCCAACCATAAATGCCAATTGCTTTAACATCCATACCATATACTTCAGAAAGGTAAATAGGAATCCAAAAAACGAATAGCCACCAAATTGGGTCAATTGCAGCTGAAGCAATGATAACTCCCCAGCTTTGTTTACGAGAAAGTAATTCACTTACAGAAGGATTGTATTCAGGTAATTTCTCATTTTCTTTAACCTCTTTTATTTTTTCTCCTTTTAAAATATAATGTTTCTCTTCCTCAGTGATCCAAGGATGTGTTTTTGGTGGAGCTTTTACAATTATTATCCATGGAATTAACCAAAGTAAACCAACGATACCAACAATAACAAATATCATTTGCCAATTGAAATATATTGTTAAAAAAGCAATAGTCGGTATGGCAACAATCCCACCTATTGCAGCACCCGAATTGAATAGCCCTTGAGCAAAAGCTCTCTCAGTAGCCGGAAACCATTCAGCATTTCCTTTTGCTGCTCCCGGCCAGTTTCCTGCCTCTGACACACCTAAAAAAGACCTGAAAATAGCGAAACTTGCAACCCCTTTTGCAAAAGCGTGCAGCGCGGTAGATATTGACCAAAAACCAATGGATAAAATAAAACCAATTCGCGTACCAACTTTATCAAATATTTTCCCAAATATTGATTGACCAAAGGCATACGAAAACATAAAAACAACTGATATAAAAGCATAAATTTCTTTTCGTTCAGTCATTGATTTATCTGGATACAAATCCGCCGATATATTTGGCCACAATACAATTAACGCTTGCCTATCAATATAATTAATTATGGTTGCTAAGGCAATCAAGCCAATTACCCACCATCTAAGTCCTTTCAATTTCATTTTTCTTTGGGGTGTTTAAAAACTATTTTTTATCAAGTATTGTAACAATACTTATAGAGTTCTTTAAAATGCTCTTTCATTTTTTGTTTCCCCAATTTAGGGTCTTGAAGTTTGATTGATTCGTAAATGGCTGTATGTTCTTTAATAGCTTCATTAGCTAAATTTTCGTCACAAACGTGATGTTTTTTAAAGTTTGTAATAATCTGAGGTGTGATGACTAACATAAGTGTATTCATAGTACTGTTATTGCTCGCTTTAGCAATCGCTAAATGAAATAACAAATCTTCTTGTACTGCACTTTCTCCCGCATTTACTTTTTTCGAATAGTTATCTAATGCGTTTTTAATAGCAGTCAAGTCATCCTCCGTTCGTCTTAAAGCGGCTAACCTTACGGTTTTTAGCTCTAATAATATTCTTGTTTCAACTAAGGATTTAAAATCTGGTGTACTTAACCTTAGTATATCTTCAATCATTCCGTTTAAGGCTATAATTCCGATATGAGCGACAAACGTACCACTCTGTGGAATGGATTTTAAGAGTCCATAAAATTCTAATTTTTGTATGGCCTCTCTGAGGTTATTTCTTGATACATTGAACTTTTCAGAAAGTATACGTTCTGAGGGTAACTTTTCTCCTGGTTCAATATTCTTGAAGTTTATTAAATCTCTTATTTGAGCAATAATTGCTTTTTGCGTCGCTAAATCTTCTGTATTTGATAGTACCTCTAATTTCATCACTTGATACGATTTTCAATCTTTGTAAATATGTTCATCTCTATTGTTATCTGCTGTGGTTTTTTATGCGAAAGACAAGTTTTTAAGAACTATATTCTTTATGATAAACAAACTGATTTTCATCGGGCGATATTTAAATATTGATGAACTTGATTAATTTTTTTTATAAAAATACATCATTTTTTTATGACTAGTCAAAAGTCAGTCCAGTCAGTTATTTACCAATTTCTTTTTCATTATCATAATTTTTTTAGTACCCTGGGTTTTGTGTAATTACACCATCACTTGCTAGTACTTCTGTAGATGGAATAGGGAATAAGTGATAAATTTCATTTATTGATTCACCCATTTCAGCATCAACAGTTTGTGTTCTTACTAAATCAAACCAACGATGTCCTTCAAATGCTAATTCTAATCTTCTTTCGTCAGCAATAGCTTTTCTAACTAATTCTTGTGTATTTAGAACAGCAGGGTCTAAAATCGCTAAACCGGCTCTAATTCTAATGTCATCTAATAAAGGCAGTACTGTCGTTGCTGAAGTACCATTTTCATTTAAAGCTTCAGCATATAATAAAATAATGTCAGCTAGTCTTATTTCTATCCAATCCTGATCAGGATCTTCAGAAATATATTTAATTCCGGCCTTGCTTGATTCGTTAACCGTTAAATCTTTTCTAACAACATCTCCAGCGGCATCGAAGGCAGCAACTAAATCCAAATCTAAGGGTTCAAAAGATTTAGAATCATTCCCTATATACCAACCTGTAAATTCAGTGAAACCGTATTCGTCTGGAACTGATCGTGACAATTGTGTAGCAAAGATAACTTCTGAGTTAAGATCATTGAAACTTCCAAAAATATCAGAAAAATTTTCTTGTAGACTTATTCCTGCTCCTGATGCAGCTGATATAGCATCACCAAGGTAAGTTTCAGCACGACTAAAATTACGATTTTGCATGTGTACTTTACCTAGTAAACTTTGAGCAGCTAATTGAGATGCACGCCCGTTTGATATTCCTGAATTATCTAAAAACGAAATGGCGTCTTCTAAATCAGGAATAATTACGTCGTTATATACAGATGAAGCTGATTGTCTAGTTAGATTTAGATTAATATCACTTGAAGTTAAGTTTATAGTGACATCGCCAAATACTTTCACTAGCTTGAAATAAGACAATGCTCTTAAAAACTTAGCTTCACCAACAATGCTCATATCATCTGTGTTTTCAATTACAGTGTTTGCACTTAGAATAGATCTGTACATGGCAATATAGAAAGGACTAAAAAATTGTTCTTCCATATCTAATAAATCATTATTGAATCTATCAAAAGAAGTATAGGGTTCTTCTATCATTAAAGCATTATCAGCTCTAAAATCTCCCATAATTGCTAGTGGAGTTACAGACCCCAATTGATAATAATATGCGGCATTTAATACACCACCAAAATCAGTTAATGAATTTGAGTTAGCAATATTTTTTGGGACTTGTTCTAACTTTTCACAAGCCACAATCGATAAGCATATTCCGAATAATAAAATTACTTTTTTCATTTGTCCTCTTTTTAAAAATTAACATTTATCCCAAACGTATAGCTTCTTACAATTGGGCTTGCACCGTTTTGAATGCCGTAAGTAGTAGGTCCTAAATAACCCGTAGTTTGTGTTTCAACACCTTCTGGATTATATGAAGTATAGTCACTAGCCATGATATACAACAAGTTGGTTGCAGCAACATATATTCTTAATGAGCTTAAACCTGCTTTAGTCATCCAGTCTTTATTGATCGTATAACCTAAAGTTATGTTTCTTAAAGCTACGTATGATGCACTTTGAATTCCGTGATCTGTTTGATTTCTATTTGCAACATAATACTTTCCATTATGATCTGCAATACCGTCATCATCGGCATCAAAACTATCTTTCAATAAACCTGACCATTGTGATTCGTAATAAAGTGGATCTATATTATAGACTTCTGCTCCATACGAACCTTGCCATTGCATTGATAAATCAAAATCTTTATAAGTCATAGAAGTACCTATTCCCCAATAAAAATCTGGTGTTGCAGATCCTATTTTTACAAAATCTTCATTGTCAATTACACCATCACCATTTTGGTCAACTACATATGATTCTCCTGAAGTATTATTAGTGTATCTTGTAGGGTCTTCCATATATATCATTTCTACGTCACCAATAGTTTCTAAGCCCCACATTTCACCAATTTCTCCGCCTACATAATTTCTAAAAACTGGACCTCTACCGCTTTGTCCATATTGTATTTGCGGTAATTCTTCGACATTATCTAAACTTGTAATTTCTGTTTGTACAGTAGATATGTTTGCATTGATATCCCAAGAAAAGTTTTTCTTCTGAATCACTGTTCCAGATATTTCAAACTCTAATCCTGAACTCCTCATATCACCAGTATTACTTATAATAGATGCTTGTCCAACTGTGGTATAAGAAACAGTACTTCCGATTAACATATTTTCGATATCAGAGACAAAATAGTTTACACTCGCTCTAATGCGGTTTTTAAGAAAACCGACATCTATACCGTAGTTTGTTTCTCTATTTGTTTGCCAAGTTAAATCTGGGTTATTTATGTTACTTGAAATACCAAAACCAGTTCCATAAACAGTTGCAATAGGATTTAGCAAGCTCTGAGCGTCATAATCATTTAAAAAAGAACTTGTTCCTAAAGTACCAACACTGAATCTTAATTTTACAAGACTTATCTTTTTTGATTTCCAAAAAGATTCGTTGTGCATATTCCACCCAGCTGACATTGCTGGAAAAACACCAAACTGTTTGTTCGAACCGAAGCGAGAATCACCATCTCTTCTAACTGATGCAGATAATAAATATCTATTGTCATACGCGTATTGAGCTCTCCCGAAAAGACTTTGTCTTGCTCTGGTTGCATCTGTTTCGCCAACAATTATATCTGCGGGATCAAGTAAATTAAAATTAATAATTTCACTATATGGAACATTTGTTCCCGTTAACGAAGTTCCAGTAATGTGATTATTTAATACCTCAGCACCAATTACAGCGTTAACCATATGTTTGCCAAGTAACTTGTTGTAGTTTAGTGTAGTTGTACTTAAGATAGAAGTAGCATTTCTATTGGCTAAATCCAAATCCGTTTGATCTGTTCTTGCTCTTGAATCTGCAGCTAAACCTTGATAATAATAATCTTCTACATTGTTTAAGTCTCCCCCTAAAATAGTTTTTAAAGTTAAACCATCAGTAATTTCATATTGTAAATAGGCAACAAGGTTTGCAAAATATGTTTTTTGCCATCTCTGTGCGTTATCAAGCTTTTGGGCAGGACCTGCATCACCTGAACCACCAATACCATTATTTGATCTACCGTAATGCCAATCATCAACTGGGTCACCAACCTGTAAATCATTTATACTAGTTGGACCAACACCTCCTCGATAACCTTCATCGAATGATGGTAAGCCTAGGCCGATTGCTTCAGAATTTAATTGCTTTACATAGGCAATAGATTCTTCTGTATGATAGATAGGATGTACACCATATGCTCTTAATAGATCTCGCATATCATGAGCTAACATGTCTCTTTTAGATACAAACCCATTGAAACTAAGTCCTGCGTCTAGTTTTTCACTTAATTTAAGATCTAAATTTAAGCGTGCATTGAATCGTTCATAAGCTTGAGTAATTGCTACTCCTTCGGTGTTTTGATAACCTACAGATCCATAATATCTAGCGTTTTCAGAACCACCACGCATATTAAAATTGTGGTTCGTCGAAATACCTGTTCTAAATAACCAATCTTCAGGACTAATTGCACCTGGCGAATTTTCATATGCCGATAATCTATAATCAACAAATGCGGGGTCTAGTTCGGAGACATCCCAATTACCAGCAGCAATTTGTTCGCGAGAATACGTGCCCCATTCTGGACCCGATTTTAAAATATTATCTCGATATTTTTGAGCTATACTTATATAGGTGTTATAACTGTATTCCGTCTTACCTGGCTTTCCTTTTTTAGTGGTAACTAGAATTACACCATTTGCACCATTTGCACCATAAATAGCTGCGGATGCTGCATCTTTTAATATTTCAATACTTTCGATATCAAACGAATTTATAGTCGCTAAATCTCCTGAAATTTGGTACCCATCTACGATGATTAGTGGTCCCGAATCTCCCGATAGAGAGGAGGCAGCTCGAATTTGAATTTTTGGAGCGGCACCAGGTTCTGGGTCTTGATTTTGAATGAGAACACCGGACAACTTGCCCGCTAATGCTTCATCTACTCGAGTTGATTGGATAGCTGTAACATCAGTTCCTTTAAGACTTGAAATTGCTCCTGTATTGTGTGATTTTTTTAGTGTTCCATATCCTACAACAATCACCTCATCTAAAGTCTTTTCTACCAAATTTATATCTAAAGTTTGTTGACCTTGATATGCTATAGTTTGAGGAATGTAGCCAATAAAAGAAAAGCGTAGACTATCACCTGTTTTAACTTTAATTTTATAATTTCCATCGAAATCCGTTTTAACACCTTTTGAAGTCCCTAAAACTTTGACGACGGCACCTGGTATGGTTGAATTATTTGTGCCAAAGACTTGACCAGTGAGTGTTTTACCATCTTGAGCAAAGTTTACTGCGCTAAATAATAGTAAAAACACTACTATAATTATCATTTTTAATTTCATAATATAATTGTTTTCGTGTGAATAAACCTTTTTAATACAAGTGACTGTATCAAACTTTTGTTCGAGAAAACGCACACAAAAGTAGGTTTAAATATTATATTTTTTCTGCCTCGCGAATTGGCCAACCAAACTGGTTTACCAGATTGGTTATCCAAATATATTAAATTATTTAACATTTTTTTAATAAATAGGAAGAAATAATTTTATATGTTGAATTATATCGACTTTTATTGTACTTGAATAGTGTTTGTAGATTTGTTTTTGATTGAGCTAACACACTGTAAAAGAGTTGTGGAGATAGGTGTTTTGGTTGTTGAAGGTAACCGTTATCTAATTTTAAAAAGTGAAGTGGCTTGGGGGGAATATCGGTGATAATTTGATGGTTTCGCTGTTTTTTCCTAAAGTATTGATAGAAAAATGAATGATTTACACCTCAATTGTCGAAAATCGATAAGAGTTAGGCAATAATTTGGACCTTTAAACGTAACATTCCACAATTGAATGCGAATGGCATTTTTATAACTAATGCTAAGTGAATTGATTCTCTTGAGTAAAAAAAAATAGAGGTAGCTGAGACCATGTGTGTTTCAATTTGCTATTAATACCCCGTTTTATATGTCAAAATGATTACTAACTTTTTTTAGACTAGACAATTGAAATAGCGTCAATTGATCCTGTTGACAGGCTACAGTGATCTATGATGACTGCAATTAGAAAGGGTTGGTAACTCATACAATTGTTCATCCAAACGTTAAAACTTTTAAAATTACTATTCACTTTTTTTTATAGGATTGTGATTAGATGAAATGAATGACAAAAAAAAACACCCAATTCAAAAATAAATTGGGTGTAAATATTGCCTGGCTAAAAGCAATGGAAAATCAATATTTTAGAAAGTATTAGGGGAGTGATTCGTATTTTAAGCGATCATACAAGTTATTAACTATCCCTATTTTTTATACCATGAAATCTTCTCTAATAGGACTAAATACATCAATTAGTATACCTTCTTTTTTGCAGATTGCACCATGTAATATATGTGGTGGTATATAAACTGAATCACCCCCTTTTACCATTTTGGTTTCTTCCCCAATAGAAAACTCAAACTCTCCACTTTCTACATATGTTACTTGTGAATGGTAGTGTTCGTGTTTGTAGCCTATTCCGCCTTCTTTAAAATGTACTTTAACAAGCATTATTTTATCATCAAAAGTCATAATTTTGCGTTTTACACCTTCTCCTACAGTTTCCCATTCTAGGTCTTGGTCTAACACAAATTCTTTACTAGCTCCAAATGTTTTCATTTAAAATTGTTTTTTATAAGTTATAAATATCTGATTATTTTGATTGAGACTTTTTTGGAGGTGTTCCTGGTCCCACTGTTCCTTCTCTGAACCAAACTTCTGTATAACAGTCATTCTTGTACTGTTTCATGATATCTCCGCCGTAAGTTTCAGCACCTGTACACCAGACGAAATTCGTTTCTGATTTTTTTCCATTGGTTTGATTGTATGCACCCTGTTTAAAATAAATCAATTCTCCGCTGTAAGCATTCGAACGTTCCGTTCCGTCTTGTCCTATTGGTACGAACAATTTCTTAACCTGATCAGGTATGTCTGATTTATTAACGTATGCTGATTTAATCAGATTTTTAACGAATGTCTTAGTCTCATGTCCTTCTGACCAGAATGTAAGATACATGATGCCTTCATAAACATTTATTTCATAACTAAATTCTTCGCCTAACTCTATACCTTCAGCAGGTTCAACGGGGTATTCATTTTCGCTTGAACCAACTACAGACATATCATATCCCCAAATAGGATAAGAGTAATCCCACCTTTTAGAATTATCATCGCCTGCAGTATTGATTTCATAATTCCAAAACACTGACCCTTTTTCGTGCCCTGGAAATTTTTTGTAAAATATTTTGATTGGTTCGTTTTCATGTCCCTCTCCGCTATGAATCTGTCCAACAACGGTTGCGAATGAGGCAGCAACTTTGGCATTTCCAGTAGTAGAGACATGCATAACTTTACATGTGCCAGTTAGTTTTCCTCCTTGTTCAGGTGTCCATTCTCTTTTTTCTTGTAATTCTGTTCTTGTGTTTTTAGAATTTGCCGAAGTAACGCCCGAATTTGGCGTTTTATAAACGACCCATCGTCTCGTTCCATCAATTACGGTGTAAAAGAAATCTTTATTTTCAAAATCAACCAAATCTTCAATTGTTTCGCCATCTCCTAACATGATTTTGAATTTGTCCATGAATGGTATAACCTCATGCGGTGTAACTCTTTTTTTACTTAAGTCATCATTCGCTGCAAAATAGCCAGCATTCGAATAGGCATCTTCACTTATAGTAATACTAGCTGATTTAAACCATACTTCCGCATAATTACCATCTTCATATTGTTTTTGAAGATCTCCATCATGAGTTTCAGCACCCGAACACCAGACTTTATTGGTTTTAGGATCTTTTCCATTGGTTTGATTATAACATCCCAATTTAAAGAAAAGTCCCTCATTAGCATAACCATCCGGAACTTCAACTCCGTCTTGTCCTATTGGTACAAAAATATTCTTTACTTGCTCTGGCAAATCTGAAGGTCTTGTATATTCAGAGGAAATAAGATTTTTAGTAAATGTTTTAGTTTCGTGACCTTCACTTTTAAATGTTAGGTACATCATGCCATCTTTAATATCTACCTCATAACTAAATTCTTCATTTAATGTAATTCCATCTTCAGGCTCAGAAGGATAGGTATTGTCTTCATTTGCAGTGACAGCGAAATCATGTCCCCATACTGGGTAAGAATAATCCCATCGTTGTGAATTATCATCACCTGCGGTATTAATTTCATAATTCCAGAATACCGAACCTTTTGTTTGACCAGGGAATTTTTTATAAAATATTTTTAGTGGTTCATTTTCATGACCATCAGCACTGTGAATCTGGCCAACAACAACGGCGAATGTAGCTGCTACACGAGGATCGCCACTTTCTGAAACATTCATTACTTTAAGGGTCGCATTCATTTTGTTTTCAGTCATAGCTGTCCACTTTTTTAGCTGCGCTAGTTCTGTTCTTGTATTGTTTGAAGTACCATGCGTATTTCCTCCATTAGGTGATTTGAATACTACCCAATCACCTTTGTCGTCATTTTCGGTGAAGAAGTAATTTTCATCTGTATAATTGGTAGCTTGTCCAACATTTGAACCGTCACCCAAGATTAGATTCCAATGTTCAAAAAATGGAATTACATCATTGGGAGTAGTTGTCGTTGTAGAAGTTTCTGTATTGTCTTTTTTTTCTGCGTTTGAATTGTTACAGCTGTGTGAAAGTAGAATAGTGCTGGTCAATAATAAACTGAGAGTAGTTCTCGATATAAGAATTTTTATGCTCATCTTTAATAATTTACTAATAGTGGTTTAACGCAACCAATTGAATGATTTGTTTTTTCTAGAATTTAGTAAAACCTATATTCAATTGGTTTACCAAATTGGTTTACCAAATATATTAATATAAATTTAATATGCAATTTATTCTACCTGTTATTCTAAAACAGGTGCATTCTTTAATGATTATAAATAGCATCATAATAATGTTTGTATTTCCCTGTTTAATGCAGGTAGGGTTCGAATTGCTATGCAAAATTCCTAAAATTGTTCCTCATGTATGTTTTTGAGCAAAATATTAGGCTCGTCGCGCTTTTATACTCCTGAGGCGGACGCATGTTCGCTTCATCCACTTTGCTGATCGGAAGCCGGAACCTTCTTGCTATCATTAAAAGCTTTGTTATTTCAGTAATTTGTTATTCGGAAAAAATCTAATTGCACGTCTTGCTTATACGAGTATGTGTTTTTTAAGCTGTGAACTAAAGAATAATTGTTGGTTAAATCAGCGGTCCTTACAATTGGATATCGGCTAGATGTGATTTCGTTTAATGTAGAACTTGAGATAAAAGCATGGTCATTGCATTGCTAGGAATAATTTACTAATTTTAAGTAAACTAATTTTTTAATTAAAAAGGCTGTATGAAATCTCAAACGCGTATTATTTTATTATTTCTCGTTTTTCAATCAATTTCTTTGAATGCCCAAATAAAAAACAATGTTATCAACCGAAAAGTGGAGGATACATACGCTTTAAATGAATATTTCAGCGGAGGTGATTTTATTGAGAATCGTGGACAAATGTTAGCTATGGATAATACTTTGGTGCCCTTTGTTTTATTTAAAAAATCTGGATCAGGATTGGATTTATTTATCACAACTTCAGGAATCACGTTTTTGTTTGCACAGTCTGTAAAAGATAAAGAACCTCTTAAAAAAGTGAAATGGGAACGAATTGACCTTGAGTTAAAAGGTGCGATTATTTCGAAAGAAAACATAATTAAACATGATGAAAGTAAGAGTGATAACAGTTATTACCTCGGTCATTGTCCAGATGGCATAAAAAAAGTGAAGGGTTATAATAAAATAACAATTCAAAATATTTATCCAAATATTGATTGGGTACTAACCAATACAAGTGAAAAAGGGTATAAATATGATTTTATCCTTCACGAAGGAGCAGATCCAGATGACATTGAATTAATCTACAGATCTAAGACAAAACTTGAATTAAAACTTGATGGTAGTTTAATGATCAATACAGCATTAGGAAATTTAATAGAAAAGGCCCCCGTTTCTTATTTTAACGCGGAATTAATTTCAACAGACTTTAAGCTTAAATCCGAATATAATGAAATCACTCAGGGTTATGATAGTCAGCTTAGTTTTAATGTTGACGAGGAAATTACTAAAAAGATAAAAAATAAAAAAATAAAAAACGAATTAATTGTTGACCCAGAAGTTGTTTGGGATACTTTTTATGGGAATGACGGAGCAATAGGTGCACTATGTGCAGACACCGATAATGATGATAATTTGTTTATAGTTGGGTATGCAAATGGAGGAACAAATTTTCCAACAGTAGATGCAGGGACTTATTTTCAAGGAGAGATGGTGCCTACGGCACATGGATTTATTTTGAAATTTGATGAAGCAGGAGTACCTATTTGGGCGACATATTATGGAGGAAGCACATATGAAACGAGGCTAGAAAGCATGGCGTTTGATGAAGATTATAATTTATTTATTGCAGGCTGGACAACTGCTTCAGACTGTCCCGTTTATGACAATGGTACCTACTTTCAGGATTTGGATGAAGGGGCATTGATTTTAAAATTTGATTCGGAAGGGAATCGATTATGGGCAACTAATTATGGAGGTGATACGGTGGCAAAAGCTATGGATATCGCATGTGATTCGGAAGGGAATATTTTCATTTGTGGAAATGTCGAGGATGCAAGTTTTCCACTCGATGACGCCGGAACCTATTTTGAAGATTACAATGCGAGTGAAGATGTGTTTCTGCTTAAATTTGATAATATGGGCAATCGCTTATGGGCGTCTTGCTACGGAGGTACATATATTGATAGAGCTTATAGTTTAACGATAAATGATTTTGATGAAGTATTCGTTACTGGTTTTACGAACAGTCCTGAATTTGCGACTTTTGATGCCGGAACCTATTTTCAAGAATTTATATTAACATCAATCAGCCAAGGTTTTATATTGAAATTTGATAATGATGGTACAAGACTTTGGGCAACATGTTATGGAGGGAATAATGAAAGGAATTATTTAAGGAGTATTGGAGCGGATCATAATAACAATATCGCTGTTTTAGGGATGACCACTTCAATTGATTTTCCTGTTTTAGATGCAGGTACTTATTTTGACGAAACATGGGGAGGTGCTTATGATATGACAATCGTTAAATTTGATAGATTTGGAAATCGGACCTGGGGAACTTATTTTGGTGGAGAATCATTTGAAAATACGGGCAGTTTTGATAACCTTGAATTTGACCAATGTGGCAATTTATACATATCATTCAATACTACATCTGTTGAGATGCCAATAATAAATGATTGTTATGGAACTTCTGATTCCACTGCAAATGGTAGTACTGATCTTTTTGTTGCGAAGTTTAATACGTTCGGTACTTTAATATGGTCGACTTTTTTAGGTGGTGCGAATGCAGATTTTCGTGAAGCTATGGCCTTAGATAATAATTCGAATATCTATATTGCAGGAGAACGTGTGTTTGATGATCCTCTAATCGATGGGGATACATACCCACTAGTAAATCCTGGACTTGGAAGTTATTTTGATGATACACCTAGTTTAGGTGATAATTTAGGGATTACAAAGTTTTCATTTAATCAATTGGAAGGTGTTTTTAAAGTAATTTCCGATACATGTTCCTCTGGTGTTGGCTCTGCTACAGTGAATCTTAGCGATGGTTCTGATTGCCCGAAAACTTTTGTCTGGAGCTCAGGAGAGACGATAACTACAGCAGATAGTTCAAATACTATTGAAGGTAAACTTAGCGGTTATTATAATGTAACGGTGACAAGCGGTTGCGCCACACTTTTCAGTGACAGTGTTTTTATACCTGACTATAATGTAGAGCCGGTTTTGGATTTAGGTGCCGATACTAGTATTTGCGAACACGCTACTGATACGCTCTATTCAGGACATCCAGAAGCAGATAATTATTGGCAGGATGGTAGTTCTGAACCATTTTTCTATCCAGAATTTTCAGGTGAATTTTGGGTTCGAATTGACAGTGCGGGATGTATTGCAACCGACACAATAACAATAAATATTCTACATTGTTTAGATATCGAATCAAACCAATTGGATAATGTTATTATCTATCCTAATCCGTTTAAAAATTCTACTGTTGTTACTTTCGGTAGAGAATTAGTTGACCCGTCGCGTATCGTGATTTATAATTCACTTGGCCAATCAGTATATCAGGTGGATAATATTACAGGAACTAGAATAGAAATTAAGAATGAAAATTTTGCTTCAGGCACATATATTCTCTCTTTGTACAATTCAAATTCTAATGAAATCTATACGACGAAACTAATCGTTAGATAAAATGAAAAATTTTTGAATTTCAGTTAAAAAAAAGCAATGATGATGGACTTACATTATATAATGGTTATAAAATGGTTCAAGACCAATACTTGAGAACCAACCATAAATTTTAGTGAATTCTGACACCTGAAAAGTTCAAATATTTTTGATGATTTACGAAAGTGCGACGAATTTGTTTGCGTTATCTTCGGTGCATATATAAACAAAGTGAACTATATTATCTTTGTCAATAGCCATAGTACTGTACCACCCAGTATCTGATTTTAATTCGTTTATTAGCCACTTGTTGTTCTTTATTGTTGCATAACAAAGTTGTGCTGGATCTCGACTTATGCTCAATGCGTTGCTGCGGCTTTTCTGTACGCGATAGATTACATGCACATTATCATCTCCATCAATTTTTAGGCAATTTCCAAATCTTTTGTTGCCTTTACGTTCTAGGGTTTGAGGTTTGGACCACTCATTCTTATTATTAAAACGGTAAATTATACGGTCGTTTGATGTAATGCCTCCCATAAAAATCACATGAATAACACCTGCTTTATCAATTTCGAAAGTTCTCAGTTTTGGCAACTCTTTTTTTATTTTTCTCAAAATATTAGGCTCGTCGCGCTTTTATGCTCCTGAGGCGGACGCATGTTCGGTCTGATCGTTATTAATCATCCAAATAATTCCAAATACCGCCTCCTTCTTATTCTAGTTCATCTACGAACAATCAATTAATGAATCCGAACAATAAATTGATTATATTAACGTAAATACATAATTAGCAGTTGTCTACATAATTAATCTTGGGGAATGTTTTAATTATGAAAGTTTTATTAAATAATTCTATTGCATTTTTTGTTCTCTTATCGATGGTGGGGTGTCGTAAAGATGATCATTCAATAAGCGCGTGTTGTGCATATGAAATTTCAGATGAAAGTACAGATAGATTTAAATTGAGTGCGTATGCTTTTGCTTATGAGGAAATAAAGGCGACTTCCGGATTCACAAATCACAAAATTGATGAATCAATCTATAATTGTTATTTGGGAAAGTTGTCTGCAATTTACAATAAGATTCAAGAGAGTGACAGTAGCTATTACAAATTAATTCATAATACACATGTTTATAAAAAAGCTAGTGTGGGACTGCGCGATTTTGTGATTCGATTCAGTACATCAGCATTAAAAGAACAATTTCTAAACGACTTCCAATCAATAGAAAACGACTTTTTAAAATACATTATAAATGATTTAAACTTCAATACTTATCCTTACGAATGGGATTCGTTGGAAGTGGGTTTATACGCTGAAGAGTTTTACAATATCCCCTTTATTATTGATCGCTTAACCCAATATCCAGATATTGATTCCGCCTATTCTTTGGCAAGACCAGTTCCTGATGATTTTAATAAAATAGAACTAAAAAAAATAGGAGATGTATCTCAATTTCAATTCTCATATGGTGTACTAGATGGCAGAGGTGAACCGCACTTTCATTATTGGACAATTAATGTGACCAACGATTGTCAGGTAGAGTTGGTGAACAGTTATGGAGATGATATATTTTAAGCTTATTATTTCATTTACAGCTCATATTGACGAATTCAAAGTTTGATAGACTTAAGTGTGTTTGAGAGAAATCTCGTATATTGCGCATGATAACCTAACTGATATAAGTTGTTTTAGACTAGTCTTTTTAATACTTGTCTGCGAAAATGAGCTTATGTTAGTCCTATGAAAAACATGATGTCTCGTCAATTATTAATTTTAATTACTTCATTTATCTCTTGCATGGGATTTACACAAGGAGGAGAAATTTGTTCCGAAATGGAAATTATTTGTTCGGATGAAGGGCTTTCTTATACTGCTGGAATTGGAGAGGATGCAGAGATTGGTAATGATTACGGCTGTTTAGCATCACAACCAAATCCTAACTGGTATTTTTTAGAAATTTCTGTTTCAGGAAATATTGAACTGGAACTTTCAGCCGGAAGCGATATCGATTTTATTATTTGGGGCCCATTTGCAAATTTGTTTGATGCACGAAGTAATTGCGGAACTTTAGGTGATTCTATCAATTCGCCCATCGTTGATTGTAGTTATTCCGCAACATTTTTCGAAACACCAGAAATTCCAGCGGGTATTGTCGGTGAAGTGTATGTGTTTATGATTACCAATTATGCAATGGTAGTTCAGGATATTACTGTGGCAAAAATTGGAGGAACTGGAGATTTTGAATGCGATATTCCCGAACTATGTATAGTTGATGTTGGTACATTCAATGGTAAACACAATAGAGAAATCATTGATCTTGATGATGAAATAGAATTATATAGTGGGGATAATTTTCACATCATTTCAAATGACGATTTTGTATTGCCATTGGACAGCATATCATTCATTGACGGGGGAGATGGTATTTATTCATCACAAATTATTTGGTTAATTTATACAGATACACCTGTAACGTCTAATCCTATGGAAGATTTGAGGTTTACAGGTTTGATGTTACCTTTTGAGGATATATATGATGTTAATAATGCG
Organism: Crocinitomix catalasitica ATCC 23190; assembly: GCF_000621625.1. Taxonomy (GTDB): domain Bacteria; phylum Bacteroidota; class Bacteroidia; order Flavobacteriales_D; family Crocinitomicaceae; genus Crocinitomix; species Crocinitomix catalasitica. The sequence goes on from NZ_JHXV01000018.1 coordinate 53,888, forward strand.
GCCAGTCCTATTGTTCGTGAACTGGGTTATGGAACTTATTATTTTGTTCCGTTTACTGCAGATGATGGAGTTGGTGGGAACGGTAATATCGCTAACGGAATAAATGATAATGGAGCCATTCATTGGGATAGGGATGGAGATAGATGTTATGATCTGGGCGCTCCTGTAAAAGTCACTTATAATGATTATGTTAGTCTTGAAGTAGATATGCGAGTAAATAATTTTAAAATCTTCCCCAATCCCTTCAGCGACTACACCAGAATCAATTTCAACGAACCGCTTACTGATAACCACACCATCTTCATTTATGATGTGCTGGGGAAAGAAGTGTACCGAAATGAGACTGTTACCGGTTCAAGCATAGAAATTAAGAAAGAACAGCTCGGTGTAGGTGTTTACATTTTGTCTTTTTACGGCTCCACAGCTGAAAAATTGTTGAGTACGAAATTGGTAGTGGAGTAAAATATTAAAAGAATATATTAAGATGAACATAATTTCATTTTTTAGTTTTAACCTATGAAAACGATTGTAAATAACCTATTCCTGATACTATTATTAGTATTTTCCAATGCTTTATTTTCACAGTTTGGAGAAGCAGAGAAGCTTGTGGCAAATTATAGTTCTCCTTACGCCATAAATAATTTTGATATAGATGGAGATGGAGACGAGGATTATGTCGCCGGATACTGGAAAAATATTTTATGGTATGAAAACGTAGGAGAATATGAATTTCAATTGGGAAGGTATATTACTGCTGCAAATGGTCTGACTGGGCTTGTTAATGCCGATTTGAATGCTGATGGGTTTACAGATTTGATATTTGTAGATGGAGATGGATTGTATAGAGTATTTGGGGCTGAAGCCGGAATGTTTGGAGATGCAGTTTTAGTTTTATCATTGAATGGTAAAGGTGTTGATGTTGCAGATATAGATGGAGATGGAGACTTAGATGTAGTTGTGACTGCCATAGGAGCACCTAGAGTAATTTGGTTTTCTAATGATGGCGAAGGAAATTTGGAATATATGACATATCTTGGTGTTTACGAAGGGTATCCAAATGAGCTTTGTACGAGTGATTTGGATGGAGATGGAGATTATGATGTGGCTGTTGTGTATAGAGACAAAGTTGCATGGTACGAAAATGATGGCGCAGGTGTATTTGGTCCTCAAACTGAAATTGATGGTTCCCTTCCGGATGGAAGTTACATAGTTTCAGGAGATGTAGATGGAGATGGTGATATGGACTTAGTTGCTAGTGGTAGTAATGGTGAATATTATACAAAGGTTGCATATTATGAAAATGACGGTACAGGAGCATTTACTCTGGAGTTGATTAATAGTAGTTCCTGGCCTGTTTACAATGACCTTGAACTATTTGATTATAATGAAGATGGTTATCTGGATGTTTTAACCGCAGATTCTTATAGAGATGTTATAAAAGGTTATCCGTTTGATGGTTTAGATTTTGGAGATGCTGTTATAATTGATAATCCTAATAATTGCAATGTAATTCGAATATTGGATGCGGATGGAGATGAAAATATTGATTTGGTTACTTCAAGAGTTGATGACGGGGCTGGAGGTAGTGGTGATATAATTTTACTAAAAAATAATGGTGGTGGCACGTTCGAAGATGTTGGTTTTATCAATAATTCAGTGCATGGAATAATTAAAGAGGTAATCACGACCGATTTAAATTCGGATGGACATATTGATGTCCTGTATGTACAAAATAAAAAAGTAGAATACGTCCGTAATACGGGAGCAACAGGTTTCGATCAAAGAATTGTTTTGGAAGACGAATTAAATGCTTTATTAGTGGGGGCTGGAGATATTAATGGAGATGGTTATGTGGATGTGGTTTTGACAGATTTTATTGCAGATGAGTTATTATGGTTGGAGAATGATGGGGAGGGAAATTTTGGTGATCCACAACTAATTTATGATGAAATTGAATCAGAGCAAGTTTTAGTGGTTGATGATCTAAATGGAGATGGATTTGCGGATGTCCTTTGTGCATTGAATGATAAAATTCTTGCTTTTATGAATGAGGGAGAGGGTGTATTTGGATCACCTATAATTTTATTGGAAGGACTCCTTGATCTAGTTGATATTCTTTCATTCGATTCAGATGATGATGGAGATAAAGAAATTTTTTCTTTTTCAAGTGTGACTTTAGAACTATTTTATTTTGAAAATTTGGACGGTGTGAGTTTTGGTCCTTTAGAACTAATCGCCGAATTGCCAAATGATCAGATTGACCTTGATTTTGGTGATATTAATGGAGATGGTCAAATAGATTTAGCTTCAATGGTATGGTTTGGTGATTCTGAGGTTTATTGGTATCCAAATGATGGAGGGACGTTTGGAGACCCAATCTATGTTGGGCCTGGACCAGAATTGGGCAAAGGTTTGAAAGTGATGGATTTAGATGCAGACGGTGATCAAGATATAGGAGTGGTTTCAAATTACGTCCTGGCAGAGGAGTTTGGTTGGTTCGAAAATTTTGGGGGTGGGACATTTAGTGATGAATATATATTCGTTGCTTCTGCTGATGCTTACATGATTTTTGGGGCAGATTTTGACGAAGACGGAGATGTTGATCCTGGAGTCGTTTCAATAAATGATGATTATTTGGCTATATACGAGAATTTATATTATTCAAATTTACAGATAAAGGGAAATTTGTTTGTTGATCTTAATTTAAACGGATTCCTGGATTCAGCTGACGTAGGAATGAGTTATACTAATGTAAGTACTACGCCTGAAAGCGACTTTGCTTTTACAGCACCAAGTGGCGCTTATTTCATGAATTTCGTTGATACAAGTGGAACATACTTATTAGCCCCAAATGAAATTGAACATTGGAGTGTCGTTACGGATTCGTTAACTTATTCCATTTTTATTGGTGATTTTTTTACGGCAGTGGACAGTCTTGATTTTGGGTTCTACCCTGATACAGTATTTGATGCTATAACAGCCGATATCGTCGGAGGTTTTCCAAGATGTAATCAAGAAGTAAACTATTGGCTCAATATTGAAAATATCGGAACTACAGTTCCATCAGGAAAAATTAAACTTACGCTTGATGACAGTTTAACCTATATTTCATCAGCTATAACACCTGACTCCATAGTTGGTCAAAATATTTATTGGTCCTTCGATAGTTTAATGTATTTTTCGAACTATCAAATTAATCTGCACGTTCAAATGCCGGACTTTTTAAGTGAAGGAGATACGTTAACAAGCACTCTTTTTTCAACGGTTGATTCATTAGAAGGAATGGTGTTTTCCACAACAGCGGAATTGGAACAAATTCTGAGGTGTGCCTATGATCCAAATGATAAAATAGCTACTCCTGCAGGAACGGATAACTTAGGCTATATTCCAATAGGTGTAACTGAGCTTGATTATACCATCAGGTTCCAAAACACTGGTTCGGATACCGCATTTACTGTAATAATATCCGATCAGCTAGACACAAATCTCAATTGGGAGTCGATAGAGTTACTGTCAACCAGTCATTTTATGGATGTCGAAGTAAATTATGATGGAGAAGTGGAGTTTCGTTTTGAAAATATTATGCTCCCTGACAGTATCGTGGATGAACCCGCAAGTCATGGCTATGTGCGGTATCGAATTCATTTGAACGAAGGATTAGATCCAGGAACAAGTATTTATAATACCGCTAATATCTATTTTGACGCAAACCCCGCGGTTGTTACTAATACAAAAATCAATACATTATATGATTGTGAATCAGTACTTTCATTATTAAACGGGGATTCCGTGGTTTGCGAGGATTATTTTTGGGAAGCTGAACTCATCAATGCTCCTTCCACAATCGATTATTTATGGACAATAGATGAGTTCATGGAAGAAAATGAGCCAAATGTTTCATGGATGGCAGATACCGCTGGTACTTTTAATATTACTTTAAGTATAGCCACAGATTTTTGCGCAACAGATACAACTTTTGAATTGATGGTGATACCAAAAGAAATAAACAATCTTGTTGGTGCTGAAATTTGCTCTGGAGATAGCTTGTTCTTTTCTGGTGATTATTTTATGTTTTCCGGAACTTATTACGATACACTTATATCTGTTACCGGATGCGACTCAATTCTAATACAAGAATTAATCGTGTTTGATCTTCCAGTTATCTTTATTGATGATATTGATGAAGAAATTGTCTGCTTGGAGAGTGGTCCTGTAGAGCTTTCTGCAATGCCAACTGATGGTGTTTTTAGTGGGGCAGGGATGGCAAGTAATATATTTCAACCAAACGAAGCTGGGATAGGTGATCATACAATTTATTATTCACTGACGGATGAAAATGGATGTTCCTCAAAAGATTCTATTCTAATTTCGGTGGTGTCATGTTTAGGTGTTTCTAAATTAAATCATGAGAATTTCACAATCTTCCCCAATCCCTTCAGTAATTACACAACAATCAATTTCAACGAACCACTTACCGAAAACCACACCATCCTTATTCACGATATTCTAGGCAAAGAGGTTTACAGAAATGAAAATGTCACTGGTACTAGTTTAGAAATTAAGAAAGAACAATTAGGCGTTGGGGTTTATATTTTGTCTTTTTACAGTCCCGAATCAGAAAAGCTAATGAGTACGAAGTTGGTGGTTGAGTAGCTTTATAAAATTAATGTTTATTACTGTTATTATGGTTAATCTTCAATAGAGAATATCACCTCTTTAAAGTTATTCCATCTAAAATCATTTCGTATTTGTCGGTACTGCCTTCGCATAATGTCGGTGCTTAATCAACATTAAAAGTATGTCTAGATATTTTCAATTCCGAACCATTTAACGTTACAGTACCAGAATAATCTTTACCAAAAGTTCCTTCACTTTTATAATTTCCACTCCCATGGTCGTTAATATTGAGATAATGCTTATAAGTAAATACTAAAACTTTTTCTTCACCTATCCAATTTCCTTGATATTCTTTTGGTACAATAGCATCCTTTTTAGAACAGCCTAATAAAAGCAATATGAACCCAAGAATTATAATTAAATTTTTCATAGTGTTTTTTTTATCAATTCAAATCAATTTAAAGTCACTACAAATTTAATTTTAGTGCAAGACCTTTAATAATTGAATTAAGCAAGTATTTATTGCGGTTGTGATAATCGCATAAGCACCATTACAATTCTACTCAGCTGCTTCAACTTCATCATCGGAAGCAATGCTTTCCGAATCTTTGCCATTACTTAAGGTTGTTAAAAACTCTTCACTATCCGAAAAATCTAATGTTCGAATTGGGAATGGGATTGAAATTCCTTTTTCATCATATAATTCTTTAATGGCCATAATGGCATCACTTTGTATTTTAACAATATTGAATTGATCCGTGTTTTTAGTCCAAATTCTTACATTGAAATTAATTGACGAACCACCAAACTCGTTGAACATAACTTCAGGGGCTTTATCGGATACAAGTCCTTCTAGTTGTTTTAATCGCTCTTCTGTTAAGGCTTTTACATCTTTTAAATTGTCTGAATATGAAACACCAACTTCTAAATCAATTCTTCGTTCATCATTCGATGTATAATTCGTAACAGGGTTCTGAAATAAATGGGTATTCGGTATAATTATATCGTTTCCTTGGAAGGTACGTATCATGGTTGTTCTTAATTTAAGCTCCCTGATGACACCAGTTTGTCCTTCAACTTCAACAATGTCTCCTATTTTAAATGGTTTGTTGGCTGCCATAAATAATCCTGAAATAAAGTTGGCGGCTATGTCCTGAAAAGCAAATCCAATGGCAATACCAGCAACACCAACACCCGCAAGAATGGAGGTTACGGTTTTATCTAGGTTTACTACCGATAAGGCAAACAAAAATCCTAATACAATCACAATGAATTGAATGACTTTGGCGAAAATAGCTTTCAATTCTTCGTTTTTCCATTTTGCCATAAGGTATTTCTTGAACACGATTCTAACGCCTTTTGCAATGAAAAACACAGAAACGGCGATCACTATTGCTAGAATTATATTGGGTAGCATCGTTATTAATGTTGAGTACCAATTGTCTAGCTTTTCCCAAATCATACTTAATTCTTCTCTCATATCTTTTAAATCTTTGAGAATTCAACTGAAATAAATACGCCAAACAATTAACTCGTTGATTATTAATGGTCTGTATTTTTTTGTTAGCATCGCATGTGTGGAGAAATACCCACACAAATTGTGGAAAATTGAAGGAGTGCTATTGAATAATGAATGTCAAACGTTATTTTACCTCGAATAAACAACGCTATCCAGTATCATTTCATAAGTATTATTAACTGTGTCAATTAAAGTCGGAGCTTGGTCTATAGAGAATTTGCTTTTACCAATCCTAAGTTCATCTCCATTAATCTTAACCTTTCCTGAACTATTGACATTAATATAAGTCTCCTTTTTATAGGTTGCCTCTCCATTCATTTCAATCGTAATGGTATATAATTTACTTGTGAGGTATATTTTTTCTTTACCATGCCAAGTGCCTATATATGTTTCAGGTATCGGTTCACTTTTTTGGCAGCTGAAAAATAAAATAACAATGCTGATTATTGTAATTAAGTGTTTCATAGTCAGAATTAATATAAGCAATATTTATTATTGTCTTTGATAACAAATTCCATCCAGTGTCATTTCGTATTTGTCAAAATTAAATTTGTTTGGCTCAGGAGGGTCATTTATTTCAAATTCGAGTTTGCCAATCGAAAGTGTTTTGCCGCTTATCTTTACTTTTCCTTTCTCAGTGCTTTTAAAAAAGGCTGCTTTTGTAAAAGTGCCTTTTCCATTTGTGTTTATTTCAATGCAGTAATTAATTCCGAAAAAACCACCTTCTCGACCGGTCCAATTCCCTATATAATTTGCAGGGATATGGTTTGCATTATTTTTATTACACCCTATCAAAATAAATGTGAAACCTAAAATTGCGATTAATTTTTTCATGTTCTTGCTAATTATCGATCAATACTTTTGCTTTTCGACGTAAATATATATTGAAAGTTTAGCTACTAATTATTGAATTCCGCCAGCTAAGATTTTGACTTTCGATTATTGCAATAGCGTATTAATTCAGATGTCAGAATACAGAAAATGCTGCTTTTTATTTATATTTGACTACCTAATTACTTGAAACTATGAAATTCATCAACTCGTACAAGCTTTCTCAGACAAAGTTAATCGTCAAATAAACTGGTCCATGAAAAACTTAAATCTCAAATTACTTTTTGCTTTTTTTATTGCAAATGCACATTTTGTTTCAGCTCAAATTATTGGGCGAGATGCATATCTAATAGGTGATTATTTAAATATTGCAATAAATGGCACTAGAGGAAATGAAGGAGGACAAAATTCAGGTGTATTTCATGAAAGGGGAGGGGATCCATTGTTTCCTTGCGGTCTTGTAGCTGATATCGACAGATCGGATTGGGATTACACTAGTTTCTATGGCGATTATTATAGTGCTGGAACGCCCGAAAATGGTTTCGGAATAAGAATGAACGGCATTGATTATAGTAATAATTATAATGTTCACGAAATTGATACTACGGCTTTAATTAACTATTCAGATGAAGGGAATTGTATCAATGCATTTTGGCAGGGTGAGATAGATGGTTTGGAAGTGAAAGTCAACTATCAATTGAAAAAGGATGCGCTCTATTATAAAACTACAGTGAAAATGATTAATAATACAGACGAAGATTTGGTTGATTTGTATTATTACAGAACTGTAGATCCAGATAATAATCAAGCATTGACAGGCGATTTTAGAACAACAAATACGATTGTTTCACAACCAGATTCAGCCTGCCAAAAAGCATTGGTCTCAGCAACACAAGATTTACCCGTCCAATCTTATTTAGGCTTTGGAGCAATTGGAGAGAATTTTAGAGTAAGTATGGGTGGATTTTCAAATCGAGACGCTGAAGATATTTGGAACGGTGAGAGTCCAAGGTTTGAGAGTAATGAAAGTTTTGTCAGAGTAATTATGGATGAGGCCATTTCACTGGCTTATAAGACAGATTTATTATCAGGTGATAGTGTAAATTTTTCGTTCATAGTAGCCGTGAGTGAGGATGCAATGAACGATGGTCTGAAAGATTTATTTCGGATAAACTATTCAACGGATGATGATGGGCTCGGATTAGCTTGGAACGAATGCACTGAAGTTGACACCGTGCATGTTTGTCCAGGAGTGCCAGTAATGTTATTCATTGAAGGAGAAAATACTGATGTTTATAATTGGCATTGGTCGCCACCATTAGGTTTGACAACTGAATTTGGTGATACAACTTTTGCATCTCCACGAGAATTAACGAGATATACAGTTAGTCTTGAGGTTGATGATTGTATGCCAATTGTTGCGAAAAATATTGTATATGAGCCAATTGGGTATAATACCACTATTTCTAGAGATAGAAGAATATTTATAGGTGAAACAACGACCCTCGAAGCAACTGGTGGAGATTCCTATACTTGGTTCCCAACCGACGGGTTGTCTGATCCGCTTTCAGCTGTAACTGATGCTACACCAACTGAGACAACTATTTATAGTGTAGTCATTGGTTTTGATGAGTTTGACTGTGATGATACGCTTAGTGTTACTGTTTTTGTAGATGAAGTTGAAGACGATCTTGGTATTTCAACAAATAGTAAATATGAGAATATCACGATCTACCCCAATCCATCAAACGATTTTATTACGGTTGATTTTGGGCAAGTTTTGACAAATGATCACAAGATAATAATGCATAATGCTATGGGTCAAATCGTGTATTCAAAAGAGGATGTGATTGGTGAAAAATATTCAATTAAACTGGAATGGTTATCTCCAGGTACATATATTTTATCACTTCGAAACAATGAAAATAAAGCAGAATACAGCACGAAATTGGTGGTCGAATAAAATAGAATCCTAGGTCAACTCCTTAAAAATTTGTACCTTACAGTTGATTTAAAAGGGATTCGTATGAAAACATTAAATATTTTATTGCTTTTTACAAGTGTTCTACTTGTAGGAATAGCGGCGCAATCGAAACCAACTACCGAACCAGTTGAAAAAATTGCAATTATAAATGGTATCCATCACTATTATGATGGTGTTTGCTTTACAGATGAAACGTATTTCGAATCGATGTCTTTCCGTGTTGTGAATGGTGAAGAAATTGATGATAATTATAAAATCATAGAAGGCATTATTTATTTAAAATCAAACGCGAAGAATAGATTAGGGAAAGTTGGCGAATCAGGCACTTTTGAATTCAATTCTGAAGAACCATTAAAAGGTTTAGAGGGTGAACAGGTAAATGTTGAACTTAAAGTCATAAATGAAACGACTGGTGAGCGTAGTTCTTTTACCTTTTACTTTTACGCGAACGCTACTCCAGAAGTGTTTTTAGGGACAACAAAAAATGGAGATGTATTAAATGGAGTAAGTGAATTGTCTGGTAAAATAACTGTCAAATATACTGACTCTGATCTCTCTATAAGTTTCAATGTACTGTCGGGTACGGTATCAGTAGAAGATAAAATGAGGCAAGGCAATGTATTGCGAGGTGGTGCATTAAATAAGGAAGCAAAACAATTATTAGCGAATTCGAGCGGTAGTAAAGTTACAATTTTCATCGATTATCAAGACGAGGGTGGTTTAGTGAAACGAACAGCGCTCGTTTTCGATGTCAAATAAAACCTAGATTATAGCCAGTCTCCGGCAGGAGTATTATAATGGAGTCAACAGCAGATCGAGTGAACGGTTTTTCTAAACTAATTTTTACTTTTTTAGCTTTATAAAATTTTCTGTTGCCTTTCTAAAAAAGTCGTATCTTACAAGCGATTTAAAGATTATCGATATGAAAACATTAAATATATTTTTATTATTCATTAGTTTATTAATTGTAAGTGCTCCTCTGCACGCAAGTACAACTGCTGAGCCAACGAAAAAAATAGCCTTGGTAAAAGGTGATGAAAAATTGTACAACGGAACTTGTTTTGGTCAAAATGTAGATTTTTCAGATATGATTTTTAAAGTTGTTTATGAAGGTGAAGTTGCTGATAATTATAAAGTTATTGGTGGGATTATTTACTTAAAGTCCGATCCTAATCAAAGATTTGGACAAGTGAATGCTTCGGGAAATGTTGTGTTAAATTCGACTGATGTATTTAAGGATATAGTTCATGAGCAGGTAAATGTTGAGCTTAAAGTTGTTGATGAAACGACGAATGAGCGCATGTCTTTCACATATTATTTTTATTGCGGAACTAATCCTGAGTTAATGCTGGGAACCATCAAGAACGGTGATTCTCCAAGTGTAAGTGATTTAAATCAAACTTTATCATTACAAGTACAAATAAAAGGACAGATTGAACCGTTGAAATTTGAAATATTATCTGGCAGTGTTACTGCAGAGGGTAGTTCTACAAAGGGGAAAGTATTAGCAAATGGAATGTTAGATGATAATGCGAAAAAAATACTTAAAAAATCTTCAGGTAAACAAGTAACTATTCTTGTGAACTATAAAGAACCAGGGAGTGAAGAGAAACGAGCAGCACTCGTTTTTAAAGTTCAATAATTATTATTCAAAATCCGAACTTAAAGTCTCTAATAAACCTTCCTTCGTAATTGGTTTAACAATATAGTTACTCACACTACTATATTCATGTGCCTTTTTTAAATCTGCAGGATCAATAGATGAAGTAATCAAATAGATTATTGCTGATCTTTTGGGAGCCAAAGCTGTAAAGCTATCTAAGAATTCCCATCCATCCATTATTGGCATATTTAAATCCAGTAGAATAAAAACAGGTCTATCATCAAATTTGTCCAGACTTGGAACTAAAAAGTCAATGGCCTCTTGACCATTATTAAAGACTTTAAGTTCATTACAAATTTCAGACATTTCAATAATTCGTTTTGCTCCAAAAGCAAATATTTCATCATCATCAATAAGGCACGCTAAATCAAATTTTTTCATCGTAGTAAATATACATTAAAACTTGTTCCTTTGTTCACTTCACTTTCAATTTCAATCTTTCCATTCATTGCATCAATTTGAGATTTTGTTATAAATAATCCTACACCTCTGGAATCTTTATGTTTATGAAAAACTTTATACATTCCAAATAATTTTTTTCGATGTTTTTTTAAATCTATTCCTAATCCATTATCCGAAACGGTAATGATAGTATACTTTTTGGTTGTGCTGGCTGTTATATTAAGCTCTAATTGACGTTCTTCAGATTTGTATTTAATGGCATTTGTAAACAAGTTAAGCAGTATACTGTCTAAATAAGCAGGAATCGCTTTGACAACTATTTTAGGATCAACGGCTATGGTTAAATTACAATTAACATCAATAATTGAAGCATCTAAAGTGGCGATGTTCTTGTCAACAAATGTTTTTAAATTCAATGTCTCAAGGGTATCGGATGAATGCATATTCATGTTAGCAACATCATTTAAATTCTGTATCGTCTCAGATAAATTGGCGGTTGCTTTTTTAAACATTGGATAATAGGTCTCTAAAGCTTCTGTCGATTTATCCTTATCCATAAAATCAATCAACATGGTCATGTTTGAAGTGTGCGACCTTAAATTATGTGATACGATGTGAGAGAAGTTTAATAAACGATCATTCTGTTTAGTCATCACTTCAAGCATGTTTTTTGCTTTTTGTTGTGCTTCAATTAAGGGCGTGATGATTGCTGTATACATAATCAGTCCTCCAATTTCATTATTCAAATTGTACCAAGGTTTCACTTCCCAAGTAATCCATTGGCTTGTGCCATCTTCTCGTACAAATTCGTCTTCATCTTTCCTATGTGTCTCTCCTTTTAAGCAGTTTTGATGCATCGTTTTCCGATCTTCTTCTATCCCTGGAAAGACTTCGTAGTGGTTCATGCCGATGATATTCTTATTCTTTAATTTATAATCCGTTAACCACTGTTTAGATGCTGCTAAATAGTTTAACTCTAAATCAAACATCGCTAACGCAGAGGGGGATTGTTCAATAAATACTTTTGTTTGATTATAACTCTTTTGTAACGCCTCTTCATGAAATTTTTTATCTGAAATATCTTGAAAGACACCGTAGACCTTAACCAATTTGCCGTTAGATAATTGTGGCACACCGACAGATCTAATCCATTTTAAATTACCTTTTGCAGTCACAATCCTCAATTCTTCGTCAAATGATTTTCCTTCAGTTGCAGCCAAATTAAATTCGGATGTGATTTTATCGCGATCTTTACCTTTTTTATAGAATTCAAGACCTTTAGATATAAGTGGGATAAAATCCTCATCTACTTCATGAATCTCTCTTGTTACTTTACTCCATTGTACTTCATTTTTAGAAATATCAACTTCCCAAGTGCCAATTTTTGCGACCTCATTGGAGTGTTCAAGCAAATTCTTATAATGCTCTAATTCGTCCGCGTACTTTTTTGACTCTGTAAGATCTTGATGAAAGCCAGATATAAGGGTTGCACGACCATTTTTTCGCTCAATTACTTTTCCTTTGCAACTCAACCAAATCCATGTATTGTCTTTTTTGAGCATCCGCAATTGACATTCAAGTTTTTTAGTTTCACCTTTTAAATGAGTTATCAATTTTGATTCTACTTGTGCGATATCATCTTTGTGAATACGATCAGCCCACCATTTTATAGTTGTTACTCCCAGTTCGTTGTCAGCGTAATCAAGTAGTCGCTTCCAATGATCATTTAATATCAATACATCATTTTCTAAATTCCATTCCCAAGTAGCCAATTCCGAACCCTCAATCACTTGATTGTGTTGTTTAATACAATGGGCCAATTCTATCGCTGTCTTTTTTTCTGCTGTAATATTGATAAGTGTACCTATCATTCTTGTCGCCGCTCCGGATTCATTCAAAACCAGAAATCCCTTGCATCGAAACCATATTGTGGAATTATTTTTTGTCTTAAATTTTAAGACTTGTTCTACAATTAGTTCATCTTTTTTGGATTGCTGGATTTTTGCCATAAGCAAAGCAAGGTCATCTTTGTCAACAGCATCTTTAAAATTAAAATGAGAGGATGAATCATTTTCATCATTAAAACCGAGTGTTTTTAGGAATGTAGAATTATACCAAGAACGATCTATCTGGTCTAATTCTAAAAACCAAACTCCGTCTAGTGCTGAATGCTGAATAAAGCTTTGTAAACCTAAATTCGTGTTTAGTAATTCTTGGTATTCTTTAAATAAATCAGTCATTAATTTGGGGTTGAATGATGGGAGAAAAACTAAATTAATTGAAAAAATGATTAAAATAGAGATTATTAAGAATTTATTTTTTATCTTGATTGTTCATCTTATAATAACATCCCTTAGTCGAAAAAATAGCCGTTTTTAGTTCGTTTTTAGCTTTTGAGGGTAACTTTCGATGACTTTTTTAAGTAGATTTACTAAATCCAAAACTGAAGTAATGAATGAGGAGAAATTAAAAGTTTTTGTAATAGAAGATTCACAGGTCGATTCTTTTTTAATTCGTCAAGAATTAATGGAGTCGGAATTGTTTGATAAAATTGAGTTTTTTGAAGATCCTGAGAAAGCACTCGAAATTATTTTAGACGAAAACAATAAACAAAATTTACCAGATTTAATTTTACTTGATTTGAATATGCCAGTAATGGACGGATTTGAATTGATTGATGAAATTGCTGAGGTTTATGACGAGGGATTTGAACCCGTTTTGTTTATTTTAACAAGTTCTATGCAACAAAGAGATCATGAAAATTTTGAGAAACAATATACCGCATCAGAATTTATTAATAAGCCATTGAGCAAAACTGATCTCACAGAAAAATTAAAAAAGTATTTCCCGAAAATATAGTTATTTTTAATGTATATCTTTGCGCAAATTCTATGCGTGTAGTCTAAGACTAAATAGTTGAATTAAATTTCATTTCAATTATATTTTAAATCCATTTATTGCGCATACTTAATTGTTGATTATTTTCGAATGTTATGAGTCACAAGTCAGGTTTTGTTAATATAATTGGGAGTCCAAATGTTGGTAAATCAACATTAATGAACCAATTGGTGGGTGAAAAACTATCTATTATAACCTCTAAAGCGCAAACTACAAGACACCGAATTTTAGGGATTGTTAATGATGATGATTATCAAGTTGTTTTTTCAGATACGCCGGGTGTATTAAATCCTCATTATAAATTGCATGAGAATATGATGCAGTTTGTGAATGCTGCCATGAAAGATGCAGACGTTATTCTTTTTGTTACAGATATTTATGAAACAAATCTGAATCACGAGCAAACATTAGAGCGATTACAAAAAACAAGTACACCAATTCTTCTTTTGATTAATAAAATTGATTTAAGTGATCAAGAAAAAATGGAAGAAAAAATCGCGTATTGGCACGAAATAATGCCAAATGCGGAGATTTTGCCAATTTCAGCTTTGCAAAAGTTTAATATTGATCTTATTTGGAAGAGAATCGTAGAACTTATTCCTGAAAGTCCTGCTTATTATGATAAAGATTCATTGACAGATAGACCGTTGAAGTTTTTTATCAGTGAAATGATTCGTGAAAAAATCTTCATTCATTATAAAAAGGAAATTCCTTACGCTACGCAAGTAGATGTTGAAGAATATAAAGAAGACGAAAAGATTGTGCGAATTCGAGCGATAATTTATGTCGAACGAAAAACGCAAAAAGGAATAATCATTGGCCATCAAGGGGAGAAAATTAAAAGGGTAGGAATTGATGCTAGAAAAGATATACAGAAATTTATAGATAAACATGTGCATCTTGAACTTTTTGTGAAGGTAGATAAGGATTGGAGAGAAGACGATAAAAAGTTAGAAGGTTACGGATATTAATAAACCAAGTTGCATTATCAGAAAAGGTCTTCAGTGAAAATCTTGGATAATCAATCGCAGGTTAATAGGAATGATTAATTTTGTATCGCTTTTAGTGACAAGATTAAAGCTTAAATAAAGAACATAAAAACATGTCAAATATAGTTGCAATTGTAGGTCGGCCAAATGTTGGTAAATCTACACTATTTAATCGATTAACAGGGGGGCGATCAGCCATAGTAGAAGAGGTGAGTGGTGTTACACGTGATCGTATTTATGGTGTTTCTGTGTGGAATGGCATAGATTTTAGTGTGATTGATACTGGTGGTTACGTTAAAGGGTCAGCTGATATTTTTGAAGAAGAAATTCGTAAACAAGTTGAAATAGCTATCGACGAAGCTTCAATTATCCTTTTCGTAGTGGATGTTACAGTTGGAATTACCGATTTGGATACTTCTGTAATGAAATTATTGCGCAAATCTGAGAAGGAATTCTTAGTCGTAACTAATAAGGTTGATAATACAGCAAGAATAAATGATGCCGCTGAATTCTATTCTTTAGGAGTTGATCGACTTTTTAATATTTCAGCAAATAATGGTTCTGGTACAGGTGATTTATTAGATCATCTAGTTTCACACTTCACAGTTGAAGATGCCCCAGAAGATGATGGTGATATTCCGCGTATAGCAGTTGTCGGTAAACCTAATGTGGGTAAATCGTCTTTTATTAACGCGATTACTGGTGAAGAACGAAATATAGTAACACCAATCTCTGGTACAACTAGAGATTCGATTGATACAAGATACCAAATGTTCGGTTTCGATTTTAAATTGATCGATACTGCAGGTATTCGTAAAAAGAGTAAAGTACATGAGGATCTAGAATTTTATTCTGTAATCCGTTCGGTACGAAGTATCGAATATTCTGATGTTTGTATCTTTATGGTTGATGCACAAGAAGGTATTCAAAAACAAGATTTGAATATTTTTTATGTAATTGAAAAGAACCGTAAAGGTGTTGTTGTATTGATTAATAAATGGGACCTGGTTGAAAATAAGGATACCATGTCTACAAAATTATACGAAGACAAAATAAGAGAACAATTGGCGCCGTTTAATGATGTTCCAATTCTTTTTACTTCTACTATTACAAAACAACGTCTGCATAAAGCTTTGGAAAAAGCAATGGAGGTATTTGAGAATAGAGTTCAAAAAATTCCAACATCTGAATTGAATGAATTTTGTTTAGGGGTGATTAATCATACGCCACCACCTTCAACTAAAGGTAAATATGTTCGAATTAAATATGTGACGCAGTTGCCAACACACGCACCTGCCTTTGCATTCTTCTGTAATTTACCACAATATGTACCAGATTCTTATAGAAGATTCTTGGAAAATAAATTGCGTGCGAATTATAATTTTGAAGGTGTTCCAATTCGAATTTATTTCAGAAAAAAATAGTTTATTGTGTCATATCTCGATGTCATAAAGCAAATTAAAACAGGGCCATTAAAACCTATCTATTTTTTAAATGGTGAGGAGCCTTTTTTTATTGACGAGATTGTAAATTATGCCGCACAAAACATTCTTGACGAGAGCGAAAGAGACTTTAATCAAACTGTTTTTTACGCGAAAGATACACCACCCATTAGTGTTGTAGATTCTGCTACGCGTCTGCCGATGATGAGTGAACGGCAAGTTGTTATTGTTAAAGAAGCACAGGAATATAGTAGTGCTAAAGATTGGGAAGCGCTAGAGAAATATCTAGAGAAACCGGCAGCTTCAACGGTACTTATTTTTGCATACAAGTATAAGAAATTCGATAAACGTTCAAGGGTCTACAAAATCCTGAAAAAGAACGCTGAAATATTCGAGTCAGAATTGGTGAAGGATTATCAATTGGGCGGTTGGATAAAATCTTATATCAAAACAAAGAAGTATCAAATAACTGAAAAGGCAACAGCACTATTGGTCGAGTTTATTGGCAATGATTTAAGTCGAATTGTCAATGAGTTACAGAAGTTGTTCATTATGGTCCCGCGCAGTGAAGGTAATTCACCTCAAATAACGGAAGCACATATTGAAAAACACATTGGAATTAGTAAAGATTATAATGTGTTTGAATTGACCAATGCAATTCTAGACAAGGATATTGTGAAAGCAAATAAAATCGTTAAATATTTTGGTCAAAATCCAAAAGCCGCGCATATAACAGTAGTACTGTCTAATTTACATACGTTGTATCAACGGCTATTTAAAGCACATTTCGCAAAAACGGAGGATCCTAAACAATTTGCAGCTTTAATTAGTATTCATCCTTATCCAGCAAAAGAAATTTTGCTTAAAAGAAGGAATCATCCAGCGAAAATAATTTCAAGAAATTTCAGTTATTTAAGAGAATATGACCTGCTTTCGAAAGGTGTTGGTCAGGCTTCTGTTCCAGAAAACGAGTTATTGCGAGAATTGGTTTACAAATTATTGCACTAAACTTACATTTAATAGTTTATTTCTAACCGTTCAATAGACGGGCACCTAAAATGTAATTGTCGCCGTATTATTAATTATATTTGTTCGTTTAATTAAATTATATGATGCGTCAAATACTATCAACAGTGATTTTGGTAATTTTTACCACTTTTTCATACGCCCAAAGTTCAGGAACTGTAAGGGGAAAAGTTAAAAGCGCTGAGGATGGAAATTCAATACCTTTTGCGAAAATTCTAATCTTAACAACTAGTGGATCAGCTGTTTCGGATGCTGATGGATTGTTTTCTATACCAAAAGTTGAAACGGGTAAATTTACTATTCGAATTACTTCGCCGCAATTTGAGGAATATACTGCTGAAATTGAAATTACAAAAGATAATATTACAGAAGTAATTGCCGAATTAAAAGCAGGTAAAACGTTAGGGCAGGTGGATGTTGATTATCAAAAAGAAGCAAGACAAATTGATCCAGGAACTTCAGTTATAAAAATTACAAAAGAAGATATTTTACGTGTGCCAGTTACTGGTGGTGTGGCAGATATTGCAGGTTATTTCCAAACTGTACCCGGGGTTGTATCAACCGGAGATCAAGGTGGGCAAGTATATGTAAGAGGTGGAACGCCGATTCAAAATAAAATTTTATTGGATGGGATGACAATCTATAATCCTTTTCACTCAATTGGTTTTTTCTCTGTATTTGAAACTGAACTTATTCGTTCAGCAGATATTTATACCGGTGGATTTAATGCAGAATATGGTGGTAGAATTTCGTCTGTAATGGATATTACTTACAGAGATGGTAACGTGAAAAGAACCGGTGGTAAAATTGGTTTGTCTCCTTTTGTATCTAGTTTAATTCTTGAAGGACCGATTTCTAAAGCAAATAATATTTCTTATATCGTTTCTGGAAAGACTTCCTTGTTAGAGCAAACTTCAAAAACATTGTATCCTTATATTAACGATGGTGATGGTTTACCTTTTAATTTTTATGATTTATACGGTAAGATTTCTATTCAAGGTGAAGGCGCAAATAAATTCAGTTTATTCGGTTTCTCTTTTAATGATCAAGTAAATTATCAAGCCGTTTCTAACTTACAGTGGAATAGCTTTGGTGGTGGAGGTAACTTCATTTTTGTACCTCAAAATTCAGAGTTATTTGTTAAAGGTAGGTTGAACTTCTCATCTTATGATATTGTCTTAGAAGAAGAAAATTTACCGGATCGTTCAAGTGGAATATTCGGAACAGAATTGGCATTTGACTTTACTTATTATTTAGCAGGTAAAAGTCGAATTGACTATGGATTTGGATTTAATTATTTTATAACAGAATTTGAAACTTTTAACGAAGTAAATAAAGCGATTAGACAAGACGAAAATACAATAGAGGCAGGGGCTTATGTTAGTTATAGATGGGTAAGTGATTCAAGAAGATTGATTCTTGAGCCAAATGTGCGTTTTCAAGGATATTCTTCTGCTGGACAGGCAACAATTGAACCACGAGCAAGTGCAAAATATAATATTACGGAGAACTTCAGAGTAAAAGCCGCTGGTGGTAGGTATACTCAGAACTTTACAAGTACAACTTCGGATAAAGATGTTGTTAACTTATTCTACGGCTTCTTAACAGCGCCTGCTGCAACAAAATTACCAGACAAGTTTACGAAGCCTGATGGCACCGAAGTTGATATTGAAAATGGTCTACAAAAAGCTTGGCATGCTATTGTTGGTACCGAATATGATATTTCTAAGAAGGTCACTTTACAGATTGAAGGATATTATAAATGGTTTGACCAAATGACGAATATTAACAGCAATAAGATTTACGAAGACAATAGTGATAATTCTAAAATTGACGACGTTTATAAAAAGGATTTTATTGTAGAGAGTGGTCAAGCATATGGTGGTGATATTGTAATCGCTTACAATACTAAAAAACTTTATTTATGGGGTGTTTATTCTATTGGTAAAGTGGTACGTTGGAATGGCTTTGAATACTATGCACCCGTTTTTGATAGAAGACACAATATTAATTTAATTGGGACTTATACTTTTGGTAAAAAAATGGATTGGGAATTTACAGCGCGCTGGAATTTAGGTTCTGGTCTGCCATTCAAACAAACAAACGGTGTTTATGAATCTCCAGAGATTACAAATATTTCAGAAGATTATATTGACAATAATGCAAACGAATTGACTTTCCTTTATGAAACACAGAATGACGGTAGATTGCCGACTTATCACAGGTTCGATGTCAACTTGAAAAAATCATTCACGTCTAAAAAGTTTAAATATTTGAAATGGGATCTAGTTGCTGGTGTAACAAATGCATATAGTAGACAGAATATTTTCTATGTAAACAGAGTAACGAACGAAAAAGTTTATCAATTGCCGATAATGCCAAGTTTAGCTTTATCTGTTAAGTTTTAATACTTTATTTTCAGTAATTTGGAGCGGTTTTTGATATTCTCTAGATTATATGATAAATAAATTTCGAATTTGTACCTTGTTTTTGTTGATGGCTTTATCTATCGATGGATTTGGTTACGAATTGTTTCCGGCTAAAAAGTCTCCCTTAGATCGAAAAAGAGAAATGTTTAACAGAAGGGCAAGACATCCCTTAGGTTTTAACTTCTCATTACTAGGACCTGTTGGATTGATGGGGTTTTCTGTAGATTATTTTATTGTCCCCAAAATTGATATCGAAGTTGGTGCTGGTTTAGACTATACCGCTCAAAAACCAGGTTATTTTGTTGGGGGTAAATATCATTTTTTTGGAAATACCTTAACGAATTTGACACCGTATTTGGGTGTTTATTCAGCCTTTCACGTTGATGAAGATCATATTCAAAGTTATAATTTCTACGTTCCATTCGGTTTTCATCGTATTAAACGGAAGCAATTGTGTTGGTCAATAGAGATTGCTTATCAAGTGCATGCCGATCCTACACAAACACAGTTCTATGGAGCCGGCAAGGTCGGTTGGAGGTTCTAAAAGATGATTATTATCAGATGAATTAATTTTTAACGGAATTGTTTTTTAAACTGTCAAATAGTTTTCTATCTTTGCTTATTCAAAATCATTCTAAATAGTGATCAACTTAATTTTAGCAGACGATAATGAAATAACTCGAATTGGTTTAAGAACCATATTCAAGAACCATGACATACAAATTGTAGGTGAAGTTGATAATTCTAAGGCTTTATTAAGCCAAATAAACGCGTTTAAGCCAGAAGTTGTACTAATTGATTATACGGGTCCAGGATTCTCTATTGATGTTATTCCACAAGCCCTTGCGTTGCACCCTGAATTGAAATTTGTAGCCATTACGCCACAACAGTCTGGAGCGACTTTAATTCATGCCTTAAAAAGTGGAGTGATTTCACATATTAAGAAAGATTGCAGTGTGTCTGAGATTATTGATTCGGTTCAAGAAACAGCAAGTGGTCAAAAGTTTTTCTGTGGTCAAATTCTTGAAACCATTCGTAAAGAGGGTATTGATGTTGAAGAGATCAGTGATGCTGAATTTAGCTGTGAACCTGTTGTTTTATCTCCTCGTGAAATTGAAGTGATTACTTTAATCGCTGAAGGGATGACCAATGTCGAAATCAGTGAGAAACTGTTTTTAAGTAAGCATACTGTAAATACACATCGCAAGAACATCATGAATAAATTAGGTGTTAAGAATACAGCGGGTATCGTTATGTATGCAATCAAAGAAAGATTTACTACACCGAATAAATTCTTATTCTCAAACGAGTTATAGAGGATTTGTCACAAAAGGTGGGGAGGAATTTAGGCCAAAATGATTTTTTTATGTACTAAATATTCACTTTTGGATTGATTTTTAGATTGAAAAATAATATCATTAATTACAACTCAACCCAATAATTATATCCTAAACTAGATTTTTAGATGCCATTCTTTTAAGAGCCGTAAGAAACGAATTGAAACTGGTGAAAAAGTGAGGAAGCTCCAATCTCTGATTGGAGATCACCGATCTTTTCCATTTTCAAGAGTAGCGTTGGTGAGTAAAAGCGGGCTATTGGATGTAGGCCCTGGCAGGCAGCCTTTTTTGCTTCCTTTTTTTGCTGTAAAAAAAGGAAGAAGATGTTAAATAAAAATTGAAAACAAATCGGGTATCCAAAAAATCAAAATAAAATTTTGATGATTCAAAAATGTCTCTTTAATTTTATTATAATTAACTCAAATATATAGTTCGTTCCCAACAATTGGTCTTTTTCCGTTATAGACTCAGTTTTATCATTTTTAATATTTTAGGATTTCAATTGTAGCTTTAAAAATTAACGCACAAAAAAAGGCCCTGAAATAAATCAGCGCCTTTTTAATATTTATACGGTAGTTGTAATTAAACAACTCCTTGATCAATCATTGAGTCTGCTACTTTAACAAATCCTGCAATGTTTGCTCCTTTTACGTAATCTACATAATCACCTTCTGTTCCATACTCAACACAAGCTTCGTGAATAGAAACCATGATATGGTGTAATTTCTCATCTACTTCTTCTCTTGTCCAAGACATTCTTAAAGAGTTTTGAGACATTTCCAATCCTGAAGTGGCAACACCACCAGCATTAGACGCTTTACCAGGAGAGAAGAAAATCTTCGCATTTTGGAAAGCGGTAACAGCTTCTGGTGTACAAGGCATATTCGCTCCTTCAGCAACACAAATGCAGCCGTTCGCTAATAATGTCTTCGCTTCTTCACCATTCAACTCATTTTGCGTAGCACAAGGCACAGCAACGTCGGCTTTTACAGCCCAAGGTCTACCTGGGTGGAATTCAGCACCGAATTTATCGGCATATTCAGAAATTCTTCCTCTACGGTTATTTTTAAGATCCATAATCCATGCTAATTTTTCAGCATCAATTCCATTGGCATCATAAATATATCCTTGAGAATCTGACATGGTAACAACTTTACCGCCTAATTCATTCACTTTTTCACAAGCATATTGTGCAACGTTTCCAGATCCTGAAATCGCAACAACCTTACCTACAAAATCATCCTTCTTAGTCGCTAACATTTCCTTAGCAAAATAGATTGTTCCGTATCCTGTAGCTTCTGGACGAATCAATGATCCACCCCAGTTTCTACCTTTACCAGTTAAAACACCAGTAAATTCGTTTCTTAATCTTTTATATTGACCGAACATATAACCGATCTCACGACCACCTACACCTATATCTCCAGCAGGTACATCTGTATCCGGGCCAATATGTCTTTGTAATTCAGTCATAAATGATTGACAGAATTTCATTACTTCATTGTCCGATTTTCCTTTTGGATCAAAGTCAGAACCACCTTTTCCACCACCCATAGGTAATGTTGTTAATGAATTCTTAAATACTTGCTCGAATCCCAAGAATTTTAAGATAGACAAGTTCACCGATGGGTGAAATCTTAAACCACCTTTATATGGACCAATAGCAGAGTTAAATTCAACTCTATATCCTCTATTCACCTGGATGTTTCCAGCGTCGTCTAGCCAAGGAACTCTAAACATAAGTGTTCTTTCAGGTTCAACCATTCTCTCCAATAGGTTGATTCCTTGATATTTTGGATTGTCGTTAATAAACGGAATAATTACTTCAGCAACTTCCATAACGGCTTGTAAAAACTCAGTCTCGTGACTGTTAGTAGCTTTTACCTTGTCCATGAACTCATTAATTTGAGCACTGTGTTTTTCTGACATGGTTTTTAGTTTAAACTTTATACGAAGCAAATGTAGATATTTTTTTAAACAAAGTATTTGATAGGTGTTATTAATGTAAGAGCGTCTAATATGTTAAATCAACCAATTGGGTTAAATTTTCGTTTGTATGTTAACGATTAATTTGCCATATTTTAAGTAAATTGCAAGGATGCCCATGCAAAAAATAATATTTTTCCTCTTTATGTTTTTGTCTACTAATTTCTTAGTAGCGCAATCTGTCGAATATTCGACAGGTAGTTTTAATTTTTATGAGAATAAAGGGCAATGGCCAAACGGTGTTTTATACCGTGCTAAATTTCCTAGTGGAAGTATTTGGCTCGAACAAGCAAGGGTACTCTATCATTTTTTAGATTATAGTAATCTGCATGATGCACATGCAAATCCTGATCATAAACCGTCTGATGATGATGGAACTTTTAAACAGGCTTTGCTGGCAGCCAAATTTATTGGAGCGAATACGAATGTCAAACCTAAAAGTGAATTGCCAACTAAAGATTATCAGAATTATTTTTTAGGGAATATTAAGTCGAGATGGGCGACGAATGTGCACGGATATAATCGTGTCACCTATCCATCATTATACAATGGTATCGATGCAGTGTTTTTTGAACATGAAGGCCAATTAAAATACGAATTCAAACTAGCACCTAAAGTAAATACGAACCTAATTAAAATCGAATACGAAGGGTATACCAATATCAAATTGAATAAAAAAGGGCACCTGACTATTGAAACTAAAATTGGTGTCTTAGAAGAGCAAAAACCTTATGCTTATCAAATTAAGAATGGTAGAATAATTGAAATTCCTTGTGAATTTGTTTTAACAAAAGACATCGTGACGTTTAAATTGGGTGAATATGATCAGTCACTCGAATTGGTAATTGATCCAATATTAATTTTTGCAACCTATAGTGGTGCCGATTCTGATAATTTTGGAATGACAGCGACTTATGCCTATGACGGCAAAGCTTATAGTGGAGGTACCTTATTTGGGAACTCTTATCCCACACCTGCTCCAGCATGGAATACGACACCTAATATAACAGTAGAAGACGTTGGAACGCTAACTACAGATGTATTTATCTCCAAATACTCTGAAGATGGTACGGATATGATCTGGACCAATTTTATTGGTGGAGGTGACAATACGCAAGGAACAGAAACTGTCCACAGTCTTATTTGTGATTTAGACAATAATGTTTATTTATATGGCGCTACGGCTAGTTTGGATTTTCCAATTGCAGGTGGTTTTCAACCTGACCATGCGGGTGGTAATACGCTTTCAATAAATTCGAATGGCGCGAGATTTGGTTCTGCTGGAACGGATATTTTTGTTGCAAAATTCAGTTCAAATGGAATGGATTTAATGGGGTCAACTTATGTCGGTGGTTCTGGAAACGATGGTGTTAATTATAAGTTGAGTTCAGGAGCATATACCCTGGTTTCACATTACGATTCTTTAACTACAAATTACGGCGACCAATTTAGAGGTGAGATTATGTTGGATGAAGACAATAATATTTTAATTGCCTCTAGTTCATGGTCGGAGGATTTTCCAGTTGAATCTAGTTTTCAAATGACCAATGCTGGATTGCAAGATGCGGTTTTATTTAAGATTGAGGCAGATTTTTCGTCTTTGCTTTGGTCAACTTATTTTGGAGGCACAAATAATGATGCGGGATACTCCGTAAAAATTGATTCGAGTTTTAATGTGATTCTTGGTGGAGGTACAAGTTCTACTGACATTCCTGGAGTGTTAGGAGGTTTTCAATCTTCTTATAATGGAGGCAAAACTGATGGATATGTAGTTAAAATAAGTCCTGATGGAACAGCAATCGTTCAAAGTACTTATGTAGGTACAAGTTTATACGATCAAGCCTTTTTTATTGAAGTCGACCGATGGGATAATATTTATATCGTCGGACAAAGTTTTGGATCAATGCCTATAAGTGCAGATGTATACAATAATCCAGGATCATCTCAATTTATATGGAAGCTGAATCCTACGCTTACAGGAACAGAATTTACAACAGTTTTTGGTAATGAGCGGGCAGGGATTAATATTTCACCTTCAGCATTCTTAGTTGATGTCTGTGGTAATATTTATGTTTCAGGTTGGGGAGGAAGTGTTTTAGGCGGAACACGTTTGGATGATATGCCTACTACTGATGATGCTTTTCAAGAGACACCGCCAAATGGATTTGATTTTTATTTAATGGTATTGGAAAGAGAAGCTACTTCTTTATTATATGGGACCTATATGGGTGGTGGATTAGCGCAAGAACATGTAGATGGTGGTACATCTAGATTTGATAAGTATGGCGTTGTTTACCAATCAGTTTGTGGAGGTTGTGGCGGTCGTAGTGATTTCCCTACTACGCCAGGTGCCCATTCGGCAACCAATGAAAGTTCGAATTGTAATAACCTCGTTTTTAAATTCGATTTTGAAATTATACCTGTTGCTAATTTTGAGGTGGATTTATTAGAAGGTTGTGCACCACTAACATTGAATTTTGAAAATGAAAGCAATGATACCGTCAATTTTGTGTGGGATTTTGGACCGGGAACAGAAATCGTTTCCGGTGGAGCAAGTCCTTCTGTTTTATTTACTGAACCTGGAACCTACGAAGTCGTTCTAATGATAACAGACACAATTTGTGATTTAACAGATACGGCCGTAAAAATAATTACTGTTTATGACGAATTGGTTTTGGAAGTGCCGAATGACACCATTGTTTGTACAGCAGTAGATTATGAATTATTCGCAAATTCGTTTGGTTCAGCGATTTCATTTACGTGGTCGGACAATATAGATTTTGGTACCGTTTTAAACGATGGGGTTATGGATTCAACTATTCGAATTTCGCCAACTACAACTACTACTTTCTATGTTAAAGCATCAAATGGATGGGAGCTTTGTGATATAATTGACTCTGTTACCGTTGTATTTGTAGATGGTGCGATTGAGATGATGGCAGATACATTGATTTGTGAAGGAAATGTTGTGAATCTATATGCTGATAATATTTATCCAGACATTGTACTGACTTATAATTGGGAACCGAACGAATTTATTTTTGAGGAAGTAGGAAACACAGCTAAAGCGGTACCGCCAACAAGCATGTATTTTTATCTAACCGCAACTTCCGAATTGGGTTGTACAATTACTGATTCTGTTTGGGTAGAAGTTCAAGTTTTAGATGGATGGACAATTGAAGCGATAGCAACACCAGCTTTTGTGCCTGTAGGTGGTGAGACGCAGTTAGAAGCATTCCCGTTAGGATTCGAATACAATTGGTTACCTACTGAAGGATTGGACGATCCAACGTCACGAACACCAAAAGCTAGGGTTGATGAGAATACAGTGTTTTTAGTTTATATGAATAATGGTGTCTGTTTTGTACAAGATACAGTCCATGTAAAAGTATATGAATTTGTTTGTGGCGATGTTTACATTTTTGTACCCAATGCTTTCTCGCCGAATGGAGATGGAGAGAACGATCAAGTATATGTCCGAGGAAAAAACATAGAGGAAATAGAATTCAAAATATTTGATAGATGGGGTGAGAAAATCTTCGAAACAACCGATCAAGCTATTGGGTGGAATGGAACCTATAAAGGAAAAGAAATGGATCCAGATGTTTATGTTTATCACCTCAAAGTGATTTGTTTTGATGGACAAGAGAATTTAATCAAAGGGAATATAACCTTGCTCAAATAGTATTGATTCGATTGAAATTAATCAGTTATATAGCGCTTTTCTTTTGCTGCCTCAATGGGACGGCACAGGATATTCATTTCTCTCAATTCTACATGAATCCTACTAGTTTAAATCCTGCATTGACAGGAAATTTTGATGGAGACTGGCGTTTTGGAGGAAACCAAAGAAGCCAATGGCGTTCGGTGTCAAGGCCATTTAATACGATAGGCTTTTCTGCAGAGAATAGAGAAGAGTATTTATTGCCCAACCTTTATCACGGCTTTAATTTAATGCACGATGCCGCTGGTGATGGAGATTATCGTACAACTGAAGTGAATTTAACAAGTGCCTATAAATATTACCTCGATTTAGATTCTTTACATACAGTAACTGCTGGAGTGCAATTGGGCATCATTCACCGCAGTATTAACTTTAGTAAATTGAATTTCGACAATCAATTCAATGGCTACTATTACGATCCTGATCTACCAACACAAGAATCTTTTCAACAAGCGAAACGTACGGCTTTAAATTTTGCGATAGGTGCTATTTATACTTTTAAACCTGAATACCGTAAAGAAATTACAGCTGGAATTGGGTGGTTTAATTTAGCACAACCTAAACAAAGTTTTTTTGGAGATAATATTATTAAAAGAGACAAAAGGTTTGTGCTACATGCACGGGCTACATATAAATTAAACTTCGAATGGGATTTACAGCCTGCATTATTCATGCAATTCCAAGGGAAGTATAAAGAAATTGTACTCGGAACTAATTTGAGATATATCTATAAGGATAAGAGAGGTGAATTTATTGCTCCGTATGCAGGATTATGGTTCCGGAATAATGATGCTTTATTTTTATCGGTTGGTGCATATTATAACAATTGGATCGTTGGTATTAGTTATGATATAAATATGTCACAATTGGCACCTGCCAGTAATGTGCGCGGTGGATTAGAGTTTTCAGTACAATATATCTTACATTTGTTTAAACCTAAAGAGATTCAACATCGAATTTGTCCTGACTATCTATAAATAATGCCTGTTAAATTTAAAGAACTGATATCAATTCAACTGAAATACACCCTTTTACTATGGTGTCTAATGCCGGTTCTTTTATTTGCTCAGTCATTCAGTCAAATGGTTGAATTTGCCGATGAAAAGGTGGTAGAAGGAGATTATTTTTATGCGATTCGTTATTACGAAAAGGCCATGAAGATCGATTCTAATTCGGTGGAGATATTATGGAAATTCGCTGAGGCACAAAGAAAATTTAAAAATTATAAAAAGGCAGCTTATTATTACGATAAGGTCTATGATAAAGAGAATGCATCGATTTATCCGAATAGTGTTTTCTGGTTGGCATCAATGCAAAAGTTGATCGGGGAATATGAAGCCTCTTTGGTAAACTGGAAATTGGCCAAGAAGGTTTTTAAAAAGCAAAAAAAATCGTACGAGTATCGCAAATCACAGCAAGAAATAATCTCTTGTTTATGGGCTCAAAAGGCGATTATAGATACAAGTGATTATATTGTAGATGCGTTGCCATCACCTGTTAATTCGAACGATACAGAATTAGCGCCACTCATTGTTAATGACCAACTTTGGTTTACTTCTTTAAAAGCTGATTCTATCAATCGTCATGAGGAAGTGTTCAGTACAGAGTATTCGTTGCAAATTTATACGGCAGATAAAAAGGAGGACCTTTTTAGCAATGTTCAACCTTTAAAAGGGGTGAAGGAAAAAGGAATGAATGCGGCGAATGGTTCAGTCAGTCCAGATGGTAAAAGGTTTTATTTTTCGCAATGCGATGCTGACTTCCGTTGCAAAATAATGGTGGGCAAAATTAGTAATGGCAAAATCATTGACGTCGACAGTTTAGGGGAAATTATAAATGAGCCGAATGCCATCAATACGATGCCACATTGTACAAATATTAATGGGCAAGAAGTATTGTTTTTTGTGTCGAATAGAGAGAAGTCGGCAGGAGGATTAGATATTTGGTACAGTACGATTAAATCAGGTAATCAATACGGCAGACCTATCAATTTAGGCAGAGGAATAAACACGATGGATGATGAAATCTCTCCTTTTTATGACACAATAACTGATCGACTTTATTTTAGTTCTGCTTGGCACGAAGGTTTTGGTGGACAAGATATTTTTTATGCCACACAAGAGAATATGCGTTTTATTACAGAACCAGTAAACCTTGGTTTACCCATCAATTCTTCTCAAAACGATACTTATTTTACGATTGACCAAAAGGCCTCAAAATATATTTTCTCAACAAATAGAACAGGCGTAAAAGCAGCTAAAAGTCCCAATTGCTGTAACGATTTATTCGCAGCTTATTTACCTGTCGTTCCGCCTCCAACTAAAGAAGAAAGCTTGGCAGATTTAAATAAACGACTGCCTGTAACACTTTATTTTCATAATGACAGACCGAACCCTAGAAGTGTAGATACAACCACGACTTTAACCTATAAAGAAACCTATGACAACTATGTTGACATGGATGGAAAGTATCAAACTGAATATGCAAAAGGTTTATCGGGGGATGAAGCAGAAGAGGCAAAAGAAGATATTAATGACTTTTTTGTAGAGTATGTGAGACAAGGAATTGTAGATCTCAGCGACTTTATTCGTTTATTAAAAGTTGAATTAGACAAGGGTTATGCTATTGAAATTACGGTAAAAGGTTTTGCAAGTCCTTTGGCAAAAACAGATTATAATGTCAAATTAACCCAAAGACGAATTTCAAGTTTAATTAATTATTTGATGGAGCTTGAGGATGGCGAATTGGCTCCCTATTTAAATGGAACAGCTTCAAACGGAGGACGGTTATCATTTATTAAAATCCCTTTTGGTGAGTATACAGCCCATTCGTTAATTAGTGATAATGTGAACGATCAAAAGAACTCCGTCTACAGCAGGAAAGCAGCGTTGGAACGAAAAATCGAGATTCAATCTGTTCGCTTTGCGAATAAAGCATCTGGTTTGGCTGAAATTAAATTCGACAAAGCAATTCACGACTTCGGTCCAGCTAAAAAAGGAACAAAATTATCCCACGAATTTAAAATCACAAATTCAAGTGATACCACATTGATTATTGAAGAAATAATAGCAGAATGTGGCTGTACCAACTTTGAATTAGGGCAATCAATTTTAGCTCCAGGTGAGTCTACAAAATTAAAAGTCGACCTAGATACAGATCAACTTATTGGTAAAACAGTGAAGCAAATCACAATAAAAGCCAATATTGAAAACGGCTCTAAATCGGTTAGTTTAACAACCGAAGTTGCCAATTAATAACCGGCAACAAATTCATCAACCACCGCTTCATCTGTATTCACAGAAAAAGCCAGTAATTTAGGACCTGTTCCGTCGTCTATTGTGACTATACGCTCGTAAAAAAGTGTCGTATCAATTGCAAATGTATATTTCAATTTCACCGTTTAATGCCATTATTTGTTTTAGAACTGAATCCTGATTGT
Source organism: Crocinitomix catalasitica ATCC 23190 (assembly GCF_000621625.1). Taxonomy (GTDB): domain Bacteria; phylum Bacteroidota; class Bacteroidia; order Flavobacteriales_D; family Crocinitomicaceae; genus Crocinitomix; species Crocinitomix catalasitica. The sequence goes on from NZ_JHXV01000018.1 coordinate 84,174, forward strand.
TTCTTGCGTTTTTTCAATTTCCCCCAAGAATCTAAAGTGGTGAACATGCCCATCCATTCTTCTCTTGAGGTCGCTTCAAGGGCATCTTCTGACAACATATTATCACAGATATAATCATATTCTTTTGCATCAAGTTTTTGGTGAAACTCGTCTACTATTTTATTAGCTTCGCCAGATCCACATGCCGACATTAAAAAAGAAACACTGATTAAAAGTAAAGGAATAAAATTTTTCATAGTTTAGTATAAATGAATTAGTTACGACTAAAATCAGAAAAAAAAACGAGAATCAATAGTTTTTTTAATAAAAAATGAACTTTTAATAACTTCATTTGTAGTTAAATATGAAGATGCTTTTAAAACAATAAAATGCTGAAATTATTTAAAATATCAATTTTACTTCTTTCCTTATCCGTTTTAGGACAGGGGCCGAGTATGTCCTTGCACGATTTAAAAGAGGCTTATTTGGAAAAAAGAAGTTTCTATTATCGAACCGAATTTAAAACATTACCCGAAACAAAACAGACTGATTTAAATAATCTCGTTCAAATTTTAAAAGAAAATGGACCGAATTCATTCGAATTTAATTTGGTTAATTATATCAATTCGAATTACGATTTAGCTGCTAAAAACAACCTGTTGAAGGCATATGAATTAAAACCAGACGATAGAAGAGTTCGGTTGGAAATGTTTGCATATTATGTAATGGTAGACGATCATGCGAAACAAGTTGAATTCGCTAAAAAGATTAAAAGTCAATTTACAACAGGTGAATTAAATTATTACCGATCGATGTTAAAGTCTGTGAAAGCAGATGTTATCATATTTAGTGGTAAACAAGATGCTTATCCCGCAATGGTTGTCAATTTACTCGAACAAGTTAATGCAAAGGCTACACTTGTTTCATTGGATTTAATACAGAATAAAACGTATAAAAAACAAGTTGAAGCAAGATTAAAAATAGCCAATACCACTTTTGTTGGGAACGAATCAAAGTACTTACAAATGATGATTGCAGCCAATCCTGCCAATCGTATAATTGCTTCAACAGTGCCTCAACGATACTTGAGTAAAATAATGAATGATGTTTATTTGATCGGATATTTTTATGAGTATAAAGCAAAAAATCAATTGAATTCGTTGACTTACTATTATAAAAGAGTTCAGCCTAGCATTAACGACATTAAAGAAATGAGCGCACGGGACAAAAAGTTATATGGTAATTATTTACCCGCTCTGCTAACGCTGTATAAATTGAGTTTAGCACAAGGTTTAGAAGTCTCGAAATTAAAATCGGACATCGAAACATTAGCAACAATATTAAATAAAACAACAGCAGTAAATCAAATTATAGACGCCTACGGTAAATAGAAATGAAGCTTTTTAAAAAGGACTATAAAAACTTTAGCGATGAAGACTTGATGCGCCGATTTACCGACGGTGATAGGAAAGCTTTTGAAGAAATCTATCAAAGATATGAGTCCTATATGGTTAATTTCTTCTACAGAAAATTGTGGCAGGATAGGATTAAAGCTGAGGATTTCGCACATGATTTATTTGCGAAATTAATTGATAATCCGAAAGTTTTTAATGCCGATAGAAATTTTAAAACTTGGCTTTTTTCTGTTGCCAATAACATGTGCAAAAACGAGTACAAGAAACAAGAAATTCGAAAACCGACAGGGTATGATATGCCTGAAGGATTTCAATCGGTTGACAATGAAGAGTTGCAAGATAGACAAGTTGATAAGGATAGCTTTAACGAAGAGTTAAAAGGCGCATTGGCAAATTTAGGAGAGAAACACAGTGCTGTATTTATGTTGCGTCATTTTGAAGGTTTATCAATAAATGAAATAGGAGAGGTACTTGAAATTAATGCGGGAACAGTAAAATCGCGCCTGCATCATGCGACAAAGTTTTTAGCAGATAAGTTAGCGGTTTATAGAAAAACAATACCATGAGTGTAGAAATAGAAGATATCATATTGAATAAAGAATTCTTCGAATTGACAGAAGAGGAGCGGACTTTGGTAAATGAAATTGCTGCAGATGAAGATGAATTTGAAGCGATAAAATGGACTTTGTCTCAAACGAGAAATGAATTTGATAAAAGCCAAATTATTCCGAGCGGTGAATTGCGTTCGAAAGTAATGGCGCACCTCGAAGATTCGGATCGTAAAAAAGTACTTTGGTTGAATTCCGTTGGTGCATTTATGTTGCCAAAAGAGAAATCTTTTTTTCAGAAACCTGCCATCCAAATAGGAATAGCGGCCGTATTGATTCTAGGTTTCTTAACCGTGTTTAAATTTGATGTAAACGAACCTAATTTGGCGAATAATGAACAGAAGATTGATGTTCAACGACAAGAATCCATTCAAGAGACTACACCATTAATTGAAAAAGAAATGGAAGTTGAACTTTTTACTGAAGACGAATTAACGGAGATTGAGGTCGTTGATCAAGCTCCAGAAGTTTTATCAAATCAAGAATTTAAAGGGGATACGAAGGATGTTTTTGGAAGTGCGAATAATGGTAAAAATAGTATCTCTGAAGATTTAAAATATATGCCAGCAGAAGTTAATGCAGAAGAGCCGGCGGCCCCTGTAATGGCTGCTCCGCAATTAGATATGTCTTTATCGGATAAAGATAATAGATCTGAAATGCTAGAACTTGATGATGCTGTTGATTTTGCAGACGAAGAGGGTGAAATGGAAAAATCTTCAAATACAGAATTAAATGAAATCCAAACGACAGCAAGAAAGGATTATACCAATGCTTTCAGAAGTAAGTCAAACATATCGAAAAAAGAAAAGGCCCCTGAAATGAAAAGCGAGGCGGTAAGTAGTGGTGCTTCGATAGGCAAACTTGAACCAACAATAGGGATTAGTATTGTAAATTCTAACGAATTAAAATCACTTTTTTTAACATATAATTAGAAAAGTAGTGCCACTCCATCATGCGACTTTAATTATCTTTGGTGAATGAAAAGACGAGGTCAACTTTTTTTATTCGCAGTATTTTCTACTGTGTTTATCGCATGTAATAACGAAAAACCTGCAGAATCAGTAGAGATTATTGAACCAGCAGTCGAATTTGAAGCACCGAGTAAAGAGACCTTTGCTTCAGATGATATCCAAATCGAATCGTATGATTTTGAAACTTTCAAACCTTTTCTAAATCAAAAAGATGGCAAAATACATGTCATCAATTTTTGGGCAACATGGTGTGTGCCATGTGTAGCTGAATTGCCATATTTTGAGGCGATAACTACAAATCATCCCGAAATTGATGTGACGCTCGTTTCATTGGATTTTGCGAATCAGGTAGAAAAAAGTTTGATTCCTTTTATGAAGAAGAATAACATTCAATCGCGTGTTATTTTATTAGACGACCCAGATGGTAATTCTTGGATTCCTCAAGTTGATGAAAATTGGTCAGGAGCAATTCCAGCTACAATCATCTATCAAGACGACAAATGGGAGTTCTATGAAAAATCATTTAGTGAAGAAGAATTACAAACAGAATTGAATAAATTTACAAATACATAAATAATAAAAATGAAAAAAATCGCATACTTAATTCCTTTGGCATTATTTGCTTGTGGAAATGAAAATCCAACGGAAGAAACAACAGGAGCAATCGATTCAGCAAATGTTGAAGTGGAAGTTGTTGAAGAAATAGTTGAACAAACGGGTTATAATATTGGTGATATCGCTACTGATTTCAGTTTAATCAATGTTGATAATAAAACAGTTTCAATGGCCGATTATAATGAGGCGAAAGGTTTCATTATTACATTTACTTGTAACCATTGTCCTTTCTCAATCGCAAACGAAGATCGTTTAATCGCATTGAATGCTAAATATGCGCCATTGGGATATCCTGTAATTGCTATTAATCCTAATGATCCTGAATTGGCACCAGATGACAGTTTTGAATTAATGAAAGTAAGAGCTAAAGAAAAAGGATTTAATTTCCCTTATTTATTAGATGAAGGTCAGCATATCTTTCCACAATATGGTGCGACTAAAACGCCTCACATGTATGTTTTAGAGAAAACGGATGCTGGTAATAGAGTTGCTTATATTGGTGCAATTGATAACAATGCAAAAGAAGCTGATCAAGTAACTGAAAAATATGTTGAAGATGCAGTTGATGCCTTATTAAGAGGTGAGCAACCTGCCGTAACAGAAACTGTTGCTATTGGTTGTTCTATCAAGAGCTAAAGTTATTTTAAAGCTTTTAAAAAGGGTCAAATCACTTGCTGATTTGACCCTTTTTTTTTGACGCATATTTGATTCATCTGCTTGAATAAAGCAGCCCAATACTGTCTCAAATGTTTTGTCTTTATTCTTTTATCTTTATTTCTTTATTCTTTTGTCTTTTATCTAACATTCTATTGAATACCCGCATATTGAATACCTGTGAGTTTAGATATTTCGTAATCTAATGTCGACAGGTCGTTAAAATTGAACTTCTCTACTGAATTATGTCCACAAGAACGGGCGACAACTTTAATTAAATCATTGCTTGCTTGAAAAAAGTTATGCAATTGTTTTGCTGATGAATCGATAATCAATCTGCTTCTAAGGTTTTCTTTTTGCGTCGCGATGCCAACAGGGCAATTATTCGTGCCACATGCACGCATGCCTAAACAACCGATGGCTTGCAAGGCAGAATTAGCAACAGCGATTGCATCTGCACCTAACATGAGTGCCTTTGCAAAGTCCTCAGCGACGCGTAGGCCACCTGTAATAATTAAGGTAACATCTTTTGCACCTATTTTATCTAAATGTTTTCTAGCCCTCGCTAAAGCAGGAATAGTAGGAATGTTAATATTGTCTCGGAGAATTGTTGGTGCAGATCCTGTTCCGCCACCTCTACCATCAAGAATAATATAATCTACGCCTACTTGAATTGCGAAGTCAATATCAGCTTCTATATGACTGGCAGCAAGTTTAAATCCAATTGGAATGCCTCCCGTAATTTTTCGAACCTCTTCAGCTACATTTTTAAAATCATCTACCGTTTTAAGGTCTGGAAATGCTGCTGGAGAAATGGCTGTTTCACCTTCTTTTAAACCTCTAACTGCTGCAATTTCTTTTGTTACTTTATCTCCAGGTAAATGTCCACCTGTTCCAGTTTTTGCGCCCTGTCCACCTTTAAAATGGAATGCTTGCGCTTTTTTTACTTTGTCCCATGAGAAACCAAATTTCCCTGAAGCCAATTCGTAAAAATAATTCGAATTATTGGCTTGCTCTTCGGGTAACATGCCACCTTCACCACTACAAATTCCAGTACCAGAAAGCTCAGCTCCTTTTGATAAAGCAATTTTAGCTTCCTTAGACAAAGCACCAAAACTCATGTCAGACACAAAAATGGGCATCGACAATGTCATGGGTTTTTTGGCATTTGGTCCAATGACTACAGCTGTTTTCACATCATCCTCATCCATTAAAGGGCGACTGGCTAATTGTGCCGGTAAGAATTGGATATGCTCCCATTTCGGCAATGTATTTCTATCAACCCCCATCGAAGCACTTGGTCCGTGATGACCGAAATTCTTCAAACCATTTTTAGATAAGGCTTTGATATAACCAGTAAAAGGTTCCGTTTCCTCAGGATGCGTATCCGCATATTGCCCCTGATATTCATCCCGATTAAAAGGCTGTGGAAATTTAATATTATAAGCATCTATTTCATCCTCATCAACCCAAAGATATCCATCCTTAATTTCAGATTTAAATTTATGTAATACTTCTTTATTGTTGTATTCTGAAACACCCGTATCATAACGATAATCCCATCCGTGTAAACCACAAATTAAATTGTCTCCCACTATATTTCCATCTGACATTAACGCACCTCTATGTAGGCATCTTCCATACAAAACAGAAACATTATCATCGTATCTTACAATGACAAGGTCAAGTCCGTTGATTTGATGATGGACAGGTGTTCGGTCTTTAAGGTCTTCGAATTTTAATGTTTTTGTCATAGGTATGGTTTTATAATATTAAACGCGGGTCATCCACAAATAATTCAGGTTCTAATTCGCAGATTGCAAGATTTGAATGCTATGAATTATTCCAATAAATTACTCAGAATTTATGAATAAGACGAACGGACTTAATGATGCTTACTTGAAAATGTGGATTTTCTATATTTTACCCACTCTCGCGCTCATTACGCACGGCTAGATTACCGCAAGAATAAGGTACGCACTCTCGCGCTCATTTAGCGTTAGCGTAATGAGAGTGTTATTCAGTCGCATTTGTAATGCGAATATTCTTGAATTTTAAAAAGTAGCACCATTGGAATATTTAGAACTTTGCAATTTTCTACTTCAGACCCTGAATAACAATTGTTTACAAAGCTTCTTTGGTGAAAACAATAACTTAAATGATTATTTGTAGTGGCATAACAAATGCCAAAATAAGAACACACTCATTACGCTCTGCTAAATGAGCGCGAGGGGTATACATCAATTGACCCTCCTGTCAAATTGAATAATGTTCGAGCACTAGCGTTCTATGCCCTTTTCGGATCAATTACTTTCACCAAAATCTGCAATTTATTCTTCAATGACATGAATCCATTTAGTTTTGTCAATTGATGCAGTATCTATGTTTGATACATAATTAAAGTAGCCAAGAAAGGGTGTGACTTTTACCGTTTTATAATTTGGCATATCTGAATCCCAAGCGCCACAATTCAAACTTCGTTCAATGATTATAGACTTTGATTCCTTATTGTAAAAAAGGTTACGATTGTTGTAGGAACACATGCCAGGAAACATAAAAAAGACCATTGAAAATAAGGGCAGAATAATCGCCAAGACAATTTTGACAGCAGTGGATGATAATTCATCATTTTGTTTGATTGTTGTGAGTATTGCAACAAATAAAGTGAATGGAAATGCAATTCCCACGATTTGTTGATATGCAGCCAATAATTCGGGTGAATTCCATTCTATTTTTAGGAATGATCTTAGTATTGGAGAAATAAGCCAAAAAATGATTAAAATCCATGGAATTTTGTACATGCGTTTTATCCTATTTTGTGTAATTCGTTTTCAAAATATTGTAATGCTTGGGTCACTGACCCAAGAATTAACTTTGGTAAGAATGTAAGCATTACATATGTGAAATTGTTGTTAACGAGAGTTTTTAAGTGTTAAAGATTGATTTTTAACCTCTAATATAAATACAAAAATCTAAAGAACTTTCAAAATATGCACGAAGTGATACGTACACTTCTTCACCTGGAATCCAATTGGCGAATTTCCAATATTCCCATTTTGTATCACCATTTTCTGGTGGAATAAGCAAAAACATTTGTTCTTCATCCAATCCTCCGATTAATATCGAACGGTCATACTTTTCTGGATTGATTTGGTTTTTCTTTAAGCCATTTGTTCCATATACTTTAATGAGGTCAGGAACAATATTTTTAGCATAATCAATTTTTGAAATTGGTAAAAACGAGGTCGCAATATCATTCACAGCCGGAAAGCCATTCGTTATACCTAAAAACGTCTTATAATCTGACGGCAATGTTATTGCTAACCTATTTTCCGCAGCCAGAATATCAGCTTCCAAAGCATTTTCAAAACCAATCCAATGCTCACAGGTAGTTTCAAAACCATCAGGGTTAAGTTCGACTGCTTTTGCCGATAAATCAGCGAGTAAATTATCTAAAGAAAGTGAAGCATATTTATCGTTTTCTTCTGTGATTGACATGTATGGATTGTTTAGCTGATGATTATTTGGGTATTGGGTGCCGTAAATTACAAGTAAAGGGCATATTTAGGGTTAAAAATAATCATTATACCTGAGGATACTTGAAAAGTGAAATTTGTATGGTCTAAACACTATTTAGTTGATCACGCAATTAATAACCAGCACATACTCGATGCTGATCATCAACTAAACCTGCGTCACACTGAGTACTTGACGATCCTGCTCTGCCCTGAGCGGCAGTCGAAGGGTAGGGGTCACATATAATCCCATGCTCATACAGTAAATATCCTAAAATGAAAAACGAGATTTCAGAAGTAATAAAAACTCCTTGATTATAAGTTTAGTATCGGTCACAAAACCTCTTTGGTGAAACGAATAACTTAGTTATTGGCAACTGGCTTTTATTTTTTTATCATTTGTCTGTGTTCAATTAATTCTATTCCTGAAATCCCACCTAATACTCTGTCTGAAATGTCAAATTTTGACTCGGACTTATCCAGGAATATTGTTCCTCTATTTAAAGTCATGTCAAAAAAACTTACAGCGGATTGAGAAATTGCAAAAGCTTCATTTTGAATCTTTCCGTTATGGTAGAAATAAACCATCTGCCAATGTCCGTCCCTATCAAACCAATCCATTTCGGATTCAAGGTTACTCCCTTCTACTACTTTTCCGTTCTCAGCATACTTTCCATTCTCAATCATCGTAAAATTCATACACGGATAAGCTTCATACGATCCACGACCACCAATTTCTATGCTATCCCATTGAAAGCAATTTAATTCAGATCCTAGGTCAATTTTTTTAACAGAGTCATTTGTCAATTTAGTGATCACTGAACTGAAGCAAGAAGTATCCAATTCTGGATTTTCAGGACAATTTGAACAGCTAATAAATGTCAAAGTCAATAATATGTATATCAGTCCTTTCATAATTGTGGCCAACATAAGAACAGAAACGTTCAGCAAAAGCTCAGTGCAACGCTCATTACGCTCTATTATCCCGAAAGTGGTCGGGAGAGCGCGAGAGGGAGCACTCGGCGCGTCGCGTGTCCGCCTTATGCGGGAATAGTTAGTTATTGTAGCTAGTTTTTATTATTCAACTTTGAAAATTCGCTATCAAAAATATCAATTATCTTTTCGTTTAGTTTCAATATAAATTTCAGATTCACTTTAAATTCTTCAATATTCTTGTTCATAGGAAAAGTTAGTTCATAGTTTTCGAAATCTCCTGTAATATTTTGAACTATTCTTCGATAAGAAAAAGAAGGAATTGAATTGTCCGACATAGGACTAAAAACTCTGTAAGAACAGTCAACCATTCCGTGCCCATAAGGTATCATAAACCGCAATTGAATACTCCCGAAAAAATAGTCTTTATAATACCTTTTTTCCGTTCCTGCTAATTTAAAATCCAGCTCAAGTTCATCTTTAACCTCTGTAGCTTCTTTTTTACTTAACCCTTTTCTATTTTCAAAATCCCAATATTTTTTGCACAATTCAACATATTCGGCTTTGTTGTCTAAGCCATTCAGAACTGACAAGCAAATTTTTTGAAAGTCGTTTTCTATCATTTCTATGTGATGAGTATCTTTAATTAGTTACAACGTTCCGTGTATGGTGTCGTAGCATCCCGAAGGGTGCTATGCACTATACACATTGTGTGTGCCCAGCATGGGCATCTTTTCCTATAAATATAGGAATTAATCTAGAGGGTGCAAGTCCCTTATGGGCGGAGGTAACGCATCGAACCATTAGTAAGTCGAAAGGTGGTATATCGTGAGTTATGCACTGAAGGAAGCGAAACTGCAAAACTTGGTAATGACGAACGGAAATGAAGTGTAGCGTAATTCATGAATACCATTAAAAATAAACAAGAATGAATAAACCAGATATGAGGCTATTAGGTCGGATGAGCAAACACGCTTCAGCTGCGTTCAGCGCACCGCATCATTGTGAAGTCCAAAACACGAAAGTGATGACCAAAATATTAGATCTGGCAGGGATCAAGGGAAAGAAGATGCAATTACCTGGAGAGGTCTTGGAATAGATTAGTTTTCTATGCGCCAAGAAATGGAGCAAAGCGGAATTCGTGAAAACTAATAAAAAAAAATTAACAAATGAACAAGCCAGCAGAAGTCATAGTACCTTTAAGAAACGAGTTGTGCATAGTCACATAGGTCTCAGAAGCAGGGAAGGACTGAACGTTAATCTTCTTGAAATTGAATTGGGAGTAATTTCACACTCTCGCGCTCATTTAGCCTTAGCGTAATGAGCGCGAGAGGGAAATACTTAGTTATTGTAGCTAGTTTAATCCAATTCGTACTTATCAAATTTTGCTCTAAATAAATATTCTCCCCAACCGTCATTCAATCCGTTTAATATTTCATTTTCAAAAAGTTGAATAGATGTTGTTTCACCGTAAGCATCCTTTGGTTCAATATTCTTACTATTCAAAAGAGTTTTAAACTCCTCAATTCCTTTGCACGATTCAGTTAGTTTTCCTTCTGAATAAGTCCTGAAGATTGGAGTTTCAGATATGTAGAATGTTTTTACCTCAAAACTTTTAGAGACATCTAATGGGAACTCTTCGTTTTGGGTCACTCTGTTTGCAACATCAGTTATAATTAACCATCCGTTTAATTCAGTAACTCCCATTGCTTTTTCCATTCTGTATGAAGTAGCATCTTCAAAAAACAGGTTTTCTTCTGATTTGTAAAGTACATCAGGTATAATTTTGTCAGTTTCTTGCTTTGATGCTTTAACACACATGAAGCTAATATTTCATGCCATAATTTCTAATTGTTTTATTTCCCTTTTAATACCTACAACGACTCGGCTATGGTTAGTGCGGGAATTAAAATTACTGAATTCCCGATTAAGCACTTAGCCAAAACTTTTTATTTTGTTTTATCTTTTTTAATATAAAGCCAAATCAAAAGATTTGTCGGACTTGGTTAAAAGCTCTAAACTTTAGGTTAAGCACCAAAACCCGTATTAACTATAACCATTGTGCCTGTTGCACAACTAATCTGTTGATAAATATAATTAATTAGATTTTAAGTAAAAGCCTGAATTTCGTATTTTTAGGTATGCAGGGTAAAAAAACATATCAAGAGAAGTTATTTACTCAGTTTTTGCTGAGTGAACGTGTACCTGAACATAACTTTTATAGACAATTGAAGTCGGTTTTAGACTTAAATTACTTGTATAAGTTAACCAAGCCTTTTTATGGTGAAAGTGGGCAAAAAAGTATTGATCCCGTTGTATTTTTTAAGTTGTGTTTGGTGGGGTATTTAGAGAATATTATCAGCGATAGGAAGCTTATTCAGCATTGTAGTATGCGG
>NZ_JHXV01000019.1 GCF_000621625.1 Crocinitomix catalasitica ATCC 23190
AACCCTTCCTAAAAAAAGAGCTTAACAATCTGTTATTCGATTCAATAAAAATGCAGTTCATAAAGAAAAAACGGTCTTCATAAAGTATATAAAGACCAAGCATCATGAAAAGATAAATTTGACAAAAAAAACGAATTATGATAAAAAACTACTTAAAACAAATTTTCATTTTTGGAGGTTTTATGATTGCAGGATTTTCTGCAAGCTCACAAATAACAACATTCGACTATTCTGGCACTATCGATACATATACAGTTCCAGCAGGAGTTACAGTAATAAACATTGAAGCCCGCGGTGCACAAGGAGCAAATGATGGTGGACTCGGCGCCATTATGATTGGAGATATTGAAGTAACCCCTGGTGAAGTCTTAAATATTTTAGTTGGTAGCGAAGGATTGGGCGACGCCGGAAGATCTGGAGGCGGAGGCGGAAGCTTTGTTGTAAATTCAGCTAGTGAACCATTGATTATTGCAGGTGGCGGAGGAGGACGTGCTTGGGATGGAGTAGCTATAGTAACTACCCCAGGAATTGATGCCAATACTGGTGAAGCAGGCAATGACGGATATAGTGAAGAAAATGGATTAGACGGAGCTTACTTAACGCAATTTGGTTATGGTGGCCTAGACGGAAATGGAGCAACCTTACCTGGTCCTGGAGGACTTCCTCATGCTGGTAACGGCGGTGGATTTTACACAAACGGTGCGAATGGAGAATGTGGTAATGGTGGTTTCTCATACCTTTCAGGTGGTGCAGGCGGCGGTGGATGTGGTGTTGGTATTGGAGGATTCGGTGGCGGTGGCGCAGGTGGAAACCAAGGCGGCGGTGGCGGCGGTGGTTATTCTGGCGGTGGTGGTTCATACCATTCTCCTGCTAACGGAGGAGGTGCTGGCTCATTCAATTCTGGTTTAGATCAAGAAAATTCAGTAGGAAATACTGGAAATGGACAAATCATTATCAGTACATGTGATGCGCTTACAGTAACGGTTTCAGCTGAAACAGTTTGTTTCGGTACATCTTTCACACTAGACGCTTCAGGTACTGGTTCAATCACATGGGACAATGGAGTTGTAAACGGTACAGCATTTACACCAACAGATTTAGGAATCACAACTTACACAGCAACGAGTGATAATGCTGGTGATTGTGCATTTTCTATAGACATCAATGTATTAGATGCTCCGGCAATATATTATTCATTAGTACACGAAGTAACAGGTGGAGATGGTGAAATAAATCTATCAGTTTTAGGCGGAGCTCCGGCTTATACTTACGATTGGAACATAGATGGAACTGGCGACTTTGATGATGCAGAAGATTTAACTGGATTAACAGGTGGAACATATGTTGTAACTGTTAAAGATCAAAACGAATGTACATCTACAAGTTCTATTGTGATTAACAAATTTGCTAGTGTTGTAAATAACGATGAATTGACATTATCAGTTTATCCTAACCCAACTTCAGACGAATTAACAATTGAGACTGAAGGTAACTTTTCATACCAAATTATTGGAATGGATGGCGCTGCAATAATCAACGGTGCTGGAAATGATATGGAAAGAATTAGTTTGAATGAGATCGCAAACGGTGTTTATTTTGTAAAAGTAAACGCAGCGAACAAACAAAACATACTAAAAATTGTAAAAAAATAAATCTATTTATAAGGCTGATGCAAATATGTCAGCCTTTTTTAATTTTCAATTATAACAATAATACCCAAAATGAAAAAAAAATTATTCAAAAGCGCATTTCTAATAGCCGGACTAGTTTTTGCTAATTTTAATGCAAATGCACAAGAAGTGACTTACGACTACACTGGTACTATTCAAACCTATATAGTTCCTGACGGCGTAACCTCAATTCAAATCTCTTCAACAGGGGCTAAAGGTGGAAACAATACGACTGTTGCAGATGCAGCAAATCCTGGTAAAGGCGCACAAATGGTTGGTACATTTAGTGTAACACCCGGTGAAACATTAAACATTTTAGTCGGTGAAGAAGGCGCTACAGCACAATTTGTTGGTGGTGGAGGTGGAGGATCGTTCGTTTGGAAGACAGCGGATGACATATTATTAATTGCTGCTGGTGGTGGCGGTGGAACCGGATATACAGATATAGGAGGCCTTGCCTTTTCAGGTATTGACGCTTCAATTATGGAAAGCGGAACAAATGGAAATGAAATGCCTGATGGCGGAGGAGTTAGTGGTAATGGTGGAACAACACCTACAACTGATACTTACGCAAGTGGTGGTGCTGGCTGGTTGACTTCAGGTAGTGATGGTACAACACATGGATGTGCAAATCTATCAACTGGTGGTCAAACTCCATTAGATGGTGGCGCAGGAGGTACTGGTGGTGGCGGTGATGATTACGCAGCACCTGGCGGATTCGGCGGCGGTGGCGGCGGAAATGGTCGTTGCGGCGCAGTTGGCGGTGGCGGTGGCGGTGGCTACAGTGGCGGCGGTGCAGGAGGAGAACCTCTTGGTGGCGGATTTAATGGCGGCGGCGGCGGCGGATCTTACAATAGCGGAATTAGTCAATCTAATAGTGCTGGTATAGGTGTAGGAAATGGTCAGGTTATTATTACAGTTGTTTGTACTCCCCTTACTGTTACGGCTACTGAAACTACTATTTGTCTTGGGACTTCATTTACATTGGACGCTTCAGGTAGCGGCACGATTACATGGGACAACGGTGTTATTAACGGAGAACCATTTACTCCAACTGAAATAGGTCTTGTTACCTATACTGCAACAAGCGACGATGATGCTGATTGTAATTACTCAATTAATATAGAAGTAGTTGACGCTCCAACAATTTCTTATGTTTTAACACACGAAATTGCAGGTTATGACGCAGCAATTGATTTAACAGTTGAGGATGGAACCCCTACTTATACTTACGACTGGGACAATGATGGAACTGGTGATTTTGACGACATGCAAGATTTAACAGGCTTAACAAGCGGCACTTATAACGTAGTTGTTAAGGATCAAAACGAATGTTCTGCGACAAGCTCAATTGAGATTAATCGTTTTGCAAGTGTTACTAATAATGATGAATTGAATTTATCTGTTTACCCTAACCCTACATCTGATCAATTAACGATTGAAACTGAAGGTAACTTTTCATACCAAATTATTGGTATTAATGGTGCTGTTTTGATAAACGGAACAGCAACTAATAAAACAGATGTGAGTTTAATTGAATTAGCAAACGGGTTTTACTTTGTAAAAGTAAATACGGCTTACCAAGAACAAGTTTTAGAAATTGTAAAGAAATAATACCAAGATTTTACTGCTAAATGTTAAGTTTTATTTTGTAAATCGGTAAACTCCGGTAGAGTTAAAAACTTTACCGGAGTTTTATTTTGTGTCGAATTTAAATTAAGATAGATTGGTAAAACTGAACTGGCTTAGGGATTGCAGCAATTGTTTGAGCCCCCAACTGGAGGCGAGTGCGTAAAGCCCGACCCTGACCAAACGGGAAGGGGAAGCTCCAAATCATAAAAAACTTTAAATGAAAGGATAAACCAAACGCGGAATCACTGATTTAAGACGATAATTATTTACCTTGTAACTTTTAAAGGAATAAAAGCGTCATACAATTGAATAAGCATATTATTTAGGATGAAAAAATCAGGAAGAATTTTATTAATTACACTTGCTTTCACCAGCTTAATTGCATGTGAGCAAAACGCAGAGGATCAAAATGAAGCTCGCCAGCCTACAGGCAAAGAATTACCTTGGTCACTGATTTAGTTATTTCTTTTTATTCTTATTATTCTTACGCTTCAATTTTTTCTCTTCGACATCTTTTTGCATCAAAGCTTTCCAATTATTGGTACCATCATCTGAAAACAGAATAGTTTCATTGATCAATTTTTTGTCTGCCTCTAAAACTTCAATTGGCACTGTTATATATTCTTCAATACCTTTTAATAATACACGTTCTCCTTCACTACAAAATGACAAGGCTTGCCCTTTATTTCTTCCACGCCCCGTTCGACCTACCCTATGCACATAATTTTCAGGTTGATCTGGCATGTCGTAATTAATCACATAATCAACATCTGGAATATCGATACCACGTGCACTGACATCTGTTGCTACTAAAACACGTTCTTCACCTGTTTTGAATTTTTTCAATACTATTTCACGATCTTTTTGCTCTAGGTCGCCATGAATTGTACCCACCACTATTCCAACACGCTCCATTGCCGCCTTCACTCTTTCTGCCCGCACTTTTGTTCGAACAAAAACCATGAATTTTAAAGTCTCACTTTCTTTCAAGATCCGCTCTAAGAAAAAACGCTTGTCATCCATTTCAACAAATGTTATGGCATGGGTTACATTTTTAGAAACTGGATTTTTAGGTGAAATTTGAATTCTAATTGCTGCCTTATTGACTAAAGAATAGGCCAATTTTTTAATTTTTTGATCAATTGTTGCAGAAAAGAACAAAGTTTGCCTGTTTTTTGGCAAAAAACGAATCAAATCAACGATATCTTTGTAAAATCCTAAATTCAGCATTTGATCCGCCTCGTCTAAGATTAATGTTTCAATTTTATCTAAAGTAATATGCCCTTGACTAACCAAGTCGAACATTCTACCTGGTGTTGTTACCAACACATCAATACCCGCTTCTAATTTTTGAATTTGCGGATCTTGTTCAACACCGCCATAAACACACAATGATTTTACTTTTGTGCCTTTACCTAATTCTTGAAATACCGCAGTAATTTGAATAGCTAATTCTCTAGTTGGCACCATGACGATACATTTAATACCATCCTTTTTACGAGAAAATTGAATTTTATCTATAATTGGAATAGCAAATGCAGCGGTTTTACCGGTACCGGTTTGGGCAATCGCCAATAAATCTTCTCCTTTTTGAATATTAGGGATACATTTAAACTGAATGTCTGTTGGACGTTTAAATCCCATCTTTTCAAGATTGGCTTTTAATTCTTTGGAAATACGGTATTCGTTAAATTTCATGTTGTAAAGATAAGTCCTAATTTTTAACCTGAGTTTAAGGATAACGCAATAATTTCTTAATCAGCCGTCATAATGTTATCCATACCTTTGTGACGTATTTAATTGGTGGAATTAGTCACTCCTCATTAAAGCTGATATTTTAGATCAACAATATCGACATCAGCAATTTTCTTCATAACTTAAAAGTCCGTTCATGTAGGGTGTCCGGGCTTTTTTTATTTGATATGTTCCCCCACAAATGAATTGCTTTAACAATTCCTATTCATTGAAGATAATTAATTATTACTCTGAGCGGTAAAAAACTAGTCAACCAAAATTCGTCCTTTAACCAATTTTTATTTTGAGAATCTAGCAAATCAAGTTAACTTTGAAACATGGAAGAGGAAATAGTAAATAAGGTAGCGGGTGCTCAAATTGAACAGATCGATTTGAAAAGCTTTGTGAATAAATCGAACATTGTTGGTATTGATTTAAAGGATTTATTGTGGGAAGAACTGGTATTGAAAGAAAAGGATTTTCGCGACTGGGTTAAAACCAACGACTGGAGTCAATACAATGATCAAATAGTACATTTATACTGTTCGAACGACGCTATTATACCGGCATGGTCGTACATGTTATTGATGACACAGTTATCGGAAGCGAAGCAAGTTATTTTTGGCGATATTGCAGTTGTTGAGGAAGAGTTATTTTTCCAAAACCTTGCCAATTGGAATATAGATGATTTAAATGCCAAGCGCGTTATGGTTAAGGGATGCTCAACCATTCCAAACCCGAATAAAGCTTATGTTGAATTGACAAAAAAGTTAATGCCAACAGTAAAAAGCTTAATGTTTGGAGAGCCTTGTAGTGCAGTTCCCGTTTTTAAACAAGCAAGAAGGTAGTTGTTAGAGGATAGTGAATAGTGGATAACGGTTTTTCCTTCGCTGAGACTATGGAGGACAAGGTTTTAGTGGATGATAAAAATCACTAAGTAATGACACTATTGGACCTGCTATTATTACGCTACAGAACTTTTCTTTAACCTAATAAACTTTCTTAAAATAAACAACAGCATCATTCACTGACTGTTCGATTGGAATAAATTCATGAGCTATAGCTGCTTTAATTTTATCATTCGAATACTTTGTGGTATGCATTGAACTATGTGCCGTTTCTTTGGTAATATTCTGTTTTTTCTTGAATAAAAAATTCAAAACACCTTCAACACGCCATGCTACTTGAGCCATCCAAGGTTTTGTAAGTATACTAGGTGCTTTAACATGAAAGGCATTTGCCATCAATTCGAACAAATTTTTGTATCCTAAATTTTCAGAGATTACCAAAAATCTTTCGTTATAAATTTTTCGATCAGTTAATTCACTCAAGCAAAAAGCCACATCTCTAGCATCAACAAAAGCATTTGCTCCTGGTGTATAAAATTTGAGTCCTTTTTTAATTGCCTTAAACAAACTCAGCGAACTATCATTCCAGTCACCAACACCCAGAATCACACTTGGATTAACAATAACAACATTCAATCCTTCTTCCACTCCGCGCCAAACTTCGTTTTCTGCGCTATATTTACTAACGGCATAATTAGAATTGTCGCGCGCTGTGACCCATTTATTGGTCTCATCGTAAAAAAGCTTCTCTGTTGATCGACCAATCGCTGCAGTTGAACTAACATATGACAGCTCCTTAATCCCTACAGCCAAACAAGTATTGACGATATTTGCGGTCCCCTCTTTATTGACCTTCATTAACTTTTTAAAGTCTCTTTTTACGAAAGAAACGAGGCCAGCACAATGATAAACACTTGTACAATTTTGCATGGCATTAGTTAATGAAACAATATCTAAAACATCGCCATCCACCCATTCAATTTGATTGAATTTGTTTTCAGCATCTGTCTTAAAGAAATGCGCAAATACTGATTTAACATTAGACAAGTTACTAGTTGGCCTTTTTAAAGCCTTAACTTTCTTGTCACGTTTTAGTAATTCAACCAAAATATGCGACCCTAATAAACCTGTGCTCCCTGTTAGAAATATCATCACTACAAATTTAATTGAAATATCATGAATTGAATATCCTTTTTGTGAAATGTGCTATTTGCCAGTCTTGCAATAGAAACGGACTTAATAAAAGGCATGTTATTTGTATATTTGTACAAAAACAGATTATAATTATGAAGAAATTACTATTAAGCGCACTCTTATTTGCGAGTGTTGGTCTATTTGCACAAAAGGATCTAGAAGATGGACTTTATGCGAAAATGACAACAACAAAAGGAGAAATTATGTTGGCATTAGAATTTGAAAAAACGCCAATAACTGTTGCTAATTTTGTTGCTTTAGCAGAAGGAAATCTTGAATATGATACAATTGAAATTTCTAAACCTTATTATGATGGTGTAACTTTTCATAGAGTAATTGCAAATTTCATGATTCAAGGGGGTGACCCTACAGCCACGGGTTCAGGCGGACCTGGGTATTCATTTCCAGATGAATTTGATACTTCATTAACACATAAAGGACCTGGAATCTTATCAATGGCCAATGCTGGTCCTGGCACAAATGGAAGTCAATTTTTTATTACACATAAAGCAACGCCACATTTAGATGGAAAGCACAGTGTTTTTGGACATGTTGTTACTGGTCAAGAAGTTGTTGACAAAATTGAGCAAGGCGATGCCATGGAAAAAGTTGAAATTATTCGTGTTGGAAAAGCAGCTAAAAAATTCAAAGCTTCAAAAACATTCTCAACTAAGGTTACTGAATTAAAGGAAGCTGAAGCAAAAATATTAGCAGAACGCAATGGTATTTTTTATGAAGAAATGATTAAAAAATTCCCAGAAGCTAAACAAACTGAATCAGGCTTAATGTACCAAATCATTAAAAAAGGAGACGGTGTCTATCCAGCAAAAAACAAAACTGCTGAAGTACATTATACTGGTACCTTTTTAGACGGCAATAAATTCGACTCATCAGTTGACAGAGGACAAACTTTTCAATGTCAAGTTGGTCAAGGTCGAGTAATTAAAGGTTGGGACGAAGGAATACCAATGTGTGATGTAGGTGGACAGATTAAATTAATCATTCCTTACTGGTTAGCATACGGTGAAAATGGTCGTTCTTCTATTCCTCCTAAGTCGACATTAATATTTGATATTGAAGTTTTTGGAGTAAAATAATTATCTCAATTGGACCGGAACAAATAGAAATAATTTGAACCAATCCATAAGGGTACAGAAATATTTAGATTTAAAAAGCCTTGAATAACTCGTTTATTCAGGGCTTTTTTTTATGAATGAACCTTGTGGATAGTTATTTAATCAAACCTATTATAACGCACTTCTAAAGCGCATAATCTCGCCATCAGAACAACAAGCTACAAGTTATAATTGAAGAGCGCTAAAAGAAATATTAGGGCATAAAAAAACCTGATAAATCTATGAATTACCAGGTTTTAAATAAATCTATATTAAAATTGACTAAATTGTTTTTCAACTAAAAGTCGTAATGCTTTACAATTAAAGTACTGCGCCTAATTTCTCTAGGTAATCTGTAAATCTTTGGCTTTTTGTTAGGTTATCATTCCCAACAAATAGTACACTTTTTGGTTTATTGTTCTCAATCCAGAAACGCAATGAAGCTACAGCGGCATTCATTGTTGCATTGATATCAATTTGGTGCGTTGATTTATGCAATTTTTCAAGTGCATCTCTCAATTCCTTAACGTCTTTCGAAATATTGTGATCTTCGTGTAAAATCACAAGAGAATCTACCGTATCGAATAAGCTTTCCTTACCATCAAAAAATGATGTTTCAATATTCTTGTTTTTAGCCCATTCTTCAATGGCTTGGCTAAACCCATCATTTGTACGTAAAACTATTTTCTTCAATATCATATCTCTAACTTCAGATGAAAGTGGGGACAAAAGTACTCCTTTTTCTAAATCTATTTCTCAAAATACAGTTTTTTTTTCTAAAATTTTATAAAGTACTTTAAAGCATCAGTATAAAACGAACTAAAACTTATTTTATCCTGATTTTTAGCTTGTTAATTAAATAAAACTGAATTCCAATTAAAATTGCCGCCAATAATAAATGCAATGGTTGAATTATCGCTGGCATATTCGCATAAGAAAACAAAACACCTGTTATAAATTCAAGAATTAAAATCATTACAATAATATTAATTAAGTTAAAACCTAATTGTTTTTTACGGTTAATCCACCAAATAAAAAGATTAACGGTAAGAATAACCCAAGAAAAAGATCGATGGAAAAGGAAATCCCTTCCAACTGTGGCGATCCAATCCGCTCGATGAACATCATCCATCACTAAAAAATCGATTTCTTGTCTTACTTGAGCACCTAAAATAATTTGAATAAAAGTTAAGAATAATGCGAAATAACACAACCAATTAAACAATTGGCTTTCTTCTGATTCAACCGGGTTCTCTTCAGCCAAATGAATAATTTTAAATTGCATACCAATTATAATCAGGGCAAAGAACATGTGTAAGGTTATTGTCCAAGGGACGAGGTTTGTTGCGACAACAATTGAACCTAACCAACCTTCAAACCCCATTAAAATCAAGTTTAAAAAAGTCAACAAGACTAATAATTTATGGTTGCGGTACTTTATAAGTGTCCAAATAAAGAGGATAAGCACAAGATTACCAGCTACAAAACCGACCAATCTATTTCCATATTCTGTCCAAGTACGTGCTGCGTTAAAATCTTCTTCGTGCCAAAGGTTAGGGTCGTTTCGCAATTGCTCTGCTTTTTCAGTAAAACCAATTGATTCTAGGACACCAGCAAATTTTTGAACTTTTTCTTTCCGTCCTTCTACAAACTTTTCTTTATAATTATCAGGTAATTGATCAGCTGAAGTAGGTGGAATTATTTGATCAAAACATTTTGGCCAATCTGGACACCCCATTCCTGATCCTGTTGTACGTACAATACTACCCGCAAGTGTTACTAGGAAAATAAAAATTAATGTAATCCAAGTTAATCTTCTGTATCCTTTACTCATAATTACGATTTAAAAGCCGCACAAAAATACCTTGTTTTAAGCTAAATTCGATAAGATTATCCTATTAATTCTTGAATTAGCGGTTCAATTTTATTTGGTTTTGCGGTTGGAGAAAACCGTTTAACAGGCATTCCATTTTGATCAATTAAGAACTTCGTAAAATTCCACTTAATCTTTTTAAATAAAAAATGGTTGGTATTCGCTTTAAGCCAAGTAAATAGGGGCAATTCGTTTTTACCATTCACCTCAATCTTCTCTAAAAGCTGAAAACTTACTCCAAAATTAATAGCACAAGCTTGCACCATACTTTCATTCGTTTCAGGTTCTTGTTTACCGAATTGGTTACAAGGGAATCCTAAAATCACCAACCCTTTATCTTTATATTTTAAATGCAATTCTTCTAGACCTTCAAATTGCGGAGCCAATCCACATTGAGTTGCTGTATTTACAACTAATACTACTTTACCTTTTAATAATTCCATATCAAACGGTTTATTATTCGGTAAATTGAACGAAAAATCATAGAGATTTGTAGACATCTGCGTTTTTTTTAGGTAAAGTTAATGCTTATAAATCACAACAATCAAAACGATAAAATAATTCGACTAAATTTGCGTTTTATTGCCAGACGACAAATCGTCAGCTAGCCCTTTTATTAAGAAATACACACACAATGAATACTCCAACTCGCTTAAGTTTATTGTTATTAATTTGCGTATCAGCCATTGTCGGAAATGCTCAAACTGACCAATTTAAAATAGACATAGGAGCAGGAATATCAGGCGGACTTATCACTGAGAATACGCAAACATTGCAAGCCAATGCTTTTGTTGGCTTAAATCTTCCATCAAAAAAATTTCAAATTCGTTTAGACGGTTATTATTTTATTGATTCATGGGGAGATAGACCTAGATTTCAAATTAACCACCAAGCCTATTTAGGCGTATTTTATAATTTACCTTTTGAAAAAATAATCCCATACGTTGGTATACAAGGAGGCATTGCTTATTCACAATCATCTGAATATGGTGTAACAGATGTATCTACCGGTGAGATTGATTATCAAAAAACAATTAACCCATTAATTTCTGGAATAGTTGGTGCTAATTATCCAATTGCTGAAAAGATAAACATTTTTGCACAACTACGTTATATATCTGGACGTCATCAATCTGATACATATCCCATTTATTTGGACGAACTACGTTTTTCTTTGGGTGCAGTGTATCAATTTTAAGGTGCTTGCTCACTAATCACTACCATTAAATAAATGGTTTTTGATAAGCAATTTAAAATCATTACATTAGTTTGCTTTGAAAAGAATTCTTTACATACTGCTATTTTTTGGCCTCAATGCCAATGCTTCTCATATTGTAGGAGGTGATATGTATTATGATTGTTTAGGAGGAAATCGATATCAAATAACAGTCGTACTTTATCGAGATTGTTTATCAGATGGTGCAGAATACGATCGAATTTTACCCGTTACAATTTTCAATGGATCCAACGTACAAATTGGGAATTTTGGCATCCCTTTTCCCGGTAGCCGTTTGATTGATGCCGTTCTAGACAACCCATGCATTACCTTACCTGGAGATATTTGTGTAGAACAGTCTACTTATACACAAGAAGTTACCCTCCCCCCTTCAGCAAACGGATATTTATTGGCTTATCAGCGTTGTTGTAGAGGACCTGCCGTCGTTAATTTATTAGATGCCGGAGAACAAGGTTTAACATTAACTGTTGAAATTCCACCAAACGATTTAGCAGCATGTAATAATAGTGCACGATTTATTAATTATCCACCATTGGTAATTTGTGCGGGACAAGAAATTGATTTTGATCATTCAGCGATTGATCCAGATGGCGATGAATTGGTTTACGAATTGTGCGCGCCCTACCAGGGAGCAACGAGTATTGCTCCTGCTCCAGACCCAGCAAGTCCGCCACCATACGATCTTGTAATTTGGGGCGGAGGATTTTCAGCGGACGATCCTTTCGGCGCAGGCGACCTATCTATTGATCCTTCATCAGGACTTTTAACTATACATCCCGAATCCCCAGGGCTATATGTTGTTGGTGTATGCGTGAAAGAATATCGAGATGGAGAATTAATATCGACTTCGAGACGTGATTTTTTATTCAAAGTACTGAATTGTGATATTGAATTAGACGCAAATATTGTTCGACAAAATGAATTACCTGGATATCGATCGTTTTGTGATGGATTAGAAATTAGTTTTCAAAATGACAGTTGGGGTGGCGATTTTTATAAATGGGATTTTGGTGTACCAGAAATAGACACCGATATTAGTGATGAATTTGAACCTACCTATACTTTTCCAAGACCAGGCTCCTTTGACGTGATGCTAATTGTCAATCCAGGATGGCCATGTACTGACACTAGTATCAGAACATTTACTGTGTACGAAACCTTGGAAATAGACTTTGAGGTACCAGATCCACAATGTATTACAGATAATAGTTTTGATTTTGTAGGCAACGGTGTTTTTCCGGATGAAGGAACAACCTTTACATGGGATTTCGGAGAATTCACATCACCACCAACTGCCGACACAAAAGATGTGAATGATGTTGTATTTACAACCTCTGGCGCGCAAGATGTAACGTTCAGAATTAATTTTGAAACCTGTGCAGCAACGGTCACTAAAGAAATATTTGTCTTTGCGGAACCTACCATAATGTTTAGTTTACCTGACGAATTAAAATGTGTACCGTATACGGCAAAGTTTTCGAATGCTTCTTTTGCGCATACCCCAATTTTTAGTTTTTGGGACTTTGGCCACGACGGAGCAACCTCTACTTTATTTAATCCTACTCATATTTATGATGAAGTTGGTGTTTTTACCGTCTCTTTAACCATCTGGACAGATTCTGGATGTATAGACACCCTTTCATTGATCAGAGAGAACCTAGTTGAAGTATTTCCTAGTCCTACTTCAGCTTTCTCCGTTTCACCAGAAGAACAGGACGAATACCATGCGGATTTTTACTTTACAGATCACTCTATTGACGCTGTAGAAAAATGGTACCATTTTCAAGATGGAGATTATTCTCCAGAGCCAAATGTTTGGCACAACTATAAAGAGCCTGGTGTATACTATCCAATACAAATCGTAACAAACGAATATGGTTGTACCGACCAATCTTACCAAAAACTAACAGTTACACCCGTTATTCCAGTCATTGTTCCCAATGCATTCACACCCGACGGTGATGGATTCAATAATGTTTTTAAGCCAATCTTCTATGAAAGTGTTCCTTTCTCCTTCTATATCTACAACCGTTGGGGGGAGTTATTACATGAATCTTATGAAGCTGATGCTTTTTGGGATGGCACCTATAATAATGGTCAACTGGCTCCTGATGGGGTTTACTTATGGCGAATTGTTTATTACGAATTTGACACAGGATTACCAGTATTAATTGGTGGTCATGTAACCTTATTAAAATAACTAATTACCCTTCTGCTTCAACCAATTTAAGCGCTGCATATTTCTTCCGATCTATTTTAGATTTTACCCAAGTATGAAAGTCAAAATATTCGAACACAACTTGTTCTTTCGGATCCAACTTTAAAGCTTCCAACTCTTTCGCCAACGGGACTAATATTTCCTCTCTATCAAATACATCATTCGTTTTAGAAATTTGGCTTATCATCTTTAAGAAGACAGTTTCAAATTTATAAATCAGATTTCTATTCTTAAAATATCGTTTTGTTGCGTTAATAGCATACGGTAAGAATCTATCATTTTTCAATTCGTAATGAATTAATAGATTAATCAGCTGAGCAAAACAAAAGATATCTTGTTTACTATCTATTTTCTCTTCATTTAGAATCTTGTTGATCCATGACAAAGCCTCGTTATATTCACCTATTGAAAAATAAGCAATACCCACTTTAAAATCAATATATGCTTTTCTTAAATTATTAATTCGATCGCCATAAAGCTGATAAGCATGATTAATTTCTGGAATAAGATCAATCGCCTTTTGGAATGCTGCTTTTTCTGTAAATAAAAACAATTGAAGACTGCACCAGCTCGAAAAGTATTTGATGTTCAAGTCTAAATTAGAACTTTCATTTTCCTTCGGCATAAGCTCCTTCAATTTATTCAAATAATCTGTTGCGATATCAAACTTTTTTAATCGCGTTGACACGTAGATTAAATTTGTCAGAACGGAAAAATAAATATTCGGGGCATCATTAAAAATACTTTTATCCCCTTCAATTGCCTTTAAATTCAACTCTAAATGATGATATGAACAAGGTAAATCGTTTACAGAAAAATAATAAGCACTTTTAATATGATTGTATAAATAATTTGTCTTAACACTATAGGTCTCGATTTCAAATTCAGGAATTTCATCTATTAATTGCCTTAACTTAATTGTATCTTTCTCATTCCTTACATTCCCATTTGTATTAATCTCGTGAAACAATAAACTTTTAATCTTCCACAGAAATTGCTGAGTTGAAACTTCATCAATTACCCTTGCCTCTTTGGCACACATTTTATGAATAGATTCTGTTTTGATATCTGCATAAAGATCTTTTTCCACCAATCTTTTTTGTTTATCTAGAACAATTAGAAGGATGCGATGCATTTCATATTTCACAGCCTGTTTCTCAGCACTATTTAATATTTTTTCAACCTGCTTATATAAGCCTTTATTAAATAGAATTTCAGCACTGTGTAATTGCTGATAAATTTGCGCTTCTTTAGAATTGTTGGTATTGAATGAATCAAGACTTCGCAATATATTCTGATAAAGTCGACCTTTTGTAATTGAAAACTTGTTCAATAATGGTTGTCCTTTAAAGTGCATAAAAATCAAATCTTCTTGATATTCATCCATCTTATCGATAAAATCGAATAACCGCAGATAACCGTTTTCCTCGCCGATAGTATGTCGCGAAGAAAAAAGTTTAAAATACCTTTTTTCTGATTTATTTAAACTCTTAATAAGTTCAAAAAGATGATTAGAAGCTTTGTTAGACATGTTTAAAATGTTGCTAAAAAGTGAGTAATAAACATCAATTTAAAGCTTTAATAAAGGATAAACGGCAATAAAACCCTTTAAGGGTGTTTTGACCTATTCAGTAAACATGTTTATTTATTGAACAGATCCTTAACAAATAGACATGCAGCAAAAACTATGATAAAAATCATTATTAATTAAAAAACTAATTCCATGACATTACTGTGACAAATCGACTTTAATATTTCGGCAAATTTGTGCCATCATTAAGGATACATGGAGAAATTTGGTGTAATTGCATTTACGCATTCAAGTATAGGATTAGAAGGATTAAGCAATTTCCACATCGAAAGCGAGTCGGTTGTGGAAAGAATGAGTGCCTTAAAAGTTTATTTGGGTCTTACAGAAGTTATGTATTTATCAACGTGTAATAGAGTTGAAATTGCTTTTGTTCGAGATCAAGACTTTGACAATGAATTTACCACTCGCCTTATTCAATTTTTTCACCCCGATTGGACAGTAGAAACTTCAGCCGAAATGGCGAATAAATCCAAATTTTGGAGCGGTATTAATGCAGTAAATCACCTAATTGAAGTTGCATGCTCACTCGATTCAATGGTATTGGGTGAACGGGAAATTATTACACAAGTTCGCAACGCTTTTGAATTTGCAAGAACCAATAAATTATCAGGTGATACGATCCGTCTTATCATTCGACATACAATAGAAACAGCCAAAAAAGTATATACTGAGACATTTATTTCACATAAATCCGTTTCAGTTGTTTCATTAGCGTTTAAAGCTTTTTTAGAAAAAAATCATCCTAAGGATGTCGCTATTATCATTGTTGGTTCGGGGGTAACGAATCAAAAAATGGTACGTTTTCTAGTCGAAGGTGGTTATCAAAACATATCTATTTACAACCGTACATTATCAAGTGCAGAAGAATTAGCGCAACGTTTTAATTTGAAAGCGTATCCATTAAGTGAACTAAAAAATCACAACCAATCTTTTGATATTTTAATTAGTTGTACTGGCGCCAATTCAGCCGTTATCGATCAACCTATCTATCAAGAATTACTAAAAGGAGATACCAATCAACATACACTCATTGATATGGCCATCCCACAAGACATTTCGAACGAGGTTGTTGAGTTGAATGCGACAGATTATATATCAATAGAAACTTTACAAGTTATTGCAAAGGGACATTTAAATGCGCGTAGAAAAGAGCTTTTAAAAGTAAGACAGATTATTTTTAATGCTTTGGAAGAGTTTAAAAAACGGTTCGAACTGCGCCAAATGGAAATACGTTTAAGTCATATCCCTAAAAAAATTAAAGCCATCAGGTCGACAGCTATTAATGAAGTTTTTTCGAACGAAATAGAACAATTAGATTCAGATTCAAAAGCAACGCTTGATCGAATTTTGGATTATATGGAAAAGAAATATGTAAGTGTACCAATGTTAATGGCAAAAGACTTGGTAATGAATGAAGATAAAAAATGAAGATAAACATCGGTTCAAGAGGCAGTGATTTGGCATTATGGCAAGCCAATTATGTAAAAGATCAATTGGAAAAATTAGGTCATACCATCACAATTAAAATCATCAAAACACAAGGTGATAAAATTCAAGATTTGAGTTTTGACAAAATGGAAGGCAAAGGTTTTTTTACAAAAGAAATTGAAGCAGCTCTATTGGCAAAAGAAATCGACTTGGCCGTTCATTCACATAAAGATCTAGAGACAACCTCTCCAGACGGCTTGACTATTGGAGCAGTTTCTTATCGTGAAGATCCGAGTGAATTGCTTATTATCAATCAATCGGCATATGTAGAAGAAGAACATTTAAAGGTTGCTAAAAATGCGATTATTGGCACTTCATCAGCGAGAAGAAAAACGCAATTAATGCGATATAGCAGCGATTTTGAGATAAAAGATTTACGCGGTAATGTTCCAACTAGAATAGATAAATTACGCCAAGGGAATTACGATGCTATTGTGATTGCTCAAGCCGGAGTTGGAAGACTAAAAATTGATTTATCAGAATTTAAAACGGTTAAATTAAATCCAACCGAATTTATTCCGGCACCAGCTCAAGGTGTTTTAGGCTTACAGACCAGAAATGAAGATACAGCAATTATTGAAGCATTAAGCACAATTCACGATACCGACGTAGCAGAAAGTATAGCTATTGAACGTGGAATCATGCGCAAATTTAATGGCGGCTGCCAATTACCTTTAGGTGCCTATGCTGTTCGACAAGATGAAGGTTGGAAAGTTTATACTTCTTATGCTTTAGACAAAGACACAGAAGCGCGGGTTAATGTTTATGAATTTGAAAACAACGAATCAATTGCGGAGATCATAGTAGAAGATTTAATGCAAGAGTGGGATGATTAAGAAGTTGTTTATCAGCCGGGAATTAACAGCTGATTCTAAAATTATTTCGTGGGCAACATCAAATAACTTTGATGTTATTGCACATTCATTAATTAAAATCGTACCAGTACTTGACTTAAAAATACCGCGAACAGATTGGATCTTTTTCAGTTCTCCAAAAGGCGCAATCGCCTATTTAAACAACTATAAAATACTTGCTAAAAAAATTGGTGTTTTAGGTATTGGCACAGCACAACCTATAATAGAACGAGGCATTAAAGTCGATTTTATAGGTGAAGCATCACATTCCCCTGAAGAGATTGCAAAATGTTTTCAAAAAGCGCTAAACATTAATGATACGATCTTTCTTCCCATCAGTCAACGCTCTAAAAAATCAGTCCTAAAAGTAATTAGTAAAACGCATCAAACCTTAGCTTGGGTTACTTACAAAACAAATTTTGTTTCCGTATTTTTTGATATGGCATTCGATGCGATGATTTTCACAAGTCCTTCCAATTTAGAAAGTTATTTGGTGAACAATACCATTCCGTCACATGCACAAATAATTAGCATAGGGCAAACTACTGCAAATACTTATAAGGAATTGAATTTAAAAGGAAATTTGATTATTGCTGACTCACCTACTGAAGAAGGCTTAATTTTAGCACTTGAGAATCTTAAATAAGATTCTATTATTCTTGACCTGCAGAAGGTTCTGCAACAGCTAAATCTTCTTCAACATCGCTTTTTGATTTGGTTGTTTGACCAAAATATTTTCTGTACTTAACTAGAATTAAGCCAACACCAATTGAGATTACGAAATCAGCAAGATTCCATATTGCACTAAAAATTTCTTTACCAGCTTTGATATCTACCAATTCAGCTCCACCAAGCCAACTCGGTAAAGTTAAATTTAAAGTCGGCATCCAGCTAGGCCAAACAGTAGTAAACTGGAACATATCCACAACACTTCCCAATAAAAAACCATGCGGTCTTAATTTAGGATACATTGTTTCTGGATCCATTATAAATTGATTGTTGGCATCCGTTGCTAAATTCCACGTAATATTAGGATCAATCGAATAAATCAAATCATAACAAACACTATCAATTAAGTTGCCAGTTGCACCAGCAACAACAAGACTAACGGCGATAACCATTCCAAATGGCGCCGTTTTTTCTTTTATGATTTTTCTGAGGTAGAATATAATTCCAGAAATCACAATTAATCTAAAAAGCGACAAGGTATATTTTGCAAAAGCACCAGAACCTAAAGTTGCTCCGAATGCCATTCCTTTATTCTCTACATAATACAATTGTAAAAATCCAGAAATCAAATTTTTAGTTTGATATGGGGCAAAGGATTCCTTGATCCAAATTTTTATAATTTGGTCAACAATTAAAATCGATGTGATTATTATGATTACTTTCCGTCCCAAAGTGTAAGTCTTTATCCTTGTGCATTCTTAGCATCAATACTAAGTGTAGCATGAGGAACTAACTTCAATCTTTGTTTTTGTATAAGTTTTCCAGTAACTCTGCAAATTCCGTAAGTTTTATTCTCAATACGAATTAAGGCATTTTTCAAGTTTTGGATAAATTTCTCTTGTCTAACAGCTAATTGTGCCATTTCTTCACGAGAGATCGTTTCCGACCCATCTTCCATCATATTAAATGATCTTCCAGTATCATCAGTACCGTGATCATCACTGTGATCGAGCTGTCCTCTTAATAAATCTAAATCAAGTTTTGCTTCAACTAATTTCGCTTCGATCAACTCTTTGAATTCGAGCAAATCAGCATCTGAATATCTTACCAAGTCTGCCATTGTATACTATTAAATTATCAAAACGCAAATATAACCTAAATCTCATTAGATTAGACGAAGCAGATTGATTTTAACCGTAAAATTTTCTTTTTTTTAATATTGCCTACTAAAATCGCTTCAAAGCGATGTATATTTGTACTAATACTGGTGTCAATTTGACTGTTTTTAAAGGATATGCACAGTAAATATGGAAAACAAAATAATCTCTTCGCTTCGTCAAAGGTATGCAACGCAATCCTTCGATTCAACAAAAATATTAACAGAACAGCAAGTTGCATCAATTATTGAAGCTGTTAGACTCACCCCAACATCCTACGGATTACAATTAATGAAAGTAGTTGTTGTAGAAAACAAAGAAAAAAGAAAGGCTTTAGTCGGCGCATCATACGGACAGAAACAAGTTGACGAAGCTTCCCATTTATTCATTATTTGTCGTGAAGTAAAGATTAGTGAAGCATTAATAAACGCTTATGTTCAAAACATTTCTAAAACGCGACAAATAGAACTAGATCAACTAATTGGATACAGAGACATGATGGTTCGTTCAATTTTAACAATGCCGATTGAACAACAAAATCACTGGATGGAGAAGCAAGTATACATTGCTTTGGGTAATTTATTAAATGTCACAGCACTTTTAGATTTAGACGCCTGTCCAATGGAAGGGTTTTCAGTAGACCAATATATTGAAATATTAGATTTAAAATCATTAAATCTTGTACCAATAATCGCTGTTCCAATTGGACATAGACATCAAGATGACAGTAGATCAAAAGACAAAAAAGTACGCCGATCTATATCTGATTTTATGATACAAATTGATTAATATAAAGAAGTAGAAAGGGGTAAGTTCTATATGTTTGAACATTTAAGAGATAAAATAAAACACATTCCAAATTTGCCTGGAATTTACCAATACTTTGATAAAAATGACGTCATCATTTATATTGGCAAAGCCAAAGATTTAAAAAAAAGGGTCTCATCCTACTTTAATAAATCGAATAATGACAGTGCTAAAACAGCAATTCTCGTTCGAAAGATAGTTGACATCAAATATTTGGTTGTTGATACAGAATTAGATGCACTGCTTTTAGAGAATAACCTCATTAAAAAATACCTCCCGAAGTATAATATTCAATTAAAAGATGATAAAACATATCCTTGGATCTGTATTAAAAACGAACCGTTTCCGAGAGTGTTTTCTACCAGAAGAGTCGTAAAGGACGGTTCGGATTATTACGGTCCCTACGCATCTGTTAAGATGATGTATACTTTACTAGATTTAATCAAGGATGTTTACCCTTTGCGTACTTGTAAGTTGAATTTATCGAAACAAGAAATAGAGGCTAAAAAGCACAAAGTTTGTTTAGAGTATCATATTGGCAATTGTTTAGGTCCATGTATCGGAGCCGAAACAACAGCCGATTATCAAAAATATATAGATGATATTAAATCGATTCTAAAAGGAAATATTGGATCGGTTATCACAGAACTAAAAAGGTTGATGCGCCAATTTTCTGACGAACTAAAATTCGAAGAGGCATTGGAAGTTAAAAACAAAATTAGCAGCCTACAAAATTATTATTCCAAATCGGCCATTGTTAGTCCTCGAATTCATAATGTGGATGTGATTAGCATGACTGAGGATGATAAATCTGCCTATGTCAACTTTTTAAAAATCAGCAACGGCTCCATCATTCATGGTCACACCGTAGAGGTTAAGAAAAAGCTAGATGAAACAGACGAAGAAATCATTTCGTTTGTTTTAATTGATATGCGCAATCGTTTTGGCACCGAATCAAAAGAGGTTATTACGGATGTCAAATTGAATAAAAATTTTGCAGATTTAACCATTACGAATCCGATTAGGGGTGATAAAAAAGCACTTTTAGACTTGTCTCAAAGGAATTCTAAATTCTTTATGTTGGAAAAGCATAAACAAGTCAAATTGATTGATCCCAATCGTCATACCGAACGAATTATGGAGACGATGAAAAAGGATTTAAGATTAAAGGAACTCCCACGTCATATAGAGTGTTTTGACAACTCGAATTTTCAGGGAACGAATGCTGTTGCTGCTTGTGTTGTATTCAGGGATGGTAAACCAAGCAAAAAAGAGTACAGGAATTTTAATATTAAAACAGTTGTTGGACCAGATGATTTCGCATCGATGGAAGAAGTTATTTTTCGAAGATATCGTCGTCTTTTAGATGAAAACCAAGAACTACCTCAATTAATCATAATAGATGGAGGAAAAGGGCAGCTGAGTTCTGCCTTAAAAAGCATAGACAAATTAGGGTTAAGAGGAAAAATAACCGTGATCGGTATTGCCAAAAAATTAGAAGAAATATATTTCCCTGGAGATTCTATTCCAGTCTATATAGACAAACGTTCAGAATCGTTAAAAATCATTCAACATTTAAGAAATGAAGCCCATCGATTTGGGATTACGCACCATAGAAATAAGCGAAGTAAAAATGCATTAGGAACAGAATTAACGAACATTCCAGGCATTGGTGAGAAAACCGCTGAACAATTAATTCAACACTTCAAGTCGGTTAAGCGCGTAAAAGAGGCGACTAAAAATGAATTAACAAAAGAGGTTGGACTTTCCAAAGCAACTTTATTGATAAAATATTTTAACCTATAAAAAAAGGCCTTCATTTCTGAAGACCTTTTCTACAATTTATTTGATGTAATTAGTTTTTAATAATCGGAATCTCAACAGTCTTTTCTGCTTGTTGAATTTTCAAGATATATTGTCCACTTTCAAAATCATTTAAAGCTATACGTGTTTGATTTAAATCACGCCCTATTAGCACTTCTTGACCTGTTATTGAATATAGCGTGAACGTAAATTCGCCTTTTAAACTCACATTTACAACCTCGTTTGTTGGATTTGGGAATACATTAACCTCAATATCATTTAGCGATTCAACTCCTAATTGTGTTTCAATAGTCATCGATTCTGAACCAGAACAAGTACCTGCATCTTTCACAACTACCACATAATCACCACCTGCAATTCCTGTTAAATCTTCTGTATCATCAAAATCACCTGTACCATCATTATCCCAATCAAAAGTATATGGAGTTGTACCTCCAGTAACATCAATATCAATAGCTCCGTCATCGCCCATCACTTCTGCAGTTACAGTATAAGTAATTTCAATTGGTGCACCAACTGTTATGGTGATTTCACCTTCTGCTTCACATCCATTTTCATCTTCAATTTCAACTTCGTAAGTATACGTTCCGATGGTACCAATTGTGAAAGGAATACCATTTTCAACTGGGCTATCCCAATCATATTCAACACCACCTGTAGCGGTTAAAGTCACCTCATCACCTTCACAAATAATAGTATTATCAGCTGTAATCACTAAAGATGGTTCAGGATGAACGACAACAGTCACTTCATCATCAGCAACACATCCAAATTCATCAGTTCCAGTCGCGATATAAGTATGCGTACCTTCTTCAGGATACAAAATACCTCTATCAGTTATATCACCTGGACCCCATTCGTATGTTTCAGCACCATCCCCATAAAGAATTAAAGATTCACCTTGACATAATTCAGATGGAGCTGCGTTTGCAACAACTGTTGGGAAAGGACGCACATTAATTTCAACAACCGCATTACAATCATCTGGACCAGTACTATTAGCTGTATAGAAATAAACCCCTGGAGCACCTGGAATAAATGGGACTCCATCTTCTACACCGTCTTCCCAAGAAATATCACCACCAGTATCAGATTCAGCAGTTAATGTAATATATTCGTTAATACACGGATCATAATCTGTAACAGTTAGAGATAAATCATTACATAAAATTGTTATAATAACTTCCCCATTACCTTCTCTTAGTCCAGCCATTGTTTCGCCGTCAACAAGTCCTTCAATATAAGAAGAACCTCCACCTGCTGAAGCTTGTCCTGCGCCAGATCCGCCACCATACCAACCGCCACCGCCGCCGCCGTTGTGTGCATCACCTGGGCCACCACCTACTCCGAATGTTCCCCCAGTAGCAGCACCATAACAGCACCCTGCAGTTCCACCAGCAACTTGCGTTCCTCCGCCTCCACCAGTAAATTCATCCATATCTTCTCCTGCCAGTCCATTTAAACCACCTCCGTCACCACCATTACTTGGTGATGAACCAAAAGTCGCAGCTCCGCCACCTCCAGCAACAATCACACGATCATCTAATCCATAAGGTGCTTTTCGAACATCAGACGCTCCTCCACCAGATCCAGCATAACTAGAACCTGATCGACCACCTCCATTAAATCCACCGGCTCCTATCGTAACTCCTTCTCCTCCTACATATATTTCTAAAACCTCACCTGGAGTAACAGTTAATTGTCCAACAGCATACCCCCCCTTTCCAGGAATTGGTGTAACTCCTCCAAAAACTCCTGTTCCTCCTTCTGCACCCCATGCTTCTACTTGAATTGATCCGACATCATCGGGAACTGTATAATACTGTACACTACCTGTATAAGAAAAAACCTCTTCTTGTGCAAACAAGAGATTCAATACTAAACCTTGGATAGCGAATAATCCCAATACCGTTAATAATTTTGTTTTCATATTTTAATTTTTTACAACTTTAATTAATTTGGATGCATCCTTCGTTTTTACAGTTAAGTAATAAACTCCAGTTTCAAAATCACCTAAGTTCAATTTAGTTTGGTTTATAGCATTACCCAATGTTAAAACCGAACCATTCATGGCATGAAATTCATAACTAAATTGTCCTTCTACCTGTATAGTGATATGATCATTACTTGGATTCGGGAAAACATTAACTTCTAAATCTTTTAGTGTTTCAATTCCCAATTGCGTTTCAATTGTCATCGATTCTGTATTCGAACAAGTACCTGCATCTTTAACAACCACGACATAATCACCTCCTGCAATTCCAGTTAAATCTTCAGAATCGTCAAAATCACCAGTTCCATCATTGTCCCAATCAAAAGTATATGGCATTGTTCCTCCAGTTACATCAATATCAATAGCTCCGTCATCGCCCATCACTTCTGCAGTAACAGTATAAGTAATTTCAATCGGTGCACCAACTGTTATGGTGATTTCACCTTCTGCTTCACATCCATTTATATCTTCAATTTCTACTTCATATGTATATGAACCGATCTCATCAAGTGTAAAAGGAATACCATTTTCAACTGGGCTATCCCAATCATATTCAACGCCCCCAGTAGCGGTTAAAGTCACCTCATCACCTTCACAAATAATAGTTTTATCAGCAGTTATAACTAAAATTGGTTCAGGATGAACAACCACAGTCACCTCATCATCAGCAACACAGCCAAACTCATCTGTTCCAGTTGCGATATAAGTATGCGTACCTTCTTCAGGATAGATCACATCACGATCTTCAATATCACCAGGACTCCATTCGTAAGTTTCAGCACCACCACCATATAAAATCAATGATTCACCTTCACATAATTCTGAAGGTGTTGCGTTGGCTACAACTGTTGGAAAAGGGCGTACGTTAATTGTCACAATTCCTGCACAATCATCTTCACCTGTACTATTCACAGTATAAATATAGGTTCCAGGTGCTCCTGGAATAAAAGGCACACCATCTTCAACAGCATCTTCCCACGTTGTAATTCCTCCAGTTTCAGATTCAGCACTTAGCGTAATATATTCGTTAATACAAGGATCATAATCTGTTACCGTTAAACTTAAGGCAGAACAAGTAACTTCAATAATAACAGAACCGTGCTCAGTACCAACACCTGCGATATTCTCTGGTGAAGTACCTCCATTATACGAACCGCCGCCACCGCCGCCGTTAAACTGACTTCCGATAGCTTCACCGCCGCTACCCCCACCACTGTAGCCACCCCCGCCGCCGCCACCAACAGATCCACATCTACCATTATTACCACCTCCGCCGCCAAAGCCGCCATCAGCAGCAGTATCATCATCACCACCACCACTTCCACCTTCACCACCTAACAATGGTTTAACACCTCCAGTACAATAAACGGCACAATCATGTTCACTTCCATCATTCCCACTTGTTAACCAACCAGTTCCTCCACCAGCCCATGCTACTACAGCAGGAGTAGTTGCTCCATTTCCGTCAACACCTCCACCATCAGGCATTCCAGCACCATCAGTTGCATCTTCTGTTAAAACAGCATCTAAACCATCTTCAAATTCTGATGATCTTCCGCCACCGCCACCACCACCGGCAGCTATTAATAATTCTTCCGTATCGTCTATCCAAACAAAAGACCCTCCACCTCCGGCACCAACATAACCTCCGTCATTTCCTTTCTCACCCACCAATATTTTGAGTGTTTGACCGGGAACAACAATAAAATCACCAGCAATACTAGCTCCATCTCCTGCAGCACCGGCCTCACCTGTGACTCCAACTCCTCCTGCTGCTCCAACCGCAGTTATCCGGATATTTGAAACACCGTCAGGAACTACGTAATCAACAATTTCTCCCGTATATTCAAAAGTTTCTTGTGTATATGCAAAGATTCCTTGAATAAATAAAAAAATAATCAAGTAAGATTTAAGTAATAAGTTTTGCTTCATAGCATGAATTTTAAATTTTTATTAAAATACAAATATTATCCGGAATCAGCTTTACTATCTCGCCAATTTTCAACCTTTTAACCAAAAAAAAGCCTCCAGAACTGGAGGCTTTAATGAATAAATTAATTATTGCTTAATTACGGGAATTTCAACAATATTAACACCTTGTTGAATTTTCAAAATATATTGCCCTTTCTCAAAATCATTCATTGATATAAACGTTTGATCGAAATCCTGTCCTAATAAAATTTCTTGTCCTGAAATTGAATACAGTGTATAGGTAAATTCACCTAATAAATTAACATTCAAAATATCACTTGTTGGATTAGGAAACACATTCACTTCCAAACCATTTAATAATTCAAGACCTAATTGCGTTTCAATTGTCATTGATTCTGTACCTGAACAAGTACCAGCGTCTTTTACAACAACGACATAATCACCACCTGCAATTCCAGTTAAATCTTCAGGATCGTCAAAATCACCAGTTCCATCGTTATCCCAATCGAAAGTATATGGCACTGTTCCTCCAGTTACATCAATTTCAATAGCACCATCATCTCCCAATACTTCTGCAGTAACAGTATAAGTAATTTCAATTGGAGCGCCTACAGTAATTGTGATTTCACCTTCAACTTCACAACCGTTGACATCTTCCATTTCAACTTCATATGTAAAAGATCCAACAGCATCTATTGCGAAAGGTATGCCGTTTTCAACTGGACTATCCCAATCATATTCGACACCTCCACTTGCAGTTAGCGTAACCTCATCTCCTTGACAAACAACAGTTTTATCAGCAGTTATAACTAAAATTGGTTCAGGATGAACAACCACAGTCACTTCATCATCTGCAACACAACCAAATTCATCTGTTCCAGTAGCAATATAAGTATGCGTTCCTGCTGCAGGATAAATCACATCACGATCAGCTATATCTCCAGGACTCCATTCGTAAGTCTCTGCACCACCTCCATATAAAATCATTGATTCGCCTTCACATAATTCAGTCGGCGCAGCATTTGCTATAACTGTTGGAAAAGGACGTACATTAATTTCAATAACAACTGAACAATCTTCAGGACCTGTACTATTTACTGTATAAGAATATAAACCTGGAGCTCCTGGTATAAATGGCACACCATCCTCTACACCATCTTCCCATGATATTTCA
This sequence comes from Crocinitomix catalasitica ATCC 23190, assembly GCF_000621625.1. Classification (GTDB taxonomy): domain Bacteria; phylum Bacteroidota; class Bacteroidia; order Flavobacteriales_D; family Crocinitomicaceae; genus Crocinitomix; species Crocinitomix catalasitica. The sequence continues at coordinate 27,011 of NZ_JHXV01000019.1, forward strand.
CCACCAGTTTCAGATTCGGCAGTTAACGTAATATATTCGTTAATACAAGGATCGTAATCAGTTACTGTTGTTAACAGCGGAAAACATAAAGCAGTTATAATAACTTGACCTGGACCGGCGTTCGCACCTGGTGTATTATCTTGATCTTCACCTGCGTTATAAGAACCGCCGCCACCGCCACCGCCAGTACCATCACCACTAAACATTCTCACTCCGCCACCACCAGAATAACCGCCACCAGCACCCCCAGCAAAAGTTGTACCAACACTTGCTCTACAATGAATTGCTCCACCGGGAGAACCTTCACCATCTTCACCAGCTGAAAACCAACCGCCGCCGCCGCCTGTTCCCCACTCTCGCTCGCCAGCCTCACCACCTTCACCACCAACTCCTCCTGGACTACCAATATGAATTGGTGGAGCCGTTCCATCTTCCGTTATAACAGCGTCTCCACCATCAGTATCTCGGCCACCTCCGCCACCACCAGCAGCAATCATTAAAGTACCATCTTCACGAGCTACATACGATCCATCACCTCCTGCATTCAGACCAGCGGGATTTCCACCAGCATAAATAGTCAATTCTTCACCTGGCACAACTGCAAAAGTTCCAATCATAATAGATCCAGAACCTCCAACACCACCATTATCGGTTCCTTTGGCCCCTTTGACTTCTAATTGAATTGAACCAACTCCTCCCGGAATTGTGAAAATAATCTCATCCCCTGTATAGTCGATTGTTGCCAATTGACCATAACTTATACTTGAAAATGAAATTCCAAGTAAAACAAACAATGTAAAAAAGTAATTTTTTTTCATAACATTAGATAATTTTTAAATAATTAAATTTTCATGGCTTTAAATTTTGAGGAATTTAAAAGTCTTTGAAATCGTACCTTGTTCAACTGTAATAAAATAAGCTCCTTTTGCTAAGCCGTTAATTTCAATATTTTTATTATCAATGAAGTTTCCATTCGTAATAATTTTACCGGAAAGATCTGTTATACTATAAATAAGCTGACCTTTGGACGAAAGCGTTATCACAGAACTTGCAGGATTCGGATAAATTTCCATTTGAAACAAATCATTTGACCCAACACCCAATTGAGTATCAACTGTGATAGTTTCAGATTTAGAACAAGTACCAGCGTCTTTTATAACAACGACATAATCTCCACCAGCAATTCCCGTCAAATCTTCAGGATCGTCAAAATCACCAGTTCCATCGTTATCCCAATCGAAAGTATATGGCATTGTTCCTCCAATTACATCAATTTCAATAGCACCATCATCTCCCAATACTTCTGCAGTAACAGCATAAGTAATTTCAATTGGAGCGCCTACAGTAATTGTGATTTCACCTTCAACTTCACAACCGTTGACATCTTCCATTTCAACTTCATATGTAAAAGATCCAACAGCATCTATTGCGAAAGGTATGCCATTTTCAACTGGACTATCCCAATCATATTCGACACCTCCACTTGCAGTTAGCGTAACCTCATCTCCCTGACAAACAACAGTTTTATCAGCAGTTATAATTAAAATTGGTTCAGAATGAACAACAACAGTCACTTCATCATCTGCAACACAACCAAATTCATCTGTTCCAGTAGCAATATAAGTATGCGTTCCTGCTGCAGGATAAATCACATCACGATCAGCTATATCTCCAGGACTCCATTCGTAAGTCTCTGCACCACCTCCATATAAAATCATTGATTCACCTTCACATAATTCAGTCGGCGAAGCATTTGCTATAACTGTTGGAAAAGGACGTACATTAATTTCAATAACCGCACTACAATCATCTTCTCCAGTACTATTTGCTGTGTAAGAATATAAACCTGGAGCTCCTGGTATAAATGGTACACCATCTTCTACTCCATCTTCCCATGATATTTCACCACCAGTTTCAGATTCGGCAGTTAACGTAATATATTCGTTAATACAAGGATCGTAATCAGTTACTGTAGTAACTAAAGCACTACAAGTCACTTCGATTGTTACCATACCATTACTCGTACCAACACCTTCAATATTCTCTTGCATGGTACCATCATTAAATGATCCGCCACCACCACCGGCATTATATTGACTTAACACTATTTCTCCACCACATCCACCACCACTATATCCACCGCCGCCACCACCGCCAACAGCTCCACAACGCGCATTATTGCCTCCACCGCCGCCAAAGCCGCCATCAGCATTATTTCCAGCAGATCCACCACCGGTTCCGCCAAGACCTCCTGATAATGGAGTATCACCACCCGTTGAATTATACGTACATAAATGAATCGTTCCATCATTACCTCCCGACAACCAACCAGCGCCACCACTAGCCCAATTAATAGCAGATGGATCAGTACCTCCGTTACCTCCTATACCACCGCCATCACTAAAACCGCGTCCATGTGTACCTTCTTCTTCAATTGATGCATCTACACCATTTGTAAACTCTCCACCAGCATCGGTAGCACCGCCACCGCCACCACCACCTGCAGCTATTAATAAATTTTCTGTGTCATCATCCCAAACGAAACTTCCACCTCCGCCACCTCCGGTATATAAAGCGCCACTACCTTCTCCTCCTACAATTATCTTAAGCACCTGACCAGGAATAACAATAAAATTGCCAGCCATACTTGCACCATTTCCCTTCTCGCCACTACTCAAAGCAGTACCCTCACCTCCAGCGGCACCAACTGCCGTGATACGAATATTGGAAACACCATCAGGCACAACATATTCTTGAATAGTGCCTGTATAATCATAAGTCAGTATTTGAGAATAACTCAAATTAACAGATGTTAAAACAAATAATGTTAAAATCCCTTTAGTAAGTAGATTAGTAAGTAGATTAGTAAGTAGATATCTTTTCATAGCTAATTTTTTTAAAACTTTAGGAAGATATTAAAATAAAATATACTAAGCAACTACAAGTGTCAATATATTATTCTAAACGTTAAAGTCTTAACAAAGAGAGGGTGTCTGTTTAATTACTAACAGCATTACACGTTTAGTTAAATATTAACTCTACTTTATTTAGTATTTTTGCATAAAAATTCGCAAAAATTATGTTGCAATCAATGACAGGTTTTGGAAAGGCTTCTGGTATTTCTAAAAACAAAAAAATAACAGTCGAAATTAAATCGCTGAACAGTAAGAATTTGGATCTCTTTGTAAAAATGCCATCTGAGTATAAACAGAATGAAATCGAACTTCGAAAAATTATCAGCTCAGCAGCCGATAGAGGTAAAGTTGAATGCTCTATTCAAGTTGAAATGGTTGGTAAATCGACATCGAATAAAATAAATACTGAAGTCCTTGATGCGTATTACCACCAACTATCTCAAATAGCAGAAAAGTTAGATTTAAAGAACGAAAACTTACTGCCTACATTGATGAGAATGCCAGACATTTTTACAACAGAACAAGTTGATATAGATCCAGACGAATGGGACTTTATCGTTAAACTTGTTCATGAAGCTGTAGAAGGTCTAATTGAATTCAGAAATCAAGAAGGCGCATTATTGTATGACGAATTTAAAATACGAATCGATAATATCAAAGCTGCATTTGCACAGTTGCCGCAATATGAAAATGATAGAATTGAAAGTATTAAAGAACGTATAAAGAATAACCTTTTAGAACAAGTTGGTGTAAAAATTGACCAAAACAGATTCGAGCAAGAGCTTATTTTTTACATTGAGAAATTTGATGTTTCAGAAGAAAGACATCGTCTAGAAAACCATTTAAATTATTTTATGGAGACACTTGACGCTACTTCATCAAAAGGCAAAAAACTTGGTTTTATCACGCAAGAAATTGGAAGAGAAATCAATACTTTAGGCTCTAAATCTTACCACGTTGAAATGCAAAAATTAGTGGTTGAGATGAAAGATGAATTAGAGAAAATTAAAGAGCAAGTTTTAAACAGTTTATAATTTGTAAATTGACCGACTATTATCTAATGAAATGGATGAAAAAATAACAGGTAAATGTTTAATATTTTCCGCACCATCTGGAGCGGGTAAAACAACCATCGTAAAATACCTATTGCGCAATTTGCCAAATTTGGCATTCTCCATATCTGCAGCATCAAGACAACCTCGTGGACGTGAAGAAAACGGCGTTGATTACCACTTCTTTTCCGTTGAAGAATTCAAAGCAAAGATTGCCAATGATGATTTTATAGAATGGGAAGAAGTTTATAAAGATAATTTTTACGGTACTTTAAAATCAGAAGTTCAAAAGCAATGGGACGCTGGAAAAACTGTTTTGTTTGACGTAGATGCAATAGGAGGAATTAACCTCAAGAAAATATTTGGATCAAATGCCTTATCCATATTTGTACAACCTCCTTCATTGTTTGTACTTGAGCAAAGATTAAAGAATAGAAAAACTGAAAATAGTGATCAAATTAAAATGCGACTTGAAAAAGCAAATGAAGAATTGAGCTATGTCAATCAATTCGATTACGTTTTAATGAATGACAACCTCGAACAAGCTTGTTATGAGATCAAAAATGTTGTTGAATCATTCATAAAATAATGGAAAACGATATAAATAATTTGATAGATGGTTTCGCAGGTAAAGAGCCTGTTTACGAAAAAAAAATCGGTTTATATTTTGGCTCGTTTAACCCAATTCATGTCGGTCATTTAATTATTGGCAATTACATTGCCGAAACGCCAGAAATTGACGAAGTATGGTATGTTGTTAGCCCGCATAATCCACATAAAAATAAGGCCAATCTTTTAGAGGATTATCATCGTTTGGCATTGGTAAAAGCAGGGGTCGAAGCCAACCCAAAATTAGCAGCCAGTGATATTGAATTTGGTCTACCAAAACCTTCTTATACCGCTTATACTTTACAAGCATTAAAGGAAAAACATCCATCTTATCTTTTCACGTTGATAATGGGCGAAGACAATTTAAACACCTTGCATAAATGGAAGAATTTCGAGCATATCATCGAAAATTACCCAATCATCGTTTACCCGCGTGTTTTACGTGAAGATGAACCAACAGAAGCAAGTGAATTATTGAAAGCAGCAAACATTTCGTTTTGTGATGCGCCAGTGATGAATGTGTCTGCGAGTTTTATTCGCCGTATGATTAAAGAGCAAAAAGACGTTCAATACTTATTAACCGAACCGGTTTTTAAATACCTCGACGAAATGAATTTCTATAAATAAGATGTACCAAACTGTATTAGCTTTACATATTATTTTTATTGTAACATGGTTCGCCGGATTGTTTTATATCGTTCGTCTTTTCGTTTACCATAGTGAAACGAAAACAAAAACCCCAACCGAACAAGAAATCCTCATTCCTCAATTTAATTTAATGGCTAAACGACTTTGGTTCGGAATTACTTGGCCCTCTTTTATTTTAACAATCATTCTTGGCCCAACCCTATTATACCTAAATCCCGCTTTACTATCTGCAAGTTTCATGCATGTCAAATTAACCCTTGTTTTAGGATTGATTATCTATCATTTTCTTTGTCACCGATTTTTTAAGCAACAACAAATTGGTTCGGATACCAATACATCTAATTTTTATAGAATCTGGAACGAATTGGCCACCTTATTCTTAGTTTCTATCGTATTTATTATTATTTTAAAGAATAATGTGAATTGGATTTATGGGACATTAGGCTTTATTTTATTCGGTGTCATTTTAATGATGGCGATTAAGGTTTATAAAAAGATTAGAGAGAAAGTATAAGTTTAAACAAATACCTATTCTACTTTACTACACAATATCATGTGTAAAATTCGAATAATTCATTGCCGTGTCAGGCAAATATTTACCTAACTTTATCAATTAAATATCAAATTGCATAAAAATGAGTTACGAAAATATTCAAGTTGTACAGAACGATTTAATTTATACCATTACCATAAATAGACCTAGTCAATTAAACGCTTTAAACAAGGCTACTATTGAAGAGTTGCATCATGCATTAAATGCAGCAAACACGAACGATACAGTTGGAGCAGTGATTTTAACTGGTGCTGGTGAGAAGGCATTTGTTGCTGGCGCTGATATTAAAGAGTTTGCACATTTTAATATTGACCAAGGTAAATCGTTAAGTGCAACTGGTCATAAAATATTATTCGATTTTATAGAAAAAATGAATAAGCCTGTCATCGCAGCCATTAACGGTTTTGCATTAGGTGGAGGTTTAGAATTAGCTATGGCATCACATATTCGCTTAGCGTCAGACAATGCTAAATTAGGTTTGCCTGAAGTATCTTTAGGTGTCATTCCAGGTTATGGAGGAACACAAAGATTGGCGCAATTGGTTGGTCGTGGTAAGGCTTTTGAAATGATTGCAACAGCAGGAATGATAAGTGCCGAAGAAGCACAATCATGGGGATTGGTAAATCACGTAGTTCCAGCTGCAGAATTAATTCCATTAGCAGAGAAAATTGCAAGTAAAATTGTTAAAAATTCACCGAATGCAATTTCGGGTGCAATGCGTGCTGTTAATGCAAATTACGAAACAGGTGTTAACGGTTACGAAACTGAGATTAACGAATTTGGAAAATGTTTTGGTTCGAAAGAATTTGTTGAAGGCACCACTGCATTCATGGAGAAGAGAAAAGCTAATTTCAGAGATTAAAACTAAATTTAAGTGAGCGCAATAAAACGATTAGCTGGACAAACAGCGATGTATGGTTTGCCATCCATTATCGGTCGTGTGCTCAATTACTTTCTTGTCCCTTTACACACTTATTTTTTCGATCCTAAGGAATACGGTATCGTCAGTGAGTTTTACGCTTACGTAGCCTTTTTTGTTGTTTTGTTAATGATGGGAATGGAAACTACTTTTTTCCGTTTTGTCAATCAAACTGACGATAAGGAAAAGACCTTTAATCAGGCTTTCTCTCTTGTACTTATTGCCAACGCTATCTTTTTAATAACGGTCTTAATTTTTTCTCAAGACATTGCCAATTGGATGCTATTTCCGGAATACCAAAACTATGTCATTTGGTTTGCTTTTATCTTAGTATTCGATGCGACATCTTCTCTATTCCTAGCAAAATTGCGCTATCAAGAAAAAGCGAAGAAGTTTATCTTTATTCAATTCGCTTCTATTATCACCGTAATTTTACTGAACTTGATTTTCATTTTCCTAATAATGGGTGAAAACGACAGCTTTGGGATTGGATATATCTTCTTGGCCAATCTTTGTGCGAGTTTAATCAAACCCATATTACTCTATAAAGACGTCTTGTCTTTTAGATTTATCATGGACAAGGTCTTAGCGAAGACAATGATCATTTATAGTTTCCCATTGGTAATTGCAGGATTTGCTGGCATCATAAACGAAACTTTCGATCGTATTTTAATCAAACGACTTTTATTAGACGAAGGGGTTGATTATGCCCAAGCTCAAGTTGGAATTTATTCTGCGAATTATAAATTATCGATTCTCATCAGTCTTTTCATTCAAGCATTTAGATATGCCGCAGAGCCGTTTTTCTTTTCACGAGAAAAGGACAAAGATCGCAATAAAATTTACGCTCAGATCATGACGTATTTTGTAATTGTACTTACATTTTTATTCTTGGTTATCTCACTGAACTTAGAAATTTTTAAATGGTTTATTCCAAAAGAGGAATTTTGGGAAGGCTTAAAAATTGTTCCATTATTGTTATTGGCCAATGTATTTTTAGGAATCTATTACAATCAATCAATTTGGTACAAACTCTCTAACAAAACAAAATATGGCGCATATATTGCGTTAGTGGGGGCCGGCATAACAATAGGACTAAATATTATCTTAATTCCAATTTATGGATATATGGGTGCGGCAATCACAACATTCTCGGTTTACTTTTCAATGATGGTGATGTCTTATTTTCTCGGCAAAAAACATTATCCTATTAAATATAATTTACGCAAAGTCGGCTTATATATGTTTAGCTCGGTATTGCTCTATCTTTTTAGTTTGCTCTTCCATTTTGAGTCTTTACCTGCGACCTTAATATTGAATGCATTTCTATTGGCTATTTTTATAGGACTTGTTTTAGTAATAGAAAGACCATTAACTCGACTTAAAAAGAGATAAAATCGTTAAATTTGCCTTTTTTGCTACACTATGGAAATCAAATTAATTAACAAGTCAAAACACCTAATTCCACAATATGAAACCCCGCTTTCAGCAGGCGTAGATTTGCGTGCGAATATAGATGCAGATATAGAAATTAAACCTTTGGAGAGAGCATTAGTTAAAACAGGACTATTTATGGCGATTCCAGAAGGATACGAAGGACAAGTACGACCAAGAAGTGGTCTTGCTTATAAGCACGGGTTAACAGTATTAAATTCTCCTGGCACAATAGATGCAGATTACCGCGGTGAGATTGGCGTGATTTTGGTTAACTTATCAAACGAAAACTTTATCATTAAAGATGGAGAGCGTATTGCGCAGATGGTATTTGCTAAATGTGAACAAGGTCAATTTGTAAATGTTGACAATTTAGAGGAGACAGAAAGAGGTGCTGGAGGATTTGGAAGTACGGGAAAAAACTAATTATTAAAAAATTAATGAATCCGAAATACATTATTGTGATTCGACATAAATATTAAATACAATGAAGATAATTGTTCCAATGGCTGGAAGAGGTAGCCGACTAAGACCACATACATTAACTGTTCCTAAACCATTAGTTCCAGTTGGCGGTAAACCAATTGTACACAGACTAGTGCAAGATATTGCAAAAACAAGCACCGAAAAAATTGACGAAATTGCATTCGTAATCGGTGATTTTGGTAAAGAGGTTGAAGACGAATTAATTCGAGTTGCTGAAAAATTGGGTGCCAAAGGAAAAATTTATTATCAAGACAAAGCATTGGGTACTGCACACGCTGTACTTTGCGCGGCTGAGTCTTTAAAAGGACCAGTTGTAGTTGCTTTTGCGGACACATTATTCAAAGCTGACTTCACGCTAGATAGTGATTCGGATGGTATTTTATGGGTAAAACAAATTGAAGATCCTTCTGCATTTGGTGTTGTCCAATTAGACGATGACGGCGTTATTGTTGATTTTATTGAGAAACCAGAAACCTTTGTATCTGATTTAGCAATGATTGGTATTTACTACTTTAAAGAAGGCGAAAAACTAAAAACTGAATTACAATATTTGGTTGATAACGGGATTATTAAAGGCGGAGAATATCAATTGCCAGATGCTTTAAAAAACATGACCAAAAAGGGCGCTAAATTTAAGCCTGGAAAAGTAAATGAATGGTTAGACTGTGGTAATAAAAAAGTGACAGTTCATACCAACCAAAGAGTATTGGAATTTGATAAAAATGAAGATTTAGTTTCAAAAGATTTATTGTCAACGAACTCAATTGTCATTCCTCCTTGTTATATTGGTAAAAATGTAGTACTTGAAAATTCGATTGTTGGACCACATGTATCATTAGGTAATGGAACAACAGTTAAAAACTCTGTAATAAGCAATTCAATTGTTCAAAAAAATGCAATGATTTCAAATTCTGTTCTACAGGATTCGATGATTGGAAATTATGCCAAAATATTGAGCCATGGCAAAGAAATTAGTATTGGCGATTATACAACTATAGAATAGTGACAGAAAAAAGTAAAAACATATTGCGTTCAATTCAACAATTACCATTTTTGGGAATCGTTTTCGTCTTACTTGTGCTATCTGCATGTGGGAATAGTAAAAACGTTGGTAAAACTGAGACACCAGTCATTAGAAAGTCATTCAAGGAAGCTTTTCACGAAGCTGTCTCTGAAAAAATGATAGGCCACAACGAAAATGCAATCGCATTATTCGAATCTTGCTTATTAATAGAACCTGAAAATCCGGCCGTATTCTTTGCTTTATCTGATCTTTATGAACAAGCTGGTGACCAAACTAAAAAATTGACTTTCGCCGAAAAAGCTTATAGTTACGATCAAAACAATAAATGGTACATCCTGCGTTTAGCGGATTTGTATTATGAAAAACAAGAATTCACTAAAACGGTTGACTTATACAGCAAAATCATTGAAAACGAAAAAAACATCGACCTAAAATTTCAGTATGTAGATGCTTTAATGCGTGCTCAAAAGTTTCAAAGAGCGATTGACATGTTGAATGAGATTGAAGTAGAGACTGGTGTTATTCCGCAAGTGAGTTTTACCAAACACGACCTTTATATGCAATTGCAGAATGAAGAGTTGGCGAAGGCTGAACTGGACAAGTTGATCACTGAGAATCCTTCTGAATACGAATTCAAAATGATGGTTGCAGAATACTATATGCAACAGCAAGATTTCTCAAAAGCCAATGCATTAATTGACGATATTTTGCAATCAGATGCTGATTTTGGTCAAGCTTATATCATGAAGGCAGACTTAGCTTTGAGACAATCTAAAGTCCTAGATGCTTTTAAATTATTGGAAATAGGTTTTGACAAAGACGACGTACAATTGGACCGAAAATTAGAATTAATTGGCGGCCTTATTCCTTACGCTGCTCCGGGGCAAGCTGACGCTGAAATTATGCGCACAGGAATCACAGACCTATTCGAACAGGTGTATGACGAATCTGCCGAGAACTCAAAACTGCACGAATATTACGGTTATTTTTTAGCGGATAATATGAATTTAATCAAAGCAGAAAAGCAACTCGAATTGGCGACAAAATTTGATCCTTCAAAATTTAATGTTTGGGCTGAACTTACCCGCGTTGAAATGGAATTGAATGCATTTGATAGACTATTTGCCAATGGAGAAAAAATGATTTCATATTTTCCGTCTCAACCCTTTGCCTATTTGATTACGGGATTGAGTGGCATTAAAATCGAAAAATACGACGAATCAGAAGAATACCTCATTCTTGGAAAAGATTTAGTTATTGATGCTCCAGAACTCTTGTCGAATTTCTATATTGAATTGGGGAAGTTAAAATACGCACAAGGCAAAAAAGATAAAGGCATTGAATATTTGAATAAAGCTAGTCAAACCTATCCTAAAAACTTACAGGTATACGACTTAAAAGCAAAGCTATTCATGCAAGACAATGACTATGTAAAGGCCGAACAAACCATCAAAGAAGGTCTTGAAATGAATGCCAAAGACCCAATTTTATTAGAAACTTATGGCGTTTTATTAATAGAGAAAAAACAATATCCACAAGCTATTGAGGTATTTGAATCTGTTTTAGTCTATGATTCTTACAATATCACTGCGCTTGAGTATTACGGAGATGCTTTATTTTTGAGTGGTCGCGAAAAAGAAGCGTTAGAATTTTGGATTGAGTCTAAAAAGCAAGGGAACACGTCGCCGATCATTGATAAAAAAATTGAGGAGAAAAAGTATTATGCAAATTAGAAAAATAGCTTTTGGTTTTTGCTTAATGCTAGGGACATTTGTACTCCAAAGTTGTGGTACAACAAAAGAGTTGGTGGAATTAGAGAAAGTGAAGAACATCAACGAAAAAATACTCGTCGAAAAGCTATTCGAACAAGGTGATGTTGGCTATAATTATTTAAGTAGCAAGGTTAATGTCGACTTTAAGAATAAATCACAAGACAGGTCTTTTGCAGTCTATTTAAAGCATAATGTTGATACAGCCTTAGGCGGAACAATTAAGTTTGCACAAATCATTGGAGCCGCTTTTAAAGTTGATTACGATTCTATTCATTTCACCAATAAATTAGAACGTTGTTATTTCCTACAAAATTTAGATTATCTGTCTGAACTTTTCGGAACAGATGTTGAGTTTAATTTTTTCCAAGATGTTATACTAGGTTTACCAATTGGACTTGATACGAATATTAAATATAAGCAAATAGGTGATAATTATAGTTATACCTTATCTTCCCACAAAAAGAAAGCATTCAGAAAATTAGAAAATGATAAATTGGATATTGAACAAGACATGATGTTGATTCAATACGATTTAAAACCTAATAATTTTGAGTTATTCCGAACAACCATTCAGGTTCCTTCTGATTCTGTCACCATTACAATTAATAATGTGGCAAGAAAAATGGTTGACGGATTTAATGTTCCAGAAATCACAACAATTGATATCACACATCCAACAGATACCATCTTCGTAAAACTCGATTATGGATCAGTTAGATTGAATGATTGGAAAGAAATAAGCGTTCGAATTCCAGAGACCTATGAAAGCTGTCGTTAGTTTTATTGGATTTTTCACCCTATTGTTTTTTTTTGCAACCGTTTACGGGCAAGAGAAGGAAAGTGACCGTTTAAAAAAACAACAGAAGCAGCTTGAGCAAAAAATTGACCTGACTAAAAACCTCTTAGAAAACACCATTAAGAGTAAAGAGAGTGTCAATGAAAAAATCACTTTAATAGAACGTAAAATTGAGTACCGTCGGGCTTTACTTGACAATTTAGGTTTGCAACTATCTAAATTAGAAAAGGACATTGAAAACATAAGTTTATCAATCAATGAACTTGAACTAGAACTCACAAAACATAAAGAGCAATACAAGCAAATGGTTATTCAAGCCTATAAAATGCGGAATTCTAACGCATCATTGGTTTTTGTTTTGTCATCCGAATCGTTTAACCAAGCCAATAAGCGAATGGAATATTTAGATCAGTTGGCAAAATATCGCGCTGATCAAATTCGAAAAATTCAGCGCACGATGGCCGAATTAAATGCTGAAAAAGCCAATTTATTATCTAAGCGTACGGAGAAAGATCAAGTAGCCAAACTGAAGGCAACCGAACAAAACAATTATGTTAGAGATAGAGAAAAACAAAAAGAATCTATCATAGACATACAAGGAAAAGAAGCCGAACTTAAAAAGGAATTGGCAGCACAACAAAAGCAATCAGACGACATACGAAATGCCATTAATGCAGCCATTAATAAAGAAATATTAGAGGCCCGTAAAAAGGAAAAAGAAAAGACACCTACAGAAACAAAAGAGATTGCATTAAACAACCAAGGATTTGAAGCCAATAAAGGTCGATTGCCTTGGCCTGTGAAATCGGGTGAGGTCACCAAAGGGTTTGGTAAACAACCCCACCCTGTTCACAGCAATGTTTTCACCTATAATAGTGGAATTGATATCACGACTGTCCGTGGAGCAACTGTTAGAGCCGTTTATTCGGGTGAAGTCACAAGTGTTATTGTTATTCCAGGTGCTGGAAAAGCCATTATTATTGCGCATGGAGATTATAGAACAATCTATTCGAATTTACAAGAAACATACGTTCAAACAGGTGATAAAGTAGATGTAAAAGCTGAAATTGGCGCGTTATTGATAAACGGATCAGGCAATTCAGATGCACATTTTGAAATCCGTCAAATCACTCCAGACGGCAAGATCAATAATATCAATCCAACATTCTGGCTCTACCAATAATCTCTTCGTTGAGTTGATAAGCCGAACATCCATTTTCAAGATCATAATGAAAATACATGCGCTGTAAGGATTTAATTGGTTTCCCATCCGTTCCTTTAGCTGTTTCCCAATATGGCATCGTACGTAATACGTGAGTCGCATTTCCAATGAATAGATTTTCAATTTTCTTATTCATTATCTTTTTCATTTCGCTAAAAGGTTCTTGACCCTTTTCATTCATTTGTATACACAAAGCTTCAATTGAAGAAATAGCTCCTTTTTTATCAATTTGAAAGTCTACACGAACAATGCCTTCAATATTTTTGCTACTCGCTGTTCTTGGATAATACAAATTCTTATCAATATACTTTTTCAATGACAAATGCCCACCAGGGAATGCAGCATAAGCACTTTTATTGATATAAATTTCCTTGGTTGATTCGTATTCTAAATTATCATTCTTTGGAACTTCCGCTATTGGCGTTGACATTAAAATATGTTCCCGATCTTTTGGTTTAAAATGCACGTTCACATTAATAAAATCATCCTCATCCTCCACATAATTATGTTTACTAGAGAAAGTTGTTTCTGGCAATTCAGGCAACACCTCATTCGACTCTACCTCTTTTAATTGAGGTTCTGCAACCACCGCTGTAATGGCCGGTGTAACAGAAGGTTTATCAGGCTGTTCAGACGAAGAATTAAAATGATATACACCAAAAGCTACACAACCTGCCACTGTTAATGAGGAAATTGTCCAGATAATGGTATTTAGTGTTGTTGCAGAAGTTGCTAAGGTAGCAGTAACACTTGATATTTCAGCAGACAAAGCTTGCCGACTTACCGCCTGCGCTAACATTTGTTGATCTTTCATGGCTTCACCCAAAACCGGATCGGCCTCTAACATTCTACCAAATTCCTCCGCTTCATTTGGAGACATTTCCCCATTTAAATACGCATCAATTTGTTCTAATTTTTCTAATTCTGTTCTCATCAGCTATGATTTTCTATGGCCTGATTTGCTTTTGCTATGGAAATTGCCTTTTCCATACATTTATACTTTTGGGTTTTCGCCGAATTAATACTCGAAAATTCAAGCTGACTGGCAATATTTGCCATGCTCTCTTTTTGAAAGTAAAATAATTCGAATATCTTTTTGCAACGCGCTGAAATATGCGTCAATACATGTTCTAATTTTTTTAACTCCTCTTCTTTATCCGCTTCGTAATTCAAATCTTCAGCAGTCAAAATCAAGGTGTCCTTCCATTCACGTTCTGGACTCTTTTTTCGCCTTCTCAACTCATTTTTCCATAAAAAATGATTGATTCCATACAAAAACGTCGATAATTTGGACGTTAATTCAAAATTCGGATCCGTTACTTTTTCTATGATTAAGATCAAACTATCATGAAAAATTTCTTGCGCAATAACATCATCCCCTCCGTTCGAAATTATATTCGCACGAATCTTCGGGTACTCCTTATAAAGCACCTTAATGGCCTTATCTCGCTTACCATTCCGAATGTTTTTTATGATTTCTAAATCACGCATTATTAGTTTTATGTCCAGATTACTTAAAGGTAACCCAAATTCACCAAATTTCTAATAATTCAATCGCACTTTGCGCTGCTATACATCTTTGCAAAGCTCTAAACCTATAGTAAATAAAGGCACTACAAGATATGCAGTGATTTTATTAAAAGTAAAATTATTTATTCGTAGGGCATTGCCTTAACGCGTTAATGCCGGGCTTTACACACTCGCTTTTACTGATGGTAAAGAGCTCAAACAATTGTTCCAATCCCTAAGGCGACTATCTAATTGAATTTCTCATCTAGTACTACAAGTCTCTTTTCTATCCAAGCATTAATATAACTTTCTTCTGCCGACAAATTCATTGGAATGTCCCACTTCCGCAATTCTAATGTCTCCACATTATACTCGCGCAATAGGTCAAAATTAATACCGAACAATCGACTTAGATTCTGCACCGAAAATTGATCTTTACGCAAGTTGTACCATCTAGTTTGTAGCCTAAAATTAAAATCGTCCGGATTTAAGTCAATTAATCTATTAAACAACTTATTTGTTTGAATGATTTGCGATGCATAAAAATCGCCCGTTGCATCTCTTCCCCAAGTTGCATCCAAATCCCAAGGAACAATTATAAATTTATCGGTACTGTTTCGCTTTAAAAAGCACCAGTTTTTCCCAATATTGTCATAGGCCGAACATAAATTGACCAATAAAAAATAATCAATAATATTGTCCAAATCAATTTGCTGACCAATATTCGCTTTAAAGTCTGCATCATCTGCCTTTATTACCAACTCATTTAAGGCTTGAAAATCATCCCAAACTATCGTCTCACTAGGCTTAGGGTATTTTTGTTGCCAATCTCCCCATTTTGAACTTAAAGGGGCTTTGTGTGGTAATTCCTCAAAATGCGTCGCTTCAGAATTATCCGTGCCTTTATATAAAACAGACGATCCGTTTAAATCCAATAAACGCGCTGTAAAATCTTCCGTGAAAGCATATAATCCCAGTGCATTATTATTCATAAAAAGCTCAACATAACGCGACTCAATGGACACGTGATTTTCTGCATCACCCATTGATTGCCAAAGTTCGAACGAGGTCTTATTCCGCAATTTTGATTGATCGATATACAGAGCATCTAAAATCCAATCTTCGTTGTTTTCAAAATCAAAAAAAGCGGCGTGCGATTCGTTTTCCGTACTTTTATCATTATAAATCCTGAATCCGTACGATTTTTTGTCATACCGCAAACTAGATGCTCCCCTAAATTCAAGTCCAATCCAATTCACTTGCGACGGCCGATCTAACTCGGGATAATTAATCGTTAATTTACCCAATGTTTTTGGTTCATTTTCAACCTCATCTAAAACAACAATCTGCACAGTTGGTATTGCAGTAAAAACCAATTGGGTATTTAATGTTTCTCCCCTTGCTTTTAGCACAACAGCATAAGCTTTATTAATTTCAATATCGCCAAAACTATTAACGGCATTGTTCTTTAATAATTTTCCGGCAAATAGAATTTCTGTTCCAGCTTCAAATTTCACCAAAGGATTAAAATTTGCCGCATCTGCCTCCGATAAACTAAATTTTAAAACATCAAATTCGCTATCGTAAAAACAGTCTTTACCCGCGAGATTTAGCAAAGCTACCAATTCAAAATTGTCATCCCCTTTTGCGTCGTAAATAACAACCTCTTTTTTACAAGCCGTCAACAAGAATAAACCAATTAGGATAATGTATAATTTATTCATTATTCAATTTTAAAGTATAACTCAATTTCAGAAAGAAAAATTCAAACGGATAAGGGTCGTTCAATTCATATTCATAACCTAATGCAAAACCTAGCTTCCCATAAGTGGTTTTAAAATCGGTACCCAACATAAAACGCAAATTATTATACGCCGGTTTTTTAAAATAGACGTATTCTCTGAATAATTCAGTACTCGCATAAACTGTTGCATTCTTAATTTTATATCCCAATTCTAACCGGTGTCTTAAATGCGCTTTTTGTTTGTGTTCATCAACAAACTCAAATAAATCGATATACTTATTCTGGTACCTTAATCGATAATCAAGTTTTAGCTCTTTGGTTATTTTTAACCGGTATTTAAAATCTACACTATACCGCAAGTCATGTGTCAGGTCAAGCTCCTTTTTACGATCGTATGAATAACGAATTTGAGCACCCAATTTAAACTGCTTATTGATCCGGTATTCGGCACCTAAATCTGTATTGGACGCCTCAAACATGTTTAGGTTATTAAAAAAACGCACTTGTTCTTCAAGACTTATGCGCCAATCTTTACCAATATTGTATGCTACGGCTACCTCGGACCAAATGCCAATGTCACGAATTTTTTTAATCTCCTGTGCATTGACCTGCAAGGCAAATATGACAGATAATAAAAGGATATTTTTTTTCAGTATCATTACCCTTTTTTAAAGCGACGAATAATGTCTTGTTCAGCAAAAGTGAACATTTCGTCCGTGTAATAATCTGTTTCCGTACAATAAAGCAGCGCTGCCCCTTTTGAGTGGGCCATAAAAAGGCTCAAAGCTTGTTCAGGTTTTTCAAACCGTTGTGTAAAATATGCGTTGAGGGTAACCAATTGTTTTTGAATGCTCAACACATCACAATTTTGGAGCATTAATTCTCGAATTTCTGCATTCATTGAGATCACAAAAATCATGGAGAAAAAGTCACGATTATCACGAATGGATTGAAAAGAACTACGGACAAATAATTCAAATTCGTCTGCTGTTAAAACACCATCTTTATTGGGATCAAAATCCGTATAAATTAATTGGTACATTTTATTGCCAATATGTTGTATCAGATCTTCTTTACTTGAGAAATAATGATACAATAATCCCTTAGAAATATTAGCCTCTTTAGCTATTGCTGCAGTTGAGGTTCCGTGATAACCTTTCTCTTTAAATAACTGCAAAGCAACATTCAGAATACGCTCGTATTTACCTGAATTCTCCTTCTCTTTTTTTAGTAATGTTTCACTCATATTCTACATATTGACCGAACGGTCGGTAAAATTAAGTAATTATTACTAGAATGTTAACATAAAGTGATATTATTAATGTTTAAACTAGATATTGAGGAGCATACTTTTGCGTTAGGGGTAGCAGCGGATATCCTTTTTCTGTCGGCCTTAGGCGGATAGAAAAAGATAAGAGCGAATGACCCGACCCCATTCCGATGGGGTAACGGCGAAAAAATAAAAAAGCCGACCAAAATAAATTGGTCGACTTTTACACGATTTACTTAGCTGCTAAAACACCATTTTGGTAATTCAGCATAGCACTTTCGTTCATCAATACTTGCATTTGAATATCCATTAATTCGTGCAGCACGACTGAAACTATAGTATTTGTCATTTGCAGCTCACCCAATTCAATTGGCTCAATTGGGGTGTTACCAGATATGGCTGCTACTTTTAAATTGTATTGGTCGACCGCTGCTAGAAAAGCGCTGTAGGAGTATTCCGAATTTGCATTATCAAAACCGGAATTCACAACTTTAAAATCGTTTGGATGCTTTAAATCTTTGGCTTTTTTACCCTTTGCTTGGTCGAACGGGATATTGTTAGACAACGCGAATAGGTTCGTGTATATACCAGTCAATTTACTTTTCAGCTGCGCAGATTCGTCCATAAAGTCTTGTAAACTTATTTTATTTACCCCTTGTAAGTTGGCATATAAATTGGCGTTATTGGTTTCAATTTTCTGCAAATTATTCGACTTAAATTCAGCCATTGAATGGACACTGGTTTCAATATTCACTGACGGGCCCAAATTCACTAAAGCGAATAGCATACCACAAGCCGCAACCATAAAAGTACTTTGAACAATGGCATTAAATCGGGTATCAACATTACGGTAACGTGTAATAAAAAACACGGGAATAAATACGGCGAAGAAAGCTAAAAAGCTGCCATAAAAAAGGATGTTTGCCCATGGCCAGTGCATGACCTTAAAAATTACGCCTAGAGAACCTGTGATGGCGAGCACCATGCCCAATGTCATAATTAATCGGCTGCTTTTCTCTTTATCATCCCTAAACTTCATGATGATATTGAGCGGTAAAAAAATTAAACTAAAAAAGATGAGACCGCTGAACAGGCAAACGCCTGCTCCGGGTAAGTGTTGGAACTTTAAAATAGATCCAATTAAAATCAATACAATACTGACAAAGCCAGTTATTTTTAATGTACGTTTCATGGCGTAATAATATTTAAATGTGATTAAATCTCTCGTTTCAAGCTCAATTTCAGCAAGATCTTTCTTGTAAAATCGGGCAATAGTATCCTCGTAGCACTTGTAAAAGTCCATTTCAAATGGCATTTCATTCTCGATAATACAACAGACGTGATCCAAGATATTATAACGAACGTCCTCCGTTTCAATACCTCTTCTCGTTATATCATCCAAAATAAAATCAACCTCAGTATCTGTAATTTTAGGCATGGCCTGGTTTTACATCTAAATCCAACAAAAAACGCATGGTTTTCATAAAATCAGCCAATTCATTCACCCGATCTTGCATTGTATTAATTCCCTGATCTGTGAGTCGGTAGTATTTGCGAACGCGTTTCCCAATATACTCTTTCTCTGTAGTCAGGTCTCCTTGCTTCTCGAGTGCATGGAGGGTAGGATACAATGCGCCTTCAGTAATCTGAATCTTGTTTTGGGTTAAGTCCTTAACCTTTTGAGTTATTTCATAACCATACATGCGCTCATTATCTTTTAGTAGGTTTAATACTATGGTTTTTAATGTGCCTTTTATTAATTCTGATGAATACATAATACAAATATACATTAGTTTCTTATGTATTGCAAATTTAATACATAAGAATATTAGGTATAGTCTTAAAAAATTCACTTTATCGTTGATAATCTGTCGTTTAACGATAATTATTTTTTATTTTAATAATAAAAGATAAAACTGACTTAATTATACTTATCTTAAAAGCATGTTAGCAATGGTAGCCCACCAAACAATAAAAACTAGCAAGGCCCAAATTTCTATAATAGAAGACAATATTTGCTACTTCCATTATCAGGGAAACACTCACCTTGAACTTGATGATTATCTCGAGAACCATAAAGTATACAATGAATTGAACGTTGACCAAAACCTGAAAATTTTGGCTGAATTCCCCAAGCATGTTTCCTTTTCTGTTGAGGCACGGAAATACGCTGAAATGGCAGCTCTTGACACAATTGCACAAGCCATTGTAATTCATTCTTTACCACAACGAATAATTGCGCGGTTCTACCATAGAATGAGAAAAAACGATTTTCCTGTAAAGGTCTTTAATAAAAAACATGAAGCTGTTGCCTGGTTATTGACATTTTAAATCAAGACTTCTTAATTTTACACGTGTGACAAAAACCAAATTGGAACATATCATTGAAAGTAAAACAGTAAATGTTTATGCACTTGATATGGACACTTTGCTTTTCGAGTATAAGCCAAATACACTCATTGAATTAAATGATTTGAAATTTGCTTATGATAAATACAGTGCGTTAACCAAACACAAATTACACAAAGTCATTATCGATTTTCCACAATTTACTTCATTGACTGCAGAGGCAAGAGAATATGCTGTTGCATCTCAATTACCAGCCATAGCTGAAGCTATTGTTTTTAAATCATTAGCCCAGCGCATTACAGCCAGATTTTATTATATGTTTAACGCGAAAAAACATCCCGTTAAAGTATTTAACGACCGAAAAAATGCAATCGCCTGGTTGGAACGAATTTAATCTTCAATCATCAAACAAATTAATTCCTTAAATATTCGTTAATTCTTTTTTTATCCCTGAAGCCTTCAGTATCTTTGCCCCATGGTAATGAATAGAGGAGATGAAATAATTGAGCAGAGGACTTTTAATGTCACCATCACTGCTGAGGGCTTTGTGCATTTTAAATTTAAACCAGACATGTTTGTTGAACTTGAAGATGTCCTGGAATCATACGAAATCTACAAATCCTTAACAGAAATTAAAAAGCGTAAAGTTTTAATTGAGTTCTCAAAATTCACTAGCGTGTCAAACGAAGGTTTAAAGTTTAGCGCAACATCGGATTTAGATTCGATCGCTGAAGCCATTGTTATTAATACCCTACCTCAACGTATTACGGCACGGTTTTATACAAAAGTCAACACAAAAAATCATCCCGTGCAATATTTTTCTTCTAAGAATGAGGCGATTAATTGGCTAAAAAACATTTAGTGTTTAATTCAACAAAAATCTTATTATTTTAACACCTTTTATTTAGTCGATTCTAAGTTTAATAGCAGACAATGACAAAAGAAATAGTCAAAACGAACAGGTATAGCGTAACTATAATTGAAACAGATATTGTGCACATTCGCTTTGCAGAAGCAATCTGTATCGAAATAGAAGATGTAAAAGCGACTTTTGATATTTACCAAGAATTATCTGAAGCACAGGACCGCAAAATTATGGTTGAATTTCCCGATCATACAACAATCACAAGCGAAGCGCGCGAACATGGCCAAGCAGCCGAAATAAACGCTGATGCAGAAGCATTCGTCATCACAACTTTAGCCCAACGGATTTTAGCACGATTCTTTAAAACATTCCATAAAAAAAAGCACCCCTTTAAGATTTTCATGAATAAGGAAGAGGCGCTGACTTGGTTAATCAACTATAAGAAATAACCGCTTCTTAAAATACAACTCAATAGCGAAAACACTCAAAAACTATTGACTTACAGGTGTTAAACACTTGTTAATTTCATTGTTTTTTAAAAAAACAAGCCATAATTAATGTATATTCATGACTTCAATCAGTCAGATAAAAAGAATTGGACTTTTACACATTAATTAAATTTGCATTATCGAAACAACCACAGAAATATTCATCACCGAAACAAAGGCTTACAAAGTTTACGCTTTAGGTGATGACATTCTAAACTTTCGGTATAAGCAAAGTGTCCATATCGAATTAGAAGACATAAAGGAATCTTTTCAGATTTACCTAGATTACGCCAAAGGAAAACATTTAAAAGTATTACTCGAATACCCTTCGTTTGCAACAATGGAAGTTGAGGCCAGAGAATATGGAGCAGCATCTGAAGTGCCTGCCATAGCTGAAGCAATGGTGATTCAAACCTTAGCACATCGAATTTTAGCGCGATTTTACACAAGTTTCAATAAAAAATCACATCCATTAAAGGTTTTTATGAACCGCGATAAAGCGTTGGAATGGTTGGCAGGATTTTGATTTATAAGTACCGTTTATGAATCGAAACGGTTACTTACTGAAATAATCTTTAATCGAGACAACCATTCCATATAGTTAAGAGTAACTGAGTCACTCTTATAATACATTAATGAAACATATAATAAGTATTCTATTTCTAATTTTGTCAATAGCCGTTTATGGCCAAGAAATTTGTAACAACGCTATTGATGATGATGGAGATGGTTTTATTGACTTGAATGATGATGAGTGTGATTGTGGCAGTGAACCAATACCAGGTGAAAGCCTTATACCTAATCACTCTTTTGAAGCGTACACTTGTTGTCCAGATTTCTTAAGTATGTTAACCTGTGCTGAAACATGGGAGCAAGCTTCTGACGCAACTTCTGATTATTATAACTTTTGTGATCTTGAAGGCCCTGAAGATTTGGGCTTTTTTTTATTAGACCCTGAATTCCCTCTTCCAGGAGATGGCTCAGGCGAGGGTTATGCTGGTTTTACCTCCCTAATGTCGGGCACAGAATACAACGAATATATTGGCGCATGTTTATTGGGAACTATGACTGCTGGAACAGAATATGAGTTACATATGTATTTGGCAAGATCTGCAGGTGAAGAAGAATTAAAGGTCTCTATTTTTGGATCTCCTGATTGTGGAGATATGCCATGGGTGGGAACTTCATGCCCTGATGGTATTGGAAGTTGGGACTTGCTGGCTGAAAGCATCGTCATATTATCTGATGTAACAGCATGGTATGAGGTAACGATAACATTTACACCGCTAGTTGACATTAATGCTATTGCTATTGGGGGACCATGTTCACCTCCACGTGTACCAGTCGATGCGGCACTTAATTATTATTTCTTGGATGAGTTAACATTATTAGATCCTGCCGGCTCTATTGCAATGGAAACAGCAGGCGGTTGGTGCGTTGGTGATTTAGAATTAACAGCCAATACTGAAACAATTGGCGGAGAATGGCAATGGTATAAAGATGGTATTGCACTTTTAGGAGAAACAACGGAAACGCTAAGTCCTGTAGCTTATGGTGAGGGAGAATTTACAGCCATTTATGCACTAGAAGATTATTGTGAGCGGGTTTCTTATTCTTCTCCTGAAGTAGAATTAACAGCAAGTTTTATTGCGGAAAATGTCTGCTTATCTGAAGCAATTATTTTTGAAAACACATCTATTTATGATGATGAAGATGGAATTTTATGGTCGTGGGATTTTGGTGACGGAACGGTTTCTTCAGAAGAATCTCCAGCGCATCTTTATGCAGATCCGGGCACTTATACGGTTGAATTAACTGCCCTATCAGATGAAGGTTGTTCGGATGTTTTTACAAGTACTGTTGAAGTTTATCCTTTACCTGTTTCGAATATAGAATTTATAGTAGATGAGATTTCTTCTTTAGACGCAGGAACAGGTGGTTGTTTTACAAGTGAAGTCGAATTTAAAAGTTGGGCGACTATTGAGGCACCTTCAATTATTACAGGTTGGTCTTGGAATTTTGGCGATGGGGAAACATCAATCCTCGAAAACCCAATTCATAATTATATTGAGGAAGGACTTTATACTGTTAGCCTAACCGTGGTATCTGATTTTGGATGTGAACATGCGTTTGAAATGGATATTTTAATGACCAATGGAGTCGCTTTTTTATCAGCTGACACCACTATTTGTCAAAATGGAATTGCAACTTTGAATGCTGGCAGTTCTGATGGTTCTTTTCATACTTACGATTGGTCAATCCCTGGCGCTGATGATAGTCCGGAGCAGGTCATCGAAGGATTAACAGCAGATTATTTGGTCTCTGTTTCAGCAACCAATGAAGCGGGTTGCGTTTCTGATTTAGCTTCAATTTTGATTACGGTACTTGATCCAATTACAGCTGAAATCTCGCCTTTTGATAACATTTGTATTGGCGATGTATCTGAAATATCACTTTCAGTTGATGGAGGGAGAGGTGATTATACTTATGAATGGACCGCCAATGGGACTATTTTGGAGGATGATTTACCCACATTGATGGTAAGTCCATTAATAACAACCGAATATTGCGTCACCATTTCGGATGGTTGCGAAACGGATCCTGTTGTTCTTTGTACGGAGATTTACGTTCAAACCCATCCTGTTTTTACTTCCGACACAACCGAGGGATGTGAAGGCACAGAGATTCTATTTACTGATTTAACAGACGATTCAGACGATTTGAATCGATCGACTTGGTATATCAATGGCGCTGTCTTAATTGGGAATCCTGTTTCATTTACTTTTGAAAACGCAGGAAAATATACTGTTACTCTTGATGTACTTACAAGTGAAGGATGTATGCTAACCACTACAACTAATGCTTATATTATAATTCATCCTACTCCTGAACCCGAATTTTATGTGACGCCTAATCCAACGACTTACTTTAATACCAAAGTGAAGGCAGTGAATACGACACCAAATGGCACAAGTTCATTTGATTGGTATACACCAGGTGCCCTTACTGAAATTCCTGTGAGTGATTTAGTATCAACCATTGTTTACCCAGAATTAGTCAGCGGGAACTATACTATAAGTATGATTGAAACAACAGCATTTGGATGCATAGATTCAATCTCACATATTTTAGTCATAGATAATGGGCAAATTATTTATGCTCCCAATGCCTTTACTCCAGATGGCAATAGTTTCAATGAAAATTGGGGGATTCATATTGAAGGAATCGATGTTTATGATTTCCACTTGGTTTTATTCAACCGATGGGGAGAATTGATTTGGGAATCGTATGACACAAGTGCCAAATGGGATGGCAGTTATGGCGGAAATATCGTTCAAGATGGTATTTATGTTTGGATCATACATGCCAAGGACAATGAAAATGACAAGGTCTATGAATTCAAAGGAATGGTCAACGTGCT
Organism: Crocinitomix catalasitica ATCC 23190; assembly: GCF_000621625.1. Taxonomy (GTDB): domain Bacteria; phylum Bacteroidota; class Bacteroidia; order Flavobacteriales_D; family Crocinitomicaceae; genus Crocinitomix; species Crocinitomix catalasitica. The sequence continues at coordinate 52,087 of NZ_JHXV01000019.1, forward strand.
GAAATAATAGTTTGAGTTAGGTTTATCTTTGTGATGGACTTAGGTTTTCAGCATCAATTAGATTAAAGTTTGAGCGTTTAATCATCCAACAACCCATTCTCATCGCGTTCATCCAACTGCTTAATCTCTTTCCACATTTTATAACGTGGCACCCAGTATCTTAAAATAGCCATTATTATCAATGCAAGCACAAAAACAAACCCCATAACCGGGCTATTGGGATTTCTAACTCCAGAAGCAACTACCACAAGTTCTGACATTATAGCTCCAGCAAATATTGCTATTAACCTCAATTCGACTATAACAAATTTCCACAGAAACCATGAAAACAGTAGGCATTTTTGGTCAAAAGGCCGCTGTTTTCATGATTTTTCGAAGAATTGATTTCAAATTACTTATATCACGTTATGATTTTTCGTAGTGAATACTGCTTCAAAACCATGCCTTACCTAAGAAAATTGAAATCAACTGTGTGCGTTTGTTATAATCGACCTGAGATTATTAAAATACGTTTCCAAAGTTTATTGATAATTTCCATATCTAAAAATAGGAAAACTAACGATAAGTGTTAAAAAATTCAATAGATTTGATTGAATCATGAACCGAATTAATCGTATTTTAATCAATATTTTATGCTGCTTTCAATTCATTTGGAGTTCGATCCTAATATTTTTTAGTGTAAAAGGACTTGTAACAATTGATTGTGACAACCCCCAACAATATTCAGCACATGCTGAAATACTAATTAGTGACAATTGTTACCTCAACTATTTTCTAGTCTACAATATTAGTTTTATTGTGCCTTTCGTCGGATTAATTGCCAGTATTCTATTATTTTATAAACAAAAAATTGGATGGATTGGCAGTGTTTTTGTAAATGCGATGTTTGCGGTAATTCTTGTTTTTCTCTTAACTATCACTCAGTTCACGTTAAGATATACCGAGTTATTAATAATGTTGATACTAATTATTGGTGTTTTAGGATTGGTATTGATGTGTAAAAGATCTATTCGTGAATATTTTAAAGTTAAGATTTGGCACATAGTACTGATTGGCGTTGTAATTGGACTTTTGATATTGATAAATTATATGATTTTTTCGATAGAACCAGAAGTTGGTGGTTGCGGTTAGGCTTTTGAGATGGTTTGGAGATATGGCAACGATCCTTATTGAGAATGCTTTGTGTTGGCATAATTCAAAGAACAGAGTCATTATGCTGCGTTATCTAGATATGAATCGGGAGAGGGTGAGAGGTGGGTAGCTCTCAGTATTACCCTTCTATTCTTTACGCAAAACTACTCAACCCACCAAAAGTTGGTACAAGAATTCTTTAAAAGTCCATGATGACCATTATTAATAATAATTATTTTTTCTTTCTTAGCTTCAGCAGGGATGTCGTGGATAAAATTTTTATTATAAAATGGCTTATGATTAGCAATAAGTATAGATTCTGGAATTTCTAAGTTGTCAAAATTATGATCAACAATCTCACCTACCGCATAATTAACATTATTTGCAAATTGCCAAAAAGAACGTTCATGTTGCGAAAGCCGTTTGCTAAATTTTTGATCTGTTTTACCAATATAAGCTAAAGTATCTCTGCCATAAACATGAGAATCGCAATAAATTTGATATAGCACATTTTCATTGTGTTGTCTTTCAAACTCTGCTGGATCCCATCTTTCCTTAAATTTCCAGTCGATAATAATTTCTTTATATTCTGCCATAATACTATTTGATTTGTTACAGGCTTATTTCAGTATGATACACAGTTTAATTTTTTATACAGGAGTCAAAATACAATAGTTACATATTAATCAATTTTTTAATTTGTTTTAAGGTTAATGTTTTTGAAATGGACGAATAATATTGATCCTCAAATTTTGGTATCTGATAAAATAAATACTTAACTCCTTCAAAATTTCTTACCCAATACTCTAGTCTTCCCTTTACACGAAGAAAATCACTCTCATTTTTACATCCTGCACTTACTATTTCCTTCAAATATTCGGTCCTATGGTCCCAATCCCCACCCCCATAATTATTTACAAGTGAATCTTCATAAATTTCAATTAGATCCTCCAACTCAAATTTTTCAATGCAATTTTGTTTTGAATATCTCATCTCTGGCAATTGCTGATTTCTGATAATCCAATCTTTGAAATAATTCAAAGTTCGAGCGGTATTAGAATTGTCATATTTGATTAAAGATTTTAAGATATCCAATTTCAACTCTTCTTCAATCGAAGATTCTAAAATATTATAGCAATATTCTAAGGCACTACTATTTTCTCTTATAATTAATTTGTCAATAGAATGGATTTTTAAACTCTGTTCAAACTGATCTAATAAATCAATAATTTCATACTCAAGCCCTCCCAAATTTAAATAGTAGTCCACCAAATCTCTTTTCTCGTAATATTTATAATTCTCAGCTTTTATCTCTTTGAGAATGAAATTAGTTGCCTCACGTAAATTGTTATTATTACAGTGTTTGAAATGGTTCATCCTTACTGGATAGAGAATATTGGAACTTTCAAGATTTTCCAATATTCTATCATTAGTCTTAGAAAGCCCTGCTTTTTCTATGACAAAATTAGTTATCCAATTCTTTGCGTTTTCTTCATCCTTAATTTTTGATGGCAACGCTGGAACAATGAAACACTCCAGATACAATAAGTCTAGATAAAATTCATCTGGAAGTGAAATCTCAATTCTCGCAGAAAAATATGCTAAATAAAGTTCTAAATACCGAAAATTGAATCGGTTTTCATTCGCTCGAATGGCAGTTTTAAAATTTGCTTTTTTCCAAGTATTATTAATCCATGTAATTATAAATTCAACTGATTTTTCATCAAAAATGAAGTCTACATCCTTATCATATTTTAATAACTCACTTAAAGTAAACCATGTCCAACTTTTATTATTGTTTACCAATGATTCAACTTCTTTATAGCTTACAAATTCCTTTTCTCGGCATTTTTCACGTAATACCTGAGCCACAATATTGTTGGTCATTTGATCGTCATTAAACGATCGCTTTTTGTAGTCATAAATTTGCTCTTGAGTTAGCTCCAATGCGGAATTAGAATTCTCTTCGAATAGGTTTAAGGTCTCTGTTAAGAATTCTTTTTTACTAAACAATAATTCTAAATCACGCTTCCTTTTATCTGTACTCGAAATTGCAGGAAACTGTTCGATATAGCTATACTTTTCTGTATTGATTTCCTGTAAATTCTTATAAAAGAGATCAAAAAGCGTTTTGTTCTCTCTCCAATTAAGGCAGTCTCTAACCCTTAAAACAACTTCTGTGGATAATGAATTCTTACGAACCCTTTCTAAAAGGTAGTCAACACATTGGTGGTTAGCAATCAATGAAATAGCACTAAACGCGTTTAATTGCCATTGCTTGTCTGATTCGAACTTTCCAAACAAGATTTTGAATGCTGCAAATTCTGTTTTTGTAGCTTTAAAGAAGTTTTTAAAATCATCATTTAATTCTTTATAATGCTCTTCAATACAATGATTTAATAAATTTGTAACAAGATTTAGATCAGTTATTTTGCCTTCATTATAATAAGGAGCTGTTTTCTCTAAAGTATTCCTCATAACGCTTTCAAACATGTTATGAAAATATGAAAGCTTTTCAAAACTAACTCCCCATTCTAAAATGCACACCAAGCTCTCAGGTTGTCTAATTTCTTTGATAGCCGCTTCAAGGTTATACTTTTCAGCAAATACATTCTCTTTGCGCTCACCCACCCCTGAAACTTCAAGCTCTCTTAGTAATGATATCCCTTCAAGCAGAATGTTTAAAAAATCTTCGAGATGATCAGAATCTATTAGGTATTGATAAAGTCCCGCACGATAGTACTGCCCCAATTCCAACTCATTGTTTGTTAAGATCTGGTTAGTTAATTTAATACTCGATATTTTTAAAGAGGCTAGTGTGTTTAGACAATTATATTTGGTTTTTTCATCTATTATTGAATTACAAATTTTATCTAATAGAATTTTTTCAATTCGTAGCTTATGTTCATCAATTGAATCAAAATTTTCAAATAGTCTTATCGCTTCAGAAATGATCAAGCTTTCATTTGATGCTTCTACCTTATTTAAGAGATATTCTATGATTTTAGAGCTATCTGAAACGAAATAGGATAAATCATCCGATTCAAATTTGGTATTTCTTATGATAATTCCTTTTGCTTCAAAAGATTCATAAATCTCTTTAAATATGGTTTCCCTCAATGAAAGTTCAATTTTATCTTTTTCAAACCGTACTAAAACGTCTGGTTCTCCATCAAGAATCCAATTAAACAAGTTCTTAAAAGCGGCACCATCAACATCTAATAGACCAAATAAGAAAGAAACAGTATTCAACCAAGAAGGTTTGATTTTATCATAATTAGGTGAAAAAGAAATGAATTTCCTAATTTGTTCAAATCCAAGCTCCGAGAGATACTTTGCGGCTAGATATTCTTGGAAATTGTTATGTTCAAATTCCCATCTATGGTTATTATTTGACCCCCTATTGAATAAAAAAGTTCCTTTAATCATTTTGAAGATTTGAGGACTTGATACTATTTCAAGTACTTCACTTTGTTCGTCAAGATAGTTTCTCTCAAAACACTCTGCGGTTAAAGCCAGTTTTTGAATTTCCTTTTTAATTTCAGCTCCATATTCTCTTAAATTGGAAACAGTATTGGTAAACTTATTAAAGTCCTCATTTATCCTTAAATCAATAAGGTAGTCAAATATTACTTTTCTTGATTCAGGAATACGGATTTCCATTTGGTAAAATTCTAAAATTCGAACTAAGAAAAACGGTGAGTAAAGTAAGTCTTGAAACTTAGTTTTTTCAATTAGTTTTATGAACAACTTCGACTTTTTACTTAAGCGGTCAGAAATGTATTTATTTACAGTAAGCCAATCTAACCCTCTTAATATATAAGTTTTAAAACCGTCAATAGTCGCAACACTGTTATGAGTTTCGGCTGTATAAAAGTTATTTCGGCATGTTACTACGATTGTTGCTTCTTTATACTTTTTGCCAAGTAACGAAATACTTTTTGCAACTGTACCAATATGATCGGGATGAACTTCATCAAGAGCATCAAGAAGAATTAGTAAATTTTGTTCCGGAACCTTGGAAAAAGAATCAAAGTTTAGCTTAATAACATCTTCAATACTCTCTTTGTCTGAAATCGTATTCAATCTGATTTTAAAGGGATACAAATCTTTATTTGGCAGAGAATACAAATATGCGAGATGATCTAGCTCAATACTCTTTCCTGAACCAGCAACACCCAATACCGTAATCTGTTTGTTCGATTGAATAATATCTTCTAAAGACCTATTTTCAAAAGAATGGTTTTTTTCATCATTTACAGGTCTGATATATTTTGGGATGTGGTCTTTTAGAGGAGGGAGTAATTCTTTCTTAGGTAGTTCTTTAATGATTGGACTTTCTTCAATAGTATCAATGAATACTTCAATTTTTTCTATCTCTAATAATTCTTGGATTGTTACTTCACCTCTTCCGTTAATTTTTTCGTCCCATTGTTTTAAAGCATTCGAAATTTTCTTTTCATGATCCAATTTGATCTTTCTTAACAATTGGGAGTTATATTTAGCACTATTTTTATCAATTACAGTATGATGATTGGGACAAAGTATAAATAAGTTTTCAATCAAGTTAATTGATTCAGAATCAAGCTCTATTTCATGTCTTGGCCCATTTTCATTTACGGCGATTATGTGACAAACTTCTCCAATTAAAACTTTATTTTCTAGATTATAAATCTCCTCCTTACATTTCGGAAATGCACATTGATTACCCGAAAGTGCAAAAAGACTTTTCTTTATGGCATCAGATATTGATTTTCTAGCCATTTAAACTATTCATTTATACTGGTTTTCAAATCAATTAAATCTTTTACACTTACCTCAAGTATTTTTGCAATTTGAAATAACAATTCTAAACTTGGTTGCGTTCTATTTTGAAAATAAGAGTTAACCATATTATAGCTTTTACTTAACTTTTCAGCTAGCCAAACTTGTTTTAGACCTTTCTCTTCAAGTACCTCTTTAATTCGGTTCACTATGATAACGATTATGAAGAATAAAAATAGGACTATTATTTAATAATATAAAATATTTTGAGATAGAACTATACAATTAAATCTATTTCGCATATATCATTCACCCAAATGATAATAACTAAAAATTCCAAAACACACCCTCCCAAAAAACTCAATTCCTTCCCTTCTCATCCGGATACAAATCCATCACCCGATCACTTTGCCAATAATCCTTGGTTTCGATATCCAAAATGGAAACTTTGCCTTTAAAAGCAGCACCAGTATCAATATTCCAAACACTCATGCGTTGCCAAGGATATTCAATGCCCCAATTTAAAGTTGGGGTATGACCGAGATAGATTTCATGAAAGAGGTTCAGTCGTTTAGGAAATGAAATTTCATCTGGGCTTACTTTTCCATGAACAGCCACAGCGAGCTCCCACAAGGTTCTATCCCAATTGCAATACGATTGATCGAACTCTTTAACTGGTCCGTGTAATGAAGAAAAACCAGCGTGAATGAAGAGTCTATTTTCATCGTCAATGATATAATACTTCATCTTATTAAAAAATTCCTGATGCAAAAGTCTTTCCTCGGCACTGATGTTTTGATAACTATCAATTGTCGCTTGTCCACCATGTTTTAACCAAAGTGGTTTTAGTAAATCCTTGCTCAGCCAGTCGTTGCACCAAGCATCATGGTTGCCATAAATAAATTCACATTGGTGTGTTTTTTCCAATTCAATTAAAAACTGAATGGTTTGTGCGGAATCACTCCAACCATCTACATAATCACCCAAAAATATTAGTTGATCATCTACGGTAACTTCGGCACGTTTTAGTGCTTGTTTTAAGCCTTTTAAACCACCGTGTACATCTCCAATTACCAAGGTTCTTTTCATTCGACTGTATTTATTGCGGTACAAAATTAATGGATCGTTCGAAGAAGTAGCCTAGGAAACTAAAAGAATTGCAGTGTTTTTTAAGGAATGGCATCGCTTCCCAATGAAGAAGAGAAAGTTTATTCCAACCCAGGTTTCTGTCGCAAGTTTTTCTTCTCACTTTGGCGGGCTTTGTTTTTGGCATTTTTGATTTTGGAACCGCGCGTAGGTTTGGTTGCTCTTCGCACTTTCGGTCGAATTAAATTCTTGGTCAAAATAGCAAAGAGGCGCTCAGTAACCAATGCTTTGTTCCGAAATTGGCTGCGGCTTTCTTGTGCGGCTAATTGCAAGACACCTTCGTTGGTTAATTGTGGAGCAAGATTCTTTAATAAACGGCGTTTTTCACTTTCACTGAGCCCGTTTGAATTGATCACATCAAATGTGAGCACCACTTTAGATGCCACCTTATTGACATGTTGTCCTCCCGCACCAGAACTTCGAACGGCTTTAAAGACCGTTTCATTTAGAATGAGTTCCTTATCCATATTACAAAAATAATAAGATTATATGGGATCAAAACCAATTGTTGCAGACGAGCTAAATAATTGAGTTTATTCAAATAAAATTAAAACATCCTTTTTAATACATCAATATTTTATTTTGAAATTTTGAATACCCGATTTTATTTAACATCTTCTTCCTTTTTTTACAGCAAAAAAAGGAAGCAAAAAAGGCTGCCTGGCAGGGCCTACATCCAATAGCCCGCTTTTACTCACCAACACCACTCTTAAAACTGGAAAAGATCGGCGATCTCCAATCAGAGATTGTAGCTTCCTCACTTTTTTACCAGTTTCAATTCGTTTCTTATGGTTCTTAAAAGAATGGCATCGAAAAATCGAGTTTCGGATATGATTATTGGGTTAAGTTATAATTAGTAAAATTATTTCTCAACCTAAAAATCAATCAAAACTTATTCTCTAGTACAAAATGACCATTTTGGACTAAAGACCTCCCAAACTTTTGTAACTGATTTATTATATCGACATGATTTGGAAGTTGGCAGCGAAATGCGATCAACGAAAATTGAATGCACAAAAAAAGGACACTCATTGCTGAATGTCCTTTTGTAAAAAAAAATATATTTAGTGGCTTAAACTACTGATACTTTAACCGCGTTTAATCCTTTTTTTCCTTCTTGAAGTTCAAACTCAACATTGTCACCATCTCTGATCTCATCGATCAATCCTGATACGTGTACAAAATGTTCTTTACCTGTTCCTTCTTCTTCGATAAATCCAAATCCTTTTGATTCATTGAAAAACTTTACTGTTCCTTTATTCATGTTCTTAAATTGTTATTGTAATTTGATTATTACAATTATGATGCCAAAGGTAGTTAAATAATTGATTTATAATTAAATAATTCTAACTTATTATTTTCGTCGCTTATTTTTCACGAAATAAATTCATTGTAAAAGTCAAAAGTTCTACCCCACCAGGCTTGCCATGACCGGGAACAACAACCTCAACATCAGGATACAAATCGATAATATTATTGACAGTATTTGACCATTCTTTTGTGTTTGCATCTCCTAAATAACCTTCAGATGCGCCCACTTCTTTTATCAAACAACCTCCAAAAAGCACTTTATCCTTCGAGAAATAGCCAATAATATTGTCACTTGTATGTCCTTCACCTAAAAATTGGTTCTCGACAAATGTATTCCCCACTTCAATTATTCCTGTATTCTCAAATCCATTTTCAGGAATCGGCACTTTCATTTCCTCACAAATCTTAATCGTATTAGCAGAAGCATAAGAAGGGATTTCAGCCAAATGAAAAGCATTCAATCCACCCAAACAATCATCGTGAAAATGTGTCACAACGATTCCTTTAATTTTAAGCTGCTGTTCTGTTTTTAACCAATTGATTAAGGTCTTGGCAGCGGCATCATCAACAGGTGTATCGTAGACAATCGCTTCACCATTATCAATTACTATTAAACCATTACAAGGAACGTTACCAAAGTCATCAGTTTGCAAATAGGAAATATGCACAAAAGTATTCGCTGTTAATTGTTCTATTTTAAGCGATTCACTTTCAAAATTAAGCATTGGTTTTTGGTGCGTACATCCCAATAAAATAAGGCCAATAAATAAACTTAAAACCAGTTTCCAGTTCTTGTAATTAAATTTCATAAGACATTCGGAGATATTTACCGTTCGAAATTAAGTAATATCTATTCATTAACAAAACAAAATTTATGCGCTTTAATCCCAAATAACTGAAAATTCGCTATAAGAATCCTTGTTTATTGAAACTCCTCAACCGTAACCCAGTCTCCTCTTGGAAAATCATGTGGTATACCGCAATCATCTCCATATGCAGGTGTAACCTTTTTTGTCCCTGGAAAATAATACTTTGCCGAAATAACTTTACCGCTATCAATTGAGATAAGTTCCTGAGCATTTATTACTGGTAAATCAATATCACCATCACGTAAATATGTAGTTGTACAATCACGCACCAATACGACCGATTTTTCTTCTCGTTTTTTACATGAAGTTGTCAATAAAACTGCAATTAATATGAACCCTGTTTTTACCAAATATTTCATTTTTATTCTTTAAATGATCAACAAGTTCATTAAAGTAGAAACACAGTTCTCATACTAGAATTGTTGATCTGTTTTAAGCTTAAACAATTTATGCTATAAGAAGTTACAAGCGCCCTTCTTATTTTAGTAAAAAATAAACTTTAAAAAACTGTTTTTGAATCATACGCGTCAATCAACGTGAGTTTTGACTTGTATAAAAAATTGCAGCATAATATTTAAATGTTATCTTCTTACTCCTTTATCAAACGCATATTTCTATTGAAGTCAGCATTCGAGATTGAGAACAAATAAATACCTGAAGGAAGATCACTTATATCAATTGCTTCATTGGCATTCCCTGTTCCGTTTTGCAAACGCGCTCCTTCCATACTATAAATATCATAGTCAAAAGCCGTTGTTGTTTCAATATAAACATTTCCCTTGGTAGGATTTGGGTAAATATTAAAATCGAACCTTGTTTCTGGCAAGCTCAATTCACAATTCGATGAAAAGAAAAGTGCATCATCTACATCCGTCCAATTCGCTTCACTCCAACTCACGTCATCAACACTGACACATGTCAAGTCAGGATTATCTGTCGATCTAAAAGAACCAATTAATGTGTTTTCACCGTTTCTTAAGTCTAAACTTTTCAAAGCATTATTCCGAATATCCACAGTATTCAATGCTGGATTGGCTGTGAGGTCTAATTCTTCAAGTCTATTAAAACCGACATAAAGTTTTTCCAATAAAACGGAATTACTCACATCCAATTCAGTTAATTCATTTGCTTCGATGCTCAATTCTATTAAGTTCACCGCATTAGAAAAATCGATACGACTGATATCGTTTCCATAACAAATAAAGGTTTCTAATAAATCATTGGCAAGGATATCAATTGATGTAATCGACAAGGCAGCACATTCTAAAAAAACTAAATTAGGGTTCTCACTTAAATCAAGTGAAGTAATTAGGTTTCCAGTACATGTAAGCTCCGTTAAATTAGGATTCGCTAAAAGATTCAACTCTGTTAAACCATTCCCAACTACAAAAAGTTCTTCAAGCAGCACGTTATTGGTAAGGTTGAGACTCCTTATATCATTGTATCCACAACTAAGATATTTTAATGCCAAACAATCGTCCACGTCAAGGGCAGTTAAACCAATGAATTCGCATTGCAAATCCTCTAAATTAACATTGCTACTCAGGTCCAAGCTAGATAAGTTGGTCATGTCACAATTCAAGACCTCAAGATTAACATTGTGAGAGAGATCTATTTCCGTTAAAGGATTTGCTGAACAGTTCAAATTTCTTAAAGCAGTGAAATACTTAATTCCAGTTAGGTCAGCAATATCCAGCGCAAAAATCTCCAACGATGTGATACCTGCTACTTCGCTAATTATAAGCGAATCATCCAAAGGAGCGACATCATAACCCATATCGATCATGGCTTGCTCAAAATTATCATCAGGCATTAATGCTTTTTGAGAAAAAGAGGTATTCACTACGGCAATTCCGAAAAAGAAGGCAAAATAAAATTTCATAATAATAGTTTTAGTTTAGATCGAATACAACGGTGTTTAAAAAAGGTTGCCCCGATTTATTTCACCAAAAAAACACGATAAAGATCGAAAAAACCGTCAACTAGCGCAGCATATACGTTCATGAGTTGCAAAAAGCCACTTTACTCAATTTCAGCAATTTTTAACACGTCTAAAAGTTCAAAACATCCAGATTTATACGATTGACCAATAAACTTAAACAGCTTTAAATATATTGATGGCATTATGACCACCAAAGCCAAAAGAATTACTCATTGCCACATTCACTTCATGGTCAATTGCTTCTTGAATAACAATTGGCATATTAGCAGGAATAGCAGGATCAATTTTCGTTGTATTAATCGTTGGTGGAATGATATTATGTTGAATAGATTTGATACACAAAATAGCTTCAACCGCTCCAGCAGCACCTAAAAGGTGACCTGTCATTGACTTGGTTGCACTTATTTTTAAATTTTCATATTGATCCTTAAAAATAGACCTAACCGCGTTAATTTCGCTTAAATCACCAACCGGTGTTGAAGTTGCATGCGTATTCAAATAATTCACATCCGAAGCGTTTAATTTCGCTTCTTTTAAACCTAATTCCATTGCTTTTGCTGCGCCTACACCTTCTGGATGCGTAGATGAAATATGATAAGCATCTGCAGTCATAGCAGCACCAACTACCTCAGCATAAATCTTTGCTCCACGTTTTTTAGCGTGTTCATATTCTTCAAGAATTAATGCTCCAGCACCTTCACCCATCACAAATCCGTCTCTATCCACATCAAAAGGACGAGATGCACCTTGCGGATCATCCATTCGCGTTGACATTGCTTTCATAGCAGTAAAACCACCAATAGAAGCTTCAGTAATTGGCGATTCAGAACCTCCAGTTACAATCACTTTTGCCTTATCTAAACGAATATAATTAAAGGCATCCATAATGGCAGAATTTGAAGATGCACAAGCTGAAACCGTCGTATAATTGATCCCCATCAAACCAAATTTGATAGAAATCATTCCAGATGCCATATTCGATATTAGCCTTGGAATAAGAAAAGGACTAAAACGTGGCACTTTTCCATTCGCTGCATATTCTAACACTTCACTTTCAAACGTCTGCAAACCACCTTGACCAGTTCCCCAAATCACACCTAAATCATAAGGAGACATTCCCGTTACATCAAGTCCAGCATCAATCATTGCTCCACTTGCGGCATATAAAGCATACTGTGTAAACAAATCACTACGTTTGATTTGATTTCTATCCAAATAAATTGTTGGATCATAATCTTTTAAAGCACAAGCAAAATTGGTTTTAAATAAAGAGGTATCAAACCTTGTAATCTTAGCCGCGCCACTTTTACCTGCGATGGCATTTGCCCAAAATTCATCAACCGTATTTCCAATTGGCGTAAGTGCTCCTAAACCTGTAATTACTACCCTTTTCATATCTTTATTTTTAAACTTCTTAAATCTATATATTCTGAATAAAAACCTCGAATTAATTTTCAAAAGATAGAAAATTAATTCTGGTTTCATCAATCGACTACTCCATTTCAATAATAGAATTATCTATCTTGAACGATCAGACAAAGATCACGAAATTTTCTTTAAAGCAAGTAAAAATGATGCACAGGTAAAAAGAAAACCACCGATTATTAAGCTAATAAAATGATTTATAGCAATTGCATTAAAAGTAATTTCTGCGAAAATTGATATATTGCCAGCCCGATGCATAAACTACAATTCTTTTTACTTTTCATATTTTCATCACTTTACGTCCTCGGACAAGAGCCTGCATTTTTCACTATTGGAAAAGATGAATTAAGAAATACAGACATCTATTCAATTTTCAACGACATTGAAACAGGCATATTATACACGGGTACAAACGATGGTGTTTACAGATATGACCAAGGAACATTTCAAAAAATTCCTTTCGTAAAAAACACACTAGGCACATCATTCTTTGATATTCGTAAAAGTCCTATTACCGGAAAATTATTTTGCTCGAATTTAAATGGTCAAATTTTCACAATAGAATCTGACAGCATTAAACTATTCTTCGATGATAAAACGAAAACAGGGCGGTACTTCAAATACTTTTTTCAGGGAGACCAAATTATTGCGATGTCCGATTATAAAATTAGTTTTTTAGACGATTCGGGAAAATCAACTGCTCCTTCATTAAACAATGCAACTGGCATCTGGAGTAATTATGTTCAATTCGACCAGCAAGATATTTTCTTTAACGATTCAAAAAAATCAGCAATGTTAATATTGAAGGATGGAAAAATAAAGCCTTTGTATGAGCAGCAATATCAAGACAACAATGATCCTATAGACATTAATTTCCTTAAACTATACACATTAGGATCCAACAGAATTGGCGTCAATTCAAAATGGTCATTGATTTTTCTTGACGATACATTAAAAGTCAATTATAAAAAAGAATTAAATGAGCGTTTTTATAAAATAGATGAACATACTCTAGTCGGAATGAACGCTAAAAATAGCGCGCGTATATTGAAGTTAATTGATGGCACAATACAAGAAACGAATAAATTTTATAGAGATTGTTTTGTATCCACCATGCATAAAGATGAGCGCGGTATAATATATTTTGGCACTTTTGGCGAAGGCATTCGTGTGATCCCCAATTTAGAGAACAAAAAAATAATAACCACTCAAACAATTTTAAAAATTACAGCATCACCAACGAATGAGGTGTATATGTTGAATGCAGAGAATGAAATCTATAAAATATCAAATGAGCAACTTATCAAAACGTCGTTAACATCTCGAAGTAAAAGAGGTATCTATTATTACCGCAATAATTTCAATTCAGCCCCTGTATTCCCAATTGACAATTGTCCAATATCCGCCATAGCTAGCTACAACATTAAAGACTTTGAGCCCATTGATAAAAACAATTTTTTAACTGTAGAATTTGGAGGAATTTACCTCATAGATATTAAAAATCAAAGATTAGACCTTATCAACAGAACCGTACTTAAAGGTTCAGATCGTTTTACCGCCGTCTCCTTTTCTAAAGAGGATAGTATGGTTTATTATTCCACTAATAAAGGAGTATTTAGAGGTAAAATATTTACCAACGAAATCAAGACATATAGATTTAATGACGAAAAATTTGCGGCCAATAGTTTAATTTTTGCAAACGATCAATTTATTTGCGGCACCAAAAGAAATGGCGTCATGTTTTTTGAGAATGACTCCATGGTATCCCGTTTATGCGAAACAAACGGTTTACATTCTGACATTGTAAAAAAGATTGCCAAAATTGGTAATCACTTAGTTATCCTCACAAAAGCGGATTTACAGGTTTATGATTTGGTAAAAAAGAAATTTTTAATGTTGAGTCCAACCGCAGGTGTTTTTCCTACCTCGGTCATAGATTTTGTATGCAGTGACGATCTTTTATGGTTAGCTGAAAAAAATGCTATTTATTCGGTAAATCTGAATCAATTGAATCAGATTCCGCCATTAATTAAACTCAATATCGTAGAAACTAAAACGAATGATCGTCTGCTCAACATATTCAGCGATACCATATTTGAATTTACAGAAAACAACTTAACCGTTCAATTTGATTACCGCGATTTCCTCAACCGCGACCAGGCTAAAATTTATTATCAACTTGAAGGTTTAGACACAAATTGGCGAGCGATTCCAGTAACAAAAAATGAAATCGTTTACCCTTATATCAAAAGTGGAAATTATCGCTTAAAGATGAAATTAATCTTAGACGATGTGCTACTCGACTCGACAGAATACAGGTTCATTATTAAAACTCCCTATTGGCAAAAATGGTGGTTTTATCTACTTATAATAGCAAGTATATTATTTGTAACTTGGTATATCTATAGAATAAGGATCAATTATTTAATTCGTAAAATCAATATCAAGCACGAATTAGACAATTCGAAATTAACGGCTATACGTTCACAAATGAATCCACACTTTATTTTTAATACGCTCAATTCAATTCAGCATCTTGTATTAAGTGGCGATAAAGAAAGTTCTTATAGTTCGATCAACAAATTCGCCAGTCTGATTCGAAAAACATTAGATTATTCAGAAATAGACACCCTTTCACTTGCTGAAGAAATTTCATTGATGGAGGTTTATTTATCGCTAGAAAAATTAAGATTCAAAGAAAATTTCAACTTTACGATCACTCCACCTGAAGACACTAAAATTCAGATTCCAACCATGCTTATTCAACCCTTTATTGAGAACGCAATTGTACATGGATTACTGCATAAAAGTGGTAATAAAAAACTGAATATAAAATTCGAATTACAAACTTCATTAATTTGCACCATAGAGGATAACGGAATTGGTTATGAAGCAGCTAAAACGATTAAGAAAAGACAAACAGGCAATCATAAATCATTCTCATTGGATGCCATTAAGCGAAGATTTGAGATATTAAATGATTATTACGAAACAGAATTGGGTTATAAATACGAACAATTAAAACCACAAAGTGACGAAGATATTATGACCCGAGTTACAATTCGAATACCAATTGGTGTTGGTCGTCAAAAAAACCTGTCCTAGTTAAAACACTTCTTAAAGTCAATGTCCTATAATTTAAATTTACGCTTATGAAAATTATAATTATCGACGACGAATTTGGAGCGCGAGAAATTCTAGAGCGATTGATTCTGAGTTATCATCCTTCGCATGAGGTTGTAGGGAAGTTTGAAGATTTACCGAAAGGGGTTGAAGGAATTAAATCACTTGCTCCAGATTTGGTGTTTTTAGACATGATGATGCCTGGTTATGCGGGCTATGAAATTGTCGATTTTTTTGATGAGATAAATTTCAAAATTGTATTCGTTACTGCCTACAACCATTTTGCTATTACCGCGTTCGAACTTTCTGCCATTGATTATATTTTAAAACCTATTGAACTTGAACGTTTGCAGATTGCGATGACAAAAGTTGAAGAAAGTTTAGCTGTTGATTTGTATAAAACTAAATTGGACGCACTGTCGAATACTTTGCGAAAATCTGAACAAAAGATCAGTTATATTAATAAGGGGTATCGCGAATATTTATTAATTGAAGACATTGTTTCTCTAGAAGCAAATGGTGCTTATACAAAAGTCTTTTCTACGAGCAAGGAGCCTATTATAATCTCAAAAAACATCAAACGATTCGAGGAAGAATTCGAAGACTTCCCTTCATTAATGCGTGTACATCGATCATGGATTATCAATACTGATCACATCATTAAAGTATCAAAATCAGACTTTACGGTGATATTAGTGAACGACCAAAAAGCCAAACTTTCACGCAAAGCGTTAAAAGAATTATTCCCAGCTTAACTTGTTCGTCAAAAAAAACTGTTGTACGTTAAGCTTTTCAAAACTTCTTTAACTCCTCAGACAACTATGTAAAAATCAATTTAGTATCTATGAAAACGAATTGATAATAATGCATAATGATTAAGAGGTTGATTGAGATCACAAAAAACAAAAGAAAACAAAGGTTTTTAAGATCGGGCTATACAGAAAAATATGCCTTTATTGGAATTGGTCAACATAGCATTAATAATTTGTATCCTATTCTAAATTATTTAAGATTAGACTTAAAGTATATCGTAACCAAAGGAAGTAAAAATGCAAATTTAGTCAATGCGCATTTCCGAGGGGTTATTGGCACAAATAACCTATCGATTGTACTTTCCGACCCCGAAATAAAGGGTGTATTTATATCTACAGTCCCATCTGCACATTTTGAATTAATTAAAAAAGTACTCGAAGCGGGTAAAGCTGTTTTTGTTGAGAAGCCACCATGTGCAAACTTGGTGGAATTAAAACAGCTAATTGAAATTGAAAATAAAACCAATCAATTTTGTCTTATAGGATTGCAAAAACAATATGCTCCAAGTTATCAAAGCTTAAAAAATAAAAAGCTTAAAAATGTTTCTTACAATTATCGATATGTAACAGGAGACTACCCAGAGGGAGATTTATTAACGGAGATATTCATTCATCCGCTTTCGCTTATCATCTTCCTTTTTGGCGATATAAAACAATCAAATATCAAGGTTGTAAAAACACAAAAATCAGCTACAACAATATTTTTGCATTTAGAACATAATGATGGGAATGTTGGATCTATAGAATTATCAACAAATTATTCATGGGAGTATCCAACGGAAAAACTAATTGTAAATATGAAAAATGAAATCTGTGAAATTAACAATACAGAGGCACTCATTTCGTACGAAAAAAAGGGAACCATTCTCAACATCCCAAAGGAGAAAATTTTTAAATCAAGCCAAATAATATCACGCATAAATCACCGAAATAATTTTATTCCCACACTCGAAAACAATCAACTTTATAATTCAGGATATTACGCTCAAATTAAGTGTTTCGCTGAAATTTTAGAAAACAAAAAGGGAGTCAACCATTCCTCTTTAAAAAGCTGTGTTGAACTATATGAAATAATTAAAGAAATAAGAAGGACGCTAGAATAATTCAAATTTAAAGCGACCATTTAAACCAAAATCAATTTTAATGCATACGATTTTGTAAAACCAATTTTCACTGGTAATAGAATTGTATTGCTCAAAATAAAAAATGAAAAGCTGAAAAAGCTACAATTTAAATACGCAGTATAACGAGGCCTTTTATCAGACGTTAGCTATCAATAGCATACTGCACAGCTTGAAACTAAGCGATTATTCACTTGCTTGAATAAGTGTAAGTGAATAATCATCCTTTCATGCATAAACCCTAAAAAAGTAACAGTACCTCACATAAGTGATACTGGATGAATATGCAAAAAAACTAACGCAATGTACAGTAAAATTGACTACCTAAAAAGAGGATTAAGATTTGTAAACAATGTAAGTAG
Source organism: Crocinitomix catalasitica ATCC 23190 (assembly GCF_000621625.1). Classification (GTDB taxonomy): domain Bacteria; phylum Bacteroidota; class Bacteroidia; order Flavobacteriales_D; family Crocinitomicaceae; genus Crocinitomix; species Crocinitomix catalasitica. Next base: position 70,093 of record NZ_JHXV01000019.1, read on the forward strand.
ACCATCTAAAAAAAAATTAAGTACACTGATGATTTATGGGACAGAATTATGCGACTCGGGTTGCAAACACTGTCTGATTTGGGCCAAGCGCCCAGTAGTGCATCTATCTTACAAAAAGATCCTTGAGATTATGCAAAGTAAATGTGTCAATAAGGACACAATTATTGGATTAGAGGGAGGAGAATTCCTCTTACACCCCGACGCGAATAAGATATTGGAATGGTTTAAGAACAATCATCCAAATTTTGATTTATTAACCAATTGTCTGAAACCGGATAATGTAATAGACTGCGTTAAAAAATTCACACCAAAACGTTTGTTTGTATCACTTGATGGCAATAGAGAAACGTATAAATACATGCGAGGAAAAGATGGATATGATGATGTTCTAAAAGTTATTGAAGCTTGCAAAGATTGTTGTCCAATTTCAGTTATGTTTACTTTATCACCTTATAATAACTTTGCTGATTTAGACCATGTGATTGAGGTTTGCAAGAATTATGGAATTGACGTTCGAATTGGTGTTTACAATGATATCGAATTTTTTGACACTATTGAAAAAGCACATGAAACTGATATTTCGGCTTGTTTGGATAACGAAAAATTAACCTTTAAAAAGGTTAAAGAAGAATTGAAGCAAAAATCTGAAGAGAAAAAGCAGTTTTTGAACAAGAGTCAGTACGAGAAAATATCCATTCCAAAACACAATCTTTCTGGTCAATCAATCATTACAGAATTTCAAAAACTCATCCCAAATGCGGTGAAAGAAACTTCTGAAAACTTTGATTTTCTTTTACTTTATGACGATTGGAGAAAGAAACACACAAACTTAAAATGTTATAGTATTCTTGATAGCGCTGTAGTTCATCCGAATGGTGATGTACCTATTTGTCAGAACTTAGGATTAAAACTAGGAAATGTTCATGCCAATAGTTTGGATGAAATTTTCAATTCAGTTGCGACCCAACAAACACAAAAGAAGTATGTTCATAATTGCAATCAATGTTGGATTAATTTTCACCGTAAATATGATATCGTCATGCTCAGAACTTTAGAAAAATACTTTCCTAAACGGATCATAGAAGTCATTTATGGTAAATATCGTTGGTCATTTGACGAAAAGTTGACTTATAAGGAATATATGAAAAAGTATGAAGCGTGATTTTCTTTAAACCATGAGAACTTATTCAAGGGTTAGCTCGTGAAATAGTCCGATTTGCACTGACTCCTTAAAAAACAATGTCATTCATAAAAACCATTCTAGTATTCCCTGAATAGCGTTGACATTTGTAAAACAATTGCAACTAATGTAGCGAACCCCTTATGTTCGCTGCATTTTTTTATTTATCAGAAGGCTTTTTTACTCGCTTATCTGGCATCGGTCCCCGCAAATGAATAACCAATCCGTTTAAGAAATTACGTAAAATTTGATCGCCACAATTGCGGTATTTTGGATGATCTTCACTTCTAAAAAATGCACCCAATTCACTTTCTGTTACTTTAAAATCGACCAGTTTACAAATATTTACAATATCTGTATTCGTTATTTTTAAGGCTACGCGTAATTTTTTAAAGATGTCGTTATTCGTCATTGCTTCATTTTTTTGTAAAAATAGGGCTTTAGGCGCAAAAATCTGATAGAAATGGTATAAAATATCATCTAAATCGTCTATCTATTCTAATTTTTTCGATTTCTATATAGATCGTTTGTTCCATAAATAATCGAGGAAACAGCAAGGAGTTTAATAAAAAAGAGACAGATGTATTCAGTTAAAAATCCATTCATATTAAAAATTTTAGACATAAGTGAACTGGTAAAAATGGTCGATTTTTTATATTTTTATAAGCAGCTAAGCTTAACCTTATTAAAATATGAAAACAATTCTTAATTTGACCTTATTTGCGATGCTTACCTGTATTGCATCAATCTCAAACGCACAAGAAACCGAAGCTGAGGAAAATAATATTTTTATAGAGTACATCATGGGCCCATACTTATTCATCGACCATATCCCATACGACGCTGTTTTTATGAATGGATGTCGGTTAGGGTACGAATTCCACCCGAGATTTAATACCTCACTTGAATATGTTGTGGGACAGCAACAAGACGATAAAAACACTTTAGGGATGACGCATAATGTGAATGCACAATTGGCTTTCTATCCGAATGCAAATCCTAAGAAATTCAACCCCTATCTTTTTATAGGCGGAGGATTCTTCGAATTTAAAGCCTTTTCTAACGATGTTTACGGCATTTCTTATCATGCAGGGGCAGGAACAACTTTGAAAATAACGGAACGCTTAGCCAGTGTTATTGAAGCCCGCTACCTCAACCTTGGTTTAATGAATTTAGGAGGAGAACATGAAATTGCAGTTTTTTGGGGCGTACGGTTTAATTTTTAGGGGTTAGGGGTTAGTTTTTAGGACGCTACTAAATAAAATAGTATCATCTAGGAAGACTTGAATATAACTGATGTTATGCGACCACAGATTACACTGATTAGCACAGATTAGATAAGATTCATTAGCTAGATGTACAGAACAGAGGTAACTTATGCGACCACCGATTGCGCTGATTAGCACAGATTATATTCGTTCGATAATTCTGGTAAGGAAAAATCTTAATATCAACCATTAAAAAATTATGCTGCAAGATGCTGCATTACTCCACCACTACTCTAATGCCATCAGAATGCGCGGTGAATTCCGGAGCGTACATACATTGAATACTTGTAATTCCATTAGCGAAATCACCTGCGTGTTGCACGCGCAAATCATATTCAAATACATATGTCCCTTTTTGCACATAATCAAAGAAGAAATGTGTTGCGGCATCTTTAGTTGATTGATAATAACCCAGTCCTCCTTGATATTTATAAGTACTCAAGACATCAATTGGTTCAAATCCAGCAGCACGCATATCCTTCATGTGCACATATTCTAAATTCCTATCCGAACGCAACTCTATTCGAACGCGGACTTTATCGCCTACTTTCAAATTACCTTGATCAGCTATTCTTTTCAATTTTTCACCTTCATTGGTTATTTCAACTAGAAACAATTCTTTATTTAATTTCACATTTGTTTCAGCAAAAGTAATCTTGTCCATATTCTCAAAATACTGCCAATACACCGCACCCCAAGCGACTCCCTTATTTGCTTTTGATACGGTAATATTGCCCATTTCCGGACGAATATCAGTCCCGTTCCAATTGGTTTTAAAATAACCTGTTCCAGCTTCAGCTCTAACTTGATAAGGATTGTCAGCTTCTGGACTGTTTGTATACTCAATCTCTTTTCCGCCAATTGTAATTTTAACCATTTCATCCGAAGCCAATAAATCGGTTCCTTTTAGTAATAATGCATAGACAGCTTCTGTGGTTTGCTTGGTGGTTTTCCAATTGGTGGTTTGTTTTTGTTTCAACAACCAAATCTTTAATTCCTCAACCGATTTTTCATCATTTGCAACCTCGTCAAACATTTCTATCATTAAGGCATGTGTTTCTATTGGTGCTTCGTACCAATTATAACCTAAGAATGAACTTTTCCAGTACATACCCATTTCATCATTATAAATTGCGCGATCTTTTAAAGACTTTACAATATCAGAAGCCAATTCCGTCATCTCAAATCGATGGGCTGCCAACGCAATCATTCCTTCAGCATAAATATTAAACTTCAACCAATATTTTGCTGCTTGTTTCTTGAAATAGTTCACAGCTTCTTCCGTCGAAGCATCCATTTTTATATCCGTAAAATAAGATCTTGCATATAAATATTGGATGTGATAATAACCAATATGTTGGTCGTCCATTCTGTCCTTAAAATTCCTTTTTATATAGGCATAATCCTGTACAATTTGCTTGTCCAAATATTGAACACCAGCCTTCACCATGCGCCATTGCTTGTCATTAGCACGAATATCCTTAATTCCTAAATTATCAAGGTGTCCCATTCCCGTAACGATATGTTGGGTGATATAACGACTTTCATGCATCCCTTTGAACCATGCCCAAGCGCCATTATTCAATTGCATTTCAGATAATTTTTTGAAAGCAATATCCATTTCACGTGACATGCGATTCATATCTAATAAAACAGACAAATTCTTTTTAGAAGCTGCCTCATTTTTAGCATCCAATACCCATGGCGTTTCTTCCAACATTACAGCTTTCAATTCTTGGTTCTTCTGCAAATTAGACAAAAAAGCATCCGGTGAATTCGCGCCCCAATCCTCTACAATTTGTTTAATTTTTGGACTAGAATTCATGATATGTGTCGCTATTGTATTCGAATAATACCGCGTGAAAATTTGCTCTGCACATTCGTGCGGATATTCCATCATATACGGCATTGCCTGCACAGCATACCACGCAGGATTCGATGTAAACTCCAGCGTATAATTGTGGTTCTTTAATGAATGGCTACTTGTTGAATTAATCAACTTATCCAACTTAAAGGTCTTCGTTTCTTGACCACGAATGGGTAACGGCAACGATTCGGTCACCAACATTCTATTCGATAAAATTGGCAATACATTCTCTTCACCATCCGAGAAATCGTCGGCTTTAGCAACAATCTTATATTTCACAGTATTCAAACCAAACGGAATTTTAACCGTCCATGAAACAACTGTACTTTGTCCTTTGCCCACGGTAAATTCTTGTGGCTTTTCTTCTAAGAGAAAATTAGTGGCAACTGATTCTTCCGTAAATAGATCAATTAAGTACAAAGCCACCTGACCACGTAAATCGGCATCAGAAATATTCGAAATTTTAGATGACAATACCATTTTATCACCTTCTCGTAAAAAACGAGGAACGTTGGGCACCACCATTAATTCTTTCTGCGTCACCACATCTCTAATAATCGAACCAGTTTTAAGGTCTTTTGTGTGCGCCATACCAAGAAATTTCCATTTTGTTAGGGATTCAGGCATGGTAAATTTCAATTGAATATCACCTTTTTTGTCTGTTGTTATTTGTGGGAAGAAGAAGGCTGTTTCATTAAAATTTTCACGAGCTTTTATTTGACCTAAATCGTCTTCTTTGTTTGTTTTACTTTTTACATCCTGTTTCGTCTCTGATTTATCTAATTCTACTTCAGGAGGATAGATTAAACCTACATCTGAACTTAATGAATCTTGGTCAGGATAAACATAATCAGCCAAAGCCTCTTGTATAGGTGCACTTTCTGCATTAACATTGTTCATGGATTTTCTTCGAATATTTCCATCACTACGGGCATTTGCCCAACCATAATTATATTGGTATCTCCCCACATTCGGTCTCCATTCAAAATAGTTTAGCTCTGCAAAATACCGACTTTGATAATTAACCCTATCATTCCAATCAATTTGATATACCAATGCTGAATTCACATTAAAATCTGCTGAATTTCCCCAAGCCAATCGACCATAATCAGTAGGATAAAGATTTAAACCATAATAATTGGTAGTGTATAAAACATCTAGACTCGCATCGTATAGGGTTGCTAATAATTCGGCTTGTTCAGCCAAACCAGCACTATTTTTAATGTTTAGTGTCCATTCTTCCTCTTGTCCGGGCAATAATTTATTACGGAAAGTAGAAAAACTTAAATCCAGCTTTTTATTGGTATAAGGAACTGTTATATTGTAATACTCTTTAAAAGAACGGTTGTTTTTATTGGCATTAAAATGCACCGTAAAGTTGCCACGATATTCTTCTTTCACTTGAATTTTTAATGAACGGACATCTTTAGAAAGGACTAATTTTTCAGATTTTACAATTGCATTCTTGTGTTCAATTTCATAATAAACAGTTAAATCTTCTTCAGCGGTACCTAATAAAATCTGCACTTCTTCACCAGGTTCAGCATATAGTTTTAAAGGCTTCACCCAAAGCGTTGCATTGGTTGGAATTATTTTTGCTTTTTGATTAAAAACGGTGAAGTAAAACTCATCTTCTATTTCAATTCCGTTTTTATCCTTTGCTGTTGCTGAATATTTATAAACACCCGGTTTCCATTTTGCAAAGTCTTTGATATATACACTATCTGACTTTTCAGTATCAAAATTTCCTTTAATTTTTTCATCAGCAACTGACCAATTAAAATATTCGTTTTCGTTGTGATAAACTGCAGTAGGAAAATTGCTCTTAAACTCTTTTTCAGACCAAAGTGGTTGATCAGGACTGGTCCATAATCTTTGATATGTCGGTACTTCAGGAGTTTCTAGCTTTTCAATTTTAAATGAACCTTTTACAGGAATTGTTGCACCACTTAAATTCGTTGTTCTAATTCTTAAAGTAAAGCGCTCATCATTCTGAATTGCATCATTTAAATTATGACCTAATTCTAAACTTTGATAACCAATATTCAGTTGTATAGAGCTGCTATGTGTTTCACCATTAATATCAATTACATCCGCATAAATGGTATAATTAAAAATGGGTAAAGACTTGGGATCTGATTCTTTATCTGGTATCGCTTTAAAATCAATTGTGAATGTACCTTTATGATCTGTAACCGTGCTTCCATTTACAATCTCTTTAGGCTCATTTCTAGGATAAAACCCCCAATAGCGTCTCCAGCTATATTGCGTCGTTCTAACAACCCTATAATTAACTGCAGCACCATCAATAACATTACCTGCGAAAGCCATAGCTGTTCCGGTCGCTTTTATACTGTCATTTACTTTATATTCCGTTGTCAATGGATCAAGATTCACCTCAAATTTAGGACGCTTATACTCTTCAACCCGGAAAGATGTTGAACCATTCCCACTACTGATTCGCATTTCTCCCGTTAAAACCCCATGTGGAGCTGTGAACTTTCCTTCAAACGAACCAAAATCATTCGTTGCGACCTCCATTGTAGCGATTTCTTGATTATTTACATCATAAAAGTAGACTGACGCGCTACGATTAGTAAGTAATTTTCTTTCATCATTATTATACTCAACCAAAATTCCTTTAAAGAATATTTCTTGTCCAGGACGATAAATTTTTCGATCCGTAAAAAGTTTCGTTTCATCACTCGTTCTCTCATCTCCGCTGCGATATCCATAAAAGCTATCACCCGACTGGTATGTCTCTTTTCCGTAGGTTACTTCGAAGAAAAGAGATTTATGATTTTCTAAAATTGGTATCTCGATTTTGCCATTTTTATTCGTTGTATACTTCCCTGCATTTTTGTATCGATATGCCCCTAAGTGATATTCTCGATAAGAAGCTTCAACGGTAGCATCAACAAGTGGTTCACCAGTTAGTCGGTTTGTGACCAATAATTCTCCTTTATCGTTAAGGTTTCTATATTGATAAGTAATATTTGTCGACCACATAGGAAAGTATGCAACACATTCTCCCTGCGGATCGAAATTAGCTGAAGTGCCTACCATAATAATATAAAACCCTTTTTCAAGCGCTGGAATGAGTAATTCCGAATTATGTTTTTGGTAATCTTTGGGATCAACAAGTGGAACAGTAGCATTAAAAACCGTTGATTTTATATTTAATTGTTGAATATACTCTAATCGATTTGATGATCTTTCATCCCTATATTTTTTATACTCATACGGAATGATTTTGTAATGCACTTTGTCCAAATTTTTATAATTCAATAAAAATTTATGTTTCTTATTGGCAGGAACGGCTTGTTCATTTAGTGCTGTTAATGATTTCTCCTGAATCGTATTAATTAGCGTTCGACACTGCTGAGCCCCTATACTATTCGGAAAATTCTCAATGACTTGGTGACAAATATTTAAGGCTGATTTCTTTTCCCATCTATTTGTTGTATCCGAATCTACAAAATATTGACTTCCATTATTATTATGAATTGTCGCAATTGAGTACCAAACCTCACTCGACTCTTCTAAATCAGGGTGCGCTGTTCCAATTCTTTGCAAATTTTTATAATACAGGTCGTCCTTATCAGCTAGAGTGGCGTATTGATTAACAAACTTTAAACGCTCAAACTCCAAATAGAACAAAGGCGTTTCATTCTTTTTATCCAAATGAAATTTTGTTATTTTTTTAAAGATATCGATCGCAATAAATCGGGTATTTAAGGCATCGCTTGTAGATTCGTTTGTTTTAAGGAAACTTGTATTGCTTCCAAAATAAGCAGGATCATCAATTGTGAAGGTGTCTGCAGAACCTGGAATATTAAAGGTGTTATTCGTAAAAAAATTAAGCGCACGATGAGCTAAGAAATCGTATAGTGTTGGACGAATATTCGCAGATGAAGTAACATTATTTATGATTAAATCGAAATCACTGATGGGCGTACTTTGCGCAATCTCTGCATTTTGAAGAGAAAGATAATAATTGGCTTTAACAGACTTCGCAATTTGTTTAAGATCCCATGTTCGAATATCTGAAAGATCAGGATCTATAACTTCGGTACGGTTGGTAAACAGCCATGAATTGGAAGAATAATAACCATAGTACATTTCCGCTAATAGAGAATGGAGAATTTCTTTCGATGGAGAAGGTGTTTTTTCAATCAGTCCTTCTATTTCAACTATTCCTTTTATAAAATCTTCCTCTTCTAGAAAAGCGTTAAACTTTAGTTCATGAATTATAGCTTTGATCACCTGGTTGTGGTTCTTTTCAGCAACGGCTTTCCCAAAAATTTCTTTGGTTTTAGCGAGTGCCATATTGTACAACCCTTTATCAGTCAGCGAGTCAACCTCGACCCATTTTTTTTTAAAAAAAGGAGAAGAATTTGAACCTTCTTGAGAAATCACCGTATTCATTGATAGAACAGAAATTAATAAAAATATTATTTTATTTAACATAGTTTGGATGGATTAACACTAATCAAAAGTACAAATTAGTATTAAAAACGTTCATTTTAATTGAATAATACGTATTTAGACTGATGTTTCGTAGATAAAACCGACTTATATTTGCTATAACTCAAAGATTTTGAAAGACATGATGACAACAGAATCCACAATAATATCCATTAACGATATTCGAGATAAATATTTTGATGGCATAGAATTAAATGATGAAGAGTCTACTGCTTTGACGAATTACGATCGATTCAGATTAGGCCGATTAAACGAAGTTGTATCTCACCCTGTTTACAAGGAAGAGTTTATTAAAATTCGTGCCTTAGCAAACATGGTTGATTTTAAACAATTTTTAGATATAGAACAAATTCATACAATCTCTTTATAGTTAGATTTAATAAGAATAAATATGCCTGACAGATTCATTTCTGTTGGGCATTTTATTTTTCATTCAAAATGGAAATCTTTTGGCAAAAATAAACCCTTTTAACAAATTGCTAAAAGGGTTTATTAAATAGGCATCTGAGACTAGAGTTATCAATCTATTTCAGATAAAAAGTACGTTTATTTAGTAACTACCATTCGTTTAGTTACTTTCTCATTCCCTATTGTAAACGAGTAAAAATAAACTCCTTCAGCTAGTTCATCGGCATTAATATTCACCGAATAAACTCCACTTGTTTGAATTCCTTTATTAATCGTTTGAATTAATTTACCAGTTACATCAACGATCTCTATAGATACAGCTGCTGAATTATTCAATGAATATTTAATTTTGGTTGAATTATTAAATGGATTTGGCATATTTTGGCCAACATTAAAAGCAGATATATTCTCTTCAACACCGACATCACCTGGATCAACAGGCTCATCCTCTTCTTCTTCAAAATCCAATTGTATCATAATCGCCCCAGGATTTGCAAGACTATAAAGACCCGCATCAGTATATCCTAAAACTGTTCCTACATCAACATTTTGAGCCATTCTAAAACCAACATCAGGAACACCATAATGGCCAGCCAGCACTAAAACCAAAGTGCCTGCATCCACATTAATTGGATCCTCGAAAAATAATTTAACAGTTCCACCGTTTTCTTCTTCAGTAATTTCATGATCATTTGTTTGATCAATATATTCCCATACGCCGGCACCTTCATTAAATATCATTAGTTGTCCATAAATTGGGGAAGTAATATTTTCTTCAGCATCCGTTACAACGACGTCAATTGAATAGATAGTACCAGCACCATATATATCCATTACATTACCAATAGAGAAAGGATTCCCACTATTTCCAGAAATATTTGTGATTGCTCCTGTCGGTATTCCGTTATCTCTACCATAATGATATTCGGTTACTTCAAAATTTCGTTCAATTTCATTATTTGGTTCATATGTATCAGGATCATCTCCTATGAAGCTAAAGTTCACATTATAAACACCCATTTCATCTGGTGTAAAACCAACCGTCGTAGCCAATGAATCTGATTCAGTTGATGCCAATGATATATTAGAAGATGTACCCGTAAATACAATACCATCTTTATCAACAGTTGTATTTAAATGCAAACCTGTGAAAGTTGAACCTCCTTCGTTGCTTACTATTCCTGAGAAATTTATAGGTGCTACTTGCGCGAGTGGAATATTATAATACTCGAGACCGTTATCGTACGAAACACCAACACCTGTTCGCATATAAGCAGACTCAGCTTTTGCATCATATGCATGACCTTCAACAATTCTAATATTATCAACATACCAACCATAATCAATATAGTTCATTGCTGGTCCGTTAATAGCGCCAGCCCAAAATAATCTGATCATAACGTTTGACGGATCACCCGCTATAGCTGTTGTTAAATTATACCTTCTAGTTTCTGGTCGAGCAAAAGCTGCTCCACCGACATTTGTGAGTTCATCAATATCGCTATTGTTCCCAACTTGCATCCAACTTGTCCCTCCATCTGTACTCACTTCAACAGCTTGAACGGTAAAGAATCTAGCTCCGTATTGTTCAAATTCAACATGAGGTGCAGGAACATCTGAAAGATCAATCACTTCCGAATAAGTTAATGTAAAAGGATCGGCAGAAATAAAATCTCCTGTATCACCATTCTTAAACCTTGCAAAATTACCCGTAGTAGCCATGTCCATTTCCATACCTACCCACCAACTATTTGTTACATCACCGATAGACCAGCCATAAGTATCATAATCATCACTCGGTCCATCAGAAATCCACATGCCTTCGTCAGAAAAATTATCAGACCAAATCACATCATCTGCTGCCCTATCTACAGAATAAACTGTCCTCTCTCGAAGTTCGGTATAAGCTGAAGTTTGTACCTCTTGCTTTACCGAGGTTGAATAATTAGCAATTTGTGCATTGACCCCATTTGATAACAAAAAGGCGCCAATAAATAAGTAAATTTTATTCATAGCAGTATGTTTTTGTATCCAATTTACAAAACATATACAGAATTACAACACAAATACGTTGCTAATCAGTGTATAAACGTTCATATTTTACACATTCTTATACAGATCTAAATCACTTAAAACTTACTAAAACAAAAAAAGTCCCTTCCAGCAAAACCGAAAGGGACTTCAATATTTAAGTTGTTAATGACTATTTAGTCACTACCATTCTTTTTGTAATTTTTTCGTTTCCAACAGTGAAAGTATAGAAATAAACACCTTCAGCAAAGTTAGAACCATCAACTACAACAGTGTAATCACCTGGGTTTTGTACACCTTTATCAATTGATTGTACCAGTTTACCTGTTACATCAACAAATTCGATAGATACATTACCAGTCTCTAATAAAGAGTAGTTAATTCTAGTGTTTGCATTGAAAGGATTTGGAATATTTTGGCCAATATTGAATGATGCAGCTATTTCTTCTACACCCAAAGGTTCGCATGCTGTTTCATCCAATACGAGACGTACCATTATAGCGGATGGACTTTCTAAAACAAACAAACCATCGTTTGTATATCCTAGTACAGTACCTTCATTGACCGGTTGCGCCATGCCAAACGAAACGCCATAATCGCCGCCAAAATGATTTAAAAGTAATAAAATTACATCTCCTTCAATTAGACCCACTTCATCCCGCATTTCCATTCGTAGATTCCTTCCTAAGTCCACTTCTCTAATTGTATATTCTACAGTTTCTTCAACATATTCCCATTCTTCAGTTTCTACCGAATATTTCATAATATTTCCAAAAATAATATTTCCAATATTAGTTTCTAAATCAGGAATCGAAACTTCAATTTCATAAATTTCAGCATTGCCAAAAATTTCCATGACATTCCCTACAGCAACTTGTTGACCGACATTTCCACTTACATTTGTAAATGTCCGAGTTTGAATTTCATTATCCCTACCATAAATTTCTAATGTTTTTTTAAATGATGCCCTTATTGTATCATTCACATTATAACTGTCCGTTTCGTCACTTTCTAGGTACCATTTAACATTATAAGTTTCTGCTGATAATGGAGGAGTATACATCGTCGAATCAGTTAAGGAATCTGGCATAATTGGATCCAAGTTAATATTGTCTGATGAGCCACTATAGACAATACCATCTTGTTCTATTTCAGTAATTAAATGACAATTGGAAATTGAAGAATACCCTTGATTAATGATATTTGCAGATAAAGTTAAAGGTGAAACCTGACATTTAGAAATATTAAAATAATCAAGTCCGTTTTCAAAAAAACCACCAACCCCCATTCTTAAGTGGGCTGATTGAATTTCAGCATCAAATTCATAACCTTCAACAATACGAACATTATCTATATACCATCCATAATCAATATAATTATTACCGTCCATATTTTCACCTCCTGCCCAATAAAAACGAATCATAACATTTGAAGGATTATCAGCAATAGCTGAAGATAAATTAGTACGTTTATATTCTGGGCGAGGATAAAGTAAACCACTGTGTTCAGTCAGGGGATAAATATCATTATTATCCATAACTCTTGACCAAGAATCACCGTCATCTACACTTACCTCTATGGCTTGAACCGTAAAAAATTTAGCTCCGTATTGCTCTATTTCCAAATGTGGTGCAGGTACATCTGATAAATCAATCGCATCAATAAAAGTTAAAGTAAAGGGACCATCTTCTATAAAATCATCGGGATCACCATTCTGGAATCTTGCAAAATTTCCAGATGTCGCCATATCTCTTTCTATTTCATCAAACCAACTGGCGGTTGTATCTGCAATAGACCATCCATAAGTATCATAATCATCACTCGGACCTTCTGCAATCCATAATTCAGGATTAGCAAAGTCATCACACCAAATCACATCATCTGCATCTCTATCGCCTGAACGAACAGTTCTCATCCTTGAATCTGCAGGTCCAGTTCTTATTTCAGCTGCTTTACTCACAGCAGTTACCGATTGTTGGGCGGTTAAAAAAAGTGGCAAAAGTAAGGTTCCACAAAGCGTGCAAAGTAATTTCATAGCAAGTTGTTTCTAAGTAATATACAACAAATTATAAACAAAAAAAGTCCCTTCCGGTAAAACCGAAAGGGACTTTAATATTTAAGTTGTTAATGACTATTTAGTCACTACCATTCTTTTTGTAATTTTTTCGTTTCCAACAGTGAAAGTATAGAAATAAATACCTTCAGCAAAATTAGTACCATCAACAACAACATTATAATCACCAGCACTTTGTACACCTTTATTAATTGATTGTACCAGTTTTCCAGTTACATCAACAAATTCGATAGATACATTACCAGCCTCTAATAAAGAGTAGTTAATTCTAGTGTTTGCATTGAAAGGATTAGGAATATTTTGGCTGATGTTGAAAGCAGCACTAATATTCTCAACTGCTCCATCACCTGGATCTTCTTCATCATATTCTTCTTCAAAATCCAATCTTACCATAATAGCATTTGGATTTAATAAACGGAACAAACCAGCATCAGTATAACCTAATAATGTTCCTTCTTCAACTGCTTGTGCAGTACTGAATCCAACATCTGGAGCACCATAGTGACCAGCTAATACCAATACAACATCACCAGCTTCAACATCAATAGGATCTTCAAAAAACAATTTAATTGTTCCACCTAAATCATCATTAGTAATATCATAATCACTTGTTTGATCGATATACTCATAATCACCAGCATCATCATTATAAATCATGATTTGACCATAAATTGGAGCACCTTCGTTATCCGCTGCATCAGTAATATCTACATCAATAGAGTAAATTGTTGCATCAGCAAAAATATCCATAACGTTACCAATAGACAATGGATTACCAGAGTTGTCACCAACGTTACTAATAGAGCCATTTGCTATACCGTTATCTCTACCATAGTGGTATTCAGTTAATCTGAATGAGCTAGTCATTGCATCATTTGGAGAATAAGGATCAACATCATCACCTTCAAAAGACCATGAAACATTATAAGTTCCTAAACCTGCATCTGGCGTATAAGCATCTGTAGTTCCTAAAGAATCTTCAGCACCTGGAGCTAAATCAACATCTGTAGATGTTCCAGTATAAACAACACCACCTTTATCAACTTCAGCAACTAAGTGAAGACCTTCAAATGTAGACCCACCTTGGTTAATTGTTTTAGCAGCAAATGTGATATCTAAACCAGGAACTTGCGACTGAGCAATTGTATAATAATCTAAACCAAATTCGAATGAAGTACCAATACCACTTCTAATATAAGAAGCTTGGATATCAGAATCAATCGGGTGACCTTCAACAACACGAATATTATCAACATACCAACCATAAGAAATATAGTTCATTCCTGGTCCGTTCATAGCGCCGTCCCAAAATAATCTAATCATTACATCATCTTCACCACCAGCGATAGCTTCAGTAATATTATATCTTCTTAATTCTGGATGTCCAAAAATATCACCACCACCTAATACTAAAGGATCGATGTCACTGTTGTCTCCAACTTGTACCCATGATGCACCTCCATCAATACTCACTTCTACAGCTTGTACTTCAAAGAATATTGCTCCATACTGATCAAATTCAATATGTGGAGCTGGAATTCCTGATAAATCCAGAGATCCAGTATAAGTTAATGTAAACCCTCCAGCTTCAAGAAAATCATCAGTATTTCCGTTTTGAAATCTAGCAAAATTTCCATCAGTCCCCATGTCTACATCAAAACCACCATACCAGCCTTCAATTGCAGTTCCAATTGTCCAACCATAAGTGTCGAAATCGCCACCTGGTCCACCAGCTGTCCACATTCCAGCGTCAGAGAAATCATCTTCCCAAATAATGTCATCCGCTTCTCTATCATCTGCATATACCGTTCTCGTACGAGAATTAGCATCCGCACTAGTTCTAACCTCTTGCTTAACACTTGTCATGTTAACAGCCGATTGAGCCATTAAACCACCTGTTGCAAGAATTGAAAAAACCGCTAAGTAAATCTTTTTCATTTTCTATGTTTTAATTTGTAAAAGTGTAAATATACAAAATGCCCTATTGTTAAACAATAATCTGCTTGTTCTTTTATTAAAGTGTAGTTAATGTTTATTTATCATTAAAAAAAACGTCCGAATCTTGATAAGCTGGGAATTTTTCACGAATACTCAATAGCGAATCGAATTTTAGGATTACAAGCATTTTTACGTTTTTAGCATCCAACAGATCATTTTCAATATTACCCCATGGATCAACAACCATTGAGTTACCAGAATAATTAATTTCATTACCGTCTTTACCTACTCGATTTACCCCAATAACAAAAGCCTGGTTTTCCATCGCCCGCGCCTGTAATAGAGTATGCCAAACATTTGCACGTTTTGTAGGCCAGTTCGCTAAATAGATTATCGCATCATATTCATGTCCTTTTTCATCGTATAACTTTCTTGAATAAACAGGGAAGCGAAGATCATAACATACTTGAAGTAAAATTTTCCAACCATTTAATTCATACACTATACGTTCATCACCTGCTTTAAAGAATTTATTTTCATCTGCCATCCTAAAAAGATGACGCTTATTATAATATATGTCTACTCCTTTATCATCAACAATCACAAAACGATTGTAATAACCACCGTTTTCCTTTATAATGAGTGTAGCACCTATTTTTGTATTCAATTTTTTTGCCCAAAATATCAACCAGCTTATTGATTCACCAGCCATCGACTCACTTAACTGTTCAACATTCATGGTGAAACTGGTATTAAACATTTCTGGCAATAACACTAAATCAACTTGTTTACCAACTAAATCATTAAAGTAATTTTGCTCAATCCAATTAAAATTGGCTTTTTTATCTTCCCAAAACTGCTCTGTTTGAATCAATACTATTTTTAAATCTTGCATAAAATTCGAGCTGCATTTAATAATGTTTCATCCTTTTTTGCAAAACAGATCCTAATCAACCGATTATCTGTCTCATCTTCATAAAAAACAGAAATAGGTATTGTAGCAATCCCATATTTAATTGTCAGTTCTTTTGCAAAGTCAACATCTGACTTATTTGAAATATCAGCATAATCAAGTAGACAGAAATAAGTTCCTTCACAAGGGATAATTTTAAATCTTGAATTTTTAATCGCCGATAAAAACAACTCCTTTTTACCTTGAAATAAAGGAAGGTTATTCCGCCAGTCTTCTCGTTGATTTAAAAACTTCGCCACTGCAAATTGTATTGTATTGTTTGCGCAGAAAATTAAATACTGATGCACCTTTCTAAATTCGACAGTATAGTTTTCGGGTGCCACACAGTAACCCAACTTCCATCCGGTAACATGCATTGATTTGCCAAAACTATAAACAACAAAACTTCTATCCCGCAATTTTTCGTTTTCTAGAATAGATTGGTGTGGTGTATTATATTGAATATGTTCATAAACTTCATCACTCAAAATCATTAATTGCGGATACGCATCTATTAATTTTTCAAGTTCAAATAGATCTTCTGCCGTTAAAACCGAACCTGAGGGATTGTGCGGATTGTTAATGACAATCATTTTAGTTTTACTATTCAGCACAGTGTTCAATTCCTCCCAATCAATTTTAAAACTCGGGAAGGTCAAATTTAAATGAATTGGAATTCCACCATTTAAACGAATGCTCGGATCATAACAATCGTAAGCAGGGTCGAATAAAACGACTTCATCTCCTGGATTTAAAGTCGCTGCAAAAACGGTATAAATAGCTTGTGTTGCACCCGCTGTTACCGTTATTTCTGTATTGGCATCAACACGAATATTTCGTTGTTTTAATATCTTATCTGCTATGGCATCGCGCAAGTCTTGTCGACCAGGCATCGGGGCGTATTGTACTTGATTTTCATCTACACCTTCAATCAGTGCCGTTTTCAATTCAGGATGAATTATAAACTCCGGAAAACCCTGTGCTAAATTAACAGCCTCATGTTTATTTGCCAAAGCTGACATTTCCGAAAAAATAGAATTTCCAACCTTTGGTAATTTAGATTCAAACATGTGATTTATACTAAAAGTTTAACTCAATTTATCTTCTTTTCATTCCAAGAATACCAAATAAGCCTCTTGTTAATTCTTTGATTATCGTTGACCCAATATCGTCAGATTGACTCTTTCTCCTTGCCGTTGTTTTTCGTTTAGGTTTCGGTGCAGTTCTTCTCAATTCTTTCTCCTTAATTTTTCTCTCCTTTGCTTCTTGTTCTCGAATTTCTTCTCGACGCTCTTCATTCTTCGCTGCATTTATTTTTTCTCCTAATATTTCATAAGCACTGCGGCGATCAATTTCGTGATTGTATTTTGCTGTTAAAGTTGAATATTCAACTATATCATTTATTTCCTTAGGTGAAAGAATATCCATACGCGTTGCAGGACCTCGCATAAATGTTGCAGCCAACGGTGTAGGAATACCTTTTTCATTTAAACCAGTAACCAAAGCTTCTCCAATTCCTAATTGCGTTAATAATTCATCTGTTTCATAGAAATCAGTCAACGGATAATTTTCAGCTGCTTTTTTGATGGCTTTTCTATCCTTCGCAGTAAAAGCTCTTAATGCATGCTGAATTTTTAATCCCAATTGACTTAAGACAACATCTGGAACATCAGTTGGCAATTGTGTACAGAAATAAATTCCCACACCTTTTGATCTGATCAACTTAATAATCACTTCAATTTGATCCAATAAAGCATCAGTCGCCTCGTCAAAAACTAAATGTGCTTCGTCAATAAACAAACATAATTTAGGTTTATCGGTATCTCCAGCTTCAGGCAACGTTTCATATAACTCCGCCAATAAGCTTAACATAAAAGTCGAAAACAATTTAGGCTTGTTTTGAATATCTGTTAACCTTAGAATTGAAATCTGACCCAACCCTTGACTATTGGTAAACATTAAATCTTTCACATCGAACGACGTTTCACCAAAAAACCTTTCTGCACCTTGCTGCTCAAGTTCAATGATTTTACGCATAATCGTATTGACCGAAGCGGAAGAGATTTGTCCATATTCCCCAGATATTTCAGCTTTACCCTCGCCAATTATAAATTGTAATGTTTTTCTTAAATCTTTCAGGTCCAACAAAGGCAAATCATGATCATCGCAATATTTAAATAATACAGCAAGAATTCCGCCTTGTGTATCATTTAAACCTAATATTTTAGATAAAAGTGTTGGTCCAAATTCAGAGACAGTTGCTTTCATTCGAACGCCATTCTCTTCAGAAATTGAAAACAATTCGACCAATAATTGATGTGTTTGATAGGGAATTCCCATGGCCGCATGTCTTTTTTCGATATGCTCATTGGTAACACCCGGTTTAGCCAATCCACTTAAATCACCTTTAATATCCATTAAAACTGAAGGAATTCCCTTCAATGATAATTCTTCAGCCAATACTTGCAAGGTTTTTGTTTTCCCTGTTCCTGTAGCGCCTGCAATAAGACCATGCCGATTTAGCGTTTTTAAAGGAATTTTAACGTTCGCCCCTTCAATGGGTTTTCCATCAATCATTGAAGCTCCTAAAGTGATATAATCTCCTTTAAACTGCGACGCCTCATTCATTTGTTTTATAAAATCTTCCTTTTTACCCATTCAGCAATTCTTTTATCTGCAATTTAATAATTTCAAGACGATTTTGATCCTGTTCTACAAATTATTTAGAACTAGTCTAAATAATGGTTGTAATTCAAAACAATCTCACTAAATTTGCAAAAAAGCGAATACATGTTTAACGTAAATTCTATAAGAGAAGAATTCCCAATTTTAAGTAAAAAATTTGGAAAATACCCATTGGTCTATTTTGACAATGGTGCAACTTCTCAGAAGCCAAATTTTGTAATTGATCGAATTGATCAGTACTACAAAGAGGAAAACGCGAACATTCACAGAGGTGTGCACACACTCAGTCAAGTTTCAACTGAAAATTACGAAAATGCACGCCAGACAATTGCCTCTTTTTTGAATGCAAAAGAGAAACACGAAATCATTTTCACAAAAGGAACGACAGATGGAATTAATTTAGTTGCGCACAGTTTTGGTGCATTAATGTCATTAGGCGATGAGATATTAATTTCGGAAATGGAGCATCATTCCAATATTGTTCCATGGCAAATGTTGGCTGAAGCTAAAGGATTGGTGTTGCGCTATATTCCTATGACAACTTCGGGAGAATTAGA
The DNA here is from genome assembly GCF_000621625.1 of Crocinitomix catalasitica ATCC 23190. Classification (GTDB taxonomy): domain Bacteria; phylum Bacteroidota; class Bacteroidia; order Flavobacteriales_D; family Crocinitomicaceae; genus Crocinitomix; species Crocinitomix catalasitica. The sequence continues at coordinate 89,541 of NZ_JHXV01000019.1, forward strand.
TTTAAAAAATATAGACACATTACTTAATGAGAAAACGAAATTGGTTGCAATCACGCACATTTCAAATTCGTTAGGTACAATAAACCCAATAGCAGACTTAATCGAATTAGCCCATTCAAAAAATGCGAAAGTTTTAATCGATGGCGCTCAATCTTTACAACATATACAAGTTGACGTACAAGCTTTAGATTGTGATTTTTTAGTTTTTTCAGGGCACAAGATTTTCGCGCCAACTGGAACAGGAATTTTATATGGTAAGGAGGACCTTTTAAATAAGATGCCACCATACCAAGGCGGTGGCGACATGATTAAGACGGTGACAATGGAGAAAACAACCTTCAATTCATTACCACATAAATTTGAAGCAGGCACACCAAACATTTCAGGTGGTATTGGATTAGGAGCTGCAATAGAATGGCTGAGTCAATTAAACTTGAATGAAATTGAAGTTTATGAACGATCGTTGCTGCAGTATATTACAGCCGAATTAAGTAAAATTGAAGGCATTCGTTTCTTCGGGACAGCTGAAGAAAAATGTAGTACGGTTTCATTTTTAATTGGCGAATTTCACCCTTACGATATAGGAACACTATTAAATCAGCAAGGAATTGCGGTTCGAACAGGACATCATTGTACCCAACCAATTATGGATTTTTACAAAATCCCAGGTACCATCCGTGCATCCCTTAGTTTTTACAATACAAAAGAAGAAATAGATTTATTCATTCAAGCCTTAAACAAGGCTATAAAAATGTTGAGTTAAATGAACATTGCAGAGAAAGAGCAGGAGTTAATTGACAGTTTTTCAATCTATGATGATTGGATGGAGAAGTATGAATATATAATTGAATTAGGGAAAGACTTACCTTTGATTGACGCAGCTTTTAAAAAAGAAGAAAACGTCATTAAGGGATGTCAATCAACTGTATGGTTGCATGCTGAAAAGAAGGACGATAAAATTTATTTTACGGCAGATGCAGATGCAATAATTGCAAAAGGTATTATTGCTTTATTAATTGATGTGATGTCTGGTGAAACGCCGCAAACAATATTGGATTCCGATTTAAAATTCATCAAAGAAATAGGATTACAAGAGCATTTATCACCAACGCGTAGTAATGGGTTGGTTGCTATGGTCAAACAAATGAAATTATACGCACTAGCATTAAACTTAAAGAAATGATAGTATCAAAAGAAGGAAATATGGATAAATCAGCAATGAAAGCATTAGAAAATGAAATCATTGCGGCTTTAAAAGAGATTTACGACCCTGAAATTCCAGTGGATATTTTTGAGTTGGGATTAATCTACGAGGTTAAAATTAAAGAGACAGGATTTGTAGAAGTTGACATGACCTTAACTTCGCCAAACTGTCCAGTTGCTGAGAGTTTACCTGTTGATGTTAAAAACAAAATTGAAAGTGTTGAAGCAGTCACAGAAGCAAAAGTGAACATTGTATTTGATCCACCTTGGGATAAAGATATGATGAGCGAAGAAGCGATGTTAGAATTAGGCTTTTTATAAAAAAATAGCACTTCAATTTCAAGATTAATACTATTTTTTCTATTCATTAGGGCGTTTCCCCATTCCCTATAATTAGGTTTAATACGCCATTTTATGGTGCTAATAATACCTTGCAAAATAACCAACGATTCTAATTGATGGGGGCAGGCTTCCCACTCTAATCTTTTTATCGCTCACCTGAAGCTGACCGAAAAAAGGATATCCGTTGCAATCCTTTACGCTCAACAGGTCGTTCAACCACAACTCATCATCATTGAACACGATTTTAAGCAATCTTAGGCACTTATATAAATTTTATACCACATTACCGTGCGACGGACAACATTATACCAACAGGGCTAATTAATTGAGTTGATAAATTAAAAAAGGGAAGTCGAATTGAATCAACTTCCCTTTTTTAATGATTTTACCCTATTGACTAAGGTTATAATTCTTATTGTTTCACAACCTGTGCGAATCCAATTTTATCATTTGCATTTACGCGGATAATGTAAGCACCGTTTGCTAATTCTTCCATTGAAAGTTCAGCTTGATCAGTACCTTGTCCTTGTAGGATTACTTCTCCTGTGATGCTCAATACATCATAGTTAAATGTGCCTGC
>NZ_JHXV01000020.1 GCF_000621625.1 Crocinitomix catalasitica ATCC 23190
AACCGCATACTACAATGCTGAATAAGCTTCCTATCGCTGATAATATTCTCTAAATACCCCACCAAACACAACTTAAAAAATACAACGGGATCAATACTTTTTTGCCCACTTTCACCATAAAAAGGCTTGGTTAACTTATACAAGTAATTTAAGTCTAAAACCGACTTCAATTGTCTATAAAAGTTATGTTCAGGTACACGTTCACTCAGCAAAAACTGAGTAAATAACTTCTCTTGATATGTTTTTTTACCCTGCATACCTAAAAATACGAAATTCAGGCTTTTACTTAAAATCTAATTAATTATATTTATCAACAGATTAGTTGTGCAACAGGCACAAAATAGAAAGTGAACAAGCAGATTTAAATAAAAAAATAGTCGAAGCTTTTCAGAATAATTTTGACTTTTGTCCAACCTACTTTTTCTTTAGTGATTATTCTTCAAGTATTAGAAAGGGTGATTTTAACAATGTAGAGTTTCTTAACGAAAAGTTACTTCCTGACACAACTATATTGCTCAGTAATAGAAGTTTTTTGATCGCAGAGTTTGGGAGAATAGAACAAGATACAGCAAAATATTTTGATGGTTATTATTATACATCAGGAGATAATGGACTTGAGAGAAAGACAAGCTATTATGGTGGTCCAAATATGAGATTTGGCGCGTTGGTTATTAAAAACGACCAGTTTATGCAATTAAGACGACCATTCCCGTATTATGTTAGAACATTTGACTCATTACCAATTAAGCGAAGCCCCAAAAATGTTGTAAAAAGAATGAATAAGAAACTACAACGGTTTTATAAGAAGAATAAATAACTGGTACTAACCGCATATTTGAAATAGCCTAGGTCTCGTGCTTAGGAGATAGTTTATTGGTTGAAAAAGGATTGGAACGATTTTGAATTAGATAACTTAAAAATATGCGTGGGTTTTATCTATTAAAGTCTATGAAATTTACAGCAAGGACAACTATTCCAGATTTAATGGAGATTTGTGGTGTAAAATAGTGCGCGTTTTAAACTTTGCCTTAATAATTACCATTTGATTTCCCGTATCGGGCAAATTTCTTTCTTCTTCATCCAACTCCGCAATGCGCCGACCATCCAAACCAAATATCTCCACCGACATTAAATGTCCGTCATTCATTATTTGATTGTTGCTGATTTTTAATGATTCGTTTTGAACCGGATGATTAATTAATCCAACCACAGATTCAATGGATAAAAGATAGGATTTAGCAGAAACTTCTTGATCTACATGCATTCCACCAGCTATAATCCAACTTCGCGGTCCTATTTGAGCAACTCCCCTAAAATCCATTACGCCGTAGGGTGAACTTTCGGCGAGATACCAATCACCAACCCTTGTATTGTAACGGTTTATACTTGTTAAGGGGTCAACTCCTTCGCCTCCGTCATAAGCAATGCCATTGTAATTATATGAAATAGAAGATCCTCCAAGCCAATAAATCATATCATCTGCTGTTAAACAAGCCGACCGATATTTTCTTACTGGTCCATCTTCCAATTCCGACCAGGTGATGTCAGTTGGGTCGCTTGGGTTAATAATTCCTTTGCGTAATTTCTTTTGAGCGGGAAATGAAATGCCATTACTTGCTCCTCCATAATAAAATATGGTATCTCCAATGATTGTTCCAGAGCCTCCGAATACTTTATAAACATAAGTGTCAGGTGTCGTCGTTCCCATACTCCAATTGTCAAAGGAAGGATTGTAAATTTGAACATTTGGCACGTTACCGGTATTACTCCAGCCGGTAATCACATAGATTAAACTGTCTTTCCAAACGCATTGAACTTGGTCGTCAATCGGTACAGGAATATTTGCGCCATTTTCTAAGTAAGTATCTGTCGATGGATCGTATCGAATAACTTCGTTGGATGAGACTTCGGTACCATCTTCCAAAACAGTATATCCGCCAATGATGTAAATTTTATTTTTAACTGTACTTGCCGCGGATGCAATATTATTTGCGCTGAACGGAATCGGGTCTATTGCTGTCCAATTATTTGTAGAAACATTATATTTATAAGAACGATTAGTGATGCCTGATCCTAATTTAGTTGAATCGATTCCTCCGAAAGAATATACAAATGGTTCACCATCAATCAAAGCAGATTCTACAGCGTTATTACTTATTTTTATTGGTAAATCTGCCAAAGGTGTCCATGTCCACCCTGTTTGACTAATTGTTATCGTTGAAATTGAAAATAAACAAATTAAAAAGTAGATTTTTGACATGGTTCAGTTTTTAATAGTTGAGTTCAATATGATATCCTTCATGTTTCCGCATATTCAAAACACGATCGTTGTCTAATAATAAATATTGACCCTTAATTCCGTTTAAAATTCCTTCAATATGGTGTTGTTTATCAAAGCCAATACTTTTTACCTTAACCGGATATTGATTGACAGGATAATTAATCTGAATGATTTCGTCATCTTCCGACATATATTGAGCCAAATCGGCTGGTAACATTTCTTCAATGGCCCATTTTTCTTCTTCAAGATCATAGTCAGCAACTTCATTTTTTAACATCCTTCTCCAATTCGTTTTGTCTGAGAATTCTTGTTTTAATGCGACCTCAATTTCACCAGCCAATTGTCGGTAAGGCGTTTCGGCTACTCGAATCGCAAAAGATGCGCCTTGATCAATCCAACGAGTAGGTACTTGTGTTTGTCTTGTAACACCAATCTTTAAGCCTGAAGCTACAGCCAAATAAACAATATGAGGTTGTACGTGATTTTTTTGTTCCCATTCAACATCGCGTCCTTCACCTAAATGCCCGACACATAATTCGGGATTGATGATGCAAGGACTTGCCGATGGAGCACTTGTAAAACACGAATAACAGAATCCTTGAGCGAAAAGTTTTTTCATTTCGTTACAATTGGCACATTGCGTAACGGCTTCAAAATTTAAGCTGATTTTTTTTCCAATTAAATCATTCATGAAAATTTCTTCTGTATCGCCTAAAAAGTAATGCACATTTTCGGCTAACTCCGTTCTCATTTTTCGTATTCGTATATTCATTGTAAGTCGCTATAAATGGAATAATTTGTTGTTTTTATCTCTTCTTTGCGAAAGTATAAAAAAATAAGATTTAAATTCTTGTTAGTAAATCTTATTAAACCTTTGGGATGTGTAGCAATATTGATTATTTTAGCGGCTGAATGAATCTATTTGAACATATAGGACGATACTTTGTGATGCTCAAATCGGTATTTGCGCGCCCTGAAAAATGGAAAGACTTCAGTAAGAGGTTCTTTAGCGAGGTGAATGAAATTGTCATCAAATCGATTCCTTTGGTTGCATTCTTATCCTTTTTTATGGGTGCAGTTATTTCATTACAAACAGCAGCGAATATGAGTTCGCCATTATTACCTGATTATACAATTGGGTATATAACAAGACAATCAACGATTTTAGAATTTTCTCCTACTATTATATCATTAATTATTGCCGGTAAGGTCGGCTCTAATATCGCCTCAGAAATTGGCACCATGCGTGTGACCGAACAAATAGATGCCCTCGAAATTATGGGGGTCAACTCGATTGGCTATTTAATGCTGCCAAAAATATTAGCCACTTCAATCTTCTTTCCTTTCGTGATTGTAATCTCAATGGTATTGAGTATCGTCGGAGGTTGGGTAGCAGGTGTACAAAGTGGATTGTATTCTACTCAGGTTTATGTTTTAGGATTGCGTGCGTTTTGGGCAACAGATCAGTACTATTTGTATTATGCTTTATTAAAAACAATCATTTTCGCCTTCTTGATTACTTCTATTGCTAGCTATTATGGATATTATACTAAAGGTGGTGCTTTAGAAGTAGGTCGCTCTAGTACTAAAGCTGTTGTAGCTTCTTCTGTTGCCATATTATTAGCCAATTATGTATTAACTCAATTAATTTTAGGTTAAGATGATTGAGGTAAAAAATCTATCTAAGTCCTTTGGTGATACGCAAATATTATTTGACGTTTCAAGTAAGTTTGAAGCAGGTAGGGTGAATTTAATAATTGGTGCTTCAGGACAAGGTAAATCAGTTTTAACGAAGTGTATAGTAGGTTTACATGAACCTGACGAAGGTTCTGTAATTTATGATGGCCGTGACTTTTCTGCCATGGGTAGAAAAGATAGAATTGAAGTTAGAAAAGAAATAGGGATGCTTTTTCAAGGTAGTGCCCTGTTCGATTCAATGACCGTTGAAGAGAATGTTAGTTTTCCGCTGAAATTGTTTACCAAAATGTCTAAAGAAGAAATTCGTGATAGAGCAAATTTTTGTCTGAAAAGGGTAAATATTATTGATAAAAACGAATTGTTGCCAGCAGAGACAAGTGGTGGAATGCAAAAACGTATTGCTATAGCACGGGCAATTGCAATGAATCCGAAATATTTATTTTGTGACGAACCCAATTCAGGACTTGATCCAAAAACTTCTATCTTAATAGACAATTTAATCAAGGAAATCACGTATGAATATAATATGACTACGATTGTCATAACTCATGATATGAATTCTGTAATGGAGATCGGGGATCATATAATTTTTATCAATCAAGGTCGAAATTGGTGGGAAGGTGATAATAATGAGATTTTAAGAACAGAGAATAAAGAGGTGGTAGACTTTGTCTATGCATCATCTTTTATGAAGAATTTACGAGATAAAATGATCAACAATTAAACTATAAATTATGAGCGAAGAAGAAGAAGGAGGAAAAACCTTCATTAGTGCTGCAAACTCTGGAGGTAGTTCGTTACCACCAGTTCAAAGTGGCGAAACAAAAAAGAAAGATGGAATGTATATTTTCATCATTGTTCTCTTGTTGATTGGAGCAGGTATACTAGGTTATATGCTTTCAAGTAGTAACAAGAAAGTGAATGAGTGTTCTAACGCTAGAGCTGAATTAGAACAAGAGTTGTTCGGAATGAATGAGATGATGCAGTCAGAAGGATTGGCAATGGGGGATAATGTGCAGCAAAATTTGGAAAACATGTTAACCATGTATGGTCAAATGGAAGGTGATAATGCTGATATGAATGATAGTATTACTGCTCAAAAAGCGAAAATACAAGGATTGATTGATGAATTAGAAGCATCAAAAAAATCTGGTAAAATTTCAGCATCTCAAGTATATAAATTACGTAAGGAAACAGAAACTTTACGTTCAATTATGAAAGATTACATTCGTACAATTGATTCGTTAAATACAGCGAATGGTGTGTTAACTGAAAGTTTAAATTCGACTTTAATGAATTTAGATAATATGACGGCACAAAGAAATGAGATTCAGTCTAATAGAGATGAATTGGCGAACAAAGTAAGCGCAGGTTCTAAACTGACTGCTTTTGATTTCTTATCTGAAGGAATTCGTGAAAAAGGAACTGGATCATATAAAGAGAATAACCGTGCAAGTAGATGTACACATGTTCGTTCTTGTTTCACTTTAGGAGAAAATGCAATTGCTGAAGCAGGTAACAAAACTGTTTACATGCGTATTATCACACCTGGTGGATCAGTGTTGAGTTCTAGTAATTCTAATACACTTAAAACCGAAGGTGGTCAATCCTTATTGTATTCTGATAAGAAGGTTGTAAACTATCAAAACATGGCGGTTGATTTATGTATTTTCCATGAACTAACGGTTGAGTTAGAATCAGGGAATTATATAACAGAAATATACTGTGACGGTGTAAAAATTGGTACTGATAATTTCGTATTGAAATAGTGAAAATAATTATAGTTTTATTAATGAATCTGCTTGCCTACAATGTTGTAGCGCAAGCAGATTCTGTTTTATACCAATCCATTGTCGAATTTCAAAAGCAGGAAGATGCTTTTTATAAAGACAAAAAGACTCCTCCTTTATCAAAAAAGGAACGGAAACATTTTACAGGGCATAAGTTTTATCCGATTGATCTTGATTATGTCGTCGAAGCAAAATTGGAGTTGTTCGAAAAAGAAGACACTGTTGTAATGGCGACTTCTGCAGGGAAGGAGAAATTATATACTCCTTACGCTAAAGCGGTTTTTGAGATTCATGATACAGTTTGTGAATTGATCGTTTATCAAAGTCTAAGCCTGAGAAAATTAGAAGAATATAAAGACTATCTATTTCTTCCTTTTAGAGACTTAACATCCGGTAAAACTTCGTATGGCGGGGGTAAATATTTGGATTTGAAGATCTCAGATGGTGACACTGTAGTATTGAACTTCAATTTGGCGTATAACCCTTATTGTGCGTACACAACAGGTTATAGCTGTACCATTCCGCCTAAGGAAAATACATTGAAAATTGGTATATACGCTGGCCTAATGGCTCCAGAAGATCATTAGGAGGCATTCTTGGAAACCTAAAAATGTTCGATTCTAATTTTAACAATTCTATAACAGCTATTTAGCTGTAATTTTCGTTACTTTAGAAGAGTTATATTATTAGGATATATTGAAAAAATAAATTAAAATGAAAAAAGTATTTGGAATTGGAGCTGTAGTTTTCTTATTGATCTCAGCATTTACATATAGCAACGAATTTGTAGAGGTGACTGCTGGTGAGGAAATAAGTAATGGTTTAGAATGGCATACAGATTTGAAAAAAGCACATGATTTATCTCAGAAAACAGGTAAACCTATTTTTGGTTTCTTTACGGGTAGCGATTGGTGTGGCTGGTGTATTAAATTACAAAAAGAAGTTTTTGCAAAAGAAGATTTTGTTACTTGGGCGAATGATAAAGTAATTTTATTAGAGTTAGACTTTCCAAAACGTACTGCACAACCAGATGATCTAAAAATTCAGAATAGAAATTTACAACAAGCTTTAGGTGTAAGAGGTTATCCAACTGTTTGGTTGTTTAATTCATCTGTTAATGATAATGGTGTATTTAATATCGAACGAATTGGTAGTTTAGGTTACCCTTCTGGCGCGGTTAAAGGCAAGGAAGAAGAAAAATTTATTTCTTCAGCTAATATGTTATTGAAAAAATCAACAACTGCTTCAGCAACGTCTGCAAACTAAGTTATTTTAAAATAAAGTTTTATTGAATGTCTTGTCGCTTTGCGATGAGACATTTTTTTTGGTGCAACTTTTCAATTAGCACGCTTTATATGCAGTCATTCTGTATTGAATGTTGCGTGAATACAATTATTACTTGAATTAAGCTGCGAATTAATAGATAGGAGTGTGCTTATTAAGCCAACTTCTCGCTTAGGATTCTTATCTCAATAACAGGAGAAATACGCTCGTAAAGGATGTTGTTTACAGCTTCTAGAATAGGCATTTCAACACCATACTCTTTATTGATTTCTACTAAACATTTAGTCGCATAATATCCCTCAGCAATCATGTCCATTTCCATTTGTGCAATCTTAACAGAGTATCCTTTGCCAATCATATAACCAAAGGTTCTATTTCTAGAGAATTTCGAATAGGCTGTAACCAATAAATCTCCAAGATATGCAGACGATTTTACATCGCGGTGAATAGGATTAACTTCATCTACAAAGTTCTCAATTTCTTGAATAGCATTGGAGATTAATACGGATTGAAAATTATCACCATAACCTAGACCTGCACAAATTCCACTTGCAATGGAGTATACATTCTTTAATACAGCAGAATATTCAGTTCCAAAGATATCGTCAGATACCGTAGTTTTAATATAGCGAGACTCTAATCGCTCAGCTACATATTCAGCCATATCTTCGTCTTGTGAAGCTATCGTTAAATAAGATAGTCGCTCTAAAGCAACCTCTTCTGCGTGACATGGTCCACAAATGATTCCAATATTATCATAAGGCACATCAAGGTGATTATGATAAAATTGTCCAGGAATCTCGTTGATTTCTGGAATGATTCCTTTTACCGCTGAAAAGACATATTTGTCAACCAACAATTCTTTTGGAAATTTTTCGAATAATTCGTATAGGAAAGCAGACGGAGTAGCGATGATAATAATGTCAGATGGCTCAATTATTTCTTTGAGATCTGTACTTACATTAATTCGTTCTAAATCGAATTCTACTGCCTGCAAATATTTTGGATTGTGCCTATATTTTATAATATGTGCCGCTGAAGATTCGTTGTGCATCCACCAATTTACAACCTGTTTTTGACTGGTTAAAATTTTAACTAATGCTGTTGCCCAACTACCTCCTCCAATTACTGCTATTTTTTTATCTGTATCTGCCATGCTCGGTAAAACAAAAATATAAAATTATAGCAATAACTTAACTTCTATTTGTTTTATTCGTCATTCCTTTAACAATTTGTCACGTAGATTTTTGTCTGTTTTTTACCGGATATTATCATGGTTGTTTTAATTTAGAAATTTAACTTCGTAGCATGCAATTGATTATGATTCGAAAAATAGCTGCGCTTATTTTACTATTAACTTTTTCTTCCACTTTCTTATATGGTCAAGACCAGCAGGTGTATAAAGAGATTCGAGGGAAAATTACAGATAAAGAAACCTATCAACCTTTAATTGGTGTTAGGGTTGTACTGCTGGGTGTCGAACCTTTTAATGCGGCAGTGACTGATCTAGATGGTGCCTTTCGATTGACAAATGTTCCTTTGGGAAGACAGTCAATAGAAATTTCTTATATCGGTTATGAAAGTCAGGTAAAAAGTAATATTGATGTCGCTTCTAAGGATATTATTCTAACAATAGAGTTGGTGGAATCTGTGAGTATGATCAATGAAGTAACTGTTGAAGCGCGAAAAAAAGGGGAGGTCATTAATCAAATGGCGACGGTAAGCGCAAGAACGTTTTCTATTGAAGAATCAAACCGGTATGCTGGGAGTAAGAATGATGTGGCTCGAATGGCGCAAAATTTTGCAGGTGTTCAAGGTGCTGACGATTCAAGAAATGATATTGTAATTAGAGGAAATTCTCCTGCAGGTGTCTTATTTAGAATGGAAGGAATTGATATTCCGAATCCAAATCACTTTGCTCGATTTGGAACCTCTGGTGGACCAATTAGTATGTTGAACAATAATATGTTGTCGAATTCTGATTTTATGACGGGGGCTTTTCCTGCAGAATATGGAAATGCAATCGCAGGTGTATTCGATTTGAATATGCGCAAAGGAAACAATGAAGCACATGATTTTATGTTCCAGTTTGGATTTAATGGCGCAGAATTAATGGCTGAAGGACCTATTTCTAGGAAAAAAGGATCGTCTTATGTTGTCAATTACCGTTATTCAACGCTCGAATTGTTTAAATTGATGGGGATTAATTTTGGTTCGTCTGCAACACCGAATTATCAAGACGCTAGTTTTAAATTACATTTCCCTACCAAAAAAGGTTATACCTCTGTTTTTGGAATGGGTGGCGTAAGTGAAATTAATATTTTAGCTGAAAATGCCGATAGTTCTGATTTATTTGCGCTGGATTTTAGCAATACTAGATTTAAATCAAATGTCGGAATTGTTGGGTTGACACATAAAAGAAGGGTAGGGTCTAAGGCTTTTTTGAAGTTTTCAACTGGATTGCAATCAAGTCTGAATAATATTATGAATGATACAGTAGATGAAGCGTATCAAAATGCTTTCACAACCTACAATAGTAATTCAACCATTTCTAAACAGACCAACGATATATTCTATAACCATAAAATAAATGCAAGACATTTTTTTAAAATAGGATTCCATACAGATCTTTATCTTTTAAACTTAAATGATTCAGTCTATAATTCCGGAACGGATAGCTATATAAGTCTGCGCGATTTTAAAGGGAATACCTTCTTTTGGCAACCGTATTTTCAATATCAATTAAGGGCAAGTGATAAGATTAGAATTAACCTTGGTTTACATGCGCAATCTTTATCATTGAATGAAGATTTTATGCTGGAGCCACGTGCAGGTATGTCATGGGATATTACCAAGAAAGATCGTTTTAGTTTAGGATATGGTTTGCATAGTCAAATGCAACCAATCGAATTGTATTTCTATCAAAAAGCAGAGGGTGATGTAACGACAATGCCGAATAAGAATTTAGACTTCACAAAATCACATCACGCGGTTTTGGGATATCAGCATCGTTTTAACCTAGGAATTAATGCAAAGTTTGAAGCTTATTATCAATACTTGTACGATGTGCCGGTCGAACAAAATTCGAGTACTTATTCTATCTTGAATTTTGGGGCGGACTTTGCGAGCATCATTCCTGACAGTTTGCAGTCAACTGGAACAGGTGAGAATTTTGGGGTCGAATTAACGATAGAGAAATATTTGAAAAAAGGGTTTTATTTTCTGATTACAACGTCAATTTATGATTCTAAATATACAGCAAGTAATGGTGAAAGCTATAATACCGCATTCAACGGAAACTTTACTTTTAATACGTTGGCAGGCTACGAATTCCGTTTTAAGGACGGTAAAAATTCGGTGACTTTAGATGCGAAATTCACCCTAAATGGCGGTAAAAAGTTCACGCCAATTCTGCTTGAAGAAAGTAATTTAGCAAAAACAGAAATACGTGATTTTGAAAATGCTTATAGTGCAACTTATCCCAATTACATTCGTGGAGATTTTAGAATAGCCTTTAAAACCATTGGCAAGAAAATCACACAAGAATGGGCGGTGGATATGCAAAATATTACCAATTATAAAAATGTGTTTTACCAAGAATATAGTGTAGCGAGACAAAGTGTGAATACAATTTACCAAACAGGGTTTCTGCCAATTGCACAATATCGACTTTATTTTTAGGCTTATTATAATTGAATCTGTTCTTATTCTTTTATTAATAGCAGCCAAATAGCTATACTTGCAATATGGCTAGAATATTCACTTCCAACTGGAAAGATTACGAATTAATTGATGCGGGTAACGATCTGAAATTAGAACGTTGGGGGAAGATTATCACCATCCGGCCAGATAGAAATGCCTACTTCACACCGCAGTTATCAATGGGTGAGTGGAAGGAGAAAGCACATTTCGAATTCAAAGAAATTACACGGAACAAAGGCGAGTGGAAGGTTTTAAAAAACGATGTTCCACAAGAATGGCAATTGTCGTTTAAATCTTTGGTCTTCAATATAAAATTAACGCAGTTTAAACATGTTGGTTTATTTCCAGAGCAAGCTGTGAATTGGGAGTTTATTCAAGATAATTTAAAACCTGAGGGACGCTTTTTGAATCTGTTTGGTTATACTGGTGGCGCTTCAATTGCTGCAAGAGCTGTTGGGGCAGATGTCTTTCATTGTGATTCTGTAAAACAAATCAATGCATGGGCTAAAGAGAATATGGAATCGTCTAATTTAAATGACATTCACTGGGTACATGACGATGCTTTAAAATTTGCGCAACGTGAACTAAAAAGAGGAAATAAATATGATGGTATCATCATGGATCCTCCAGCATTTGGTTTAGGAGCAAAAAAGGAACGTTGGAAAATTGAAGATAAATTTGCGGAATTATTAGAGACGACGATGGGGTTGTTAAGTAATGATGGCTTCTTGATCGCAAATACCTATTCGCCTCGTTTAAAAGCCAAGCAAATCAATGAAATTGCCAAACAGTATACCGGTGGCAAACGGAAAGTTGAAGTGAATGTATTAGCGAACAAAACAACCTCAGGTAAGTTTATAGAATACGGAGATTTAACACGGATTTACTAAATTATTCTCAATAAAAAACCCGTAACTACTTATTCAAAGCAATTACGGGTCGTAAAATTTATCTTGTCAGACTAGAATGTCCAGCCGTGTTCTTTTTCTAATAATTGTTGAATCAATTCAGTGATTGTTTCATCTTCATAAGACTCAATTACTTCTCCAATAAAAGCGCTCACTAGAATACGTTTTGCGTTTTTCTTCGAAATACCTCTTGCTTGTAAATAGAACAAAGCATCTTCGTCTAATTGACCAGTAGTTGAACCATGCGAACATTTAACATCATCAGCATAGATCTCTAACTCTGGTTTAGAATTAATAGATGCGTGATCAGACAATAAAATATTGCCATTATTTTGGTAAGCATTGATAACTTGAGCGTCTTTTTGCACAACAACACGACCATTAAATACGCCTGTAGATTTACCATCTAAAACATATTTATAGTTCTCATTGCTATAACAATTCGGTACGCGGTGATCAACGAAAGTATGGTTGTCAACATGTTGATTGTTTTTACCAATCACTGCACCGTTCATATAAGTAGAACAGTTTTGACCATTTACCGCGATGTTGATATTGTTTCTAACCAATAAACCATTTAAAGTAACCGTATTAATTTTAAAAGTTGAATTGTCACCTTGCGCTATTTGTTCAGTGGCAACTTGTGTATTACTATCGTTGTCTGACTGAATTTTATGTATCGTAAAATGAGCATTATCTTCAACAATAACCTCAGTAACAAGGTTGTTGAAACAGTTCTCTCCTGATTCTCCTATTTGTGTAATAACAATAGAAGATTTTGAAGATTTACCAGCATGAATAAATAATCTATTATTTGCAAGTACAGCATCGCCATTACTCACATAGATCAATTGTAATTTCTTTTCAATTACAGCCTTATTGTCAATTGTGATTTCAATTCCTTCGTCAAAAAATGCTGTATTTAATTGCGTAAATACATCTTCGTTATTCAGGTTAGCATTAAAATCAGCAAGTTCAGATAAGCCTTCAGCATCTTTAAAGTCAATATTAAATTCCGAAGAATTAAATTGACTTAAGTCTAAACGAACCAAACCATTTTCAATCACAATAAATTGATCAGAAACGATATATTGCTCAATAGATAAATCACGAATGCTTTTTTCAGGTAAAGTATATTTTGAATTCGATATTTTACCGACTCTTGTATATTTCCAATATTCGTCTCTAGTTGTAGGGAAGTCAAGTTCAATTAACCGGTTGTAAGCGGCTAATTGCAGGCTATTTTCAGGGGTTGGAAAACCGTCCAGAAAACTTTGCATTTTTTCAGATAAAACGGTTGTCATCATTATAGTGCTTTTTCTTCAGTTAACCAATCATATCCTTTTTCTTCTAACTCTAAAGCTAGATTTTTGTCACCTGTTTTAACGATTTTTCCATCAGCTAAAACGTGAACAAAATCAGGAATGATATAATCTAATAAACGTTGGTAATGTGTAATTAAAACAACAGCATTATTTTCGTTCTTCAATTTATTTACACCTGCAGCAACAATTCTTAATGCATCAATATCTAAACCAGAATCAGTTTCATCTAAAAACGAAACTTTAGGTTCTAACATAGCCATCTGGAAGATTTCATTTCGTTTCTTCTCTCCACCAGAGAAACCTTCATTTACTGAACGAGAAGCCAATTTAGCATCCAATTCAACCAATTTAGATTTTTCTCTTACCATAGACATAAAGTCTTTTGCAGAAACTGGATCTTCTTTGCGGTATTCTTTAATTTCATTAATTGCTGTGCGCAAGAAATTGATATTTGAAACTCCTGGAATTTCAACTGGGTATTGAAAAGCAAGGAATAAACCTTCTTTTGCACGTTCGTCTGGATCTAATTCCAAAAGATCTTTACCGTCCATCTCAATTGAACCTTCAGTTACTTCATAACCATCTTTACCAGCAACAACTGATGCTAAAGTTGATTTACCAGCACCATTTGGTCCCATAATCGCATGGATTTCTCCGGCTCTTACTGTTAAGTTTAATCCTTTTAAGATTTGTTTTCCTTCGTCTTCAATCTCCGCATGAAGATTTTTAATATCTAATAATACTTTACTCATTTTATCTTATTTCTGCGCTAAATGCAATTATTAAATTAAATTTTTGGTTCACTTTAAGTTGGATTAACCAACACTGTTTTCAAGTGAAATAGCCAATAGTTTTTGTGCTTCAACAGCAAATTCCATCGGTAATTTATTAAGTACTTCTTTTACGTATCCGTTAACAATTAGTCCAATCGCTTTTTCTTCTGTTAAACCTCTTTGTTGACAGTAGAAAATTTGATCTTCACCAATTTTAGAAGTTGTTGCTTCGTGCTCTAACTTCGCTGAATTATTGTTGCATTCGATATATGGGAACGTATGTGCTCCACATCTATCCGACATCAATAAACTATCACATTGCGTGAAGTTTCTTGCATTGGTTGCGTTTTTACCAATGTGTATTAAACCTCTATATGAGTTTTGAGATACGCCAGCTGAAATACCTTTAGAAATCACAGTACTTTTCGTGTTTTTTCCAAGGTGAATCATCTTCGTTCCTGTATCTGCTTGTTGGTGATTATTGGTTACTGCAACAGAATAAAATTCACCAATTGAATTGTCTCCTTTTAATATACATGAAGGGTATTTCCATGTCACTGCAGAACCTGTTTCAACCTGTGTCCAAGAAATTTTAGAATTGGTTTGACAAATACCTCTTTTTGTTACAAAGTTGTAAATTCCACCTTTTCCGTCTTTGTCACCAGGGAACCAGTTTTGGACAGTTGAATATTTTATTTCTGCATCATCCAAAGCAATTAATTCAACAACTGCTGCGTGCAATTGATTCTCGTCTCGCTGTGGAGCGGTACAACCTTCAAGATACGATACATAACTACCTTTATCGGCAACCAATAATGTTCTTTCAAATTGACCAGTTCCTGCTTCGTTTATTCTAAAGTAAGTTGATAATTCCATCGGACATCTTACCCCTTTCGGGATATAACAGAATGAACCGTCAGAGAATACAGCTGAATTTAGAGCAGCATAAAAATTATCACTCGATGGAACAACTGTTCCTAAATACTTTTGAACCAATTCAGGGTGATCATGAACTGCTTCGCTAAACGAACAGAAAATAATTCCTAGCTCACCTAATTTTTCTTTGAACGAAGTAGCAACAGATACGGAGTCCATTACAAAATCAACCGCAACACCAGTTAATTTCTTTTGTTCATCCATAGAGATGCCCAACTTGTCCATGGTTGCTTTCATTTCCGGATCAACATCATCCCACGATTCGTACTGCTTTTTTGGAGCCGAAAAATAAGAGATGTCTTGAAATTTTGGTTTTTCATAATGAACATGTGCCCATTCGGGCTCTGTCATTTCTTCCCAAATTTTGAATGCCTTTAAACGGTAATCTAATAACCATTCTGGTTCATTCTTTTTAGCAGAAATGATACGAACAACTTCTTCACTTAAACCAACAGGTATCTTGTCAGATTCAATTTCTGAAACGAAACCAAACTTGTATTCCTGGTTTTTTAATTCTTCTGCTAATTCTTCTTCTGTATATCCAGCCATTTTATTCCTTAAATACTGTACAATTGATTAAACTATTTGTACTGTTTAATTTTTACTTTTAATTGAGTTTTATGAGACGTTGTTATAATGAAAAACTTTCACCACAACCGCATGTTCGGGTTGCATTAGGATTTGTAAAGACAAAACCTTTTCCGTTTAGGCCTCCACTATAATCTAAAGTTGTGCCTGCAAGATAAAGTACGCTCTTTTTATTCATTACTATTTTAATGCCGTTGTCTTCAAATTCCTTGTCGTCTTCATTAAGTGATGTGTCAAATTTTAATTGATACATTAAACCTGAACATCCACCACCTTCAACACCTACACGAATAAATTGACCGTCTATATTGTCTTCGCGCATCATTCTTAATGCGGTCTCTTTTGCTAAATCTGTTACTGCTATCATGACTTAATTGTTTAGAATTGTTATAAATAAGCTCAATTCATTGTGCAAAAATACCACTTTTAAGGTATAGCAGCAAAGAAAATCTTATAAATCTACACCTTAATTTTTCGACTTTGTATTTAACTTATTGTTTGACAATAAGATACTCGTTATCATTAATTTAGAACCATTCTAAACAGATGGTCTAATTGACATATAAAAACCAATTCATTGGGATATTTTAAAAACACGCCTAATTTTGTAAGACAAATTAGTATTAGATTCACATTATATGAAAACATCAATCGCAAGGAAAGTGCTAATGGCACTGTCGGGTTTTTTTCTCCTATTATTCTTATTGCAACATTTTGTCATCAACTTCTCGTCGGTAATCAGTGTCGAGGGTTTTAATAAGGTGTCTCACTTTATGGGAACCAATCCAATCATTCAATACGGTATTCAACCTATTTTACTTATTGGAGTTTTATTCCACTTAGGAATGGGTATTTATTTAGATGTGGCTAATAGAAAAGCTAGAAATGTGAAGTATGCCATGAATAAGCCAGGTGAGAATTCTAGCTGGTGGTCAAGAAATATGATCATTACTGGAATTACAATCATGTTGTTCTTAGGTCTTCACTTTTACGATTTTTGGTTTCCAGAAATTAATACCAAATTCATTTTAGGCGATATGTCGGGATTGAATGGACATGGTGAATTTAGATATTGGGAGGAGTTACATCATAAATTTGTAGATCCAATTAGAGTTGGTATTTACTGTTTATCATTTGTATTCTTAGCATTACATTTGTTACACGGATTTCAATCGGCATTTCAATCAGTTGGATTTAACCATACGAGATATACGCCGGTGATTAAAAAATTAGGAAATATTTATGCAATCTGTATTCCACTTGGGTTTATATTCATTGCAGTATATCATTACGTTTCACAATAATAATATTTTAAGATGTCAGTTTTAGATTCAAAAACACCAAAAGGCCCCATTAAAGATCAATGGACTAATCATAAGAACCACATCAATGTTGTGAACCCGGCAAATAAACGATCAATTGACGTGATTGTTGTTGGAACAGGTTTAGCAGGAGGTGCTGCGGCAGCTTCATTAGCAGAGATGGGCTATAAAGTAAAAGCATTTTGTTTTCAAGATTCTCCTCGTAGAGCGCATTCAATTGCGGCGCAAGGTGGTATTAATGCTGCAAAGAATTATCAAAATGACGGTGATTCAACTTATCGTTTATTCTATGATACTGTAAAAGGTGGAGATTATAGATCAAGAGAGTCGAATGTATATCGTTTAGCAGAAGTATCTGCGAATATAATTGACCAATGTGTTGCGCAAGGGGTTCCTTTTGCACGTGAGTATGGCGGTTTATTGGATAATAGATCATTCGGTGGTGTATTGGTTTCAAGAACTTTTTATGCTAAAGGTCAAACAGGACAACAATTATTATTAGGTGCTTATTCTGCCATGAACAGACAGATAGGTAAAGGTAAAATTGAAATGTTTAACCGTCATGAAATGCTAGATGTAGTAGTTGTTGATGGAAAAGCAAGAGGTATTATCGCAAGAGATCTTGTAACAGGTAAGTTAGAAAGACATGGAGCACATGCCGTTGTCGTTGCAACAGGTGGATATGGTAACGTATTCTTCTTGTCAACTAACGCAATGGGTTCTAATGCAACTGCTGCATGGAAGATTCACAAAAAAGGTGCATACTTCGCAAATCCTTGTTATACGCAAATTCACCCGACTTGTATTCCGCGTTCAGGTGATTATCAATCAAAATTAACCCTTATGTCCGAATCATTGAGAAATGATGGTAGAATTTGGGTTCCTAAAAATATAGCAGATGTTGAAGCAATTCGAGCTGGAAAGAAAAGTCCAACCGAATTGTCTGAAGATGAAAGAGATTATTATTTAGAAAGAAGATATCCTGCATTCGGTAACTTAGTACCGCGTGATGTTGCTTCAAGAGCGGCTAAAGAAAGATGTGATGCTGGTTATGGTGTAAATAAAACAGGTGAAGCTGTTTATTTAGATTTTAAATCAGCGATTGAACGTTATGGTAAAGAAGCTGCAACGGTTCATGGTGAAAAAAATGCATCGCATGAAAGGATTATAGAATTAGGAGCTGCTGTTATCAAATCAAAATACGGTAACCTGTTCCAAATGTATGAAAAGATTGTAGATCAAAATCCTTATAAAACACCAATGATGATTTACCCAGCGGTACATTATACAATGGGTGGTATTTGGGTTGATTACAACTTGATGACAACTATTCCTGGTTGCTATGCAGCTGGTGAAGCAAACTTCTCTGATCACGGAGCGAATAGATTAGGAGCTTCCGCTTTAATGCAAGGTTTAGCAGATGGATACTTCGTATTGCCTTATACAATGGGTGATTATTTAGCGGATGAAATTCGTACTGGTCCTATTGCAACTGATTCGAAAGAATTTGATGAAGCTGAAAAGAATGTAAGCGGAACAATTGAGCGATTGATGAATATTAAAGGAACTAAATCTGTGGATCATTTCCATAAAGAATTAGGGAAAGTAATGTGGAACAATGTGGGGATGGCACGTAATGCAAAGGGACTTGAAGAAGCGCAAGAGCAAATCCGTAAAATTAGAGAAGAGTTTTGGAAAGACGTTCGTATTCCTGGTGATATGAATGAATTGAATACTGAATTAGAAAAAGCAATTCGTGTAGCTGACTTCCTTGAATTAGGTGAGTTATTTGCTAAAGATGCTTTACACCGAAACGAATCATGTGGCGGACACTTTAGAGAAGAGTCAGTTGAAGTTGGTGGTGAGCAGTCAGGTGAAGCGAAACGTGATGATGAAAACTTTAAATACGTTGCAGCTTGGGAGTGGACAGGTGATCCAAAAACTTCTGTACTACACAAAGAGGAATTAGAGTTTAATGATATTGAATTGAAACAAAGATCTTATAAATAGAAAGCTATGTCAGAATTAGGAATGAACTTAACCTTAAAAATTTGGCGTCAAAAAGATGCTAAGGCTAAAGGTAAAATGGAGACTTATAAGGTGACAGAAATTTCTGAGCACATGTCTTTCTTAGAAATGTTGGATGTATTGAACGAACAATTGATCAATACTGGACAAGAACCTGTCGCTTTCGATCACGATTGTCGTGAAGGTATATGCGGTATGTGTTCTTTATACATTAATGGTGAAGCACACGGACCGGATAGAGGTGTTACAACTTGTCAATTACACATGAGAATGTTCTATAATAATGATACGATTTATATCGAGCCATTTAGAGCAAAAGCATTCCCAGTCGTGAAAGATTTAATTGTAGACAGATCTTCTTTTGATCGTATACAACATGCTGGTGGTTTTATCTCTGTAAATACTTCAGGAAATACGCAGGATGCAAATTCATTGCCTATTCCTAAATTAGATGCTGATAAAGCATTTGATGCGGCAACTTGTATTGGTTGTGGTGCATGTGTTGCGACTTGTAAAAATGCTTCAGCAATGTTGTATGTTTCTGCTAAAGTATCTCAATTTGCGTTATTGCCTCAAGGTAAAATTGAAGCGAAAGACCGTGTTCTAAACATGGTTGAACAAATGGATAAAGAAGGTTTTGGTAACTGTACAAATACAGGTGCTTGTGAGGTTGAATGTCCAAAAGGTATTTCTTTAGAGAATATCGCTAGAATGAATTCGGAATATTTAAAAGCTTCGCTTGTTAGAGAGAAGTAAAATATAAAAAAAATGACTTATTTTAGCCTATTCGATCTTTGTATCGAATAGGCTTTTTTTTGATAGTATGAATAATTTACCCAAACATCCAAATGAAATTAGAAATGCAACTGTTTTACTTTCTGCATTAGATTGGGGTTTTGGCCATGTTACAAGGCTTGTTTCCGTTATAAAAATTTTAAGAGAGCAGGATAATCACTTAATATTTGCTGGTAATACCGCACAAATAGAGTTTCTAAGGAAAGATTTTCCTTTTTTAGAAACTTATAATCTCGACGGCTACAACCTTGATCTAGATTCAAATAAATCTACGTATTGGCAAATTATTAAACAATCTTTTAAGTTTAGAGGCGCTATTAAGATGGAGCATCAATGGTTGGAAGATTTTATTGCTTTGCATCCTGTTGATTATACTATCTCCGATAACCGTTATGGTTTTTATCACGAAGATGTGAATAGCATTTTAATAACGCATCAATTGAATTTGCAATTGCCTTTTTTTGCGAATAGGGTTTCTAAAAGTATACGGAATTATATCAATAAATTTAATGTTTGCTGGATTCCAGACACAAGTGATAGAAAATTGTCGGGTCGTTTATCAAGAGGTAAGTTAAATATCCCAATGGCTTTTATAGGTCCTTTAAATCGTTTCAAAAACTTGAAAAGGGAGAAAAAATACGATCAATTAATTATTCTTTCCGGTCCAGAACCTGAACGAACGAATTTCAAGAATTATGCTTTGCAAGAATTGGAAAAATCGAATAAATCAACTTGCTTTGTTGGTGTTGAAGTTGCTGGTTATGATTCGGTTTTAAATCCTTCAACTTCCGAATTGGAAGAATTAATTGCAGCAAGTGATCTCGTAATTTCTCGTGCTGGCTACACAACCATTATGGAAATGGAAGGTTTACAACAAAAAGCAGAACTTTATCCTACCAAAGGCCAATTTGAACAAGAATATTTAGCGAAGACAGTTGTTTCGTCGGTTATTTCGTTTGAGAAAGTTTAGAAGTTTTTTAATAAGAATACTATTCCTTATAATGAATATAATTGTTCTCAGGATATGGTTTAAAATAATACGCCAGCTTCTTTACTTCCCATGAAATATTTGTAGTTCCATTTACTTCTGGATTATCTTGCCAATATCTGCGAGGTAACCAATTTTCACTTGGCTCTACAGTTTGTCCAGTTTTAAAAATATCCCATGTTGGTCTTGATATGTTTTTATAATGTTCACCAAATATTAATGGATTTGGATTTAAAGGGGTTAGGAGTGTAACTTGTCCCCCAGCTATAAGTTGCTCATCTTTAGCGCTGAAATATTTAACAACAAGAGCTGGGTAAGTTTTTCCATTCGAGATTATTTCTAATTTTTCACGTACATTAATTCCTGTTTGGTTCTCTAGGTCGAAAATCCAATTTTCGGTTGTTACTAAATTAAAATCCATGATTAACGTTGGGTTTTTATCGTTTAGACTTGAGTAGATGTATGATTGTTTTTTGTCAGCAATATAAACATAGAATTTATTAGTACTTGTCCATTCTTGTTTTCTTTGCCAGTCCTCCTTAATTTCGGTTGGTTGAACTGAATTATCGGAAATACTTCCTTTAACAATCCAGCTTTTTAGAATTGGATAAAAAGCTTCGTTATTATTTATTTGAGCTTGTCCCAATTTAAAACGAATATCCCATTTAAATTTTGAAGTTGGGCCTTCATATACAGGTGGTTCTTGGTATTCGCCCCCACCACCACGTGCAAAGTCTCTAATCAGAAAAGTATGAGACATACTAATTTCAGTCTCATACATGGCCGGATCAACTATTTCTTTTGATGTATCGTCTTCAACAATCTTTTCATCCTTGCGGCATGCAGAAATTAGAATGATTACTGAGAGGATGAATAGGTTTCTTTTCGCGCTCATAACTAGTTGGTTAGGTTGGTTATTGAAAAGAACGATAAAGTTTTTAATTTATTGTGTGTGCATTAATACATAAGGTAAATCAATTCGAACAAGAATATTTAGCGAAGACAGTTGTTTCGTCGGTTATTTCTTTCGAACAGGTTTAATTGATTGTTAAATTTTATTGAACGCCTTAGCGTTATTGATGTTCCTTTTGCGATTTATAATTAATACGCACAATTACAAGCCAAGTCGAATTCGAATGTGCACCAAGGCATGGCCGAATGCCATTTTTTTTGAAAGGCCTCATTATAATTATACCCGCGTAAGTCAAGGAATTTCAGCTTTTTTAGGTTGACTAAGTTTTCAGGTAAATCCTCAACAGGATTAAACCATAATTCTAAAATCTCCAGACTTTTTAACGAATCGATGTCCTCAGGTAAAGCAGCCAAATTATTTTTACCCATATAAATTTCTTTTAACTGCGTCATTTTTAATAACTCCACAGGGAAATCATAAAAATCATTCTTTGATAAATCGATGATCTCAAGCGCAGGAAAATAAAAGTAGGGAGGAAGGGATTTTAATTTGTTTTTAGTCAGCCTTAATTCTTTAAGTGAAGTAAATGCAAGAATTTCTAAAGGTATTTCAGTTAATTTATCTTTGCTCAGATCAAGAACAATAACAGAATCAGGATGTACATTTTTAGTTTCGTCTAACGATGTATAAACATGATTAGACTGCGTAAAACTATTTAAGCAAAGCCAAATTATTGAAAATGTCAATGCAATTTTCTTCATCCTTTTTTAATTGTGCTTTTAAATCATCAAGTGAACTAAATCTTTCCTCGTCTCTAACCCGATCAAATACCTTAACGTTTAAAGTCTCGCCGTAAATATCTTGATCAAAATTAAAGATATGAATTTCAATCCGATCTTCGCCTAATTCATTTATTGTTGGTCTAGTGCCAATATTCATCATACCGTTAAAAACATGATCACCAAATTTGACTTGTACAGCATAAACTCCCTTTTTAGGAATAAGTTGTAAATCGCTATTCGGTTCGATGTTTGCCGTAGGATAACCAATACCAGTACCAATTTTATCACCAGTAACAACTGTGCCAATGAATTCAAATGGTGAGCCTAAATAAGTATTTGCTGTTGTGATATCTCCGTCAGTAATGGCCGCTCTAATTTTAGTTGAACTTACATTGTGATCTAGTTTTTTAAAGGCTGGTATTTCTTGGACTTTAAAATCGTAAACATCACCGAGTTCTTTTAGCAAACTTAAATTACCTTGCCTATTTCTACCAAAATGATGATTATAGCCAATGGTCATCATTTTAATGCCAATCTTATTGACCAAAATATCTCTGACAAATTCGGTTGCAGTCAATCTAGAAAATTCTTTACTAAAAGGAAATAAGATTAAGTGATCAATACCACTAGCTGCTAATTTTTTTATTCTTTCCTCAATAGGTTGAATTAATTGCATGCCATGATCATCGGGATATAAAACCACACGAGGATGCGGGTGTAAAGTAAATAGAACAGTTTCACCATTCATCTCTTTAGCACTCTTTACCAAGAATTCAATAATTTTTTGATGTCCTAAATGAACACCATCGTAGGTGCCTAGTGTTAGAACAGCATTTTTTATGACCGGTAATTCCTCAACAGAATAGTAAACTTTCAATTCGTAATAAGTTTAAAAAAATAGATTGTTATAGTTCAAAATTAAATAAAATTCTTGCATCATTATTATTTGGAATGAAGAATAATAAAAAGTTTAATTTTTTTAAATAAAAATGATTGTTAATGAACTTGGGAAAATGTGGATAAAAATTCACTTATTTTCGAGTTTATAGTGCTTGATAATAGAAAAAAAACTAAATTTGCACCCAAAATTAAAGTAATTACGCAAAAAATATAGGTAATGTCTACTATCAAAGGTAAGATTTCCAGGGTTATAGGTCCTGTAATTGATGTGAATTTTGAGAACGGAACAGTGCTTCCAGCGATCATGGATGCACTAGAAGTTGTTAAAGAAGATGGAACAAAAGTAGTACTTGAGGTTCAGCAACACATTGGTAATGATGCGATTAGAAGTATCGCAATGGATTCATCAGATGGATTTAGAAGAGGAATGGATGTTATAGCAACTGGTTCTCCAATTTTGATGCCTAAAGGTGATGCCGTAAAAGGTCGTCTATTTAACGTAACTGGAGATTCAATTGATGGACTTCCAAACGTTTCAAAAGAAGGTGGATTACCAATTCACAGAGAAGCTCCAAAATTCGAAGATTTATCGACAGCAACTGAAGTACTTTTTACAGGTATTAAAGTTATCGATTTAATTGAGCCTTATGCAAAAGGTGGTAAAATTGGTTTATTCGGTGGAGCAGGTGTTGGTAAAACAGTATTGATTCAGGAATTAATTAACAATATTGCGAAAGCATATGCAGGTTTGTCCGTATTTGCTGGAGTAGGTGAGAGAACACGTGAGGGGAACGATTTATTGAGAGAAATGTTAGAATCTGGAATTATCACTTATGGTGACGACTTCATGGAAGACATGGAAAAAGGTGGATGGGATCTATCTAAAATCGATACTGAGAAATTAAAAGATTCGAAAGCAACATTTGTTTTCGGTCAAATGAATGAGCCACCGGGAGCAAGAGCACGTGTTGCATTGTCTGGATTAACATTGGCTGAGTATTATAGAGATGGTGATGGCGACGGAAAAGGGAATGATATACTTTTCTTCGTTGATAATATCTTTAGATTTACACAAGCAGGTTCTGAGGTATCAGCACTATTAGGTCGTATGCCTTCTGCTGTAGGTTACCAACCAACATTGGCATCTGAAATGGGTGCGATGCAGGAAAGAATTACTTCAACTAAAAACGGATCTATTACATCAGTTCAAGCGGTATACGTGCCTGCAGATGATTTAACGGATCCAGCACCGGCTACTACGTTTGCTCACTTGGATGCAACGACAGTATTGTCGCGTAAAATTGCTGAGCTAGGAATTTATCCAGCGGTAGATCCTCTTGAATCTTCTTCAAGAATTTTATCTGCAACAGTTGTAGGTGATGAGCATTATGATTGTGCGCAAAGAGTTAAGTTTACATTACAACGTTATAAAGAATTACAAGATATTATTGCTATTCTTGGTATGGATGAATTGTCTGAAGAAGATAAATTGATTGTACAACGTGCACGTAGAGTTCAACGTTTCTTATCTCAACCTTTCCATGTTGCTGAGCAATTTACAGGATTAAAAGGTGTTTTAGTTGATATTAAAGATACAATTAAAGGATTTAATATGATTATGAACGGAGATGTTGATCAATATCCAGAAGCTGCCTTTAACTTAAAAGGAAGTATCGAAGATGTGATTGAGGCAGGTGAGAAAATGATTGCACAAAATTAAGCTTAAAAAATAATGGAATTACAAGTAATTACACCAGACGAAACTTTGTTTCAGGGAAATGTATCTCATGTTGTTTTGCCAGGTTTAGATGGTTCATTCGGAGTTTTAACTGGACATGCACCGATGATTTCGGCTCTTACAAAGGGAACAGTGAGAGTGGAGCAAGTTGTTGCAGAGAATGAAAAACCAAAGAATCCAGGGAAATACAATAAGGAATTTAAAGGGCAACCTACTTTTACTTTTGATATCTTAGGTGGTGTAATTGAAGTAAAAGACAATAAAATTATTGTATTGGCTGAATAACCAATATCTTTAAGAAAAACTAAGGTCCATTCTGGTTTCCGTATGACAGGAATTAGTATGGACCTTTTTTAGTTTATTGAAATAAAATTTAAATGAATTCGTTTTGAAATCGTGCAAATGAAGGTCGATTGCTGTTAACCTTTGTTAATAAAGTAATTTAAACACGGTTAAGACGTATAAAGAGAAATGATTTGTGAAAAAAATCATGCAAATTTGTTCCGCTAAAGAAAATGAACATTAAAGAAAAATTAGATACCGACAATATTCCACAACACGTTGCCATCATAATGGATGGAAATGGAAGGTGGGCTAAGGAAAAAGGTGAGATGCGTCTTTTTGGACATGCTACTGGTGTAGAATCTGTTCGTGAAGCACTAACCGCAGCATCTGAAGTTAAGGTGAAGTATCTAACACTTTATGCATTCTCAACAGAAAATTGGAAGCGTCCCAAAGAAGAGGTTGACGGTTTAATGGATCTTTTAGTGAATACAATCGCTAATGAGGCTGAATCTTTAAATAAGAATAATGTCAAATTAAATGCGATTGGGAAAATTGAAGATTTACCTGATGGTTGCAGAAATGAATTATTGAAGGCAATTGAAGATACTTCAAAAAATACTGGCACAAATTTAATTCTAGCACTAAACTATAGTGCCAAGATGGAAATTAAAGATGCCATCAAAAAAATAGCAAGCGAATATAAAGAAGGTAGTATAGAATTAGATGAAATCACAGATGAATTGGTGAGTGATCATTTATATACTAGTGGTATTCCCGATCCTGAATTGATGATTCGTACAAGTGGTGAAATTAGAATTAGTAACTTTTTACTGTGGCAATTGGCCTATAGCGAATTGCATTTTACTCCTATTTTTTGGCCCGAATTTAAAAAAGAAGATTTCTACCAAGCAATTTACGAATATCAAAATCGAGAACGTAGATTTGGTTTGGTTGGTGATCAATTGAAAGAACAAAAAAATGATGAATAGATTTCTGCTCATATTACTTTTTACACTTACAGGATTAGTTTCAAACGCACAAGATGGACAATATAAAGTTTTGGGTGGTGAGAAATCATTTTTGTCTCCTCAAAAATATACAATTGCCTCTTGTTCTGTTACAGGTGTAGATTATTTGGATGTAAACGCAATTCGTTTAATTTCAGGTTTGACAATCGGTAAAGAAATTACTGTCCCAGGTCAAGATATTTCAACTGCCATTAACTCTCTTTGGGAACAAGAACTGTTTTCAGATGTTCAAATATTTGCACTTAAAACGGTAGGAGATGAGATTTTCCTTCAGATTGATTTAAAAGGTCGTCCTAAATTAAATGGATTTAACTTTTTTGATGAAGATGGAGAACTTATTCGAAAAGGTGAAGCAGATAAATTGAGAGAAGAAATAAACTTACAAAGTGGGAATACAATTACAGAGTCTTTAGTAAAGAATACAGAGAATATCGTTAGAGGTTATTATGCTGAAAAAGGATTCTATAAAGCAAGTGTGAATATTGTTCAAGTATACGATACAACAGCTTTTAATGCAAGAAAGTTTAATATCAATATTGATAAAGGACAAAGAATTAAAATTAAAGAAATTAATATTGAAGGGAATGAAATTGATTCGTTTGATGAGGATGTGAAAATATTTAACAAATACAAAACGATCATCTCAACATCAGATGGAGGGATTCGTAGATCAATGAAGGATACTAAAAGAAAAGGTATTCTTAGAGTGTTTAAACGATCAAAGTTTAA
This sequence comes from Crocinitomix catalasitica ATCC 23190, assembly GCF_000621625.1. GTDB lineage: Bacteria > Bacteroidota > Bacteroidia > Flavobacteriales_D > Crocinitomicaceae > Crocinitomix > Crocinitomix catalasitica. The sequence goes on from NZ_JHXV01000020.1 coordinate 26,794, forward strand.
TAGAACAGCATACGAACGTGATAAAGCAGCAATAATAGAGAAATACAATGCTTTCGGTTTAAGAGATGCAAATATTTATTCAGATTCTGTTTATTTTATTGATGACAAACATATGGTTATCGATATTAAGATTGAACAAGGAGATAAATATTATTTTGGAGATATTACTTGGGTAGGAAATTCTAAATATACTTCAGGTGCGCTTGATACTTTAATGGGGATTGAAAAAGGAGAGATTTATAATAAAGCTTTATTGGATCAACGTTTATTTATGAGTCAAGATGGACGTGATATTACTTCTTTATACATGGATAGAGGTCACCTTTTCTTCAGTGTTAGACCAATTGAAATGAGTATTGATGAAGAGAATCATATCAATTTCGAAATGCGAATTTCTGAAGGGAAAGAAGCAAGAATTAGAAATGTAATTATTAAAGGGAATAATAAAACGAATGATCATGTAATTCTGAGAGAGATTAGAACGCAACCAGGAGATTTGTTTAATAGAAACGATATTATTAGAACGCAACGTGAGTTGGCAAATTTAGGTTATTTTGATGCAGAACAATTTGGTGTAAATCCAATTCCTAACCCTGCAGATGGAACGGTTGATATTGAATATACTTTAGTAGAAAAATCAAGTGATCAAATCGAACTTTCTGGTGGATTTGGTGGAGGTCGACTAATTGGAACGTTAGGTTTGTCTTTTACGAATTTTTCAACGAAGAATTTCTTTAAAAAAGATGCTTGGGATCCACTTCCAGCGGGTGACGGCCAACGATTGAGTTTAAGAGGTCAAACTTATGGTAGAGGTTATCAATCTTATAATTTATCATTTACTGAACCTTGGTTAGGTGGTAAAAAACCGACTTCATTATCGATCTTTAGTTCTTATTCTTTAATCACAAACGAATTGGAAAAAACTGATGTTTCGTATAGTCAAACGTCAATTACTTCTATTGGTGTTGGATTGGGATCTCGTTTGAAATGGCCTGATGATTATTTCCAAATTTATGGAGAAATAAATTATCAATATTACGATTTGTATCAATCACAATATTTCGAATTTACTGATGGTTATTCTAATAATATTTCAGTGAAAGGAATTCTTACGAGATCATCTGTCGATCAACCAATCTATCCTAGAAGTGGTTCTAAATTCGCTTTAACAGCAAAAGCTACACTGCCTTATTCAGCGTTTGATGGTTATAGTAATGATCAATATGCTGGTCTTTCGGATCAAGAATTAAATAAATATGCTGAGTATTATAAAATTAAATTCACAGGTGAATGGTATGCTCCATTGAGTAAGAATAAGAAATTAATTTTCAATCCTAAGTTTGGTTTTGGTTTCATGGGTGCATATAACAAACATAAAGGCGTCTCTTCTTTCGAACGTTTCTATTTAGGAGGAAGTGGTTTGAACGGAACATGGCAATTTGATGGACGTGAAATTATTCCATTAAGAGGCTATTCAGGAACAACGCCTGTATCAGCTGAAACAGGTGGAACAGTTATTGCAAAGTACTCAATGGAATTACGTTATCCTCTATCTTTAAATCCTTCGGCGACCATTTATGGTCTGATGTTTGCAGAAGCAGGTAATACATGGAATAAGTTTAGTTCTTTCGATCCATTTAATGTAAAACGATCTGCAGGGTTTGGTGTTCGAGTTTTCTTACCGATGTTTGGAATGTTAGGAGTTGATTTCGCTTGGGGATTTGATCCTTTGGATGTTGGATCTGCCGGAAAAGGTATCGCTGATTCTGATCCAGGAGCTAATGCAAAAGGATTTACTTTCGGATTCTTCCCTATTATTGGAATGAACATAGGTGATTTATAATTAAAATTGTAATTTCGCAGACGGAATTGAAAAAATTGATAGAGACAATTATTTTTAATTTATACCGTTTCGTTAAGAATGTTTAACGGGTACAATAAAAATTATTAAAATGAAAAATTATATTTTTGCTTTTTTCTTGGTGTTTCTTACTGGATCATTTGCTTTTGGTCAACGGTATGCTTATGTAAATACTGAAAAAATACTAGATGCAATGCCTGAGTACGAAGAGGCTCAAAAGGAAATGGATAGAATATCTGAAGAATGGTTCAATGAGATTGAAGGTCTTTTTGCAGATGTTGATAAGAAAAGAAAAGAATATGAGGCTGAAGCAATTTTGTTACCTGAAGCTTTAAAGAAACAAAGAGAAAAAGATATTTCTGATGCTGAAACGCGTGCAAAAGAAATGCAAAGTAAAAGATTTGGACCGGATGGTGATTTATTTATGAAAAGGGAAGAATTGATAAAACCTATTCAAGATAAGGTTTTTAATGCCATCCAACAAGTAGCAAGTGCAAGGAATTTTGCGTTTGTTTTTGACAAGGCTAACCAATCGAATTTGTTATTTGCAGATGCAAAATATGACATAAGTGATGCCGTGTTATCAGAAATGGGCATAAAAGTTGGTAAGAATTAAAATATAATAGAAAATTAAATTAAAACAATGAAAAAGTTAATCGTAGGAATCGTTGCAATGTTGACATTAGGAGCGACAAATGTTTCAGCTCAAAATGCAAAGATTGCACATATTGATTATTTAGTGGTTACAGATAGTTTACCATCTAAATTAAAAGCTGACAAAGAAATTGCAGCCTATATTCAAGAAGAGCAAACTGTTTTACAAGAAGCAGAAGCTAAATTGAGAAAAGATGTTGAAATTCATATGGCAGATGCTGAGAATTTATCTCCAACTATTAGACAAATGCGTGAAGAGAAATTGAGTCAAAGACAAAATGACCTTCAGTTGAAAAGTCAACAACTGCAACAAGATGTACAAACATTAAGTGCTAGATATTACAATCCAATTGAAGCGCGTTTAACGAAAGCCGTTGAAACTGTAGCTAAAAAGAACAATGTAACTTATGTGTTAGATCAAGGTCAAACATTATACGCTGCTGGATTAGATTTAACTAAAGAAGTAACAGCAGAAATGTTGAAGTCTGAACCTGTTAAATAAACAGTATTTTTTAAATTTTTGAAAGGTCACGTCCCGTGACCTTTTTTTGTATCTTTATTTTTGTGAATAAACCGATTGGAATATATGATTCTGGAACTGGTGGCTTAACCGTAGCAAAAGCTATTGCCGAAATGTTGCCAAACGAAAGTTTTATATACTTCGGGGATACCGCCCATCTTCCATACGGAGACAAATCGAAGGAGAGTATTCAGCTCTATTCTAAACGTATTTCAGACTTTCTAATAGGAAAGGGTTGTAAAGCATTGGTTATTGCTTGTAATACGGCTTCTGCACATGCTTATGCAACTTTAACTGAAAGACATCCAGAAATACCGATAATTAATGTTGTTGATCCAACAGTTGAGTATTGCGTCAAAGATAAGTCGTATAAAAAAATTGGTATCATTGCAACGAAAGGGACAGTCACTTCAAGAATCTATCCACGGAAAATAAAGAAGGTAAATCCAGAAATACAAGTATTCCAAAATGCAACGCCTCTTTTGGCACCCATGATTGAAGAAGGTTTTTTTAATAATCGAATCTCTCAAACAGTTATAAATTCATATTTGTCAGCTAAAAACTTTAAGGAAATTGATGCGTTGATTCTGGCTTGTACGCACTACCCGCTAATTAAAAAAGAAGTAGAGAGATATTTTAAAGATAATGTGGCGGTGATTGATTCAGCATCTGTGGTAGCAACAGTTACCAAAAATGTACTCATTAAAAACAATCTCCTGAGTTCATCCCAAATACCTAGTCGTCAATTTTTTGTATCCGACTATACAAAAGCCTTCGAAAAAACAGCTAAATTATTCTTTGGCGAAAAAATAACTTTGAAGGAAGATCGGATTTGGGATTAGTTTTGTACCTTTTCTAAAAATTATTCAAGTTTTATTTTAATCTAATTAAATAATTATGACGAATAGATTACTTGCAGTTTTAGCTGGAACAATCGCTGGTGTTTTAGTAATATTTTTAGGTGACATACTGATTCATACATTATTCCCCGCTCCAGGATACTTGGATATGCGCATAAAAGGTGATGTTGAAAAAGCAATCGAACTGATGCCAATTATGGCTTTGGTATTAATGCTCTTTTATTGGTTACTATCTTCGTTTATTGGAGGTTTAGTGGCAGGTAAAATTGCAAAACATAATTGGCAATTACCAACAATTTTTACTGGTATTGTTTTGCTTATGGCTGCAGTATTCAATATGATCAGCATTCCTCATCCAATTTGGATGGTTATCATCGCTATTGTTTTATATGTTCCAGCTGCCTACTACGGTGGGAAAATCATGAATAAAAAAGTGCCCAAAAAGAAAAAACAGAAAAAAAAGAGAAAATAAATGGATTTGGACTGTATTCAATATCGTACGATAAGTAATTCAATTAATGATTTAAAAACTGAAATTGATTCGGTTGCTAGTGCTGGGATTACAACGTTTCGTATTCCGGAACAATTTATGAATGATGTAGCGCATAGTTCATTTGATCAATTGTGTTTTATCGTTGATGTCAATTCGAATATTGAGATTCCAGATGCTTTCGGCGTCCACTTTAAGTCTTTTGCATTAATGGATCAGCGTAAAGCCGATATTGAAAGAGTAACTGGTGCAACAGCGAATACTTTATTGGATTGTAAAAATTTGGATTTACAAGGTTTAAATTATATAGAGGTTCCTATAGATCTAGGTGCAGTTGATGCGAATCACAAGAATATGATACTTGGATCAGAAGGCTTGCAAGCCTTATTGCCAAAAGAAATAGAATATGGTTGGATGTTACTTAGTTTAGCAACGCCAATAATGGCAAGTGGTATTAGGTCAATGAATGAATTGGAAATATTGGTGGATCAAACGGCTATACACGGTGTCATTCTCGATCAATTGATTTATCGCGCAAGTAATAAAAAGGAAACCGTCCAAAAAATTCAAAGTCTCTTTAAATTGTCAAGTACAATTTAATTTTTTTAAATCTAAAATTAACCTTACCTTTAAAGTGATATGATTAACTTTGTATCGTTTCATAAGGGGTGTCCACCTGAGGCGGACTGAGATTATACCCATTGACCTGATCAGGCTAGTACCTGCGTAGGGAAGTGATTTAAAAAGCATTCATTAGAATGTTAATGTTAATTCGAACCAAGAATTAACCCCTTGTTTTTGCGACGGTAAAGAATTGCCAGCAATTGTTGGTTTTTCTATAATTTAATCCAATTCATATGATTGAGGTTTTATTTAATAACGAAGCGACACAGATAACAGAGGGATCTACATTACAATCCATCCTAGAAAGTCGTAAATTAAGTACTAAAAATGGTATTGCTGTTGCTATTAATGCATCGGTTATTCCGCGTGGCGAATGGGAGAATCATGTCCTTCAACAAAACGATAAATTAATGGTAATATCAGCTACTGCTGGTGGTTAAGGATAATAGTGAATACGATGGGACAACCAATCCCAATTTAATATAGAATAGAAATTTTAATATAGATAGAATGAGCAAGAAAGACATCAAAATCCCTAATTCAGAATCGAAGATCACGAGAGATCCATTTACAGGATCTGAAAAGATCTATGTGAAAGGAGAAATCCATAAGGACCTTAAAGTAGCAATGCGTCAAATTAATTTAAGTGACTCGCAAGCTATGTTCACAAAAGGTCAATTTGTAAAGGATAATAATGAACCTGTTGTTGTATACGATACTTCGGGCCCATTTACTGATCCGTCGGTTGAAATTAATGTGAAAGAAGGAATTCCTGCTATTCGTCAGGAATGGATTTTGAAAAGAGGTGATGTTGAAGAATTAGATGAAATTTCTTCTGACTTTGGAAAAGAGAGATTGTATAATTCTGATCTTGATCATTTGCGTTTTGAACACCTGAAAAAACCTTTAATTGCTAAAAAAGGACAGAATGTTTCTCAAATGCATTATGCTAAAAAAGGTATCATCACTCCAGAAATGGAATATGTTGCTATTCGTGAGAATCAAAAAATTCAAGAAATAAAGGAAATTGCACCACAACATCCAGGGAATTCTTTTGGGGCTAGAACGCCAAAGGTTATTACACCAGAATTTGTACGTGAAGAAATTGCTGCGGGTAGAGCAATCATTCCTAATAATATCAATCACCCTGAAAGTGAACCAATGATTATTGGACGTAATTTCTTGGTGAAAATTAATGCAAACATTGGTAATTCTGCTTTGTCTTCGTCTATTGAAGAAGAAGTAGAGAAAATGGTTTGGGGAATTAGATGGGGCGCTGATACTATCATGGATTTATCAACAGGAAAAAATATTCACGAAACGCGTGAGTGGATTATTAGAAATGCACCGGTTCCAGTTGGTACTGTTCCAATTTATCAAGCTTTGGAAAAAGTGAATGGTAAAGCAGAGGATTTAACATGGGAATTATTCCGTGATACATTAATTGAGCAAGCAGAACAAGGTGTTGATTATTTTACAATTCACGCTGGTGTTTTATTGCGTTATATTCCAATGACAGCAAATAGATTAACAGGGATCGTATCTCGTGGTGGGTCTATTATGGCGAAATGGTGTTTGTCTCATCATAAAGAAAGTTTCTTGTATACACATTTCGAAGAGATTTGTGAAATTATGAAGGCTTATGATGTTGCTTTCTCTTTAGGAGATGGTCTTCGTCCAGGTTCAATTGCTGATGCGAATGATGCTGCACAATTTGCAGAATTAGAAACTTTAGGAGAATTGACAAAAATTGCTTGGAAACATGATGTGCAAGTAATGATTGAAGGTCCTGGCCACGTGCCAATGCACATGGTTAAAGAAAATATGGACAAACAATTGGAAGATTGTTTTGAAGCGCCTTTTTATACATTAGGGCCATTGACAACTGATATCGCTCCAGGTTATGACCATATTACGTCTGCAATTGGTGCTGCACAAATTGGTTGGTATGGAACGGCGATGTTATGTTATGTAACACCAAAAGAACATTTAGGTTTACCAAATAGAGATGATGTTAAAGAAGGTGTGATTACTTATAAATTGGCTGCTCATGCTGCTGATTTAGCTAAAGGTCACCCAGGATCGCAACATAGAGATAATGCGATGAGTAAAGCAAGGTTTGAATTCCGTTGGGAAGATCAATTTAACTTGGCTTTAGATCCTGATACAGCGCGTGCTTATCACGATGAAACATTGCCGAGTGAAAATGCAAAAGTTGCGCATTTCTGTTCGATGTGTGGACCACATTTCTGCTCTATGAAAATTACGCAAGATGTTCGTGATTATGCTGCTAAAAATGGTTTAGACGGAACGAATGCTATTGAAGAAGGAATGAAAGATATGGCTGAAACTTTTAAAGAAAAAGGTGGTGACGTTTATTTAGAACCAGAGAAGATAAAATAGATTATAGTTTTTAGGAATGAATAGATGTTTTTTTAGAAAATAGGAAGTTAGGGGATTTCTAATCCTCTAACTCCTGTAGTTCTTTACGAAGTATTTGTCCTTTGCAGGTTTTGTCAGAGGGTCGTCTCTATCGAATTTCATAAAGAAGAACCCCTCGTCCTTCGAAGCCATAGCGTAGGAGGAACTAACCACTAAAAAAAAATGTTAAAAATACTCTTCACATATCCTGAGGCTTTGCCGCATGAAACAGGGTTGGTTAATAACCTAATGGAAGAGGATTGGGATTTTTTGCATGTTCGTAAACCAGATTATTCGAAAGAGGAAATGATCAATTTTTTAGAATTGATTCCAGATTATCACTATAAAGTTGTACTTCATTCGCATTACGAATTGATTCGAGAATTCGATTTGGCAGGCATTAATTTGAATAGAAAAGGGATGAGTGGATTAACAACAGCTGATGAATTGACCAGCGCTTGTGATGTGAGAGAATTAACACTGATTGATAGGGAAGTAAAGGTCTATGGAAAAAAGCCAGATTTGGTGACTTATTCGGCGCATGGTTTTAGTGAAATTCAAAACTTGAATTTTGATACGGATTATGTTTTTTTAAGTCCAATTTTTGACAGTATTTCTAAAGTAGGTTACGCATCTGCTTTTAGTGATGCTGAAATATTGAGTGCTTTTTTAAAGGGCACAAAAGTGAAAGTGATAGCATTAGGAGGAATAGATAATACCAAGATTCCAATCTGTAAATCATTGGGGTTTGATGGTTATGCTATGCTCGGTGATATTTGGAGAAAGTACTTCACATTTGTTGAAACAATACAATGAAAATAAAAGGAATTAACATATTAACCATTGCCGGTTTTGATCCAACAGGAGGAGCAGGAATTCTTGCCGATATTCAAACGTTTAAAGCGTTTAATTGTGTAGGGATGGCTGTACAGACTGCCAATACAATTCAAACTGAAGATGAGTTTATAGCTGTGAATTGGATTGATGACGAAGTTATTGGCCGTCAATTACAATCACTTTTGGATCGTTATGCTTTTACGATTGTTAAAATTGGTCTTGTACCTTCTCTTTCTTTATTGAATGTGTTAATTGATAAAATAATAGCAAAACAACCGAATATTAAGATTGTTTGGGATCCTGTTTTGTCAGCGAGTGCTGGGGTAGATTTTGGTCAAGATTTAAGTGAATTGTCGGTTGTTTTAGAGAAGGTTTTTCTGATTACTCCCAATTGGTCTGAAGCGATTAAATTGTCAGGAAATGATGACGCAATAGTAGGGGCGAAAGAATTAAGTAATATCACAAAAATCCTTCTAAAAGGTGGTCATAATCCTGAAAATTTAGGACGAGATATTTTGTTTGACGATGAAGGCGAGTTGTTTTTTAAGCCGAAACCAGGTAATTATTCTCCTAAACACGGAAGTGGCTGTGTTTATGCTTCGGCTTTAGCTGCTACGATAGCAAAAGGATATCCACAACAAAAAGCTATACTGAAAGCGAAAAGATACATCGAGTATTTTTTAGCAAGTAGCAATACTTTAATTGGTCGACATAAAGGATAGATTATGAAAAGAGTTTTAGGAATATTGAATGTATTAAACGGATTGATTCTAGTGTTTTTTGTGTTGAGAATGTTTGGGTTTATTTCGATTGCTCCGCAGTTTACAATGATGCATTTAATTGTTGTGGTATTAGCCATTTATGGATTACGGATATTCATCGAATCTCAATATGATGTCAGTGATGGGGTAAAAGAGAATAGAATAGCACGAATGTCATATTATCTAGGTACGGCTGCTTTATGTATCGGTGTTTTATTTAAAATTATGCTTTGGCCACTTGCTGGATTTCTTGTTTTAATCGGTTCTTTTGGTGTGTTAATGTCTTATGTGATTGGCCTGATTTTACCAGCGGATCTAAAAACGCGAACTCGAAATGAAGAAATTTTAGACGATTTATAAAATGAGCAAATTATATTATATATCTCAAGGTCAAACGCCTGAGCAACATTTGATAAACATTCAATTGGTTGCTGAGAATGGTGTGGATTGGATTCAATTGCGATTGAAAAATCATCCGAATGAAATGTTCCTTGCAACGGCTCAAAAAGCCTTAGAAATATGTCATCGTAATGGAGCAAAATTATTTATTAATGATAAAGTTGTAATTGCTAGTGAAGTTTCAGCAGATGGAATTCATATTGGTCAAGATGATATCTCACCTGTTGATGCGAAAGTAATTTTTAAAAAGGGGCTTATTGGTGGAACGGCAAATACAATTGAACAATGTATAGAATTGGCAAAAAAGGAGATTGATTATATCGGTTTAGGACCTTATCGTTTTACTGGAACGAAGAAAGAATTAAGTCCAATTTTAGGGGTGGAAGGAATAAGAGATATTATAGTTGAATTACGTGCGAAAGGTTATCAAACGCCTGTCGTATCGATTGGTGGAATAGAAGTTGAGGATTGCAAAGAACTATTTAGTATTGGCGTTTCACGGATTGCAGTTTCAGGTTTGTTGACGAATAAATCAGCGGATGAAATAAAATCTATAGTGAATCAAGTGAATGGATTAATAAAAGAAAGTATTTAAAATAGAAGAGTGATGAGTGATTTAAAAATAGGGGATAAGGTTTTTACATCTCGATTGTTTACTGGAACTGGTAAATTCAAGTCGAATGAGATGATGGAGGCAGCTTTGTTAGCTTCAGGTTCGCAATTAGTGACCATGGCTTTAAAACGGGTCGATTTAAATGACAGTGAAGATGATTTATTGCAACATTTAAAACCAACGAATTTTAGCTGGTTACCGAATACATCTGGTGTTCGAACAGCTAAAGAAGCAGTTTTTGCTGCCGAATTAGCACGCGAAGCTTTACAAACCAATTGGATTAAATTGGAGATCCATCCAGATCCTAAATATTTAATGCCCGATCCTATTGAGACTTTATTGGCGACCGAAGAATTGGTAAAGAAAGGTTTTATAGTATTGCCATATATCCACGCAGATCCAGTTTTGGCTAAAAGATTACAGGATGTAGGTGCGCAAGCTGTTATGCCCTTAGGCTCGCCGATAGGTAGTAATAAAGGAATTAAAACGGAAGACTTTCTTCGAATAATAATAGAGCAGGCGACTGTTCCTGTTATTGTTGATGCTGGAATTGGTGCTCCGTCACATGCTGCATATGCAATGGAACTTGGTGCGGATGCAGTATTGGTGAATACCGCAATTGCAACGGCTAAGGATCCTGTGAAAATTGGATTGGCATTTAAGATGGCGGTTGAAGCGGGTAGAATGGCTTTTGAAGCAAAAATGGGTCAACAGAAAGATCACGCAGAGGCAAGTAGTCCTTTGACTGATTTTTTAAATTAAGATCGAAACAGTACAAAATAGAGGAGAAGCAATGTCATTTAAGAGCGAGATAGAAAAATTAAATTGGGATCAAATATCCAAACAGATTTATGCATCAACTGCGGCTGATGTTGAACATGCATTGAATACGGCAAAGCCTGATTTGAATGATTTTGCAGCCTTAATTTCACCGGCTGCAGCGCCATATTTAGAGCGAATGGCTCAAAAAAGTCACGATTTAACAGTGCAACGTTTTGGTAAAACCATTCAAATGTATGCGCCTTTGTATTTATCGAACGAATGTCAGAACATCTGTACTTATTGTGGTTTTAGTTTAGATGTGAAAATCGAACGGAAAACATTGTCAGATGAAGAGATAATGGCAGAGGTCAAGGTTTTAAAATCGTACGGATATGACCATATTCTTATCGTGACAGGTGAAGCGAATAAAACGGTTGGAATTGACTATTTTAAAAATGCGATTCAATTATTGAAACCTCATTTTTCTCATATTGCAATTGAAGTACAGCCGCTCGAACAAGAAGAGTATGAAGAGTTGATTGGAGTAGGACTGAATACAGTACTTGTCTATCAAGAAACTTACAATAAAGAGAATTATAAAAAACACCATCCGAAAGGTAAAAAATCGAATTTTGATTACCGCTTAGAAACGCATGATAGAATGGGTAAAGCGGGTATTTATAAAATGGGTGTTGGTGTTTTAATTGGTCTGGAAGATTGGCGGACAGATTCGTTTTATGCCGCTGCGCATTTGGATTATTTAGAAAAGAAATATTGGCAGTCTAATTATTCTATTTCTTTTCCGCGATTGCGCCCATGTGCAGGAGGTGTAGAATTGAAGTCGGTGATGTCGGATAAAGAATTGGTGCAGCTAATCTGTGCGTATCGAATTTTTAATCAAGAGATTGAATTGTCTATGTCAACGCGCGAATCTGAAGTGTTTAGGAACAATGTAATTAAATTAGGAATTACATCAATTAGTGCGGATTCTAAAACTGATCCAGGCGGTTATGCCAATCCTAATGTGAATTTGGAGCAATTCGAAATTCACGATAAACGCACAACTTCACAATTCATTCAATCAATTATAGACCAAGGATACGAACCGGTGTTTAAAGGTTGGGACAAAGTCTTACAGTAACGATATAAAAAAAGCCTTGTTCTCAATGAAAACAAGGCTTTTTTATTATTTCTTTATTCGATTATCTTCTAATCAATTTCTCTACCCAAACATCCGAGTTGAATGCAATACGTACGAAATAGATACCACTTGCGTATTCACTTAAATCAAATTCTAAAGTAGGCGCTGTCATTTGATTTTGATAAATCACTGCCCCAAGATTGTTTAATACCACCACATTTAAAGGCCCTGAAGAATCATCATTCCTTGCAATTGTAACATTGCCATTTGTTGGATTCGGATAACATTTAATTTGTGACAATGGGTTAATCTCGTTTATCCCAACTGAATTAATAAGGAAACAAGCCGAAGTGTCAATACAGAAATCTTTTTCAATTACAACGGCATATTCACCATTCTCTGTCGCAATAAATGTTCTGGATTCTTCGCCATCAATAGGTTGCAGCGGGTCGCAAGTAATCCATCTGAAGAAAGTTGATTCACTTTCAGGTTCATTTGATACTAATGTTAATGCATCTTCCCGAGTAATTGTCATGTCAATTGGATCGAGAATGTCTAGATTAGTTGTTACAATACTATCACATCCTGTTTCAATTGAAATTAACGTGTCCATATAAGTTCCAGATTCTGTATATGTAGCAGCTCCAATTGTATAGGTTTCTCCACCACAAAGATTGATGGTTTGTTCGTAAACATTTTCATCACGAATAATCAAATTTGTAGTCACAATACTGTCACAACCTGTTTCTGTTACCAATTCGTCTATATACAAACCAGCTTCATTATGCTCAATGTCACCAACGAATAATGATTCACCGTAACACAATGTTATTTCTTGACTGTATGTAAGTGGATCGTTTACCGTTAAATTCGTTGTAACTGTGCTATCACATCCTTCAATACTTGTAAATACATCTGTGTAAACACCTGTTTCAGTATAAACACTTTCTCCTACAGTGATTTCGTTTCCAGAACATATTGTGAAGCTTTGTTCACTTGTATTATATGGGTACACTGTTAGCATTGTATTCACAATACTGTCGCATCCTGTTTCTGTAATAAAGTCATCAAAATAAGATCCTGAAGCATCATAAATACTTTCACCAATAGCATAGGTTTCCCCGAAACATATAGCTATTTCATTTGTGTATTCGATAGGAGGGTTAACTGTTAAACGTGTAGTTACCATAGAATCACAACCAGTTTCTGTTACGAAATGATCAATATATTCCCCCGTTTCTGTATAAATGCTTACACCAACTTCAACTGAATTACCAGCGCAAATTGTTAATGTTTGAATATTGTTAATTGGAGGATCAATACTTAAATAAGTTGTTACGCTACTATCACACCCTTCTTCAGTTACAAACCAATCGATATATGCCCCGCTTTCATCATAAGTATTCTCACCGATAGTGTAAGTGGTACCGCTACATATGGTAATATCTTGCGTGAAATTGATCGGAGGAGTTACTGTTAAATTTGTCGTTACGATACTGTCACAACCTGTTAAAATAGCAACTAAAGTATCAATAAATACGCCTGTCTCTGTATATTCATTTGCGCCTATATTATATGAAATTCCGCTACAGATTGTAATGTCTTGTGTTATCAAAACAGGTTCAATAACAGTTAAGTTTGTTGTGATGACGCTATCACAAGCATCCATATTGTATAAACTATCAATATAGATTCCTCCATCGAAATAAATACTTTGTCCAACAACTATTGAGTCGTTTCTACAGATCGTTATATCTTGATATACAAATTCTGTTTCACAAACAATTGAACTAAAGAAATAGGCTGCACCGGCATCTTCTAAATAAGCACCTCCATCAGCATCGTAATCCTGTTGCCAAGCTCCAACTAGAACTGTATGACCAGAAATTGCAACTCCTTCTCCAAATCTATCTTCAACTGCTCTGTCAGATTGCACTATTTTATTGATCTCTGCCCAAACACCGTCCTCATCTCGTTGAAAAATATAAGCTGCTCCAGCATTTGACAAGTCATCGCTTCCGTCGGCATCTAAATCCTCTTGTTCCGCACCGAATACGATATAATCGCCATCAATACCTACGTCTATGCCAAAATGGTCACCAGTCGTTCTATCGCTAGCATCTAATTTTTGTACTTCATTCCAAACTCCTCCAATATCTCGAGTGAAGATGTAAGCAGATCCTGCATTTTTTAGTTCAGCTCCGTCGAATTCACTTTCATCTTCAGACCATACCCCAACAACTATAGTACTTGAATCAATATCTACTGCATAACCAAATCGGTCCCATGCATAACGATCGTGATTTAATAATTTCTGCGTTTCTGACCAAACACCAGCAGAACGCTCAAATATATAAGCGGCTCCAGCGTTCCATTGTGTTCCTGAACGATATCCTCCTGTGTCATAATCGTGGTTGTGAGCACCAACAATTATATAGTCACCATCAAGGGCAACAGCGCCTCCAAAAAGATCTGAAATATCCTCATAATCATCATCTCTTCCTGCAGGATAATATCTATCAACTGAACGTTGTGATGCTACTATTTTTTGTGTTTCATTCCAAACGCCTAATTCATCTAAATCAAATATATATGCAGCTCCAGCATGATACATGAAATTCAGCCCGGCAAGGTCATGTCCTTCGTGGTGCGCCCCAACAATAACGGTGCTATCGCTGATGTCAACTGACCAACCAAATTCGTCATCTTCATCTCTATCAGAAGCAATTATTTTTTGCATTTCAGTCCAAACACCGTCTATTCCTCTTTTAAATAAATAGGCGGAACCTGCGCTACTTAATGAATTGTCATCATCCATATCGTGATCCTCTCCATACGCGCCAACAACAATCATTTCACCGTCTATTGCAACGGAATAACCAAACCTGTCGTAATTGTCTTGGTCAGAATTGATTATGCGTTGAACGAATTGCCAATTGTCAATTCCTGTTTTTTCATAAATATAAGCAGCTCCCGTATTCGGATCTGAGCCATCTTCATCATGAGCATAAGAACCAACAACAGCGTAGTTACCATCAATGGCAACTGAGAATCCCATTCTGTCTTCTTCGCCTCTGTTGAAAGCAACACCTTTTAATACTTCTGTAAAATCCTGTGCGTAACTAATTGTAAATACGCATACTGTAAATAAACTAAGTAGCAATTTCATGAATTCTGTTTTATTGATTTTTGGCAATTACCAAAAATCGCTGCAAAGATAATGAAGTTGTTTCGTTCAATCATTAAATTTTATCGATTAATTAATGTTAAATACCGATAAAAATAGACTGAATTCGAATCAATCAAAATTTTGCTTTTATATAAATAGTTTTTTAAGGAAAATGAAACAGCTTTAAATCTTTACAAATTTGCTTTTTTCAATGCCGAATTCACCTTCAATCGATATGACGTACGTTCCTTTTGAATAGTTGGACGTATTGATGTAAGATTTAGGTTCAATTGGTTGAATAGACTCAATTAATCGACCGGTTGCATCAAAAATGCTTAATGATTGATAAGATTGGAAATTATTTCCCTCAATAATGAGGTAATCAGTCGCTGGATTTGGATAGATTTTAAAATTGCTTTTTTCTATGTTAGATATGGACAATACATCTACATAAACACATGATGAAGTGTCCGAACAATCTCCCTCAGTTACTATTACAGCATATGCACCAACAAAAGGAGCATGGTATGATCGCTCATTAGCACCTGAAATTATTTCTATGGGATCGCATTTTATCCATTGGTAGGTTGCGTCGTCAGCTTCTGCAATTAATAAATTCTCAGACTGACTAATACTGTTATTAACAGGGAGCTGGACTGTGATATTAGTCGTGACAACGCTGTCACAAAAACTGAATGAAGTTAAGATATCTGTATATGTTCCGTTTTCTGTGTAGGTCGATCCGCCTATTGTATAAGCGCCTTCCCAACAGATGGTTATGTCTTGAGTAACTGCATTCTCTGGATGGACAAATAAGTCAGTAATAACAATGCTGTCACAACCTGTTATTGTTGTTAAAGTATCTGTATACTCACCTGTTGTTTCGTATGCATTAACGCCAACATAAAGTGGATGTCCAAAACAACGTTCAATACTTTGGTTATAGACAGGGGCTGGTGTAACTGTTAGATTGGTAATGATGATACTATCGCAACCAATAATCGAATGCAAAACGTCAAAATAGGTATCTGAAGTATTATAAATATTGTCATTTACAGTGATCGATTGACCTTCACAAATAGAAAAACTTTGTTCTGTATAGGTCGTTATACATACTTCTTGACTATAAAAATATGCCGCACCTGCGTCATTTAAATTTTCTTCTCCAATTAGATTGTAGTTTTGTTGGGGTGCACCCAATAAAATTTCAGTCGAATAGATACCGACTGCAAACCCGAGTTGATCGTCGATTGCTCTATCCATTGCTATTAATTTTTGATTCATCGACCAAATTCCGCCCTCATCTTTTTCAAAAATATATGCCGCACCTGCATCAGATAAATCAGCTTCGTCCAATGCGTCAGAATCATTTCTAAAAGACCCGATAACCATAAAATTATCATCAATAGCTACGTCATAGCCAAAGCGATCTCCTGAATTTCTATCCGGAGTAATTAGTTTTTGAGATTCAACCCAATAACCCGATTCATTCCTATTAAATACATAAGCGGATCCTGAGTTATTTCTATAACCCGTTCCCGTTAGATTGTGGTCTTCTTCAAATGCGCCAACTACCACGGTAATTGAGTCGATAGCAACTGACCAGCCGAATTTATCACTTAACTGTCTGTCGCTTGCTTCTAATTTTGATACTTGATCCCATGAATCGACAACCTTTTCAAAAATATAAGCCGCGCCCGCATTTGATATTGGGTTAACCCCCATCGAATCTAAGTCTTGATGATAAGCACCAACAACTAAATAGGGTAGGTCTAAAGCAACATCAATACCAAATTGATCTGATAAATCTTCACCATCGCCGCCATCAGGTTCTGTTAAATCAGGTGCTCTGTCTCCGGCAACAATTTTTTGGGTTTCGATCCAGTTATCGTCGACATCTAATTCGAATAAATAAACTGCGCCAGTATGATAAATATATGCGTCTCCAATTTCATCTCTGCTTTCAAAATTAGCACCTACTGCAACCGTTGTCTCATCGATATCAACACTCCAGCCAAATTGAGCGTTTGCAATCCTGTCTGATGCAACAATTTTTTGCATTTCAACCCAAGTATCTTCTGTTCTCTGAAAGATGTAAGCGGAACCGGCACTGCCCATTTCTTCAGCATCAAACTCATTGTGATCTTCGGCATAAGCACCAATTACGGCATAGTTTTGATTGATGCTAACAGACCATCCAAAGCGATCATAATTGTCCTGATCTGAATTGTAAATTTTTTGTACCAACTCCCAGTCTGCATATCCTGTCTTCTCAAAGATGTATGCTGCCCCCATGTTGGGGTTTGCTACTCCAAAGTCAACACCATAGGCACCGATTATTGCAAGGTTTTCGTGTATGTCAATAGAATACCCAAAACGATCTCCTTCGGCTCTATCTTCTGGTATCAATTTTAACAATTCATCAAAGGATTGTGCTTGTACAGTCGAATGAAAATTCGCCAAAAAGATGATTAAAATGATTCGAATTATTCTAGACATCTTAGTTAGATCTTATTATTTTCAATGGTTTGTATCCTTCGCTTAATAAAAGATAAATACCAGTCTGTAAATTAGACATGTCAATCACGTTTTCATTTTGACCATTTGCGATTTTTCTACCACTTAAATCAATCAATTCAAAATCAATATGTGTATTGAGATAAAGTAAATTGTTAGTCGGATTTGGGAAACCGATTAATTCTTTAAGTTCGAGCTCATAATCTGTAATATTGGCAAAATCATTATTCATTTTTGGAGTAGGACTATTAAAAATTCTGAAACTACCTGATCCATTAGGGTATCGCCCGTATGATAAATCTGTTGGTGTAACCGGATATCGAACTTGATCCATTAAATCTCCATTCGAATCGAATAAAAATAGGGTGTCGATTTGATTGGTTAATTTAAAGTTAATATGCGATTTTCCTTGATATGTTTCTTTGTCATGCCAATAGATTAGATAGTCATTTGGGCCGATTTTAGTGCCGTTAGGAATGGTCCATCTTATTCCACTTTTAACGAATTCACAACCTGAAAGATCAACTACATTATCGTTTGGATTGTATAGCTCTGACCAATCGTCAAAATCTCCATAATTATCGGGGATTGTAATATCGTTCGACAACATTACTTCGTTAATCAGGATAGAATTGTAAGCATCTTCTGGTGTAAAAACTGCTGTGAATGTCGAATCGCCAGATGGCATCCAATAAATAGTGTCATTTGTGTTTCCAGATTCTGCCCATTCAACAAAACGGTAACCTGGTTTGGCAATAGCGATTAACGGCAATTGGATGCTGTCTATGTATGTGCCGACCCATGGGTAGATTGATTCATCAACACCTGGTAATAATCTATTAATTTGAATACTATTCACCTGTACTGTTCCCATTTGCTGATCATTCACATCAATAGTTAATTTATTCGTGTCAGGATAATCCCATTTTAACATGATATGTTCACGCACTTTTCCCGGTCGTCTTGATGCAAAACGATTAAAATATTCTTGCATTAAATACCATTGCGAAAGGCTCGGTGCCTCTTCGTATCTTGCTTCTAAGGTTCCTGCTGTGGATGGGTATCTCCATCTGTTTACGTTCTCGAGCATTTCAGGACTGAGTGTTTCATAAGTTGCATGAATTTTTTGATGAAGTGTTTCAGGTTTGAACCAACTATTTGTTAGGTCACTCATCCTATTTATGAATTTAATTTTAAAGTCTTCATTTTCTAATAAATCCCTAAAAAATTCTGAGTATGACGAAAAGATGCCTTCAGTAATTGTTGCGGCAGCAAGCGTGTTTACGGTATAAAATGCATTGTTGCATGAGCCGCCAAAAGCACCGTCTAAATCGTAATAAGCCCACCTAAATTTGCCGTCATAAGGAGAATTTAAACTTGGATTTAAAGGTCCAGATTTTCGCCACATCACAACATTGGAATAAACCCAATCTTCGTTACTAAGGAAGATTTCACCACACATATAATCGATATAATTTTCAATATCAATACGTTCTGCAATGTGTTGATAATGTATTGGATCTGACATGTCGTTAATATCCATATAATCCTCTAAATGTTCCATAGCTGCACTATCCGCTCCTATACCTCCAGATTGTATATTATATTCTTGGTCTAATACAGAGAGATCGTTGTCATCAATACCATAAATATTTTGAAAAAAGTAGTTGTCCATTCGTTCTTTAATTGAATGAATTCCCCAATATTCTCCATTTAGAAATACAATTACATGTTTATGATTCTGTTGGTCTACATTCAAACCTTTAGTGATGGAATTGGCTAGATCATCGCGAGGGAAACAATCTAATCGATGGCCTCCGCCTTTAAATAGAAGTCGCTTAAATTTATCCTGCTCTGTACTCGAGAAAACTTCAAGATTAAAATTTGTAAACTCGCCAGTTTCTCCATACATACGAAGGGTTTTTTTAGGTGCATGTCGACTGCCGCCGCCGTGAACTCTAGATCGCGCATCTCTGTCCATTAATAAAGTCCCGTCAACATCAAAATATTCTATATGTATAATTCGCTCCCATTCTTCTCCCTTTTGACTGTAGTTACCATCTGGTTCATTACCATAAACATAATATCCGCTTTCGTTAGAGAAAATATCTTCATAATCAATATTCAATGAAACAATTGGAAAACTATATCGCTCAGCTCCTAAAGGATCAACCATGAAGCTCTGAGTAACAGTCGGGCTAGGGGCGTAACCAGGTTTAAACGCTCTGTATCGGATGACATTTATTTTATAAGTCTCTTCCGCAGGAGGGACCCAACCTCTGGTAGTCGCTCGAGATGCGTTATATGTTCCAAAAGGATATGTTAAAGATGGGTTCGTAGGAATCAATGAAACTGAATTTGGTACGCCTGTCCTATTATCTATTAATATCGGTCTAGTATACCGGATATCGGAAACCGTTGGATCATTGCCGTTTATCGTGTAGAAAATAACGACATCATCATCCAAATGATTTAATTCTAGTTCGAATGCACTAGTGAATATACCTGCGTCGCGATTTGAAAAAGGCGTTGTCAATATTTGTCCTAAAGAAGATAGGGCAAATGCAGAAAGGCATAATATTGTGAGCGTTTTTTTAAACATATTATTTGTTCTCAATAACCATTTTAATGTCCAATAAAAAATCAATGTCACGCTCTATCTTATTGCCAATTACAACCAAGTCTGCACCAGCATTAAAAGCAATATCAATTTCTTCAATCGTCTGAATACCTCCACCAATTATTAATGGGATATCGATACTTTTCCTAACGGAGCGAATCATCTCTGCTGAAATTGGAGAATTGGCACCGCTTCCTGCATCCATGAAGATAGACTTTAATCCCAATAATTCTCCAGCAATAGCAGTTTTAGCTGCGATATTGTATTGATCACTCGGTATTGGAGTAGTTTGACTGACATAAGCCACTGAAGAGGTTTTTCCTCCATCAATCAGGATATAACCTGTCGGTAAAATGGTGATGTCCATTTTTTTAAGCTGATGAGCAGATTCGATTTGATGTCCAATCAAAAAATCTGGATTTCTTCCAGAAATTAATGATAAAAATAATATGCCATCAGCCTTTTCGCTTATTTGATGTGCTGATCCAGGGAATATTATCAAAGGAATATCAGTACACGCTTTTAAGTGGTTGATGCAATTATTAAAATCGTCAACACTAACTGTACTCCCTCCAACAAAAATGAAAGAAGGTGAAAGGATATTTATTTTCGCTAGTAATTCATCTAATTCTGCAGCGTTATTTCGCTTTTCAGGATCGATTAGAATGGCAATTTTCCGCTTTCCATCATTCATTATGTCAAAAAAATTATCCATTAATTAAATATTATTTTTTCTGTTCTAAGGATTTTGTTGTTTTCTATAATTTCAACTAAAAATATTCCTTTTCCTATAGTTGATTGCTCAATGATTAATCCATTGTTTTGAAAATTAGACGAAAATACTTTTTTACCTTGAATGTTGTAAATCTGAATTTTTAAATCCGTCATATTGTAATCACGGTTGTTAATATTGATACGGATCTTGTCTGTACTTGGATTTGGAAAGAGGTGAATATCTATTGCGCTTTGAATTTTTTCTAATCCAACTGAAGGGGCATATAACCACAAATCTTTGAAGTTCGTTCCATCTGTTCCACCGGTCAAATAAACATTGTTTTCAATAACGAATGTAGCGGCATATCGTCTTTTTTGTCCTCCGAATTCCTCTATTTCTGTCCAAGTGTCACTACTTAAATCGTATTCCCAAATATCTTTAAAGTCATTACCCAATTCATCATGACCAGTTCCTATATAACCTTTGCCATCTATGAAAAACGAAGTAGCATCCTGACGAATGGTATCACTCACATCCGCTTTTCTACTCCAGCTATCTAGACTTGCATCATATTCATAAAAATCTTTTAGAGCGCGACCAGGAACATGACCTGTACCTACATAACCTCGGTTTTCACTAGCGAAACTCACAGCCGCATTCCTCGGTTCTCCAATAAAGTCTGCAACTTCAGACCAGGTATTGGATTCAATATCATATTTGTAAAAATCTGCTAAATATCCTAAACGCGACTGACCAGTGCCGTAATAACCGAAACCATCCAATACAAAAGTAACACCGCCTCTTCTAGGTTCTCCTGGATAATCCGCTCTTCTAATCCATGTATTTACTTCCGGTATATATTCCCATAAATCATTGGTATAACTGTCTTCATGGTCTTCTCCTGCAACAACAAACCCTCTATTTTCGATAGTAAATGCACTTGAATGGAATCTTTTGCCACCGCCAAAGTCAGCAATTTGTGTCCAAGTATTCGAGCCAGGATCGTATTGCCAAAAATCAGCATAAGTTTTTAAAACACCAGAATTAACGTGTCCTCCACCAACATAACCTTTATTACCAATTGAAAAAGCCACAACTCGATGTCTTGCTTCACCACCAACATGTGCTTTTTGATACCATGATCGATATGGATAAACACTAGAGCCAACAAAAATAATGAAGACTAAAATCAATGATTTTTTAATAGTATTTGGCATAATAATTCTAAGTAGTAAACCTAATTACGATCTCGTCTTATAGAAGGTTGGTCGTAATGCGCGGCAAAGGTATAAAGATTCCTAAATTTAATGCTTAACAATTCGTTAAAATTCGTAACATGTTATGCTTTTAGTTTAGATTTTATATTTCTTTAATACAGTACGTTAAGATAAAGTTTTTGAAACATTGTTTATGAAAAGGGACTTGTATTTTGGAGTTGTTGAAGTTAAGTTCTGCCAAGTTCTCATCTCCAATTTTTATGATGTCCATATCATCTCTAAAACTTAAACCGTCTTCACTCCTGAATTTATACAGTGCTTCTTTAATACTCCAAAGTGTTGTTATCGTATTTTGATCTTCTAAATCATATCGAATGAGTTCTTGATCTGATAAAAATTTATGTTTGATGCGATGAATTTTTGGGGAATAATGTTCGATGTCAATTCCTACTGGATAGTGTTTAGAAAATCCAACCGCTATTTTATTTTTAGAATGTGAGATGCCTATATAACCATTCGTTAAACATGGTTTCCCTAATTTGTTATAGGTAATGAATTCGTTCTTTCCAAATTTTGCCCAAAGAATGCGGGTGAAGAAAAATTCTAATTTCCGTTTTTCAGAACTAAAGGAGTCATATTTTATACGTTCAACCTCATTCAATGCGATGAGCTCCTTAGTAAGAATTTCTTGCGCAGGATATGATAAAATCTTGATTTCAAGTTCAGATGTTAGTAATATGTCTTCAATTGTAAATTGCAAAGCCTGCTTTTTATGGTGTAAATTATAAACTAGTTTCGTACTTTTGTACAATCTTAAAGTAAAAAAGTTTAAAAAATGAGTAATACACAAGAAAAATTGAAATACAAAGTTAAAGATATTAGTTTAGCGGAGTTCGGTAGAAAAGAAATTCGTTTAGCTGAAGCAGAAATGCCAGGTTTAATGTCTTTACGTGAGGAGTTTGGGGCGTCGAAACCTTTAAAAGGTTCTAGAATTGCTGGCTGTCTTCATATGACTATTCAAACAGCGGTTTTAATTGAAACTTTGATTGAATTAGGTGCAGACGTTACATGGTCATCTTGTAATATATTCTCAACGCAAGATCATGCAGCAGCGGCAATAGCAGCGGCAGGAATTCCGGTTTTCGCATGGAAAGGAATGAGTGAAGAGGAGTTTGATTGGGCTATCGAGCAAACATTATTTGCTTTTGAAGATGGTAAGCCTTTGAATATGATCTTAGATGATGGTGGTGATTTAACGAATATGGTTTTTGACCGTTTTCCTGAATTAACTAAAGATATTAAAGGTTTATCTGAAGAAACTACTACTGGAGTACACCGTTTGTACGAAAGAATGAAGAATGGTACTTTAGTAATGCCTGCGATTAATGTAAACGATTCTGTTACTAAATCTAAATTCGATAATAAATATGGTTGTAAAGAATCATTAGTTGACGCGATTAGAAGAGCTACTGATACAATGATGGCTGGTAAAGTTGCGGTTGTTGCAGGTTACGGTGATGTTGGTAAAGGTTCTGCTGCTTCTTTAAGAGGTGCAGGTGCTAGAGTAATTGTTACGGAGATTGATCCAATTTGTGCTTTGCAAGCTGCAATGGACGGTTTTGAAGTTAAAAAATTAATCAATGTTGTTGGTAATGTAGATATAGTTGTTACTACTACAGGTAATAAAGATATCATCACTGGAGAGCACTTTGAGATGATGAAAGATAAAACGATCGTTTGTAATATCGGACACTTCGATAATGAAATAGATGTAACTTATTTAAATTCTAAATATGGTCATACTAAAGATGAAATCAAACCACAAGTTGATATGTATACAATCAACGGTAAAGATATTATTCTTTTAGCTGAAGGTAGATTAGTGAATCTTGGTTGTGCAACTGGACACCCTTCATTCGTTATGTCGAATTCATTTACGAACCAAGTATTGGCGCAATTGGAATTATGGAATAATACTTCAGCTTACAAAAATGAAGTGTATATGTTGCCTAAACATTTAGATGAAAAAGTAGCGAAATTACACTTAGCTAAAATTGGAGTTGAATTAGAAGTTCTTTCAGAAGAGCAGGCTAAATATATTGGTGTCGAAGTTGAAGGCCCATATAAACCTGAGCATTACAGATACTAGTAGACAGTATTTAACTATAAAAAAAAGAGATCTCAATTTGGGATCTCTTTTTTTGTTTCTAAAATATTTTGGTGCTAATTATAAACACGAACCGTATAAGCACCATCCCAAGATGTATAATAGTTTTTTAAACCGAATTGGGCAGGTCCTTTTGTGACAACACCACTCGTGATGCTGAAAATGGAACCAGAACACGTGTCTAGTAGTTCAAATTCATTAAGTGGATTTACTTCAACTACAGCACATTCATCTTCTGAGTTGTAAGTACTATGTCTATCAAGTGCAACAAATTTATCAAAGTTCCGATAAATTACGATTCCACGTGAACCTGCATCAATATATGCATGTCCCCCAGGAGCATTTAAAGCTGTGTATGCTGGTAAGTCTAAATTGATAATTATATTTACAGGAACATTAGGAATTGGATAGTCACCCTCTTTACATGAGGATAAAAATAAAATTCCGAAAATGTTACAAATTAAGAAGTATCTTAAATATATTTGTTGCATGAGTAAACTATTTGCTAAGTCTATAACGAAATTATTAATAATTATTGTATCCGTTATAATATTGCCTAATTCTGGTCTTTCTCAGGATAAAGGCGTTAAAAGTGTCAAGTCAAAAAAGAGTAGTGCTAAGTCTAAGAGGGTGAAAAACAGTTATAACAGCCGTAAACGCGCCGGAAAAAAGCAGTGGAAAAATCAAGATAAAGAAACGCGGAAACGTATGAAAAGAGCTGCTAAAAATGCCAAAAGAAGACAAAAAGGTAAACCAATGAAGAATAATAGACTTGTATAAAGTCGTTAAAAATGGTTAACTACCGACTATTGTCTATCGCAATTTGTTCTTATTTTTGTGATAAGAAGGAATTATAAATATTTTAACATTTTTTAAGTTCGTCAACATTATTTATATATATTTACGGGCTATTGTATTTTTAAGATTCTATAACAAAATCGCTTACTTATGCTTAAAAAGCTAAAACTATTATTTGCAGTATTTTTTCTTTCAATGAGTGCTGCTATTGCTCAAACTGGTACTGGTACTATAAGGGGGGCAGTTACTGATGCTGAAACTGGAGAACCATTGCCGTTTGTTAATGTTATTATTAGTCAAGAAGGGCAGCGAAAAGGTGCTGGTAAAACTGATTTTGACGGGAGATTTACTTTGAGTTCCTTAACGCCAGGTGAGTATGATGTTGAAGTTCGTTTTGTGAATTATCAAACACAACGTAATGAAGGTATTGTTGTTAATTCTGATAGGTTAACAATTGTTGATTTTGCTTTAGGGTCGTCATCAGAATTATTAGATATAGTAGAAGTAATTCACTATGAAGTTCCTCTGATCGATCAAGATGGTGGAGCTTCGGGTGCTACCGTAACAAGAGATGATATTTCTAAAATGGCAACTCGTTCTGCAGAAGGAATTGCATCAACAGTTGGTGGTGTATATAAGGAAGAGGGTACTGAAGGATTAAGTATTCGTGGTGCACGTAATGATGCAACTTATTATTATATAGATGGTATTAAGGTAAGGGGTTCATCTGCTATTCCGAAATCAGCAATACAAGAGGTGTCTGTAATTACTGGAGGTGTACCTGCAAATTATGGGGATCTTACCGGTGGTATTATCTCTATTACAACACGTGGGCCTTCGGCTAAATATTTTGGGTCTTTTGAAGGTGTAACTTCTGGTTTCTATTTTAACGGAGATGATCCTTTAGGTTACGATGGAAGAGTTTTTGGTTTGGATAAATATGCGTACAACCTGGTTGAGGGTATGGTTTCAGGGCCGTTATTAATGAAAAAAGATTCAACTGGTAAACCAACAAAACCAATTTTAGGTTTTTTCTTATCAGCGAATTTTTCAGATGTTTTAGATAATAGACCATTAGCAAATGGTGGAGCTTACAGGTTAAAGAAAAGTGTGAGAGATTCATTATTAGATCCTAGCTTATTAGGGCCTGTACGTTCAACAGGTTTAGCTTCAGGAGGTACTTATGATAATGTTTCATATTTGAGAAATTCGGATGATGCGAATTTATCAAGTTTTGAACAAGTGCCATGGAGAATGAATGCGCGAAATAGATCGGCTTCTGCAGCAGGTAAAATTGATGTAAATGCAGGTCCTAATGTGAATTTAACTTTTGGTGGTTCGATGTCTTACAGTAGTGGTAATAGATATAGTTATGAAAATTCATTGATGAATTTTGAAAACTTTGGACAAGCGACTGATTTTGATTGGAGAATTTATGGTCGTTTTACACATCGTTTTAATAATAATGAAGAAGGTTCAACTTCTAAAATTAAAACGGCATTTTATTCTTTAATGGTTGATTATTCTCAATCAAATACTAAAGTATGGGATGAAGATCATCAAGATAAAATTTTCAACTATGGTCACGTAGGTAATTTTAAAACAACAAAAATACCAACTTATGGATTTAATGCAGGTGGGGATAGTTTAGTTCTTACTGGGTTTAGAGATACTTTAGTTGAATTTACTCCATCAGCAAATAATGAGGCTTTATCTGCTATTACTAGCCAGTATTTTGAAATTTATGCAGGTAATACTGAGGGTAATTTTGAGAATTTAAATCAAATCGATCAAGGTGGAGGATTAAGAAATGGAGATTTACCGAATAATGTTTATGGTATTTGGCAAAATCTAGGAACACCTTATAATACTTATGGTTATTCTCAACAAGATCAATTTCGTGTAACTGGTTCTGGTACAATTAACTTGAATAATCATGCTATTTCAGTAGGTTTTGAGTATGAGCAACGTTGGGATAGATCTTATAGTGGTAATCCAATTGGAATCTGGACAATTGCAAGACAATATGCAAATGCGCATATTACAGAATTAGATTTTAGTGAGTCTACAACGAATTATTTTGGTACTTATCCTCAAATAACATATGATAGATTAAATGCATCAAAAGGTGAATATGGTGGTCAAGAAAATAATGATGCTCAATACTTTTTTGATTATAATGTCCGAAATAAATTAGGACTAGATCCTGATGGTACATATTTTATTGATATTGATGATATAGATCCAGATTTCTTCACAGTGGATATGTTTAGTGCTGATGAATTATTAAATTCAGGAAACAACTATTTTAGCTGGTATGGTTATGATCATACAGGTGAAAAAGTAAGTGGTGCTACTGATATTACTGCATATTTTAATGATTATAATGATGATGGCAATTTTGAGAGAAAAGTAGGTGCTTTTCAACCAATTTATATGTCTGGTTATTTAATGGATAAGTTTGCTTTTGATGATATCATCTTTAATGTTGGTGTTCGTGTTGATATCTACGATGCAAATCAACCAGTTTTAACAGATAAGTATTTATTGTACGAAGCTAAAACTGCAGGTGAAGTATCTGCATTTGATAATGGAACTGAAATAGTTCACCCAGACAATATTGGAGATGATTTTGTTGTCTATGTTAATGATGTTGGTAATCCAACTGCAATAAATGGATATAGAGATGGAGACGTTTGGTACAACGCAAGTGGTATTGAAGTTTCAGATGCAAAAGTATTAGAAGGTAGTGAAGGTATTGCTCCTTGGTTAGAAGATCCTTCTTTGACATCTCCAAATGAAAAAGCTTTTAAGGATTATAAACCTCAAGTAAATGTAATGCCAAGAGTTGCTTTCTCTTTCCCAATTTCGGATGAGGCGTCGTTCTTTGCACATTATGATATCTTAACAAAAAGACCTACAACTGGTAATAGATTTGATCCAGTAGAATATCAATTTTTAGAAGCACGTAACCGAATTATTAATAATCCTGATTTGAAACCTGAAAAAACAATTGATTACGAATTAGGATTTCAACAAGTTTTATCTAAAACGTCTTCTTTAAAAATATCAGCTTTCTATAAAGAACAAAGAGATCAAGTTCAATTGGTAAATGTGTTCCAAGCTTATCCAAATACATACCGTACTTATGGTAATAGAGATTTTGGTACTGTAAAAGGTTTAACAATTGCTTATGATTTAAGAAGAACTGGTAATATTAGAATGACAGCTTCTTATACTTTACAATTTGCAAATGGTACTGGATCTGATGCTAACTCAGCTTTGAGTTTAGTGAATTCTGGAGAACCTAATTTAAGAACGATTTTCCCTTATTCTTACGATCAAAGACATGGTTTTAATGTCGTATTAGATTATCGCTATGGAGATGGTACTGATTATAAAGGGCCTAGAATTGGAGATTTTGGTGTCCTAGAAAATACAGGTCTGAATGTTGTAACTCAAATTGGTTCAGGGACACCTTATTCAGGTTCTAAACTTGCATCAGGTCAAGCTTTAATCACGCAAGGTGCTAATCAATTAGATGGAACTTTAAACGGTTCTAGAAAACCTTGGCAATTTAGAGTTGATTTACAATTGGATAGAAATTTCAACTTAGAGTTTGGTAAAGATGAAGATAAGAAAAAAGCGGCTTATTTGAATGTTTATTTAAGGGTAACGAATATATTCAATATTCAGAATGTACTTAACGTTTATAGAGCAACTGGTAATGCTGATGATGATGGTTATTTGACAGCTGCACAGTATCAAACTTCAATTCAATCACAATTGGATGAACAATCATACCGTGATTATTATTTATTAAAAGTGAATAATCCTTATAATTATGGTGTACCGCGTACAATTAGATTAGGTGTTAAATTTGATTTTTAATTGAGTAGTTGAAGAATTTATAAAGAAATTATGAAAAAGTTATTATTAAATATACTGATGTTGGGGATAGCGAATTCTTTGTTCGCTTATCTACATATAGGAGACACGAGACGCGTTGAAATCGAGTCTCGTGCTGCAGGTTGTGCTCCATCTAACGGGAGATTATTCTTGGAATACAATAATGTAAAAGCATTAATTGAAGTTGGGGGATCGCTTTGGCAGAATAGGGCAACATCAACTGGTTCTTATAATTTTCCAAAAGATGCGAATACAAGTGTTATATTCTCTGGATCATTATGGATGGGCGGAGAAGATATTAATGGTCAATTAAAGTTAGCTGCTCACCGTTTTAGAACTAACGGTAATGATTTTTGGGGTGGACCACTTGGAGATTTAACTTTAGGGAGTGGTAATTATAATCCGTTTAACCCAATTGAAGCTGAGTCTAATCTAGTTAAAGATAATGGTGCTGCGGAAGTTTATCCTGCTACTTGTGTTGAATTTGATCAATTTTTTACGATCAGACGAATAGAAGTAGAGCAGTTTATTGCTTGGTGGAATTGTGAGAATGGTATTTCAGATCCAGAAGACTGTGAAGATGTAATTGCTCCAGACGAAGAAGTTATGGGTAGAATTTTAAACTGGCCAGCTCATGGTAAAGAATCTTTAGGACAAGATTTCTATTTAGCGCCTTTTTACGATAATGATAGAGATGGTGATGGTGGAAATGGAATTTATAATCCATTAGAAGATGGTGATTACCCTTGGTATGATGTAGATAAAAAAATAGATTGTAGAACAGATCGTCGTGTAACTTTATTCGGTGATGAAACGCATTGGTGGGTATTTAATGATAAAGGGAATATTCATACAGAAACTGGAGGTGATCCAATTGGAATGGAGATTCGTGCACAAGCATTTGCTTTTGCTACAGATGATGAGATCAATAATATGACCTTTTATAATTACGAATTAATTAACCGTGGTACGCAAACTTTGTTTAATACATATTTTGGTCAATATGTAGATCCTGATGTTGGTGGTGCTGGTGATGATTTTGTTGGTTGTGATGTGGGGAGAGGTTTAGGATATGCTTATAATGGAGATTTAAATGATGACGCTCCATTAAGTGGTGAGCCAACATATGGTGCTAATCCACCAGCTGTTGGTGTAGATTTTTTTGAGGGTCCTTACCAAGATAATGATGGTATTGCGAATCCTATTGGAATTGCTGAGAATGAAGCCTTGAATGGTTTAGGATATGGTGATGACATTGTTGATAATGAGCGTTTTGGGATGCAAGGATTTATGTATTATACGAATGTTGGTAGTGCTAATTATAATGATCCTACAATTGCTTCCCAGTATTATTTATACTTGCAGTCAATCTGGAAAAATAGTGAAGTATTGAAATTTGGAGGAAATGGTAATACAAGTAGTAGTGGTGTGCAAACACGTTTTGCTTTCCCTGGTGCTTCTGATACTTTAGGTTGGGGTACTTATCCTAATCCTTTACCAAGTGCTGATGCTTGGAGTGAAGTGTCTGAAAATAATGATCCTGACGATAGACGTTTTGTACAGTCAGCAGGACCGTTTACTTTGACGCCTGGTGCTGTAAACAATATTACTGTTGGTGTTGTGATTGGTGTAAGTGCGGATAGTGATATCGAAGCGCCATTAAGATCGTTATTTACTGCTGATACGAAAGCACAAAAATTATTTGAAAGTTGTTTCCAAATTCTTGAGCCACCAGTGGCGCCAGTATTAACAGTTCAAGAATTAGAAAATGAATTGATTTTATTTTTATCAACTCCAGCAGGAAGTCCTGCAATTGAGTCTTATGCTCAAAGAGATGAAGTTAATATTATAACACCGGATGAACTACTTGCAATGGGTATTGTTTATGATGATACTTTCCGTTTTGAAGGGTACCAAATTTACCAGATGATTGATGAGAGTGCTTCAGTAAGTGATCTTAATGATGTTGCTAAAGCGAGATTGGTTGCACAAACTGATGTGCAAAATGATGTTGGTGAAATGGTAAATTATGGGAGAGATGAAGATAATATTCCTTTTGGAAATATAATGGTTGAGGCGGCTCCAGGTGGTGAATTAGACCAAGGAATTCGTCACTCATTCCGAATTACTGAAGATTTATTTGCTGAAGGTTCAAGAGCGTTGGTAAACCATAAAAAGTATTACTATATCGCAGTTTCTTATGCCTATAATAACTTTAAATCTTATAATCCTGATGATCCTGCTGCATTGGATGGTCAAAAAGCTCCATATTTAAGATCAAGAAATGCAGGTACTTCAGGTAGTATTGAATCTGTAGAAGCAATTCCACATGATCCTTCACCAGAAGCTGATGGTAGAGTATTTACTACAAGTTATGGTTTTCAACCTGAAATTACACAAATTGAAGGAATTGGAAATGGTGGTGCATTTATCGAATTAACTGACGCTTCTGTTCAAAATATTTTAACAAACAATCAAATTGATCACCCAGTTTATAAAGCAAATGCAGGTCCAATAGACGTTAGAGTGGTAGATCCACTTAATTTAAAAGATGGTGATTATACAATTGGTTTTGGAAAAACAGCTGAAAGTATTGCTGAAGATGAATGGTGGATTCAAAGAGTTTATACTGAGGACGGTGCAACTTCTAGAGATACTGTATTTTCAAATCAAGTAATAGGTTTGTTAAGTGAACAATTAATTTTAGATTGGGGAATTGCAATTACGGTTAATCAACAATACTTTACTCGTTTTGGTGTTGATTTGTTTACTTCTCCGATAGATGCGACGATCACTTACCAAGATTCATCAAAACAATGGTTAGCATTCGTAAATGATCAAGATACTTACTATCCATCAAATTGGATTAGAGTAGGTACTGATGATGCGAATTCTCAAAATACGGATGAAACTCCGAATGCTTTGTGTACTGTAGAAAATTGGATTTATGCACCTTGTAACTATGATGATAATGGTGAAATGGATGCAGAAAATCAAGAGTATGAGAAATTGTTAGGTGGAGGTATTGCACCATTCAGATTTGTAGGATATGAGACTTATGGAATGCCTTTCGGAAAACCTGGTCAAGATTTATCTGAACCAACTTACGAATCTAGTAACGGTTCTGAATTCTTTTCAAGTGCACGTATAGCGCAAATTAAAGCCAGTTTAGAAGAGTTACATGATGTTGATATTGTTATTACTCAAGATAAATCTAAATGGACAAGATGTCCTGTGATTGAGATAAATAATAATCCTGCCGTAACAGAACATGATGATTATATCTTAGAGCCTAGAGGTGATAAATCTGTTGATAAGAATGGATTAGCGGAAGGTGATCCTGGTGTTAATTTAGAGGAAGCAAATAGCGTAGATGCAACAGGTATGGGTTGGTTCCCAGGTTATGCAATTGATGTTAATACTGGAACAAGATTGAATATGGCTTTCAGTGAAAACTCATGGCTGTTAGGTGAAAATGGTAATGATATGATTTGGAATCCAACATCTAGTTATGCTGAAGAACTTGGAGATAATATAAATGATCCTTTATTCGGCGGAATGCATTATGTATATATCTTCGGTGTTGATGTTGATGGTACTGATGCTCCTGCTTATGACCAAGGTGCTTGGTTAAGAGATAAATTAGACCTAGTTAAATATGAAGCGAGAAGTGAAAGAAATTCAAACTATCGTGATGCTTGGACAAATTGTCAATGGGTTATGGAACCGATGTTAGCAGAAGATGAGGAGTTATTGTCTACTGATGTAAAGATAAGTACTCGTATTAATATTCCTTATGATGAACGTACTGTAAATGGTGAAAACGAAGGTTTCCCAATGTATCAATTCAATATTAGTAATTCTTCTCGTGTAGCTGATTCAGATAAATTAGTTTCAGTTATTGATAATATCAAAATTGTACCGAATCCTTACTATGCATATAGCGCTTATGAAACTGGTAAATTAGACAATAGAGTAAAAATTACCAACTTACCAGAAAGATGTGAAGTGAATATCTTCAATATGCAAGGTGCTTTAGTTAGATCTTATAAGAAAGATGATGCAATCACTTCTTTAGATTGGGATTTAAAGAATGCTAAGAATATTCCAATTGCCGGTGGAATTTATTTAATTCATATCAAAATTGAAGTGAATGAAGACGGTGGTGTTAAGGAATACGAAAAGGTACTGAAATGGTATGGTGTTATGCGACAACCTGATTTAGATAATTTATAATAGTTAATCGCATTTGAATTTAAAAAACGTTTAGAATGAAAATAAATAAATTAATTCAACGAACTATTTTGGCAGGATTTGCCGTAGCACTATCAACAACCGCTGGTTTTGCTGGGAATGGTGATCGTGTTGGTTCTGCTGGAGCATCTGAATTATTAATTAATCCATGGGCAAGAAGTTCTGCTTGGGCTGATGCCGGCATATCTTGTGTAAATGGAATTGATGCAATTTTTACGAATATTGCTGGTTTAGCTTTTACTGATAAAACAGAAATCCGTTTTGATAGAACAAATTGGTTAGGTGGATCTGGTGTTACAATTAATTCAGCAGGTTTAGCTCAACGAATTTCAGAAAGTAGTGTTATATCGATAGCGGTTATGGCAACTAGTTTTGGTGAAATTGATATTACTACTGTCGAATTACCCGAGGGTGGTTTAGGTACATATTCTCCTACATACTCTAACTTTAATGTCGGGTATGCCCGTGAATTTTCAAATTCAATTTATGGTGGAATTAATGTGAAGGTAATTTCACAATCAATTTCTAACCTTAGAGCTACAGGTGTTGCAATTGATGCTGGAATTAGATACGTAACTGGTGAAGAGGATCAAATGAAATTTGGTATTGCACTGAAAAACGTTGGACCTACTATGAATGTTAAAGGTGATGGTATTTCATTGCAGGCTGAATATCCTGGAACTGGTGATCTAGCTACTTTGGAGCAAAGAGCAAATTCATCTGAACTTCCTTCTTTATTAGCGATTGGTGGATCTTATGATTTTAATTTCTCAGAAACTAGTAAATTAACTATAGCCTTAGGTTTCTCTGCTAACTCGTTCTCTAACGATCAATACCGCCTAGGATTGAATTATGCAATGGAATTGGATAAAGCTAAGTTCGATTTAATGGCAGGATACGTTTATGAAAAAGGTGTTTTTGCTAGTGATTTTGATTTTGATCAAAGAACAACAGCTTTGAGTGGATTGACTGCTGGGGTATCTGTCGATGCGCTAGTTGGTGAAAAGAAAAACATGATTGGTATTCAATATGCTTTTAGACAAACAAGAGCTTTTGATAACGTTCACACAATTGGTTTAAGTATCGGAATCAAATAAAATTCTATTTTTAACTTCGGTCTTTTGACTGATAATTTTTATTACATTTGTTATTAAGAGAGCCTTTTTTTAAAGGCTCTCTTGTTACGTTTAAATATTATGTTATGGCAGATATTAGTTATTACACAAAGGCAGGCTTAGATAAGCTTAAAGCTGAATTGCACCACATGAAAACCGTGCAAAGACCATCTATTTCAGAACAAATTGGTGAGGCAATTGATAAAGGTGATTTATCAGAAAATGCGGAGTATGATGCAGCCAAAGAAGCACAAGGTTTATTGGAAGCTAAAATAAACAAGTTAGAGACGGTTATTTCTAATGCAAGAGTGTTAGATGATAAAGATATAGATGCAACTAAGGTGCTTATTTTAAGTAACGTTAAAATAAAGAATGTTGATAATGGTATGGAATTAACTTATACTTTAGTCGCCGAAAATGAGGCTAGTTTAAAGGATAAGAAAATATCTGTTGACTCTCCAATTGGAAGAGGTTTATTAGGCAAGTCTGTGGGTGATATTGCCGATATTCAAGTTCCAAATGGAATTATGAAGTTTGAAGTGATTGAAATAACACGTTAATTATGGCTAGTATTTTCACAAAAATAATTGCCGGTGAAATTCCTTCTCATAAAATAGCAGAGAACGACAAATTCTTTGCCTTTTTAGATATTTCTCCACTTCAAAAAGGACATACTCTTGTGGTTCCTAAAAAAGAAGTGGACTATATATTTGATGTAGAAGATGATTTACTATCAGAGATGATAATCTTTGCTAAAAATGTTGCAATAAAGATTAAAAAAGCCTTTCCTTGTAATAGAATTGGAATGACTGTGATTGGTTTAGAAGTCCCTCATGCTCATATTCATTTAATTCCTATTAATAGTATGAATGATATGAATTTTGCTTCAGATAAATTGACTTTAACGAATGATGAATTAGCGACTATAGCTGAAGCAATTCGATTGTCATAGTTCAAAAAATTAGCACAAAAAAAAAATCTACCGATTACGGTAGATTTTTTTTTTGCTCTATTTTGAATTATTTCTTTTTCTTTAATTTAGAATCTTGCTCAATTACTTTGTCATCATCTTCACCCTTTTCAATCTTTTTCACAATTAATTTATTGGTGCCTACTTCAATTAATGCAACGTATATAACTCTATTGTATTCCGTAGAAGCAACGCATGTAGTTTTGCGTGCAGATAGATTTGTTACATTACCCCAATTCCCCTTCTTATTGTTCTTTAAGAATTGCGCAACTTGAATTGTTTTACTATTTGCCGTGAAGAAAAAGTATTCAGAAATAACTAAGTTTATGTCCTTACCTCCGAAAGTAGACTTTGTCTCTAACTCTTCTAATGTTTCCCATTTACTTGCCGCGTCTTCAAGACTTATAATAACTGGTGAACCCATTTCATTAGGGTAGGTTAAATAAGCTTTGTTATCAATGAATTCAAAATCGAATATTTCGTTAATATTTTCAATTTTAAGTGGCTTCGTCAAAGAAGGCCATTCTGAAATTTCAGTTGTTTGATTTACTTTTTTGAAATTAATCGCACTACCATCGGTATAGGCCATAAATAAATCGCCTCGAATATTTGCTGCTATTTTATAATCACTTGCCTCTTCTGTAGATATTAAGTCCACATCATACCACGAATTGTCAAGTAGAGAAATCATACGTAACATTTCATAGTCAGCATCTTCATAAACGATATATGGTTTCTCTCCAATAATAGCAAATTCAGGGTCGGTGATATTACCAGATCCAAAACTAACCTCACCTACAGTCTCCCATACATCGGCCATACTTCTAATAACAGACATTTTATTGTCATAGTAACAAAATACATATGGCGTATTTTTGTGATTGTATAAATCCAATTTTACTGCTTTCTTAATACCACTGATTGTAGATTCACCGATTTGTTCCCATTTACCTCTATAAAATCTGCGCACTACAATAGTTCCATCTTCTATACTTGCAACGGTAATCAATCTACCAATTTGTTCTATATCAACAACTGGAGAATTAGCATTCTCTGAGATGAAATCTGCTCCGTGAGTGGATACCAACTGGGAAAATCCTGTGTTTCCAATGATTAATATAATTAAGGCAATAAATAATTTTTTCATTTTAATAATTTTTATCGAATATAATTAAAAATGTAGAATCTTCATGGAATTTTAGCCAGATTCAGCATTTTTTAGTGACGATTTAATTTCTGTTTTTCTAGATGAATACAATCTCCATGCCGAAATGAATAATAATCAATTTTAACGTTGTTTAATTTTAGTTGGGTTGTCGGATATAAAAGCCTTCCAAGATCCCGATTTCGACTTATTATGTTCACCTATTCCTCCTTGAAAATG
The DNA here is from genome assembly GCF_000621625.1 of Crocinitomix catalasitica ATCC 23190. Lineage (GTDB taxonomy): Bacteria > Bacteroidota > Bacteroidia > Flavobacteriales_D > Crocinitomicaceae > Crocinitomix > Crocinitomix catalasitica. The sequence continues at coordinate 63,572 of NZ_JHXV01000020.1, forward strand.
ATGACATACTGCAGCTGCTAAACCATCCGTAGCATCTAAGTATTTTGGCAATTCTTTAATATTTAACAAGCGTTGTAACATAGCGGCAACTTGTTCTTTAGATGCGTTTCCACTTCCCGTAATAGATTGTTTTATCTTCTTGGGCGTGTATTCTTCAAAAGGTAAATTTTTATTCAATGCTGCTCCAATGGCCACGCCTTGTGCTCTTCCTAGTTTCAACATGGATTGAACATTTTTGCCGAAGAATGGTGCCTCAATCGCCATTTCGTCGGGTTTGTAACTTACAATCAATTCGTCAACTCTATCAAATATGCGTTTGAGCTTATCAGGATGTTCTTTGATTTTTGAAAGATGAATTACACCAAATGTGACTAAGGTCATTTCTTTACCTTTAATGTGGACAATTCCATATCCCATTTCACTCGTTCCTGGATCAATTCCTAAGATTATTTTGTCTTCAATTTTTTTCACATTAAAATGCTTGAACTTTAGGTACAATGATACGCACAACTTTTCCAGTACCCCACTTTAATTGATACCAATCTTCTATGTCGAATTCTATTTCTATTAACATACCAGTTGACATCGAATATTCTTCTCCCGTAATACTTGAAGCGAATTCACTAATACCAAAATTATGGCCAACGAATAATATTGTATCTCCTTTCCCTTTGTCTATGATATGATGCAAAATCGCGTTTTTATCTACCAAATAAAGCTGTTTGTCAAAATTAATTTTCAAATAACCGATATAAAAATTTAAAATCTCAGCAGTTTCAGTAGTCCGCTGTGCAGACGAACTAATCACTTGATCTATATGATAAGCGTCGCGTTCTAAAATAAAACCAACTTGGTTAATCTGAGCAGTTCCCTTTTTGTTTAATTCGCGGTCAAAATCTTTTCCAGATAAACTGGATTTTGTAGCTTTTCCGTGCCGAATTAATATTAGTTTTAGCATAAAATGAAAATAAATAAGTTTTTTACCAACCCTAAATTACTAATTCTCGTTATATATATTGTGAAGTTTGTTGTCGTTAAGGGTTTAATGCAACAAAGTGGATCAAACTACTTATTCAAAACCAGCTGAACGTAAGTTTGGCTGGTTCTTTTTCATATAATTTGAATTGAATGATTGATCAAGATATTATTGATGCATGTAGAAAGAATGATCGACGTGCCCAAGAAAAAATGTACGAATGGTATTATGTAAAATTAATGCCAACCTGTATGCGATACCACAGAAATGAGGAAGATGCTCGCGGGATTCTGAATTTGGGCTTTGTCAAAATATGCAAAAATTTAGATAAAATAAAACCCAATACGCCTTTTGAAGCTTGGGTAAGAAGAATAACGATCAATACAATCATTGATGAATTTAGAAAGAATAAGAATTATATTCAATTAGTAGATTCTAAAGAAACCGATCGCGAATTAGAAATTCACGTGAAGACTGTTGAGAATTCAGTTTGGTCTAAATTAGAAATGGATGTCCTTATGGGGATGCTTAAAAAATTACCAGATATTTCACGAAAAGTATTTAATCTTTATGTTATTGATGGATATACACATAAAGAAATTGGTAATTTATTAGATATTTCAGATGGTACTTCTAAATGGCATTTGTCTAACGCAAGAAAATTGCTTAGAGAAATGGTGAATAAATTGAAAATGTCAGAAAATAGGGAAATGTGGGTTTGAAATGACAGAGGAGAATAAAAATATGGATGAGCGTTTTAAAGCGCTCGATAATGAATTGAATGTAAATTATAATCAATCTTTCTGGAGTGATGCTTTGGCTGATCTACAAGATGATGAATTAGATAATGCATTTAAAAATGCTGCGGATAATATTCCTTTCTCAGCGCCTTTTGTCGATGCCGGAGCAGAAATTGATAATGCATTCTTAGACGAATCTTTTAAAGTGTTTGCCGATAAAATAACAATGGTTTATGATCCTAGCTATTGGAAACAGTTTGATGAAAGTCGTGCTGAATTGGAAATGGATGAAGCCTTTTTGTCAGCGTCTAACGATTATAAGTCAAATTATAATAGCTCTTTTTGGAATGAAGCGAATGCAGCACTCGAAAGTGAAGGTTTGCATTATGAATACAATACTAATTATTGGAATGAGGCCAAAGTCTTACTGGAAAAAGAAGATCGTCAGAAATTTATTTTAAGGTGGTCAGCAGTTGCTACAATTCTACTCCTAATATCGTTTGCGGGAATTCAAAATGGTTTTATGCCTTCAATTATTGATAATTCACTGCACGGTATAGTTGATTTTCAAGAAATGGATATTCAAGATCGAACGAATCAAACAGATTTGGTTGAATCAGATCAGCACTCAGATAATAAAAATACTATTTCGTCAGCGTCAGCAACGGTATTGAATAATCATTCGAATGATACGAATGAAAATATTAGCGCACCAGAATCAACTCCAACTTTAAATAATAATGGGAATGATTTAGGTGAAAAGCATTTATTAGCAGGTAGTAAAGCAAGCGGAATGAATAGTGATAATATTGAATTAGTCGAATCATCAGCAGCAACAGAGAGTGAAAATGAAGATGTAAAATATGAAGATGCAATAAAAAACACCACTCAAAATACCAATACAATTCAAACTATAGAACAAGTAACAAATGTTGTTGAACCTGAAGCCCGTTTAATGGGGTATAGAACTGTGACAGAAACTAAATCTATTGCAACACCATTGAACTCATTAAGTGAAAATATTGAAGTAGAGAGTGTTGAAGAGTTAAATATTACCCTGATTAATAATAATCCGAGGAGAATTGCAAATTATGATTTTTATAACGCTGAATTAATTCAGATTGTTGCGCTACCTCTTAAACCTCACTTTGACGTGAACTTATTTGCTCAAGTAGGTGGGGGGAATAATTACTCAGAAGAATCATATTCTTATAATTCAAGGTTGTCTGGTGGAATTGAACTGTTAAGATCTACCCGCTCTAATCGTTATGAATATGGTTTAAGTATGCAAGCCAATTCTATACAACCGAATAATCTGAACGTTGAACATAGAGAGAAGATCTATCTATATAATGGAAATACGGAACGTACTTGGTTTAAAGTTAAATACAAGAAATTATTGTACTTAAATTTAAATGTACTTTTCAATTATTATGTCGCACCAAAACATAAATTAAAATTTGGTGTAGGTGTTGAACGAATTTTATCTGTTCAAAGTAATTTAGCTTTTCAACAGGATATCAGAAGAGGAATACAAACAGAGAATAATAATTGGGGTATAACAGAAGGAATTCAAACGTATGATATGAGATTCTCCTTAGGGTATGGGTTTATTTTGAATAATCGATTTGAAGCAAATATTAATGCCAATTTTGGACTTTTTGATCGAACAGAAAACGCCTTTATGTTAAGTGATTTTACAGATCGTGAAATGAATTTTACAATAGGTTTGAATTATAAATTGTTTTCAGGAAAGAAATGAGATTAGTTACTGGACTTAAAATATTAACCATTATAGGATTTATTGTCGCTTGTAAAAAGGTGCCATTACCTAATTTGTCCGAAAACTCAAATCCTGTATATCAAGTGCAGGGTGCGATTGATGGAGAGGTGTTTAATTTTGAAGTAAATGCAGAGAATTTAAGAATTACTTTTAATAAAGAAAATTTAAGAGGAATAAGATATTTTTCAGGAGAGATTAAGAATGATTCAATCAATGAAATTTTTAAAATTTCTTTTGCGCAGAGTTATCAACAAAAAGATAAGGCATTCTCTCCTTCTTTGACTGCCGGAGAAAAACAATTTTTGGTTCATCAAAAAGGGCGAATTTATTTCGATTTTCAAGCAATGGGTAACCAGAAAAAATACATGCAAATTAAGAATGAATTGGGCGTGTTTGAGAATGTTGATAATATAGAGGTTGAAAAATATGGTAAACAGACTTTGCAAATTAAATTTCAAGATATAGGTGAGGAAGTTTTTAATGTGACGTTGAATCATGGATTCGAAAACGAACTTATTAATGCTCGTTTTGAGTCGCAAGGTTCTGACAGTACAATTTTCCTTTCTTCAAATAATTTCACTGCCAAACATAAATGGTTTATTAACGACTCTTTAGTAGGGACTGGGCAATTCTATGTGGGACATTTGACAGATGGTGTATACCTTGTTAATCATACAGTGCTTGATAAGGATAATAATTTATTCAGCTATGAAACTTTATTGCGAATAAAGGGAGGCCAACATTTTTGGCAAATGGATCAGTTTTATGAAATACCGAATAAAGTAGAAAAAGACAATTTTGGTAAAATGGAATGTTCTTATTTCAAGAATGGAGAATGGTATACATCTAATCTTGGTCAAAATAATTTAAACCAAAATATTCAAATAGATAGTGTGATTCAATTCTTTCCAAAACAAGGAGACCAGAATTTTGCATTGTTTAACTTTCAATTTAATGCTGTACTTTATAATAGTACACTTACGGATTCATTACAGTTAACCAATATTCATGGTGTATCTGCTATTGAGATTGAATAAATATTTGCAGATTAGTGCTGTTGATTATCTCAACTCAATTCTTTTCAATTAACTTTACAGCAAAGCAAACCGTCTTGTCGCCGCCGTTATGGAGGAGGAAAGTCTGGGCAACAAAGGGTAGCATGCTTCCTAACTGGAAGGATTCACTTAGGTGGGTACAGAAAGTGCAGCAGAAAATAAACTACCGTCAACTATGTTGATGGAAAAGGTGAAAAGGTGAGGTAAGAGCTCACCGCTCTCAAAGTGATTTGTAGAGGCAAGGTAAACCTCATGCGTTGAAACATCATGTAAACCGAGGATTGAGGCTAACCCGGCTGATCTCGGAGGGTAGATGGCTTGAGCCTCAAGGCGACTTGAGGCCTAGATAAATGACAGGATGCATATTTATATGCAACAGAACCCGGCTTATAGGTTTGCTTTTATTTTTTCTTTCAATGGTAAAACAGTAACTTTGCCCAAAATTAATTCAATGACAAATAAAGTTGATCTAAAGTCACAAAAGCTAAAGGACTTAGTTGCTCAATTAAATGCTGAAACGAATAAAGAAATCGTTGATGCTATTAAAGCACTTAAAATCCATGGTGACGAATCGATTATTGAACCCTTATTATTAACATTAAAGAATAATGATGACGGTGAAGTTCAAGGACAAATAATTGACCTGCTCAATACAGTTAAGTCGACTAAAGTACCGGCTCAAATTGCAAAATTTCTTTTAGATAAAAGATTTGTTGAACAGCGATTAATTATGCTGTCATCAATATGGAATTCAGGATTGGATTATACTACTTATTTAAAGGAAATTGTTCAAGTTGGAATAGAAGGAGATTTGATGGAGGCGGTTGAATGTATTACAATCATTGAAAATATTGAACAAACTTTATTCGAAGAGAACCTTTTTGAACCTTTATTGGTATTGTCAGAATATTTTCACAGCCACATTGCTGACCCAAATCCTAAAGACGATATCCTCAGAGAAATTACAGATCATCTAAAAAACCTAAACAATCTTTTATAGGTTATGGCCAAGAATAAATTAAAAAAATTCGCCGATATCAAATCGATGGATTTTGTTTTTGAACCTGATCTTTTTCGAGCGCTTGAAGGTGATTCCGATTTTAAAGGAATTTGGAAGAAGGATATTTTTAAAAATGAATTACCGATTGTAGTTGAATTGGGTTGTGGAAAAGGGGAGTACTCTACAGGCTTGGCAAAACTTTTGCCCAATCGCAATTATATAGGTGTTGATATTAAAGGGGCTAGAATTTGGGAAGGCGCGAATATTGTGCGAGAAAACAATCTTAAAAATGTCGCTTTTCTTCGAACAAAAGTTGACTTTATTGATGCCTTTTTTGAGGAAAATGAAATCGACGAAATATGGTTGACCTTCTCTGATCCGCAACCTCAAAAACCGAATAAAAGATTAACGTCAAAAATATTTTTAGACAAATACAAAAAGTTCTTAAAACCTGGTGGAATTATTAATTTAAAAACGGATAGCGACTTATTATTCGAATCAACCCTGGACGTTATAAAAGAATTAAATCTCGAGTTGGTCTATTCATCTTGGAATATCTATGATGATATGTTGAAAGACTTTAACACAGAAGAACAAGAGGTCTTGAAAATATCAACCGTCTACGAAGTAATGTTCGGAGAAAAAGGATTTGATATAAAATATTGCCAATTTAAAATTAATTAGGCAACGCATCCGATTTTAATTCGTCATATAAGTGAAATACCGTGCTTTTTGGAATTAAATAAGAACTATATAGAGGATAAATTGTCTACCATTCATGTGTCTGGACCTGAACAAACTGTGGGTCAAATTAAAAATTTATTTTTTTCAGAACAATTGGAGGAAGAGAAAATTCTATTAGAATTATATAGTCCTAATGGTTTAGAAATTAGCAATATAAATCCGAATTTGTTGAATGTGGATCATGTTTTTTCAAAAAGACAATTGAAAAAAAGATCGTTTTTCGGTAGGTTCAAATGGATGGATTCTGCAAAATACCAAGAGCGATATACTGTAGACACGATACTCGCAATAAAGAATGAACAACGTCAGTTGAATACTGTATTTAAAGGTTATTTTGTTTTAGTTCCTCGCGGACTTGGTAAACAAAATAAGCAAGAACCTATGTTATTTACTTGTGTTGGAGAAAATATTTATTATTTGGTCAACCACCGCAACAAAGATATCAATCGTATTTCAAATCTTAATAAATTTCAAACTTGGATCAGCACAAAGACTTTTTTGAAAAGGTTTTTCAAGTAGTTGAACTAATCCCGCATGGAAGAGTTACTTCTTATGGTGCTATCGCAGCTTGTCTGGGTGCCAAAAAATCAAGTCGCGTCGTCGGTTGGGCTATGAATGCCTCTCATTCCCGCGAAAAACCTATACCTGCTCATCGTGTAGTTAATCGGAATGGCTTACTCACAGGAAAAATGCATTTTAAAACGCCGACAGATATGGAAGAGCGTTTAAAAACCGAAGGACACAAAATAGAAAATGATAAAATAGCGGGCTTCAAAGACGTCTTCTGGGATCCTTCGGTAGAGTTGGGTTTATGAATCGGTAATAAAAAGACCTGTACAAATTTCTATTAATTTCTAATTCCTCATATCCCTGAAAACAGGGATTTCTAATTTGGTAATTATCAGGCATGTTATGTGTTTTGTTTACGGATATATTTGTATTTTAATCGAAATTTAAATCCTATCCTATGAAAAAGTCCTTTGTAATATTATTTAGTTTTAGTTTGTTTTTGATGGGGTGTGGGGGAGAAGAATCAGTCAGTGAAGATTCTAAAAATAGAGAATTAGCTGATACGACAAATATAGTAAAGGATGGTGATCCTGCAATTTCACCGCCTTTATGCAGTGAAATTGTAATGGCTACTTCTAAAATACCTTATAACAATTCAATTTTCTTTTTAAAGGATAACCTTTTACTTTATCCAAACAATGCGAGTGATACAATATTATTAGTGAGTGGAATAGATATAGACTCATGGGGGGGTGGGCAGAGTATTAGAGTTTTTGCACAGTTGCCGAATAACATTGTTTTAGATACTAATGGAATTGTAAAGAAAAAAACGAAGAATATCAATAATAGTTGCTTTGCAAATGGAATTATTATTGAAATTCCTGTTAAAAAGATGATTCCTGGAAATGCACAATTGTATCCAGCAAGAACTTTTTATTTTGATGTTAATGTTTCAACTAATGAATGGTTATTCTCTGAATCCATAATTCTACAAATTTTTGACACTAAGGATAAAAAGAAGAAACGAGTTGTAGCGTCTCATCCGGATAAGCAACCCGATAAATAAGGTATAGAAGTTGAGATTTCTTGTTTTATTATTAAGCTTAACTATAGGAGGTACGAACTATACCTTCTGTTTTGATTCTCTACATTTAGAGAGTCAAATTAATCGTTATTGTCTTAAAAATTTCGAGGAGCCGAATTTCGTTCGAGTTTTTTTATATGAATTAATAGGCACGGAAGAAGTAGATAGAAGTGAATTTTTTAAAGCAAAATGTTATTCAAAATTAGGTGATATCTATCATGTTTTAGGAAATATCGACTCTTCTTTTCACTATTTAGAAAGAGCCTTAAAAATAAGAGAGTCTAGCGGGTACTTAAGTCATGCAGCATCTACTCATGAGAAAATGGCGATAATTTATTTATCTCTAGGTGAACAAAAAACAGCATTTAAACATTTATATAAAAGTTTAAAAACCAAAGAGTCAATCGGGAATTTAACATACTTAAAATCTATTTATGCTGGACTGGGAAATGCACATTCGGCTAATGAGAATTATGACAGTGCTTATTATTATCATTTAAAAGCTTTAGCAATTTATCAAGATGAAAAGGACTCTTCTGGAATGGCGCATATTTACAATAATATCGGGAATGTTTTTTATTATAAAGATGACTTAAGTAAAGCAATACGGTATTATAAAGATGCAAGTACTCTATTTAATCAATTGTCTCAATATGGCGCAACAATTTATCCTAATATTGATATAGGCGTTTGTCATTATGAACTTGCCAATTACGATTCGTCCGTAGTCTATTACCAAAAAGCATTAGATGTATCTCGCGAGACAGGTAACAGAGAACATTTAGATTATATCTACTTCAACCTCGCAGAAGCTTACGCAAAACTGGACATGTCTGATTCTGCGATTGTAATGTTTCAACTATATGATGTACTCCGCGATTCCATTTTCGACCAAGGTAAAATAGATGCCATCTTAGCTGCTGAGAAGAAATACCAGACCAAAGTAGCCATCCAGACTGCAGTTTTTGAAAAGGCTGAAAAAGAAAAAATTACAATAGAACACGAAAATAAAAGACTGATTATTTATATATTAATGGGAACAATTGCTTTAATACTAATTGTGATATTTTTTGTCGTACGAAATGTGAAACAGAAACATCGGCTTAAGGAGTTAGAAGTGGACGTTAAGAATCAAGAAATTGATAACCTTCTTAAAGACCAAGAGGCAAAATCGTATGCTTCATTGCTTGAAGGACAGAATTATGAACGGGAACGAATAGCACAAGATTTACATGATCGACTGGGTGGAACACTATCTGCTGTGAAGGTGCATTTCTCTTTAATGGATGAAAAAATTCAACTGATTAAACAAGAGAATAAAGATTTATTTGATAAGGTCAATTCGATGTTGAACGAAGCAGTACAAGATGTTCGACGAATTTCACACGATTTGTCTTCCGGTCGATTGGCTAAATTGGGACTTAGAGGCGCTTTAAAGGATTTAGCCGCTATAATTTCTTCTGCTAAAAATATTGAGGTAGAATTTTATATGGATGAGTCCTTACCCGATTTTGATAAAAAGAAGGAACAATCAATTTATGCGATTGTACAAGAATTGGTGAGTAATATGCTCAAACACGCCAATGCAACAAGTGTTGAGATTCAATTGAATAAACAAGATGACCAGCTAAATCTATTATTCGAAGACAACGGTGTTGGTTTTGATATGCAAAATCAATCATATACAGGTTTGGGGATTTCAGGTCTGAGTAAACGTGTTGAAGCGCTAGACGGGACAATTAATTTTGATTCGGTAGTTGGAAGAGGAACAATAGTCATCATAAATATACCACTATGACAAATTTAATTATTGCAGATGATCATACCGTTTTTAGAGAAGGACTTGCTTCTTTTTTTAAAGATGAAGATGAAATATCAGTAATCGCAGAGTTAGGTAATGGTGAGGAAGTGTTAGCGATGCTCCCTCAATTAGATGTTCAGATTGTTTTAATGGATATTAGTATGCCTAAAATGGACGGAATAGAAGCTTCTCAAATGATTAAAACTAAATTTCCTGGGGTTAAAATAATTATGCTTACCATGCACGAAACCCAGAATTATATTCGAAAATTATTGGATATTGGTGTTGATGGTTATTTGCTAAAAACAACCTCTAAATCTGAATTATTTGAAGCAATTAATACGGTGTTGAAAGGAGAAAAATACTACGGTACAGATGTCCAAAAAGTATTCATGAATAGTTTTAATTCAGACAAAGTTTCTTCAGATATTAAGTTAACACGACGTGAAAAAGAAATTTTAGATCTTATTTGTGAAGAATTAAATACCAATGAAATTGCAGATAAATTATTCATTAGCGCGTATACGGTTGAAACGCATCGTAAAAACTTATTAAGTAAAACCGGATCTAAAAATGTTGCGGGTCTCGTTAAATTTGCCGTTCAAAATAAATTTGTTTGAGCGGATCCTATTCGGATGTATGCATAAAAAAAACAGTTTTCTTGCTCTTCTTGGGCTCTCCTGAAAGCTTTGATTAAGAGTAAGTCTTTACCTCTTTTATCTTTAATCTTATTTCTTGTCCATCATAGTCTTGACGAAGGTGGATCTTTTACCTATCTTTGCAACGAATTTTGGTTTCACTTCGGTGAATTAAAATGGGAATCAAGTGCCTTTCTTTGAAAGAAATCTTGAACTGTTCCCGCAGCTGTAATGGTTTACAAGCTTAAAAAAATATCCACTGTTCGCCTCAGGTGAATGGGAAGGAATTTTAAGTATCAACCTAAGTCAGAAGACCTGCCAAGTTTCACAACTATTAGCTTTCGGGATAAAAGCAACGTTTAGGCATGGTTTTTCAATGCCTTTTCTGCGTTTTATTCCTTTTTATTAATCTGCCCATAAAACAAAAAGGGCCAAACTATTAAAAGGATGAAAAAAATTGTACTTTTTGGAGCGTTATTACTCTCTTCAATTTTCACAAATGCTCAATTTTCGAGCGATGACATTGTTTATTACGTGGGCGAAGGTCCAGATACTGCTGTGTTAGTAATCGACTTTCTTGACGAAACAGTAGATTCTAGTTATGCATGGGGTTATTTATTCGATGCTACAACTTCAAAAACTGGAGGTGATATGCTTGCTGAAATTTCATTGGATGAGGAGTTTTTAACAGTTGCATTGACCGGTGGTTTTTTAGCGGATATAACCTTTAATGACCATGAAGGATTAATGGGCTTACCTAATTATTGGGGTACTTGGTCTAAAACGGAAGAAACAGAATGGATTTCTAACATGGGAATTGGGACAGTTTTAGCTGCAAACGATTGGTTCGGATGTTCTTATACGGATTTTGATCCAGCTGTAGCGCCAGGAGAACCTATTCCTGCTTATGCTTCTAAAATGTTTAATTCAAATGATGTGCAGTTTTGGGTAGGAACAGGTGATGATTCAGCTGTTTTTGTTGTTGACTTTGTTTCAGATGTATATGGTGAAGCTGTTACTTATGCTTGGGGTTACGCTTTTGATGGAACAACTGACGGTGAAACGATGTTAGCAGATATTGCTGCAGCTGATTTCAACTTAACGATCAATGCAACGGCTTTCTTAAATGATATTCTTTATAATTCTTTAGAAGGAATTGGTGGAGATCCTAATTATTGGGGAACTTGGAGTGGTACTAATTTAAGCGATTGGACTATGAATGCTGGTTTGTCTACTGAAATTAATGATGGTGATTGGTTCGGTTGTTCTTATGATGCTTGGCCTCCAAGACGTCCGTTTTACCCAATTGCTGCTATTTCTTCTCATGCTTTAACATTTACTGATGTTGACTTTTTAATTGGAGAAGGAGAAAACCTTGTTGCAATAGTTTTTGACTTTAATGGTGCTGAAGCAGGTGAGTCTTATGTTTTTGGATACCAGTTTACTGAAATAACAATCACAGCAAGTGAAGTGATTACTGCTATTGTAGAATCTGGTTATTATGATCTATCTGTTGATATGACTGGTGGATTTTTAAATGATGTAGAATTTGATGGTCAAGCTGGAATTGGCGGTGATCCTTATTATTGGGCAACTTGGTCTGGAGAAAATGTAGGTGGCTTTTCAATGAATACTGGAATTTCTGAAGTAATGGAAAATGGTGATTGGTTTGCTGCAACTTATACAAATTGGGCACCAGCAACTCCTCCTAGTACACCCGTTAATGCGATTTCTTTTGTTAGTGTTACTGATATTGCTGGATATGAAATGAATATTTACCCTAATCCAACAGCAACGAATAACTTTAATATTGAAGTTGAAAGTAATAGTACTTTAAAGATTTTAGCTTTAAACGGTGCGTTAATTCAATCTGAAATCTTAACTGAAGGTAAGAATACTATATCAATTGACAACCTTGCAAAAGGTATGTACTTATTGTCTGTTGAAACAGCAAAAGGAACAGCAATTGAGCAGTTAATTGTTCAATAGTAAATATTGATGGGATTCAGAACGAATCATATAATTTTATTAATCTCTTGTTTTGTCTTGTCCGCTTATGGGCAAGACACGACGAGGGTTTTAAAACCTGTTCCCATTATTAAAGAAGTTGATCTCAATACGATCAATTTAGAATCAACAAATCCTCATATTACGATCACTAAAGCTTGGATGGAACAATTAGGGGCCATCGATATTGCTGAGGCGCTTAAGTATTCTCCAGGTATTCAATTAAAGGATTATGGTGGAATAGGTGGGGTGAAATCAATCGCTTATCGTAGTTTGGGTGCGAATCACACAGGCGTTGTAATTGACGGAGCATTTTTGCCGAATGTACAAAGTGGTCTAGTGAATCTTAATGGTTTCGATTTATTCGGATTAAATACTGTCGAATTTAGTAGTGGACAAGTATTGTCTGAGAATGTTTCCGCTTCTGCTTTTCTTTTACCCAATACAATTTCCGTTCAATCTGTTCTGTTTGAAAGACCGGATAGTTTAAGATGGTCTTATTCTGGAATTTTTAATACGATTAATGCATATGAAAACGGTGTGCTAATTCAAGTGCCGTTGGGCCAATCATTTTTTATCGGCGGGCAAGTGTTTTATAAATTCGGCTCGGGTGCTTACCAATTTAAACAACCTGATATAGGGATTAATACAACGCAAATACGGGAGAATTCAGCATTAACAAGTTTGAGAGGGAAGATAGTTACTGGTTTCGATAACAAAAATTCTAAATTACGTTTTACCGGTCAGTTTTCTGATACTGATCAAGAACTACCAGGAGCTGTGGTCTTGTATAATCCGTCGAATGATCAATATTTATGGACAGATTTTCAGAAATACACGTTGAATTATCAATTCAATAAAAGTAAATGGTTGTTAAATGCGCAATCATTTTATCAAATAGAAAACACGGAATATTTAGATGAACATTATCTTAATTCAGAGGGTTTTTTGGCAGCAGAATATCAACAAGAAAATATTTTACTCGGAGGTATGTTGACTAGGAAATTAAATAAATATTTCACAAAATTATTCTTTGGCTCGGATCTTATATATACAAATCTAGTAGGGTCAAACGTGTCTGCCAATCCAATGCGACTACAAAATAATTCGGTGATTGGAACACAATTAACTTTAGGTCGCTTTAATGTTTTAACCAATTTAACCAATCAATATATTCAAGATAATTATACTGAATTAGGTGAGTCAATCCAAAAAACGAATTTTAATTTAAGTCCTTTTTTCTCATTTTCCGTTCAGCCATTCATCAAAAAAGCTTTAAAAATAAGAGCGTTCTATAAATCAAGTTACCGCATGCCAACATTTAATGATTTATATTATAATGCGATTGGAAATAAGCATTTAAAACCAGAGGAAGCCAATTTATTGAATATAGGTTTGTCCTATAAAAAGGTTTTTACCAAATTTAGTTTTCAAACAACGATAGATGGTTTTTATAATCAAACCAAGAATAAAATTATTGCTATTCCAACTAAAGATTTGTTTAATTGGAGCATGCAGAACATCGGTGAAACAGAAATAAAAGGAATTGATTTTTCTGCATTTTTATCAACGCGTTTGCGAAAAGTATTATTCGTGTTGAGTACAAGTCATTCATTCAATCAGACTATAGATATAACTGACGAAAACAATTCAACTTTTGGTCATCAATTACCATATACGCCACAATACACTACTTCAAACGGAATGTCAATCTCAATTAAAGGCTTTGCCTTGAGTGTCAATGCTCTTTATAATTCATTTCGTTATTCTTTAAATGAGAATATCTACAGCAATTTACTACCGGCCTTTTCAGATTTTAATTTAGGGTTGTCAAAAGAATTGAACTGGAATAGTTCTAAGGTATTTATTTCACTTAAATGCATGAATCTGCTGAATAAGAATTATCAAATAATTAGAAGTTTCCCAATGCCAGGTAGGTATTACCAAGCTCAAATAAAATATAGTTTCAGATGAAAAATGTAATCGTAATAATTTTCGCTTTATTGGTTGTTGCAAGCTGCAAGAAAAAACCAATAGAACCTATCTCACTCGGAGAATATGAAAATGGTTTACTTGTTTTAAATGAGGGATTGTTCGAACAGAATAATGCATCAATTTCATTTTATAACTCAAATGATAATATGAGTTATCATCAAGCTTTTAAAGCAGCGAATGACCGAGGCTTAGGGGATACAGCAAACGACTTCGCTGTTTTTTCTCAAGATGGAGTTGAGTACATTATAATTGCGGTTGATATTTCAAGTCAGCTTGAGATCGTTGAAAGATATAGCTTAAAATCTGTTGCTCAAATTCCTTTATTCAGTGGCGGTATAGCAAGAGAGCCAAGACGAATAGAAATTTATAACAACAAAGCCTACGTTTGTAATTTCGATGGTACTGTTGTCATCGTCAATTTAAACACATTTCAAATCGATAAAATAATAACCGTCGGATCAAATCCAGATGGTATAGCACGGATCGGGAATCAATTATTCGTAACAAATTCGGGAGGATTGAATTTTCCGAATTATGATTCTACTATTTCAGTCATCAATTTAACTTCTCAAGTAGTCGAATCTACTTTTAAAACTCGAATCAATTGCACCAAGATTTTAAACGATAATCAGGGAGAATTATATGTCGTGTCAAATGGTGATTATGAAGATGTTGCTCCTGCTTTATTAAGAGTCGATCCTATTTCAGAAACCGTGCTAGAACGATTTGATTTGCCAATTGGGGGTATCGATTTTGCAGATGACATCATTTATTTTTATCATCAAGTGGATCAAAAAATATACCGATTAAATACCTTAACAGAAGAGGTTGATTATACCCCAATCATTGATCTTTCTGCTTATGCCACTTTCGGAGGAATAGAAGTAGACCCTATAAATAATTCAATTTATTGTTTTGATGTGAATGGGTATGTGAATTCATCAATTGTGCATGTATACGATTTAAAAGGTGTCCATCAATATGAATTTACGAGTGGATTAATTGCTAAGAATATTATTAAAAATTAAGATGAAAAATACTGTAATTTTACTGTTTGTTTGCTGTTCAGCAAATCTATTTGCACAATTCGCACCAGCTGTTGATGAGCCTGGAACGACTGCAATTCATAAAGATTCTTCGGATATAAAAGGTTGGGCAACTAAAATGGTCACTTTTAATAGAGGGTTGGAAGATATAATAAACGAAATGGGTCCTGTTGCTAGCTTTGGAGAGTCAGAAAATGCATTAGGTTATGCTGAAGGAACAAGTACTGATGTGGTTAGTTTAGGTGATTATGGATCGATTGTTTTGGGGTTCGAATATCCTATAATGAATGGTGCAGGTAACGATTTTGCCGTATTTGAGAATAGCTTTTCAGATACCTATCTTGAATTTGCGCATGTTGAGGTAAGTACAGACGGTGTTCGTTTTGTTAGAATTCCATCAACTTCAGTAATTTCAACCGATGAGCAAGTTAGTACTTATGGTACAAGTGAAACGAGTCAGGTTCATAATTTAGCAGGGAAATATCGTCAGGGTTATGGAACACCTTTCGATTTGGAAGATATAATCGATTCTACCGGTGTAAATTTAGATAGTATTTTATATGTTAAGATCATAGATGTAATCGGAACAATTGATCCTGAATATGCCAGTCGTGATCATTTGGGTAATATAATTAACGATCCATACGAAACGGCTTTTGCCAGTGGAGGTTTTGATCTAGATGCAGTTGCAGTGATGAATGAGAATAATGTTTTTGCAGGCCTAGCAACTCAAAAGCATTTAGAATTTAAAGTTTACCCTAATCCAACACGGGATATCATCAATATAACAAGCCCCAAAGAGGTTTACCTGTCTATTCAAATTTTAGATTTAAACGGGAGAATAGTCTCAGAAATGACGCCAACAACGCGATTGTCATTGGTGAATTTAGGTCTACAAAAAGGAATTTACTTCGTTCGGTTTATCAGTGATAATTCGACTTCTATTCCTGAGAAAATTGTTTATTTCTAATCATTTTCCTGATATCCACGTTTGCGCCGGCGCATGATTTTGATGATATTAAAAATGACTAATATCAAAAATGCTATGCCAACAATCGTCCAAATAGTGCTATAAATATCCATGTCTTTACTTTTTAAAAAGATAATGAAAATATTGATGCAAGTCAATTAAGTATATTGTCCTCATTCTTATTCAACTTTTAATTTCTGTAAAGATCAATACTCCTTTATGTTCGATTTTTTGCATGGTTGTGAACTTGACATTGATTTACCGATTTTATCAAAATTAGGTGTTTAAACTGGTTTAAAGTGTGTCTTAACGATTAGTTTAACTGCTTGCAAACCATAAAGAATAAAGTTTCGTAACTTAGTTGTAAGATTTAACATACGTTTTAGTAGTTAAGTACAAACACCTAGTTATATTTGCACTTTAGAATCGAGAAAATGAGAAATTTAATTTTAATATTATTCATAAGTATTTTGTCTGTTTCGGCAAAAAGCCAATGTACATATATCGTTGAGTCTACTGATGATTATTCAGTTTCAATTGAACTTCGCCCTATAAGAATAATTGCCCCGGCAAGCTGTAGATATGGTTATAATTTTAATGTTGAAATTGAATATGATATTATCTTTTCAGGTCCTGAAGCTCCCGGAAGTTTGTGGACTTTACAGGGGAATATGGGGTGTGGGGAATTTACAAACAACTTTTTTAACCTACCAAACGGCGGCGGTTCAGGAACTGTAACAACAACAGGGAATCCGTACAATCCTGATTCTGATTGTGCAATAGCTACCGTAGAGTCTTTAGAATGTGATGCAGTTTCTATTCGAATTCAAGGACCTGGAATTTCAAGTAGAACAGTTGATTGCATTTTTGCTGGACCATTACCTATTGAATTGGTAAGTTTTTCTGCAACTAAACAAGATGATTTAGTGCATCTTAGTTGGGAGACAGCGTCTGAAACTGATAATGATTATTTTAATGTTTTACATTCCATCAATGGTATTGATTGGAAAGCAATAGGTAAAATTAACGGTGCAGGAAATTCGACACAGAAAATGGCTTATGACTTTACGCATCGCAGTCCTGAGCAAGGTGTTAACTATTATCGTTTAAAGCAAGTAGATTTTAATGGTGATTATACTTATTCGAATACCGAAACAGTAAATTTTACAAATAAATTTGAGCAAGGTTTAAAAGTGTATCCCAACCCGGTAGTTAATAATCTTACTGTTGAAGCGGTAATAAATGATGTTTCTAAATTATCTGTTCACAATATCATGGGCGGTGTTGTTAATGATTGGTATGTCGTTTCGCAGTCGAGTAATAAAGTGGTATTAAATCTTGAAAATTTAGCGGCAGGAGTTTATCTCATCCGTTATGAAGATAAGGCAGAGCGCATAATTGTTGAGTAAATAATTGCATTAAGCAATAGCTTTAAAGACTTTCTTATCGCGATTGAATCGTTTATGTGTTTAGCAGATTAGTAGATATTAGTCATTCTGAAATTTCATTTCATCCACTTTTTTAATTGACAATAATCAGTTTTCAGCTGATCTATTTAGCCTTTCTGTAGTTTACTTATCTTTATTTTTGTAGTCATATCAGACGATCGATTACAATATCGTCAATATCTAATTAAAATATAGAGATTATGACTGTAATAAAATCACTTCAAAAAGCTTTTAATTATTGGTGGCTCTTTTTACTTATTGGAATACTTTTGGTGGCATTAAGTGTTGCTATTCTTGTTCGTCCTTTAGAAGGTTTGTTAGGCTTTACAATGTTTTTGGGGTTCAGTTCAATGTTTACAGGAATTGGTCAGATTTATCTTTCCCTTAAAAATAAAACCAGTTTGAATAATTGGGGTTGGTATCTATGGAGTGGTGTTTTAGAATTTGCAGTTGGTGCTGGTATCTTAATCTATCCACAGATTTCTCTGGCAATATTACCTGTTTTAATCAGTTTTTGGTTAATTGTTAGAGGTTTTGCATTGATTGGAATTGCTGTGGCAATGAAAAAGTTTGATTTAAGAAAGTCACGGTGGGTATTGATTGGTGGGATATTGAGTTTGCTTTTTGTATTATTCATTTTACTTAATCCAATGGCTGCGACAATAGGTTTGATGATTTGGATTGGTTTGTCCATTTTGTTTGCCGGAATAGCATCGATAATTATCGCTTTCGGAATTAGAGAAATAAACGAAGAAATTAATGATGATGATTGAGATGTGTATACCGTTCAAGAAAATGACTGGAGGTCTTAAAAATTAAATTTCAAATCTCGTTCATTCATTAAATCAAAAGAGAACTTGAATTGGGCATTCTTCGGTTTGCTAGCATCTGGTACGGTAAATTGATTGTTACCTATACTAAATATGGCGTACGCGCCGACTCGTAGTCTTCGCCTCACAAATTTAAAGGTCCTTTCTAATCCTACAAATGCCTCCGTATAAACATAACTATGTTCGGGTAAGTAGATGAATCCACCGCCCATCAATGCCTTAATTCCTGTCTTTTTCATGAAGGGAATTTTATTAACGATCGCACCATTAAAATGATGGATATAATGCACTTCTAAAAACAACTCCTGTGTTTCGTAGTTGTCATCTAAGTTTTGGAAAGAGTACAGAGGTTGACTAAATAAAAATCTGAAGAGGCTGGTGTCAGATCTACGGAAGAATTTTCTATCAATATAAAAGATGCTATCCTGATTCACATAAGTCCCTGTTTTAATTCTGTATTTTGATTGACCCATTGTGCCAATTTGAAATTCTTGCTCAATACCAAAACTCAAATAATCGAAATCAACAACGGATTTAAAGGGACCATCCCAACCTTTTTCCCAATAAATAGAAAAGGTTGGCCAACGACTGCCTAGAACAACTTTTCTATAAGGTTCTGAGACGTATTTTTGGGCTGGAGTATAAGACAGTGAAATGTTTGTTCGGAACGCTCTATAAGCGTCAAATTGAATGGGAGGGCCATTGTTAAGTTCGTCATCAAACCAAGTAACAAATTTATAGCTTAAATCGAAAGGACTTCTTTGTTCCAATCGTGCACCAGTAGCAAGGTACAGTCCATTTAATATTTCAAAGGAATGCCAGACACCGCCTTGTAAATTTTCATATAAATTTTGTCGATTAAAAAGTGAAAAATAGGCATCGTACGAATTAATAAAAGAGGCGCCTTTGTTGAACCATAATGAATAACGACTTGA
The DNA here is from genome assembly GCF_000621625.1 of Crocinitomix catalasitica ATCC 23190. GTDB lineage: Bacteria > Bacteroidota > Bacteroidia > Flavobacteriales_D > Crocinitomicaceae > Crocinitomix > Crocinitomix catalasitica. The sequence goes on from NZ_JHXV01000020.1 coordinate 83,134, forward strand.
TTTTTTTGGATTATAAAGATGATAAAAACGTCCGCTTCCTCTAAAATCGGTATTGTTAAATCCTACTGTTATATCTGCGTCTACATCTATCCATTGTTGGTTTTCCCATTTCTTAAAAATGCTAAAGCCGGGGCCGAATCTCGTGCCGCCTATATTTAATGGTTCAATTACATCAGCAACCGACGATAAATACCATTGTGTTTTTTTCTTCCGGTCTCTATGTTCAATACCGAACCATAGTACTTTTAATGCTGTTATCTTGTTAAAAACGGCATCTACAGAATCTAAATATTCTTCAGACGTATAGATAGCTTTCAACGAATCGTGTTTCATTTTGGTTTTTAATTCCTTTTCAGTCAAAGGAATTGGTCTGATTTCATGCCAATAGGTCGTGTCTCTTTCGTAAGCTTCTTTTGTAGTAACACCTAATTCGTTAGAGAAGAATTTGGCTGGAAAAGTGGGGTTGATTATATAATTAGAATAGACAACTTGGGTCTCTCCAAATACCGTTTCTCTTCCGTATTTAGTGCTGTATTTAAAGTCTTGCTCTTTTAAAAGCCATAATGAATCTTTCTTTTCAAATTTCTGCACGATGTGAAAATCATCATAAATTTTTAGGTTTCCCTTGTGCATTTTTAAATCGACACCTGTTAAAACCCATTCGTTATTTAGAATGTATAAATGACCTTCAAGCGTTGAAGTTCCGACAGATCTTGGAGAAATTTCTACAGTGTATAAAGTGTCCGCACCTATGGTGTCAATGGCTACTAGTTTATATTTGTATGATAGAATTCCAGAGGGGTGGAGGGGTGAAACGATGGGCGTTTCGTGTAAATCAAACTTTCTAATTAAGCTCTCATAAAAATTAAAATCTCCAGAAACGGTGGTTTGAAAATAGATTTGATCGGGCTTCCCAATTTTATCATATCCAGTTCTAATCTCTTTTATTTTATTCGGATATTGAAAATGTTTGGTCATGTTTATCTCCACCATATTCAAACGATCTTCACCTTCTAATTTCTTTTTAATTTCATCTTTTTGATCTTGAAAAACATCGCTTGGTTCATCATCATCGTCATCATCATTTTTATATTCTCTCACTTTTTTAACAAAGGTTTCAATGCCTTTAATGTAAATATCACAGGTGTAGGTATCGAACTGCTGCATCATGTTTTTCTTATTGTCAATTACATTCTGCACAATTTGCCATCCAATATTCCGTTTTTTTGTTGAAACATCAACAGTATTCAATTCGTTCTCTTTTTGTTTGAGGTAAACATTTTTAACTGTAGGCTGTAATGAACTCACCGTTACTTTTGTTTCAAAGTCTTCAAATCCTACACATTTGTAGATAATATCATATGATCCTTGGTCGCAACCAAAAAAATACTTGCCATCAAAATCGGTGATTCCACCAAGGTTGGGGAAATTTTTAACGTAAATTTTTGCGTAGGGTATAGGATTGTGATATTCGTCGAATACATGGCCCGTAATACTTTGAGCTACCGCTCCAAATGGGAGAATTAAGAAAAGTAAGAATATTCTAAAATTCATTTATGATTAAAAGTATTGGCCATGACCAGTATGACACTATAAGTGCGAATAAGTTACAAAGTTACAATTTTTAAATACTAAAATTAAACTGGTAAACCGATGATTCACGAGTAAATGTCATTTAAATCATCTCAAAAAAACGAAAAAATGTCCAAATATTATCCTTTTTCAATGATTTAGCGAATATAAATTTTATTTCAACTGAATAAATATTACCTTTGTCGTCTTTTAAATTTAGAAATTCTTTATGAAATTATCAGAATTCAATTTTGAATTACCAGACAACCTTATAGCGCAACATCCAAGTGAGAACAGAGATGAGGCGAGATTAATGGTTTTAGACCGTGAAAAACGTACAATCGAACATAAAAAGTTCAAGGACGTTTTAGGTTATTTTGACGAAGGCGATGTGATGATAATGAATAATACCAAGGTTTTCCCTGCTAGACTTTATGGAAATAAAGAAAAAACTGGTGCGAGAATTGAAGTATTCTTGTTGAGAGAGTTAAACAGAGAAAGTTTATTGTGGGATGTATTAGTAGATCCAGCAAGAAAAATTAGAATTGGAAATAAATTATACTTCACTGAAGATGACTCTTTAGTAGCAGAGGTAATTGACAATACAACTTCAAGAGGACGTACGATCAGATTCTTATTCGATGGTTCTTACGAAGAATTCAAACAAAAAATTACGGATTTAGGTGAAACACCTATTCCACCATATATCAAAGAACTTAGAGATGTTGTTCCTCAAGATGAGGAGAGATACCAAACAATCTACGCTAAGAACGAAGGAGCTGTAGCAGCGCCAACTGCTGGTTTACACTTCAGTCGTGAATTGATGAAACGTTTAGAAATTAAAGGCATTGAGTTTGCTGAATTGACTTTACATATTGGTTTAGGAACATTCAGAACTGTTGATGTTGAAGATTTGACAAAACATAAAATGGATTCTGAACAAGCTGAGATTACTCAGAAGGTTGCGGATATCGTAAACAAAGGGAAAAAGAATAAGAAAAGAATTTGTGCAGTTGGTACGACAAGTATGCGTGCTATCGAATCAAGTGTATCTACTGATGGTTTATTAAAACCTTTCGCTGGATGGACAAATAAATTTATCTTCCCTCCTTACGATTTTTCTATTGCAAACTGTATGATTACAAACTTCCATACACCGCAGTCTACCTTGATGATGATGATCGCTGCTTTTGCTGATATTGACTTCGTAAAAGAAGCATATGCTGAAGCAGTAAAAGAAAAATACAACTTCTATTCTTACGGTGATGCCATGTTAATCATCTAAAAGAATTATAATATTATTAAATTTAAGCCGCTTCAAGTTTTGAAAGCGGCTTTTTTTTTGAATATGAATACGATTATTATAACTGCAGGTGGAATTGGTAAAAGGATGGGAGCGGCTATTCCTAAACAGTTTATTCTCCTAAACGGCAAGCCAATTTTAATGTGGACCATTCGTAAATTTTATGAATTTGACACAGCAATTGAAATTATTCTCGTTTTACCTGAGGCGGAAGTAGAAAATTGGCAACAATTATGTACTGACTATAATTTTTCTATCCAACATCAAGTTGTTGTTGGTGGTAAGGAAAGGTTTGACTCTGTTAAAAATGGACTTAAAAATGCGACAGGAAGTTGGATTGGTGTTCATGATGCTGTGCGTCCATTGGTCGATTTAACTGTTATTAAAAACTGCTATTCACAGGTCGAAAAATTAAAAGCAGTTATTCCAGTCGTTCAATTGAAGGATTCAATCAGAACGATTGATGGAGATTTTTCAACGGCTGAAGATCGATCTGGTTTTCGATTAGTACAAACGCCACAAGTTTTTGAATCGACACTCTTAAAAGCAGCCTATCAGCAATCATTTTCTACTTTATTCACTGATGATGCTAGCGTAGTTGAAAGCAATAAGGTAAACGTTCATTTGATAGATGGTAATGAGGAGAATATTAAAATCACAACAAAAAATGATTTGTTGATTGCTAGTGCTTTATTAAATCAATCAACTGTAAATTCATGAAAGGAATCTTTAAAATAGGATTGTTTACGCTGTTTTTCTTCAATTTTTATTGTGGTCAATATTTGTCGGCTCAATTTTATCCGAGTCTAGGCGTTGATATTTCATATATTCATAAAAAAACATCTTATGCGAGGAATTTAGCGGTGATTAATGAGAATGAGACAATTGATTATTATAAAATGGATGGGGACATTGCTCCTGTATTTATTGGCTTGAATATTAAGAGTTATGGCAAAGGATTTGGTGACGAAAGTAAATTTAAAATAGGTTATTCTTTAGGTTTAGGTTATGGTGTTTTTACGGGGGAAAGCACATTGGTTTATTTGCGTAGTTCGACTGATTATGCAGATTCGATTGTAAATAATTATAGTGATTTTACCTATCGAACGAATTATCATAATATTGATTTTAACCATAATTTTGATGTGCATTGGAATGTGAAAGAAGATTTAAAATTCACCAATACTTTAGGATTTGGTTTGTCTACAATTGTAAAGGTTGGTGGAAGTGAGATTGATTTTGATGGTGGCATTGTTAATGTCAATCATCCTACTTTAAATTTTTTGTACCAGCCACAAATAAGTAAAAAGTATGAACGTTATTGGTTGTCTTATTATTTAAAGGCTCAATTCTATTCTATTAATTTATTTAGTTCGCAGGTGTTTAATTCTGATGGATTTGGAAAGATCGATCTTAATGATTTATTGTATTTTGGAGCAGGTTTTAGATTTGTTTTTATTCCTAAAAAAATTGAACCTTACTTACTTGAAGATTTTTAAAGTTAAGCTTGAATCAATATTTTCAGTGGGTTAACACATTTGTTTTATTTCATTTAATTTCTAAACAAAACGTTTTTTTACACTGTTTAATTCCGACAAATTTTTAACTTTGTTGAACGAATATTAACAGTCTAAAATAATAAAATGGCAACTGGAAAAGCAAGGATTATTTATACAAATACCGATGAGGCTCCCGCACTCGCAACACAATCATTTTTACCAATCGTAAAAGCCTATGCAGGCGCAGCTGATGTAACAGTTGATACGAAGGATATTTCTTTAGCTGGTAGGATTCTAGCTGCTTTTCCTGATTATTTTCCTGATAGTGAAAAACATGAAGATGCTTTAACTGAATTGGGTGATTTAGCTAAATTACCTGAAGCGAACATTGTTAAATTACCAAATATTAGTGCTTCTATTCCTCAATTAATTGAGGCGATTAAAGAATTACAGAGCAAAGGTTATCCAGTTCCAAGTTTTCCTGAAGACCCGGAAACAGAAAAGGAAATTGAGATTAAACTAAGATATAATAAAATTAAAGGTAGTGCTGTGAACCCTGTTTTACGTGAAGGTAATTCAGACAGAAGAGCACCTAAAGCGGTTAAGAATTATGCGAAACAAAACCCACACAGTATGGGAGCATGGTCAAAAGATTCTAAAACACGTGTAGCGAGCATGGCAAAAGGTGATTTTTACGGAAGTGAAAAATCTTATACCATCGCTAAACCAACTGCTGTTAAAATTGAATTCCACGGGAATGATAATAGTGTAAGTGTTTTAAAAGAAAAAACAGAATTATTAGCTGGAGAGATCATTGATACTTCAGTATTAAATATTGCAGAATTTAAGTCTTTCATTGCTGGCGAAATTGAGCAAGCTAAAAAGGATGGTGTTTTGTTTTCATTGCATTTAAAAGCAACGATGATGAAGGTTTCAGACCCTATCATTTTCGGTCATGCTGTTGAGGTGTTTTTCGCTGATTTATTTACTAAGCATAAAGAACTTTTCGAGAAAATTGGTGTTGACACGAAGAATGGTTTCGGTGATGTTTATGATAAAATTACTGAATTACCAGATGAGCAAGTAAAAGTTATTGAAGCTGACATTGCTGCTTGTTATACAAAACGTCCGGAAGTGGCGATGGTAAATTCTGATAAAGGAATTACAAACTTACACGTACCAAGTGATGTGATTATTGATGCTTCAATGCCAGCTGCCATTCGTTCGTCAGGACAAATGTGGGGACCAAATGGAAAGCTACAAGATATGGTAGCTGTTATTCCAGACAGATCTTATGCAGGTGTTTATCAAGCAACAATTGATTTTTGTATTGAAAACGGTGCTTTTGATGTGACTACAATGGGAACTGTTCCTAACGTAGGTTTAATGGCACAAAAAGCAGAGGAGTATGGATCACATGATAAAACGTTTGAAGTTCCTGGTAATGGTTCTGTAAAGGTGATTGACGAAGAAGGAAATGTTATTTCTGAGCAAGCTGTTGAAGCTGGTGATATTTGGAGAATGTGTCAAGTTAAAGATGCGCCAATTCAGGATTGGGTAAAATTAGCCGTATCAAGAGCGAGAGCAACTGGTACACCAGCTGTATTTTGGTTAGATGAAAATAGAGCACACGATATTGAGTTAATCAAAAAAGTGAAAGCTTATTTACCGAATAATGATCTTGATGGTTTAGAAATTTTAATTAAATCACCAATCGAAGCAACAAATTATACCTTAAAAAGATTGAAAAAAGGTGAAGATACCATTTCAGTAACAGGTAATGTTTTAAGAGATTATTTAACTGATTTATTCCCGATTTTAGAATTAGGAACAAGTGCTAAAATGTTGTCTATCGTTCCGTTGATGAATGGTGGAGGATTATTTGAAACGGGTGCAGGTGGATCAGCTCCTAAGCATGTTGAGCAATTTATTAATGAAGGTCACTTGCGTTGGGATTCATTAGGTGAGTTTTTAGCCTTAGCAGTTTCATTAGAGCATTTAGGTCTAAAATATGGCAATCAAAAAGCTTTGGTATTGGCTGAAACATTAGACAATGCTACAAGTGAATTCTTATTAAAAGATAGATCTCCATCTAGAAAAGTTGGTGAATTAGACAATAGAGGAAGTCATTTTTACTTGGCAATGTATTGGGCAGAAGCTTTATCTTCTCAAAACAAAGACAGCGAATTGAGAGATAAATTCTCTGTGATTGTTAAGTTAATGAAGGCGAACGAAGACTTAATTGTGAAAGAACTAAATGATGCACAAGGTAAGCCAGTGAATATTGGTGGATATTATATGCCAGATGCTAATTTAATTAGCGCAGCAATGAGACCAAGTAAAACATTTAATGATATTATTGCTTCAGTTTAAAAGCTTTAGAATATAATTTATTTAAAATCCCTGTTCAATTTATTGAATGGGGATTTTTTTGTTGGGTTCAAATCAATACCAATTCCCATAGGGACAACACACATCACCCAACGAGCTACTCCTTCAAATAACAAGTCCTGAAGGGACGACATAAAATAGCGGAGGAAGCATTCCTTCGATAATTAGGTTGCCATAGGAAAGTTCAAAACCCCGCAGGGGTGACATAATTTATTTGAAAGGGACGAGAATGGGATCATGTATAATCAGAACATAACCGGTTGGGGGTAGCTATCAGTACG
>NZ_JHXV01000021.1 GCF_000621625.1 Crocinitomix catalasitica ATCC 23190
ATTACTGATCCGTTCATATCATCACCTGCACAAGTATGAATTGGAATCGTTAAATCGGCTGTGATCGGAGGCAATACATCAACATAAATAGAATCTATTGGAGAAACACACCCAGCAGGATCAGTTGCATACACATATATTTTTATTGGTGCGTCTGCAGCAGGTATAGTTTGAATTCTTGATTCATCTGCACCTGGAATTGACCAAGTATAATCGTGAGGTGACCCGTCCGAACTTTGTGCATAAATAGTTGCCGTTCCGTTTTGGCAGATTGTAGTATCCGGTGAAATAATTGCGATGCCATCCACCATTAAAATATCCATTGTTCCAGTTGCTTCGCATCCAAAATCACTTTCGGTGGTCAACGTCACCGAATACGTTCCTGGCCTGGCATATTCGTGAATTGGATTTTCATCGGTACTTGTTCCTCCATCCCCAAAGTTCCAATTCCAACTTACAATTTCATAAGGTTCTTCGATTGTAGAATGATCGTAGAATTCAACGGGATTATAATGACAACCTCCGGTTCCACCATCTTCTGATGAAATTCCTGTCACAACAAACTCAAAACTTACCTCAGGTGCCAAATATGGCGTAATTTCCTTTCTAATCGTATCTCTACAACCTGATGTACTAATCGCTATTAATTCGACTGTATATATTCCTTCGTCTAAATAAGCATGTGTTGGATCTTCCAAATCACTTATTCCGCCATCACCGAATAACCATTCATATTCATCCGCAATAACGAGGCCTAATGCGGCAGTTTCATTTTCGAATATTAAATCTTCATATAAACAATTGTTCACGTATGTAAAGTCTGGATTTAAGTCTCCAATTATTAATAAATCACGCATTGAATCCTTACATCCGAAATCATTTTCGACAATTAACTTAACCCAATATGATCCCCAATCTTCATAGATATGAATTGGACTTTCTTCCGTGCTAATTGTACCATCTCCAAATACCCAGCGCCAACTTGTAATTGGTGCTAATGGATCAAAAGTTGATAAATCGTTAAACTGAATCTCTTGGTTTGTACAAGAAACTGGGTTTCCTGAGACAATAAAAATTGTTTCTGATTCAATCTCAAAAACTGCATCTGGTGGATAATAAATTGTGAGCGTTGCAACGCTCGTATCATTGCATGAAGGATCAGTACTTAACCCTATTAACTCAACCAAATAGATGCCTGGATCAGCATAAGTATACGTCACGTCTTCGGTTAATAATTCAGCACCATCCCCTAAATTCCATATCCACTCGTATGGTTCATCATAGAACAAATCACTCGTATTGACTAATGAAATTGGAGATGGAAAACAAGGCGGAACTTCATTGTCAAAGCTAACGTCAAAAATGCCAGGTGAAAAATAATCATATCGTTCACAATATCCACGATTAGAATAAACAACACTAAATTCACCTTCACCATAAGGAATTGGCTCAAAATCAATAAAAATTTCTCCAATTAATGCTATACCATCCTTATACCACTGCCAAGTCCCGCCTTCTTCCTCCGTGATTCCCGACAGAATTAAATCATCTGTACACCATCCTCCTACCTTATCAAGATTAAAGAAATCAGCACTGTCAATTAATATTAATTCATCAATGAAATAATAATCTTCCACTCTAAAATCTGCCATCGAACATGGCCCTCCAATACTTATTGCATAAATATCTACGGAAGGCGTAAATGTCAATGTGAACTCTTGCCATGAACCTCCTAAATCATAAGCTACTAAAACGTCATCAAGTAATTCCCAAGAACCTATTCCATCAGGGCAATTGGTGCCAACCCAAGGCAAATCGACACAAGTTGTTGCGCCATAAATTGATAAATTCAAATCACTCACACCTGATCCGTAAGCCGTGAATAAATTTAATACATAGCTCGTTCCTGCAATCAAAGGTGCATCAAGACAAGCACCAACATATTCTGACCACTCAGCTGAATTTGCCCAAAAACCTACAAAAGCATCGCCATCACCTGGAATTGGTAAATCAGGCATTGTAATTCCTAAAAAACCCTCCATTAAACCACAAGTATGGTAATAATCAGTAGTTGGCTCGGAAGCTTGGATCCACGTTTCTGCACAAGTTAACATTCCTCTAACTTCAGGACAGCAAACGGTAACTTCAAAAGAAGGATTTGGAATCAAACTTGAACCAATAAGTGATACACATTCACAATCCTCCACATCGTTCAAATCAACCAAACCATCGCCATCATCGTCAATGCCATTATCGCATATTTCTTGCGTCAATCCGTTTAAAGAAAAGCAAGTAATGAATACGAGAATTAATAATCTAGACAATTTCATAGCAAACTGAATCACAACGAATTTACAATAAATAAGCTAATACTCAAAAACTACTTCAACACATTCACCATTCCTTCAAACCTAAAATGTTTGTCGGTTGATAAATCTTTCGCTTCTATGATCCAGACGTAAGTGCCATCTTGAACGATGCCTTGATTGCCATACCTTCCATCCCAAGCTTTGCTAACATCGTATGTTTCCCAAACCTTTTCGCCATAACGGTTGAAAATTGTCAGATGAAAATCGTAAACATCAAGGCCGTCCACATAGACTTGCCATGTATTGTTTCTAGTGTCCCCATCTGGTGTGAAGGCATTTGGCGCATAAAGGATATGTTCACGTTCTATGAACACCGTTAAAAGGGTTGAATCAATACACCCAAATTCGGTTGTTTCAATCATTGTAACCCAGTGATTGTTAACCTCTGGAGGATAAATTACTGTAACTAAAGAATCATTTTCCGCATAATCTGGGGCTCCTCTTGGCATGCGCCATTGGAATGAGCTATATGGATTTGGACTGATATTCACCAATTCAACTTGCGAATTCAATACAGTTGCTGGATTCGGTGTAATGTAAAACTCTGGTGTTGGTAAACCATAAATGATTATATAATTATTGACTGAAAAACTTGTCCAACAACCATCAATTGTTAGGACGTTTAATTTAATGGTATACCTACCTTCTGTTTCAAAAACATGCGCTGCCGATGGCCCAGAATAACGTTCGCCTTCAATAACCCATTCGTATTCAAGTATGGAGTCTACTGGTTCGGAAAGACTGGTAAATTCTACTGCTGTTCCGATACAACCAAAGGTTTTATCAGAGGTAAAAGCGGGAATTAGTGCCACATAAGTTGTTGCACAAAGTGTTAAAGGAGTTGTCTCACAGCCATCACTTATCGTCACACAATATTCGGTTGTTGTAAATGGGTTATGTGTTATTGTAGGTGCATTTACAGGCAGACTTAAACCATTCGCTGTCCAACTATAATTATAAGCACCATCACCGCCTATTGGAATTACTGATCCGTTCATATCATCACCAGCACAAGTATGAATTGGAATCGTTAAATCGCCAGTGAAAGGAGGCAATACATCAACATAAATCGAATCCATTGGAGAAACACACCCAGCAGGATCAGTTGCATACACATAAATCTTAATTGGTGCATCTGCAGCAGGAATAGTTTGAATTCTTGATTCATCTGAACCTGGAATTGACCAAGTATAATCGTGAGGTGATCCGTCCGAACTTTGTGCATAAACCGTTGCTGTTCCATTTTGGCAGATTGTAGTATCAGGTGAGACAATTGCAATACCATCAACCATTAGAATATCTATAGTTCCATTAGCTTCGCAACCTAAATCACTTTCGGTTGTCAATGACACAGTATATAAACCTGGAGCATCATAATCATGAACAGGATTTTCATCCGTACTCGTTGCGCCATCACCAAAATCCCAATTCCAACTTACTATTGTATAAGGATCATCGATTGATGAATGATCATAAAATTCAACGGGGTTATAAATACAACCTCCTGTTCCACCATCTTCCGATGAAATACCAGTGACAATAAATTCGATACCTACATCAGGAGATGGATAAGGTGTAATTTCATGTCTCATCGTGTCACGGCAACCAGATTCACTGATAGCGATTAATTCGACTGTATAAATTCCTTCATCCAAATAAGCATGTGTTGGATCTTCCAAATCACTTGTAGAGCCATCGCCAAAAAGCCATTCGTAACTGTCTACAGTCAAATCCGCCGAAGGTTCTGATTCATTAGTAAATATCAGTTCTTCAAAAACACAATTATTAATTACAGTAAATTCTGGATTTAATGCGGTGATGTAAATTGACAGTCTAAAGGAATCCCTACAACCAAATTCATTTTCAACATACAATTTAGTTCGATAAGTACCTATACCTACATAAATATGCACAGGATTTTCTTCATCACTTGTAGTACCATCGCCAAAATCCCAGTGCCAAATTGTAATTGGCGCTAACGGATCTGAAGTTGATAAATCATTAAATTGTAATTCTTGTTTAGTACAGGACGCTATGGATCCCCAAAAAAGAAAAGTTGTTTCTGATTCAATTTCGTATTCTGCATTTGGATTATCATAAACTATAATTTCATAAGAGGCCGTATCGGAACAAGATTCATCAGTACTGATTCCAATTAGGATCACCTCATATACGCCAGGGTCAATATATTCATAGGTTAATTCTTTGTCTTCCGAAAAAAATCCATCACCAAAACTCCATTGCCAACTTACAGGTCCCCAATGAATTGAATCCGTAAGATTACTAAAATTAACAGAGGTTGGGAAACATCCGGACAGTTCGTAATCAAAATTTACATCGAAAATACCAGGAGAAATATAATCATTGCGAATACAATAAGATTCATTTGAATATACTACACTATAAAGACCTTCGCCATATGGTATTGGGTCTAAAACATCTTCTGTTTCACCAATAAGCGCAATTCCATTTTTATACCATTGACATGTTCCTCCAGGTTCATCTCCTACACAAGAAAGTATTAAATCACCAGTACACCAACCACCGGATTCTTCCAAGATAAAAAATGATGTACTATCTACCAATACAAATTCATCAAAATAATAATAACTCGAACCGTACTCAGCAGTACAAGGCCAACAAAGTGCTATAGCCGCAATATCTTCGTCAGGTGTAATTGTCATGGTTACCTCAATCCATGACCTATCTTCAGGATAAGTAACCAAAACTTCTGATAAGATTTCCCATGACAATAATCCTTCAGGACAGTCGCCGTACCAAGCTAAATCAACACATGAAGTAGCTCCATAAACGGTTAAATCTAAATCCAAAAAACCACGGGAATAAGCTGTATAGAAGTTGAGTACATACGTACTACCAGATAAAAGAGGAGAATCCAAACAAGCACCTATATACTCGGTGCTAACCGCAAGTGGACTAGGGCTAAAATTTGCTCCTATTCCGACATATCCAAAACCATCCCCCGGTAAGGGAAAAGCAGGAGGAGGTTGGACGCCAAAATCTTCGCAATTCGTGTAGTAATCAGCAGAACCTACATCTGTCCATGCATCTGCGCAATTTAACATTCCAGGTCGATATGGACAACACAGCGAATCTTCAAATGAAGGATTTGGAATAAAGCTTGTTTCAATAAGACCCGTACATTCACAATCCTCAACATCATTCAAATCAACCAAACCATCGCCATCATCATCAATACCATTATCACAGATTTCTTGCGTCCATCCATTGAAGGAATAGCTTATTAAGCAAATTAAGATTAGAAATTTAGTAGCTTTCATAGCAGCATCAATCTAATAAAACTAAACTAATTTATTTTGCATCCAAAATAAAACTTAAAAAAACGCAAGAAATTAACAATCATAATATTAAGTGATAAATTTAAAAATCTTTTCCAATGCAAGCTTTAAATCATATGGCAATTCTTTCGTTATCCACGGATGACTGCTGCCAAAAACATGATCAGCACCTTTAATAATTTCAATTTCAGTTTCTGTCCAACGCGCTAACAAGAGGCCTTCTGAAATACTAACAGCCAAATCCATATCTCCATGAATTTGTAAAAATTTTTTCTTTAAACCCGATGCTGTTTTTTCAATATCTAATCCTCCTTTATGCTGTATAAAATCTTCATAAAAAGAATAATAATGTGGCATTTCTTGGTGCGTTCTTCCATTAAACACTGTGTAATACCCTGTTTCTTTCCATTCTTCAAGTGCTTCATCAGTTGGGAATCTATTTTCAATATTTGAAATTCCTGCAAGCGAAATTATTCCTTCAATATCAGGATGATTGTCTCCTCCTAAAATCACTATACCTCCGCCTCTGCTATGACCCAAAAGAAAAATTGGAATTTCTAATTCACACTCCTGCTCGACCATTCTTTTAGTTTCAGCGATAATAATATTTAAATCGTTCAACTCATAAGAATAACGATTATTCCCGAATGCTTCTAAATCATCAAAATCAATTGGATTGTCAACTGTACCACCGTTATGTGACATATTAAACTTAACGAATCCAACTCCTTTATCAACGAAATAATTCTCCATCAAGTTCCAAGCACCCCAATCTTTAAAACCTTTATAACCATGAACGAATATAATCATCGCTTTGGCGTCTTTTGGTATCCTACAATCGAATAGGCTTTTTCGGTTATCACTACCGATAAAAATTTTATTTTTAAATTCAATCAACATTCTTTTCCAACTTTGTCTATTAACTTCATATCTTTACATCTTAAATTTGAAGCGCATTAAAACTAATAAAATAAATATACTGCTTTTCTGCTTAATGCTAATTGCATCGAGTTGTGGAACGAGTTTTGGCGAAAAATACACGATCGGGAATCTTGAAATTTATTTTACAGAAGATATTTCAAATCGATACGTTGAAGGTTTAGGTAAATACTTTAACGATCATCACCTTATTCAAAACGAAACACATTCCGTTCAATTAACAAGCGACACAGAGTCGTTTATTCTGAAAATGGTATTAAATGATGAATATAAATCTTTGCCTTCAGCCCAAAAAAAGAATCTTGAATTATTAACGGCAGATTTACAGCACAAAGTATTTCGCGATCTACCTTTTAAAATACAGATTTGTGACATGAATTTTAACCCAATCGAGAAATAAGAAATGAAAATATCGGCCTCAATATATTCAGATAAAGAGAATAATATTCTATCGACCATTCATGCATTAAATGATTCGCATGTTGATATGATTCATGTTGACTGCAATGATGATTTAAATGTTTTTGCCGATATTCTTACAATTCAAAAAAATTCACAAATTCCAATAGACCTTCATATAATCACTGAGAATGCGGATAGATTTTATCCAACTTTGGCTGAATTTGATATAGAATATGTCACTTTTCAATATGAGGATTTAAAAGATAAAAACCTTAAGATTCCAAAAGAATTTACAGGACAATTGGGCCTAGCGATAACATCGAATACACCAATTGATGTATTTGATCAATACGCGAATGAATTCGATTTTATTCTTTTCATGGCTACTGTTCCAGGACAAAGTGGTGGAAAATTTGATAAAATCAATTTTAGAAGAATCCGAGAATTTCAAACGAAATATCCGGGTAAAAAAGTCCATGTTGATGGCGGTGTAAATGGCGAAGTTTCTTTTATACTAAGGAATATGGGGGTCTACGCTTCTGTTTCAGGATCGTATCTCTTCAATTCAGCTACTATCAATACGGCTTTACTCAATTTGAAGTTGAATGAAATAGAATCAAACTTTTTAGTAAAAGATTTTATGAGAGATTTAAACGAATCTCCAGTCATTTATTCGAATAATTTAAACCTAAAAGAAACTTTAAAATCAATTGACACGGGTAATCTAGGTTTTACACTTGTTTTAGAAGAAGACAATACATTGATTGGAATTATTGGTAATGGTGATCTTCGAAGAGGATTATTACAAAATTTAGATAATTTAAACCAATTGAATCCAGCTGATTTAATTAACCAAACCCCACTCGTAATTGATGAAAACTATACAGTTTATCAATTATTGAGATTCATCAAAAAAGAAACACGACCTGTACTCTATTTACCAGTTATCAACAAAGATAAAAAAGCAGTAGGTACAGTTAATTTTATAAATTTAATAAAAGGAGAAATATGATAATTCACTTGAACAAAAATATTGGTGAAAACAAAGCTAAAGAAGCGGCAGCTAAAATGAATTCTTTTCTCATTATTGAGGAAGATAAATATGTTCTAGTTTCATCTTCTGGTTTAAAAGAGGTTGCTCCTGAATATCAAAATGATGTGCTTGAAAGTTTTACTTTCGATTCAGACATTCAAATGGCTTCAAGATCATACCAAAGCGAAACAAGAGCCGTTAAGATTGGTGATGTGACGATAGGTGGTGACTCTGGAAATACAATAATGATCGCTGGACCGTGTTCTGTTGAATCAGAAGAGCAGATTCAAGAATCATCTAATTTATTAAAATCACTAAACTTAACGACTTTAAGAGGTGGTTGTTATAAACCACGTACTTCTCCATATAGTTTTCAAGGATTAGGTCTAGAAGGCTTAAAATTACTTCGGAAAATGAAGGAAGAGCACGGCCTTAATGTAATCACAGAAGTGCGCGATGCAACACATGTTGAAGAAGTGATTGAATACTCTGATGTTATTCAAATTGGTGCCAAAGCAATGTACGATCAAGGAATTCTGCGTGCTTGTGCGAAAACACAAAAGCCAGTAATGATTAAACGTGGTTTTGGATCGACTTTACAAGAATTTGTTCAATGTGCTGAATTTGTTTTATCGGGTGGCAATCCTAATGTTATTCTTTGTGAAAGAGGTTTAAGAACTTTTGAAACGAAGACACGATTCACATTAGATTTATGTGGTGTTGCTTATTTAAAAGAATATACTAATTGTCCTATAATTCTTGATCCTAGCCACGCTATGGGTCATGCTTATGGTGTTCCTGATTTAACAAGAGCTTGTTTAGCAATGGGAGTTGATGGATTAATTATTGAAGTTCATCCAAATCCTAAAGTTGCAAAATCAGATGCTTCTCAACAGTTGAATCATAACGAATTCAAGACATTATTAAATACCTTACACCCAGTTGCAAACGCAGTGGGGAAAAATATTATTTAAGCCCACTATTCTCATGAATACTTACAATAGAAATTTAGACTACTTAACTTATCAAAGGGGATTAACCTTTGGTAAGTTAGAGGAGCTATTAGCCATGCCAAAAGTTAGCTTAATGGAACCTGGTCCAGATGAATTGATAAGGGTAGCAGATTTCTTTGGCGTAAGCTTAGAAGTCTTGCTTAGACATGAAATTAATAAACTAGACGACGTCAATGCGAAAGACATCAAGTTAATAATTCTTGATGTTGACGGTACTATGACGGATGGTGGAATGTATTTCTCTGAAAACGGTGACCAGATAAAAAAATACAATACCAAAGATGGAATGGCGATTAAGCGACTTTCAAAAACAGGCGTTCAATTTGGTATCATTTCACATGGACATAAATTAAACATGGTACAAGATCGTGCTAATTTACTTGGTATTCAACATGTTTATGTTGGACAAGACAAGAAGACTCATGTACTTCAACAGTGGTGTTCTACTTTAAATTTACAACCATCTCAAGTAGCTTTTGTTGGTGACGACATCAATGATTTAGAGATTATGCAAACTGTTGGTATCTCTGCTTGTCCAAATGATGCTGTTCTTGAAATTCAAAAAATATCCAGCATTATACTGACTAAAAAAGGCGGACAAGGTTGTATTAGAGAATTTATTGATGTCTGGTTTAATGATGTCAAATAAGAAACTCATTATTATTGCTGGTCCTACTGCAATTGGAAAAACAGCACTAAGTATCCGCCTTGCAAAACATTATCAGTGCCCTATTCTATCATTTGATTCGCGTCAAATATATAAAGAGATGAATATTGGTACCGCAAAACCCAGTACGGAAGAATTAGCAGCGGCCGAGCATCATTTTATTGGTACTCATTCTATTCACGAACGTTATACAGCGGGTATTTTTGAAAAAGAAGCACTTGAAACTTTAGATAAAATATTTGAAACGAACGAATATTGCATTGCTGTTGGTGGTAGCGGACTATACATTAATGCCTTGGCGTATGGAATAGATGACATTCCTTCAAATGAAGCAATTCGAGCTAGGTTAAAAGAAGAATGGCAAACATTTGGTCTTGAAAAATTGGCGCAAAAAGTCAAAGACGTTGATCCAGAATATTATGAAATCGGCGATATGCAAAACTCTAGAAGAGTAATTAGAGCCCTTGAAACATTCGAATTAACCCATGAAAAGTACTCCGAATTAAGAAAAAAAACAGCTAAAAAAAGACCATTTCAAATGGCATGGATTGGATTAAATACAGATAGAGAAATCTTATTCAACCAAATCAATTCACGTGTAGAGATTATGGTAAAAAAGGGTTTGATTGAAGAAGTTAAATCGCTTGAACCTTTCAATCAATTAAAAGCACTTAAAACAGTAGGTTATAGCGAGTTATTTTCATATTTAAAAAATGAAATCCCCTTAGAAGAAGCCATTCGTCTAATTCAAAGAAACACGCGTCATTTTGCAAAAAGGCAAGTCACTTGGTTTGCTAAAAACACATCCGTCAATTGGTTTAAACCAGATCAAGATGAAGATATAACTCACAAAATAAATCAGATTTTTTTGCCTTAAAATTTCCCTAATTGCTTTTAAGTTATAATTTTGTATTCAGTATAATAATAAATAAAACAGGTAAAGATGAATGATAGAAATGATGAAGTTTTTTCGAAAAGAGTAAAGGCTGGAAAACGAACTTACTTCTTTGACGTAAAAACAACCCGAGGAAAAGATTTGTATTTAACAATTACAGAAAGTAAAAGAACTGGGGATTACGAAGGGACACCTGAATACGAGAAGCACAAAATATTCCTATACAAAGAGGATTTTGATAAATTTTCTGACGGAATGGGAGAAGCATTAGACAAAATCAAAAGTCTTTGGGAAACTGGTGAGTATAAAAAACCTGAAGAAGAAGACGAATACAATACAACTAAAGAAGAAGTTACTTTCGAAGAATTGTAAGCCTCACTTTAGCTAAACATATTTAAAAGCCTCAACAAATTGTTGAGGCTTTTTTTTGTTCGAATGAAATGCGAAAATTCCTTATCTTTGCAAAATAGTTATGAATCAGTATAAAAAAGTTGCTTTTTACACCTTAGGATGTAAGCTAAATTTCTCAGAAACCTCTACCATCTCTCGTAATTTCGAAGAAGAGGGTTACGCTAAAGTTGATTTTAACGATCAACCTGATATTTTCGTTATCAACACTTGTTCGGTGACTGAAAATGCAGATAAGAAGTGTAGACAGATAGTAAAAAAGGCGCTCAAAGTCAATCCTAACGCTTTTGTAACGATGATTGGGTGCTATGCACAGCTTAAACCCGAAGAAATCAGCCATATTCCTGGTGTTGATTTAGTCTTAGGAGCAAATGAAAAGTTTAATATTCTTGCCCATGTCGAGGAATTAGAGAAGAATGAAACCGCACGTGTAGAAGCTATAAACATCAAGGAAACAAAAGACTTTATTCCTTCTTTCAGCATTGGTGATCGTACTCGTTCTTTCTTAAAAGTTCAGGATGGCTGTGATTATTTCTGCACATTTTGTACAATTCCATTAGCGAGAGGTAAAAGTAGGAATGCAAATATCGCAGAAACGATTGAAGAAGCGAATAAAATTGCGGATACAGAAATCAAAGAAGTTGTGTTAACAGGCGTTAATATTGGTGATTTTGGTCAAGGTGGTGATGAGAACTTTTACGAACTCGTTCAACAGTTAGATCAAGTTGAAGGTATTGACCGTTTTAGAATATCATCGATTGAACCCAATTTATTAAGCAATGAGATCATCGATTTCGTTAGCACATCAAACAGATTTGTTCCTCACTTCCACATTCCATTGCAGTCAGGTTCTGACGAATTGCTTAAGAAGATGCGCCGAAAATATTTAACGGCTTTATATACTGAACGTGTTGAACAGATTAAATCGACAATGCCGAACGCATGTATTGGTGTTGATGTAATTGTTGGATTCCCTGGTGAATCAGATGAAGAATTTATGAAAACAGTTACTTTCTTAAATGAATTAGATATTTCATATCTTCATGTTTTTACCTATTCGGAAAGAGCGAATACAACTGCAAAAAAAATGGAGAATGCTGTTCCAATGCATATTCGTCGAGAAAGAAGTAAACAGCTTCATATCTTATCAGAAAAGAAAAAAAGAGCATTCTACGAATCTCAAATAGGCACTGAGTGGCGTGTATTGTTTGAAGCTGAAGAGAACGAAGGTGTAATGTATGGTTTCACGGAAAACTATGTCAAAGTAAAAACAGCCTTTAATCCTACGCTGATTAATCAAACGGTGAAAGTTAAACTAGAAACGATTGACAGTTCTGGTTTTATGGCCATTGAATTATTAGAGAAAATCGTTCCTTGTTAAACACAAAAAAACATCAACCCAACTAAGGATTGATGCTCTATCTTTAAAATTTATTGGCGAATTAAAATTCAGCCAAAGTTTTATCTATAATTGAAATACAATCTATTAATTCATCTTTTGTCATCACCAATGGTGGTGCAAAACGAATGATATTACCATGTGTTGGCTTCGCTAATAAACCATTATCACGTAATTTTAAACAGATATTCCAAGCAGTCTCACTTTCTTCACTATCGTTAATTACCACTGCATTCAACAATCCTTTACCACGTACCAATTTAACAATTGGGTATTTAGCAACTAATTTGTGAATTTCATCTCTAAAAAACTGACCTAATTCTTCTGCTTTTTCAGCTAGATTTTCATCTTTCACAACCTCAAGCGCAGCCATTGCAACAGCAGCACCAACTGGATTCCCACCAAAAGTAGAACCATGTTGACCTGGCTTAATTACTCCCATCACTGTATCATTAGCTAAAACAGCAGAAACTGGATAAACACCTCCTGAAATTGCTTTCCCTAAGATTAAGATATCTGGCTCTACCTCTTCGTGATCAACAGCTAATAATTTTCCTGTTCTAGCAATCCCTGTTTGCACTTCATCAGCGATAAATAATACGCCACTTGCTTTACACAATTCTTTTGCTTCTGATAAATAGTTATCATCGGGAACATATACTCCCGCTTCACCTTGAATAGGTTCTACCATAAATCCAGCAACGTTCTCTTCAGCTAAAGCTTTTTCTAAAGCTTCAATATCATTGTAAGGAATTTTTATAAATCCTGGTGTATAAGGACCGAAGTTCTTTCTTGCATTTTCATCGTTAGAAAATGATATAATTGTTGTAGTTCGTCCGTGAAAATTGTTTTCACAAACAATAATATTTGCTTCATTTTCTGGAATACCATTCTTCTCGTATGCCCATTTACGACAAAGTTTAATTGCTGTCTCAACAGCCTCTGCCCCTGTATTCATTGGTAATATTTTATCAAAACCAAAATACTCAGTTACATATTTTTCGAATTGACCAAGTACATTATTGTGAAATGCACGAGAAGTTAGCGTTAACGTTCTAGCTTGGTTTACCATCGCATCTACAATTCTAGGATGACAATGACCTTGGTTTACTGCTGAATATGCTGATAAAAAATCATAATACTTTTTACCTTCAACATCCCAAACATATACTCCTTCTCCTCTTTCTAATACCACTGGTAATGGATGATAATTATGTGCGCCATGCTTATCCTCCATTTCAATTAATTGCGCTGAAGATAATTTTTCTAAAGTTTTCATAGTGTTTTACTTGCTAATGATTAATAAATCTTATTTATGCTTTAGGTTCATCACGGAGAATACCCATCCTTTCCTCAATATTGGAGAGAAATCATCCTGTTGCAAAGATAAAAAAAATATTCCGTCTTAAATTTCATTTTGAACTTATAACATCATTAACGAAGTTTAAAAGAATACTAATTCTTCCAAATCTTGCTTATAAATTTGAGTACTTTTGTTCTTGTGACGAATAAAACGGACGAATATTTAACAATTTCTGAAATCAGTGAAGGATTTTACAAAGAGAAGGGATCAAAATTCCTAGCCTTTGTTATTCCGTGTAAAACAGAGGATAAAGCCAAAGAATACATTGATAAATTCAGAAAAGAACATCACAACGCTTGTCATGTGTGTTTTGCTTGGCGATTCGGAACTGAAAAGTTTCACGACCGTTATTCTGATGATGGAGAACCGAATAATTCAGCTGGAAAACCAATTTTCGGACAAATTATTGCTTTCGACCTGACTAATGTACTTATTGCTGTTGTCCGTTATTATGGAGGCACAAACTTAGGTGTAGGCGGATTGGTTAATGCTTACAAAACAAGTGCAAAAGAAGCCTTGAAGATTGCTAAAATCCGAAAGCGATCTATCTCTAATTATTATGAAATCACTTATAATTATAGCGAAACAGGTGCTGTAATGAGCTTACTCAATAAGTTTGACGCGTCTATTAAATCACAGAATTTTGACGACTCTTTGCCTTCAATTACTGTGTTTTTACCAAGAATGAAAAGCGAAGGCATGGTTGCTGCTTTTGAACTTTTGATCAATATTAATATAAAACTGATTTATACAAGATAATGGAACTTTTACAAAAATTAATCGCCATAAGAGGCACGAGCGGTGATGAGTCTGAAATTAAGAACTATATAAAGGCTTATGTGATGGAGAATTTGGGCAATTGGAAAGTTCAACCAGAAATAATTGATGGTGATGGTTTTCAAGATGCATTAATCCTTGTGTTTGGTAAACCACGTACGGCTATTTTTGCGCATACAGACACCATTGGCTTTACTGTTGGATACAATAATCAATTGATAAAAATAGGTGGACCAGTTATTCAAGAAGGTTTAGCTTTAGTTGGAAGTGATAGTTCTGGAGAAATTGAAACAGAACTTATGGTCATCGAAAATGAAGTTGGTCAAACTTTTTACAAATGTGTTTATGACAGAGTAATTGATAGAGGAACACCGCTTTCATTCAAACCTAATTTCAGAAATGAAACCCATTCAATTAGTACACCATATCTGGACAATAGACTAGGTGTTTGGTCGGCTCTTCGTGTCGCTGAAAATTTAGAAGATGGTGCTATTGTATTTTCTACATACGAAGAACACGGTGGTGGATCTGTCGGTTTTTTAGGCAAGTATTTACTTGAAAAGCACAACATAAAACAAGCATTAATATCAGATATCACTTGGGTTACAGATGGTGTTCAACACGGAAAAGGTGTCGCCATTTCAATGAGAGATCAAGGCATTCCTAGACGTGTGTTTTTGAATAAAATTATTGCCATTGCTAAAGATTCAAAAATTCCTTATCAACTTGAAGTGGAGAGTGCAGGAGGTAGTGATGGAACAATGCTTCAAAAAACATCTTTGCCGTTTGATTGGTGCTTCATTGGCGCACCAGAAAACAATGTTCACTCTCCAGATGAAACGGTCTACAAAAATGACATTAACGCAATGGTTGCCATGTATGAATTGCTAATGCTAGAACTCTGATTGGGTGGAATTAGGAATTTAAGCATTTCACTGTTCACATCTTTTTATCTTCTATTCCTTAATTCCCTTATTTTTTTTCGTAAATTGTTAAATACTATTACGAGAAAACATGAGATATTTATTGACACTTTTTGCTATATTATCAATTGCAATTGTTTCCTTCAGTCAAAAAAAACAGAGTTTTATAGGAGCTGGTAATAATCAAGGAATCTCTGTTAGCTCAAGTAATTCAGCAAAATTATACGAGGGTGAATTTACTGCAAGCGATGAGAACACTATAAACGGTGAAGGTTTAATCGCAAAAAAAATTGAAGCAGCACGTTTTTTATCTCAGGCTACTTTTGGAGCGAATCCAGAATTGGTTCAAACTGTTGCAGATATTGGAATTGAAAAATGGTTAACTAAACAATTCAATACGCCTGCTAGTAATCTCTCCAAATCAATTCAAGAAGTTTATACCATTTGTTTTGATCTTCATTTAGAAAGAGGACGTGATTCTATTTCGTACCCTACTCGCCCACAAGCTTATCAACTTGATTATGCTTGGTGGGACATGACTATTAGGGGTGATGACTTATTAAGACAACGAATGGCCTATGCATTAAGTGAAATATTGGTCATTTCTACAGAATCAAACATTGGAGGTTACGGCTTAGCAATGGCTAATTATTATGACATTCTATTGAGCAATGCATTCGGTAATTACCGAGATATATTAGGTGAAATATCAAAACACCCGGCAATGGGTGTTTATTTGAGTCATTTGAATAATGCAAAGTCGAATGAAGATCGAAATACTTTTCCTGATGAGAATTTTGCGCGAGAAATAATGCAACTTTTTTCAATTGGTTTAAATATGCTAAATGATGACGGCTCATTAAAACTCGATAATGACGGGAAGGCAATTCCTACATACGACAACGATGACATCAAAGAATTTGCTAAAATATTTACTGGTTTTGGTATAGGTGCTAGAAAAGATGGAGAAGAACCTGAGTTTTGGAATAGTATTTATATTGCTGATGTAACTAAGCCGATGTTAATGCATGAGGACTATCATGAGGAAGGTCCAAAATATTTACTAAATGGTTATACAATTCCAGGTGGACAAACAGGTGTTAAAGATGTCGAAGATGCTTTAGACCATATCTTTAACCACCCGAATGTAGGTCCATTTATTTGTCTAAGATTAATTCAGCATTTTATCAAATCGAATCCAACACCTGGCTACATCGAGAATGTGGTTAAAGTTTTTAATAACGACGGCAATGATGTTCGTGGGAATATGCAAGCGGTTTTAAAAGCTATTCTGATGCACCCCGAGGCAAGAGATTGTGAGTGGATCTCAAACGCGGCGCAAGGAAAATTAAAAGAACCTATTTTGAGGGTAACAGGGTTTACAAGACAATTTGCGGGTACATCTTCTTATGATAAGTATTGGAACTATTCGTATAATCTAATAAACGATTTAGATCAACACCCACTGCACTCTCCTACCGTTTTTAATTTTTTTAATCCGTTTTATAGTCCAAATGGGCCATTAGGTGATGCTGATTTAATGGGGCCTGAATTTGAAATTCATGATTCTCGTACAAGCATCAACTTTGCTAACCATGTTTATTATTGGGTGGAATGGGAATATTTATTGGTTTGTCGAGCAGATGATGTACCAGAAGGCAGTGACAATGTTGTTCCCACCGACCTCTCCAATTTAATGACATACGCGCACGATGCAGATGTTTTGCTAGATCATTTAGATATTTATTTGTGTAATGGTCAAATGTCTGATCGAACAAGGGGAATTATTAAAGAAACAATCAACAAATATGATTTAACGCTTAGTGGTGCTTATTCTAGAATACAATTGGCTACTTATTTAATATTAATAAGTCCTGATTTTACGATATTAAACTAATACAATATGAAAGAGACTCCAGAAAATTCGAGAAGGAAATTTTTAAGACAACTCGGTCTTGCCAGTGCTCTAGGATTGGTTTCACCAGCATCTGCAATGGTGCAATTAAAATCGTTAAACTCTTTAATGAGCATGCCACCACCAGAACCCTTTGGCGACTATAAAGCAATGGTTTGTCTATTTCTTCATGGCGGCAACGACTCATATAATATGTTAATTCCCAATACATTATCTGAATACAATCATTATTTTGATACACGATCGAACCTAGCAATTGATCGACCTGATTTACTCCCTATTGGTTCTGGTGATTTTGGTCTGAATCCAAATTTACCAGACGTTAGAGATATGTTTAATGCTGGTGACTTAGCCTTTATGGCCAATGTCGGAACTTTGGTAGAACCTACTACCGTGGCTAGTTATAATGATAGATCAGCGAATTTACCGCTCGGCTTATTCTCTCATCTCGACCAATATAAACATTGGCAAACGGCTCGACCACATGAGCGTGTTGGCAAAGGATGGGGCGGCTACATGGCGGACTTACTAGATTATACGAATATGAATGAGAATATTTCGATGAATATCTCCATGTCTGGAACAAATATTTTTCAAAATGGAGCGAATTCAATTCCTTTTTCAATGAATCAAAGCGGTCCAACTTTACCAATTAATTATGACGAAGAATATGGTCACAACCCTGACAGAAGAGCCGCCGTTGACTCACTTTTAAATTATACATTTTCGGATCCTTTCAAACATACATATTCTAACACATTGAATAGTGCGATTGTTGCAGGATCGGAATTTAAAGAGGTAATTGATAGACTTCCTGAGTTTGATACAAGTTTTAGCGCACATCGATTATCGCAAGAATTTAAAATGGTTGCTAAATCTATTTCCGCGCGGGGCAGTTTAGGTTTCGAACGACAAATATTTTTCTTGCAAATTGGAGGATGGGATCACCATGACCAATTAATATTAGATCATGGTACAGCGCTATCTGTCGTAAACAACGCATTAGTTGAATTCAAGAATGTACTGAATGAAATGGGGGTTTTTAACGACGTTACTACCTTTGTAGGATCTGAGTTTGCTAGAAAATTACAATCAAATGGAAACGGAAGTGATCATGGTTGGGGCGGAAACTCAATGATTATGGGCGGAAACGTTAATGGAAATCGTATTTATGGTACCTACCCTACATTAGAGATTGACGGACCAGATTATATACATGGAGGTGTTATTATTCCAACAACCGCAACAGATTCAATGTTCGCGGAATTAGCACTTTGGTATGGGATTGATCCAGCAGACTTGTCGACTGTTTTTCCGAATCTCGGTAATTTCCATACCGTAGCAGATTTATCAACTGACACACCACCAATTGGATTTATGAATATGTAAATTATGAAAAAATTAATACTCCTTTTTAGTCTTTCGCTTCTATGTTCTGCTATGTTATTTGGTCAATGTTTACCAGATAGACATAGTTCAACTTGGTTTGATGCTTGGATATCATGTGAAACTAGCGATAACCCAAACGAATTAAG
Organism: Crocinitomix catalasitica ATCC 23190; assembly: GCF_000621625.1. Taxonomy (GTDB): domain Bacteria; phylum Bacteroidota; class Bacteroidia; order Flavobacteriales_D; family Crocinitomicaceae; genus Crocinitomix; species Crocinitomix catalasitica. The sequence goes on from NZ_JHXV01000021.1 coordinate 18,959, forward strand.
AGGCCCTTCGCATTGGATCGAATACGATTTCAACCAAATAAGATATCTAAACGAATTAAAAATTTGGAATATCAATGATCCGGAAATGGTTAGTTATGGCGCTCAAAACATTATGATAGATTATTCGGAAGACGGCTACAATTGGCAAGAATATGGGCAAGTCGTTTTACCAATGGCACCAGGAAAAAACACGTATGAAGGTGATGAAATTCTAAATTTTGACAATTTACGTGCTAAAAAATTACTTATTACTATTCTTGATAATTATGGAGGTGAATGCAGTGGTTTTGCAGAATTGAAAATAGATATTGACACGACAAAAGTAGATGATGACAATATATGCATTTCTGCAGATATCTTCCCTAATCCATTTAAAAATGAGACCAATGTTATCCTCAAAGAAAAATGTCTCGGCGATGTTTTGATAGGAATTGAAGATATTGTTGGCCAAGTTGTTCGTGAAGAAACAGTAATCAACCTTTACGAAACAATGACAATTAATACAAAAGATCTTAAGTCCGGTGTTTATTTTATTAGTTTTCGATCAGGTGATTTTATTACGAGGTATAAAGTTGTCAAAAATTAATTAATGGATTCAATTAAACATATCACTGATTATTTTGACAAGCACAAAGTTTGGGAAAAGGAATTATTGATATTACGGGACATCTGCACAGATACCGAACTTTCAGAAACCATTAAATGGGGCATTCCAACCTATACCATCAATAATAAAAATGTAGTAAGTATTGCCGCTTTCAAAGACCATATTGCTTTGTGGTTTTTCCAAGGCAGCTTTCTAAGTGATCCTGACAAAATATTAATCAATGCGAATAAAGAAGTAACAAGAGGCCAATTACAATGGCGTTTTACAGCTTTCAATCAAATCAATATTGAATTAATTAAGAAGTACTTACTTGAAGCAATTCAAAATGAAAAGGATGGCAAGCGAATAAAGATCGTTTCAGATAAATCATTAATTATTCCAGTCGAACTTAAAGACGTTTTGAGCGCTGACAAAATATTGAGTGAAGCTTTTGATCAATTTAGTAAATCAAAAAAACGCGAATTTGCCGAACATATTATTTCAGCGAAAAGACTTGCAACGAAATTAAATCGCATAGATAAAATAATCCCATTAATTCTAAAAGGTGAAGGACTGCACGATAGGTATAAATAAAAAAAGCCCCGAATTAAATTCGAGGCTTTTAAAAATATATTTTTTGAAATTATTTAGTAAACAATAATTCACGTAATTTAGGTAATGGCCACAATTCATCATCAACCATTATTTCTAATTTATCTCCATGATATTTAATTCCATCGAACATTGCTTTAACATTATCACAATAAGCATAAGCCATATCTCTTGCAGATTCTAACTTATTCGCCTTTTTACGTTCTTCAATCATTAAATCAACTTTCTCATTCATTGCATTTACATGCTTAGAAATCGCTTTAATTAATTCTAATTGAGATTTAGCGGATTCTTTTCCTTCTTTTTCACCTAAAAGATCTACCAATCCTTGTGCATTTTGAATCAAGATATTTTGATAAGCTATAGAAGCTGGAATGATATGGTTTTTCGCCAAATCGCCCATTATTCTTGCTTCAATCTGAATTTTTAGAATATAATTTTCTAATTCAATCTCATGTCTTGCTTCCAATTCTACAGGACTTAAAACTCCCATTTCACTGAATAATTCTTCAACTTCTTTACGAGCAAATACATCTAGAGCTCTAGGCGTATCAACCAAGTTAGATAAACCACGTCTCTCTGCTTCTACTCTCCACTCTTCTCCGTATCCATTCCCTTCGAAACGAATTGTTTTACTCTCAGCAATCAGTTTTTGTAACTCCTTTAAAATTGCTTCATCTTTCTTTTCTCCTTTAGCAATTTTCGCATCAACTTCAACTTTAAACTTTCTTAATTGGCTCGCAACTATCGTATTTAAGATTGTCATCGCTTGTGCGCAGTTTGCAGTAGATCCTACAGCTCTAAATTCGAATTTATTACCTGTAAATGCAAAAGGTGAAGTTCTGTTTCTATCTGTATTATCAAGTAAAATTTGAGGAATCTTACCGATATTTAATTTTAATTCAGTTTTAGCTTCTGGTGTCATTTTTCCAGCGGTAATACTTTCCTCTAGATCATTTAACATTTTTGTTAACTGTGAACCAATAAACACCGAAATTATTGCTGGTGGTGCTTCGTTTGCTCCCAAACGGTGATCATTACCTGCTGAAGCAATAGCCGCTCTTAATAAATCAGCATTGTCATATATCGCCTTAATTGTATTAACAAAGAAAGTTAAGAAACGTAAATTAGATTTAGGATTCTTACCTGGTTGCAATAAATTGATTCCATTATTTGTTCCTAAAGACCAGTTATTATGTTTTCCTGAACCATTAATGCCTGCGAATGGTTTTTCGTGTAACAATACTCTGAAGTTATGTTTTACAGCAATTTTCTCCATCAAATCCATTAATAACAAATTATGGTCATTTGCTATATTAACTTCTTCGAACATTGGTGCACACTCAAATTGATTAGGCGCTACCTCATTATGTCTTGTTGTAACAGGAATACCTAAGCATAATGCCTCGTATTCGAACTCACGCATATATTCAGTTACACGTTCTGGAATAGATCCAAAATAATGATCATCTAATTGTTGACCTTTAGCTGGTGCATGTCCAAATACTGCTCTACCTGTCATCATTAAATCTGGACGTGCATTAAACAATGCCGTGTCAATCAAAAAGTATTCTTGTTCCCAACCTAAAGTTGCCTTTACATTCGTTACATTTTTGTCAAAATACTGACAAATATCTGTCGCAATACTTTCAACATTAGCCAATGCCTTAATCAATGGCATTTTATAATCTAAAGCTTCACCAGTATACGCAATGAAAATAGTAGGTATACATAATGTTTTACCGATTACAAAGGCAGGAGAAGAAGGATCCCAAGCTGTATAACCTCTCGCTTCAAAAGTATTTCTAATTCCACCATTCGGAAAAGAAGAAGCATCAGGCTCTTGTTGAACCAATAAATCTCCTTCAAAACGTTCAATAGCTTTTCCTGGACCTACAGGCTTGAAAAATGCATCGTGCTTTTCAGCTGTAGAACCAGTTAAAGGTTGAAACCAATGCGTATAATGCGTTGCTCCTTTTGAAATAGCCCAATCTTTCATTGCTGTCGCAATTTGATCTGCATGAATTCTATCTACATGTGAACCAGTTTCAATCGCTGACTTCACAACTAAATAAGCTTCTTCAGTCAAACATTCTCTCATTTTATCAATATGAAAGGTGTTTTCACCAAAATAAACAGATACACGTCTCTCATTTTGAGTTGTGTGTTGCGCTTCTCGATGCAATACTTCATCTAAGGCATTTCTTCTTGAACTAGACATAAAATATATTTTTTTGACAAATTTAATTTATTTTTAGGGGGTATCACAAATAAAAAACACTTTTTTTTTCAACACCCCCCCCTATTTTTCACATCACTTTACGATTTATTTGACTTTTTTTCACAATTATTTAATTCATCAATAGTCAAAAACCAACGATAAGCGCCATATTGACATGTAAAACACGCAAAGCATGACTAATTGTCTTTATTTCTAGTTTGGTACTTAAATTGAACAACTTTATTCAAACAATTAAAAACAACAACATGAACTTAACTTTAAACAAACAAAAAGAATTACCAGTTTTTGGAGATATGATTGCAGACTTATTTATAGATGATTTTTTTAAGCCTGTACAGAAAATTAGAAAACAGAATGTATACCCTCCCGTAAACATTCAAGAATTAGAGTCTTATTATTTAATAGACATTGCTGCCCCGGGTTTTGAAAAGCAAGATTTCAGCATTGCTTTAAATAAGAATATTCTAAGTGTTTCTTCAAAAACTAAGGAAGCTGTAGAGAAAGATGTGGAACAAAAGCCTAAATTGAATTTCAGATTAAAAGAATTTAGTGTAGCAAGTTTCAATAGAGATTTTACACTTCCCGAAAATGTTGCAATAGAAAATATTAAAGCAACGTATAATGCTGGAATTTTAAGCATTGAAATTCCTAAAGCAGTAAAAGAGGTTGAAAAGCCAAAATTGATTACTATATTATAATCTAATAGTTTTCAATAAAAAAGGCTCCAATTGGAGCCTTTTTTATTTTAGTACTATCAATATTTTAATTTGCAACTTGATCCAAAAGCTCTATCATATCTTCAATATCTCCTTCTTCGACAGCATTCTCAAATTCTCTTTCCATCTTATCCATTCCTGTCATTTTACGACCAACAGATTCTATCATATTTCTTAAAGCATTAATTTCTTTATTCTTAAAAGAAATATCTAAGTTAAACATTTCACTATCTGCCTGCATCGTTATATAGGTAAGTAAACTTAAAACTGCATTCGCTTCATCAAAATCTGAATATCGTGTTAAAGGTTCACAGTTTAAGCTAAAGTTAAACGGTTTTGATTCGTCCCACTCTTGAACAGATGTTAATGATACACCATTACCACTTGCGATTTTTGTCGCCCATAAACTATCGTTAGATGCAAATAAATAATCGTCGTTTACAAAAATATTTGCCTCACCCAGTCTCATAACGCCATTCATATTTTCCTTAAGACTGTCTGGAATTAATTTTAGAATACTTGCCTTATCCTCTATACCAAAAACTAAAGCAAATTTTCCATTAATTTTTTCATCTCCATATAAGATGTCTTTTTTAGAAAACTTAACATTATCTACTAAAACTAAGAACTCACCTGTTGAAGCAGCTTTAATATCTTCAAACCTTAAATTACTTGCTGAAAACACATCACCCTTTAATTCTTTAAATTCTCTCGGGAAATTCTCTTCAAATAAATCTGAAATTTTATCTAAATTCAAATTAAATGCAAAAGCCATTACTGGATGTTTTGACAACCCTAAATTCATCAAAGATTTACGAATACCACTTTCCATAAAAACATTGTATTCTCCGGAAACATCCTTATCCGCTAGCGATGCTACATTTAAATTAATTGCTCCATCATTAAAATTCAACGCCATTTCGAGTTTAAGCGCTTCTATTTTATCTTTTTGTGAAATTAATTCATCATTCGCTCCATTTGATGCTCTATTTAAGAATTGGTAAAAATTCTTTCCATCAAAAGCAAAATTAGCATCACCTTCTTTTTCAATAAAAGTCAAATAAGTATCATTAATTTCAGCTTTGTTTGCAGTTTTTAATAATTGAATACAATTTTTAACTGTCTCTACATCTGCCATCTCCCCTTCACCACTATATAGTGATTCCATATTAAACGGAATATTATTCACCATTACAAATTCTTCATTCCACACAACCACATATCCTTCGTTTACACTTGAAGCATAAGCGAACTTATCCATCTCTAAAATTTCTAATCCCGCTTCTTCCTCCAAAAACTCGCGAAAAGCCTTCTCATTACTTAATTTAAACAAACCGTAGACGGAAGGAAAGCTCGCTCCATTGTCACCAATAACAACTTGAAGATTAGTTTGAACATCGATTCCTGTTTTTTCGGCATCCATATAACCATCCGCAATTTGCTCAAACATAAATGGTAAAGCTCCATTTAAAACACCCGACTTCTTAATAAGATCTCCGGCATTCACATTCACCATAAAATACGGTGACTCTATTTGAGAAATTATAGCCGCTAATTTCTCCTCTCGAGTCCTGTCAGAACCACAACTAGCAATAAATAAAATGAGTGCGAAGACTCCAATTATCTTTTTCAAATTCATTTCTTAGGTTTTATTTTTATCAAAGTTAATTAAATCTTCTTTGCTATCTATATTTTCTAACTTAACTTTACAGCGTGCATACAATTGAACCTTTTTATAATTGGCGAGGACTATATATAGCAGCCGAAGACCCTAATTCACCATTCTACGATCGCGAGTATAGCGAATTCGAATTCACGGATGCGATATACAACTATGTGATACACCCACAATGGGATAATATTGACTCTCCTAGCCTATTTATAAAAATTCTATTTGTCGATTACGAAACTAATTTTGCTGTCATTGAATTATTTGGTGAATGGAACGACCCTATCAACAATGATATCATGCTGTTAAAACGTGACATAATTGAGGTATTAATGCAGTCTGGGATACATAAATTTGTGCTAATTGCTGAAAACCTGTTAAATTTTCACGGAGACAGCGACGACTATTACGAAGAATGGTTCGAAGAAGTGCAAGATGAAGATGGATGGATAGCATTAGTCAATACACGGCCACATGTTTTAAAAGAAATTCAGGACTACGATTTGGATTATTACTTTCTACTAGGTGGAGAATTGGAAGAGGTTGATTGGAGAACGAGTACACCCGATCAATTTCTAAATCGAATGGAAGAATATATTCAAAAACGTATTGGTTAACCAATCTCCATTCAAATTAGGATCACAATAATGCCCTATTTCTTCAACAAAATTTCCTATAAAAAATTAGTATATTTACGGAACTTTAAATAACTATTATGAAAAAAATATTACAATTTTTATCAATATTTGTTGGTGCGACTGCCTTTGGTCAATTACCAGTAAGTACCGAACCAGGTAACAAACAAGTTGTTCTTGAAGAGTTTACAGGCATCTATTGCGTTTTCTGTCCTGATGGTCATAAAATCGGTGGAGAAATTGAAGAAGCTAATCCAGGTGAAGTATTCTTAATAAATTTACATACAGGTTATTATGCCAATCCTAGTGGAGCTGACCCTGATTTTAGAACGTCTTTCGGTTCGTCATACGCAGGTATTTCTGGTGCAGATAGTTATCCTTCTGGTTCTATTAATAGAAGAGTATTTGTTGGTTCTGACTTTGCAATGAGCAGAGGTGCTTGGGCTGCAGCTGCAGACGAAGTATTAACTGAAGAATCTTATGTTAATATTGCTGCCGAAAGAACAATTGATCCCGTAACAAGAGAATTAACCGTTGATGTTGAAGCTCATTTCACCCGAGAAGGAATTCCAGAAACAGTAAGTATTTACGTTGCTGTAGTTGAAGATTTTATTGATGGACCTCAAACTGGCGGAAGAGATTTTAATCCTGATCAAGTTAATGATGACGGATCATATACACATATGCATATGTTGCGTAATATGATTTCTGGAAGATGGGGTGATGATATTGACGGTGCAACTGTCGGAACAAACGTTGCTAGAACATATACATGGGATGTTCCTGAAACACTTAAAGACATTCCTGTTAGACTTGGAGCTTTAAGAGTGATTGTATTTATCGCTGAAGAAAAAGAAAATATTATTGCTGCAGCTCAAGCAGCAGCGCTAAATACTGTTGGTGTTGACAATGAAGAAATCAATGATTTTTCAGTGATTACTTACCCAAATCCAACGGCTGATTTAATAAACGTTCAATTAGAATTAAATGAAGCGGCTGTTGTGTCTTATGAAATTGTTGATATGTTAGGCGCTGTTGTTTCTACTGAAACGAGTACTAATTTAAATGCTGGAACACACACTAAACAAATCGATTTAAGTGATGTTGCGAATGGTATGTATTTCGTTAAAACAACCATTAATGACAAAATAGAAATGACTAAAATTCAAGTTCAAAAATAATTTTTTATTTTTTTTTGAAACGCCTTTGAGAAATCAAAGGCGTTTTTTTTTATTCCCCTATCATTTCTGCAACAATCTTGTCTATTGGAAAAGTCATCATTTCTTTATTTAAAGTTTTTTCATTGTACCATTCTACTCCTACTCCTTCTTCTTTACTTACAATTTTTTCGGTGTCATTAAGCCGCCTCACCTTATAATATATGCTGATTAATTGATCTTTTGACGCAAATGCTGATTGTTGGAAAAATTCGTTGATATAAAACAGTTCAACTAATTCAATTTCAACACCAAACTCTTCCTGAAACTCTCTCTCTAAACAAGCTTTAATTCCCTCACCTTTTTCCAATCCACCTCCTGGAAATTTTATCATTTCGATATCAAATCTATTCTCACGTGTAATAAGGACTGCATTTTTCTCGATAAGTACACCATAAACGCGTACATTAAAATTCTCAATAATAATTTTGACATTCATTTCGAATTATTTAAGATGTTTCATTTAAATCAGACCTCAATATCGTATATTTGACATCTATAATAAACACCTTCAAAAATATACATTAATGTCAATTAGTAAAGCAGAACTTGAGTTTAATAAAAATGAAGATAAAATGAAAATGAGGATTTCAGAAATGGAATCTAAATTAGAAGAAGTTTATCTAGGTGGCGGTAAGAAGCGAATTGATAAACATCATTCAAAAGGCAAACTTACTGCACGAGAAAGAATTCAAAAATTGATCGACCCAGATTCTGAGACCATTGAAATTGGTGCCTTTGTTGGCGATGAAATGTATACAGAATACGGTGGTTGTCCAAGCGGAGGTGTTGTTATTAAAATTGGTTACGTAAAAGGTCGTCAGTGTATTATTGTTGCTAATGATGCCACAGTAAAAGCTGGTGCTTGGTTCCCAATTACTGGTAAGAAAAATCTTCGTGCGCAAGAAATTGCAATGGAGAATCACTTACCAATCATTTATCTTGTTGATAGCGCAGGTGTATTCTTGCCTTTACAAGATGAAATCTTCCCAGATAAAGAACATTTCGGTCGAATTTTTAGAAATAATGCGGTTATGTCTTCAATGGGAATTACACAAATCGCTGCAGTAATGGGCAGTTGTGTTGCTGGTGGTGCGTACTTGCCTATTATGTCGGATGAATCATTAATCGTTAATAAAACTGGTACAATATTCTTAGCGGGATCCTACTTGGTAAAAGCTGCTATTGGAGAGTCTATTGATAACGAAACATTAGGCGGAGCAACAACACATACTGCTATCAGTGGTGTTTGTGATTATAAAGTTGAGAATGACGACGAATGTTTAGAAACAATTCGTGAATTGATGGATAAAATCGGTGATGCTAAAACTGCAGGGTTCAGCAGAACAGAAGCTAAAGCTCCTAAATTAGATCCAAAAGAAATTTATGGCCTTTTTCCAGATGAAAGAGCAAAACCATATAATACTTTAGATATCATTCATCGAATTGTGGATGAATCTAAGTTTACAGAATACAAAGAAGATTACGGGAAAACAATCGTTTGTGGTTATGCTAGAATTGATGGTTGGAGTGTTGGAATTGTAGCAAATCAAAGAATGTTGGTTAAAAACGGAAAAGGTGAAACACAATTTGGTGGTGTTATTTATACCGATTCAGCTGATAAAGCCGCACGATTCATTATGGTCTGTAATCAAAAAAATATTCCATTGGTCTTTTTACAAGATGTGAGTGGGTTTATGGTAGGTTCTAAATCAGAACATGCTGGTATAATTAAAGATGGTGCGAAAATGGTAAGTGCTATGTCTAATTCTGTTGTTCCTAAATTCACTATTGTTCTTGGAAACTCATACGGAGCTGGCAACTATGCAATGTGTGGTAAAGCATACGACCCTAGACTAATTGTTTCTTGGCCAACAGCCGAATTAGCAGTTATGAGTGGTGCATCTGCAGCTAAAACATTAATGCAAATTGAAGTCGCATCGATGAAAGCTAAAGGAGAAGAAGTTGATGAAGCTAAACAAGATGCACTTTATGCAAAAATTAAGGCACGATACGACAAACAAATCTCCCCTTATTATTCTGCAGCTAGATTGTGGATTGATGCGATCATCGATCCCCTTGAGACACGTAAAGTTATATCAATGGGAATTGAGATGGCTAATCATAACGACACTGAAAAAAGATATAACGTTGGAGCAATTCAAGCATAAATTATAAAAAATCTAATGATTGATGAATTAATTCTATTGATCAGAACAAAAAAATAACCGTTACAAAAGCAACAGTTATTTTTTATTAAACATTCAAGAAAGCCTCTATTTATAGGGGCTTTCTTACGATATATAACAACTCAGACTTCATCAATCTGTATCGATCGAATGCTGCGTCTGATAATTCTTTCTTATAATCAATTGTTTCGACTTCAAAACCTGCTTCTTCTAGTCGTTTTGGATAATTTAATCCGTATAAACGAACATGATCGTATTGCCAAAAATGTTTCTCTCTCTCTTCTGGACTGGTAATTGAATCGTCTTCGTAAGTTGTTGTTCTTGTACTATCAATAGGTACTTGCATGATTCCCCATCCTCCGGGTTTCATGATACGTAATAATTCTTGCATACAACGTAAATCATCTTTTACATGCTCCATTACATGGTTACAGAATATTACTTCGTACTGATTATCTTCAAGTGGAATATCGTGAAGATCAAAATGTAAGTCCGCAATTGGAGAAACTAAATCGCCTGTTGTATAATCTAAATTTTTTTGAGCTTGAAATTTCTTATGAAAGCACTGTTCCGGAGCGATATGCATCACTTTTAAATCAGGCTTTGTGAAAAAGTTGGATTTTTGATTCAAATACAACCACATTAGACGATGTCTTTCAAGTGTTAAGTCATATGGGCAAAGCACATTATCCCGATGTGTAACTTTAGAACCGTAGGAAAGAAATTTACTGAATGATCGTTCACAAACAGGACATTCCACCGCGTCTCCTTTATAGATAAGTGGTGCGAATTTTTTAAAAACATAACTCAAGCGAATAAGCATCGGTCGAGGCAATGTATTTAGCAACCATTTGTAAATTTTTTTCATGTTTAAACTTTTATCGAAGGCAAATATACAATATTGAATTGCCCTTTAAAAACGAAGATGTAATTATATTTAGCAAAGTGCTATCGTAGCTTCAACGGCTTGTTTAATATTATTTCTAATCTCAACAATATTCGCATCTAACATATAACAAGGTGCGGATACAATATTATTCGTTTTATCAATTGTTATCTCACTCAAAGTAGCCTCAGCAACCGTTGCACCAACAGATTTAATCCCTTCATGGAAACCATTAATATCGTATGGAGAAGAAACTTTCGACGACCCCAAAGTCATTTGCAAATTAATATCTGAATCTTCAAAAGCTTTCGCTAAAACCACGGGACTGACGCATAAAGCACAAATCGGTTTCCCTACATTCACCATATTGACTAAAAACAGCTTAACTTCTGGTAGAATTGCGCCTTGAGGTCCATCAAATGCCCATTTAGTGAAATTTTTAGCCGCACCAAAACCTCCAGGAATAACTACGGCATCAATATCGGCAGGACTTATTGTATTTATTTCTTTTATATCTCCTCTTGCAATTCGAGCTGCCTCAATTAACATATTCCTGTTTTCATCCATCTCTTCACCTGTCAAATGATTGATAACATGATGTTGCGCTTGATTGATACTTATGGGCACATATTCGTGTCCGGCCTCTTGAATAGCCAACATAGCAAGTACTGATTCTTGTATTTCTGAGCCATCATAAACACCACTTCCCGATAATAATAGTCCTATTTTCATTTTTTACTTTTTTTAGCATCATAAAATTAATAAATTTATACTGTGAAAGAAAATCAAAATATAAATCCTGTAGTATTTTATGATGGTGAATGTGGATTCTGCAATATATCAGTTCAGTTTATAAACAAACATAAAAAGCAAATATTCTATTTCGCTGCTTTGCAAAGTGAATTTGCTAAAACAAGTCTCGACAAACATAATTTGAAGATAAATTTAGACACGATTTATTTTTTAAAAAACAATAAGGTATATGATCGATCCAGTGCAGTATTACAAATCTGCCTTGGTCTAAAAGGCGCCTATCCTCTACTCTTCTCGTTGTATATTGTTCCGAAATTTATCAGAGATCCATTTTACAACTTCGTCGCTAAAAGAAGACATAAAATTCAATCTAAATCTTGTGCACTGCCGAGTTTAGAAGAAAGAAAATATTTCATTCTAGATTAATCGTTAGCAGAAATCACCTGACCTAGAATTTTGGTGCTTCTGAATTGCTCGAATATTATTTTCAAGAATACAGTAATTGGAATTGACATAATCAATCCTGGTACGCCCCAAATAAAGCCCCATAACATTAACATTACAAGAACGGTAATTATATTGATGGAGAACGATTTACCCATAAAAACCGGCTCTAATATTGCTCCAAATATAATTTGAACCCCCGTAATGGACATTACAAAGAAAAATAACGTAGATGTAGGGTCTAATTCAACAAAAGCGAATATTGCTAACAAGATTACTGAAATAAATGAACCGATCATTTGAACGAAGTTAATCAGAAATGCGAAAAGGCCCCAAAAGATCGGGAAACTCACCCCAAAGAACAAACAAGACAAACCTATACCTATTCCAGTAAATAAACTCACTGCAAATTTCACCTTTATAAAAGTGATTAAATCGTTTTCAATCTTGATAAAGGTTTTTATAGAGGTATGCTTTTGTCGCAGAATAGTATTGTTCAATAGCTTTTGGACATTTATCGATTCGGCGAGCCACAACACAACAAAGAACAAGGTCATTAACACAGACGTAGCCGCATTCCCAATAAGTCCTAGCGTTGAACTAATTTGTTTTGCTGCATTTTCTTTTTGAATAAAGTTTGAAGCAAAAGAACCTTCTTCATTTAATATTTTAACGCCTGTTACCTCCTCGGCAAATGAACCGAATTGATCAATTTTAACCATTGCCTTTGCTAAAAAATCGTCTTGTGAAGCTCTTATTTCTTGACTAGTTAAACTAATTAAACCAGCTCCCACACCTATAACTCCTATAATTATAGCGACAACAATTACTATGCTAAATGTTTTTGGAATCCTCTTGCGCTGTAACCATCTCATTAATGGTAAAAACAACAATGCAATAAACATTGAAAAGACAAGTGGAATAAAAATGAATGATAAAATTTTCAGTAAGTAAAATACAAAAGGTATAACAATTATGAGTAGTAATATGTTTGTAGTTCGAGTATTGCTGAGCATTTTAATATTGAGTTATTTTTTTCACGAGGCGTAAAGTTAATTCATAAATCAGAAAATTATTCGATTCATGAAAAAAATATCATAAAAACTGTTAAGAAACTAGAATGTAAAAGGTTCGAGAGATTGTACTTTGACTGATAAATCGAGTATTAAGTTTTTGGACAACCACCGCAATGACGTCCCTTTTTCTTATACTTTTTGCAGCAGTTTTTCTTTTTGTCACAAGCACTAACAAATTGGTGACACGAATTGCTGATCAATTGATTTAAATTTTCCACAGAACAAATCTACTATTTAGATTCATTCTAAGCAATACCACTTTTGTGGTATTCTATCATTTCTACTATCTCATTTATTCCAACTCTGTGCATTCGAAATTCATGCTATGGAGTTCAACCTTTATACAACAGGCTTTTACAGAATCTGATTCAATTCGGAGGATCCTGTCACAATCCTCCAAATCAAAATTCCAAGAATCAGTCCGCTGTATTAGTTTGTTTAATTTCGGTTTAAGTTGTAAGATCTCCATCTCATTTTTAACCGAAGTTTTAAAAACTAAAACTTGCATCATCTCTAATATATATTAACGTTGTGGAAAAAACGGTGGTTCAATTCCTAATCCTCTTAAATAAACATAACATTGACCTCTATGATGAATTTCATTATCAATAAAATAAAAAATTGTGGAATGAACAGTTCCTTCGTATTCCCCAAATGATTTAATTTTTTCATGGAATCGTTCTTCCGTAATTTTATCCCAATTACGATTTACTATTTCGGTTTGCTCATCCCATTTATCAAGAAAAACCTGCTTTTTATTTCCATGCTCAAAAGATTCAACGAGCTGATTGGTCTTACCTGTTGCTATTTCTACTATCCCTGGACCAGTAATAGCTATAAGTTCCATCATCATTTCTGCTGCAGTACGCATGCCGCCAATTGAATAATTAAAGAATTCTTTTTCTGGAAAAGCCTCAATCAACCTTCTTGTTAGTCTTCTATGTCCTTGCCAATGATCTAATAATTCTCCCTTAGTAATAACCGAATTTAATTGCGTTGTGTTCATTATTTATAGTTTTTTAGTTTATGAGGCAAATTTATTATCGACTAGTGACAACTGTTTGTCACCAATATTTTAAAGATTCAAAATAAATTTTCAGCGTGTTGTAAATTCAATAATAGCTAAAAATAATTCAATCACTACTGACAGTAGGTTGACACTTACGCCCTGTAATTTTGAGAACATTGCAAGTCTTATTAAAGAATGTTTACTTCAAAATTTAATCATTATGAAAAAACATAAATTCTATAGTTGGCTGAATTGGAAGTTATATATTTGGAAATATTGTAAATCAATTTTAAGAATGGATACATTAAATCGATTTGACAGAATAGTAGCGATACTCATTCAATTACAATCAAAAAAAATTGTAAGGGCGCAAGAATTGGCTGATCGATTCAATGTAAGTCTCCGAACTATTTATCGTGACATTCGAACATTGGAGTCATCTGGTGTTCCTATTGTTGCAGAGGCAGGTGTTGGTTACTCTATTATGGAAGGATATCGATTACCTCCAATTATGTTCACCAAAGAGGAAGCCGGAAGTTTTGTAGCTGCAGAAAAATTGATGCAACAATACACAGACAAATCCTTAGGCGGTCATTTTGAGTCTGCCATGTTAAAGGTGAAATCAACTTTAAGAAGTAGAGAAAAGGAATGGATTGAGACTTTAGAATCTCAAATTAGTGTTTCGCCGACCCAATCACTTTTCAATATAAATATTTCAAATGCCCTAGAATTGTTCATTCAAAGTATAGCAGAAAAACGGCAGGTATTTTTTAAATATCACGCTTTGCAACAGATAAAACCTAACGAACGGTATTTAGAGCCAATTGGTATTTTTTATGAGAACAACTACTGGTATATCTATGGTTATTGTCATTTACGGAACGATTATAGACAGTTTAGAACGGATAGAGTATTAGAAATTAAAGCAACCACATTAGAATTTAGTCGTGCGCATGCTTCGATGGATGAACTGCGCTTAAAGCGAACGGAAAATGAAAAAGTCTCAATCATTATTTTAGTCGACAATAAAGTCGCACGATTCATGGAGAATAGCAAAAGACATTATGGTTTTATATCACAAAAACCTATTGGTGATAAGGTTGAAATGACTTTTTTAAGTGAATCATCCATTGGTTTCGTTCGATGGTATTTAAGTTTTGCTGACTTTGCGACCATTATTGAACCGCTGAGCCTGAAAAAAACACTAAAAGATATAATTATCGAAATGAATGCGAAATTGGATATCTAGAATTGTATTGTTGCTTTATGTCTTAAATAATGATCAAGAATAACTAAAGCACACATTGCATCAACGATTGGTACAGCGCGTGGAACAACACAAGGATCATGTCTTCCTTCTCCTTTAAATTCGACAGGTTCTCCTGCAGTATTTACTGTAGTTTGATTTTTAATGATTGTAGCAACAGGTTTAAAAGCAACATTGAAATAAATATCCTGACCATTAGATATTCCACCTTGAATTCCCCCCGAAAAGTTGGTTTTAGTTGAGATCTTATCGCCCACCTTTTCAAAACTATCATTATGCACGCTGCCTTTCATCGCAATAGAATCAAAACCTGAACCCAATTCAAAGCCTTTTACTGCATTAATACTAAACATTGCTTTTGCCAAATCTGCATTTAACCGGTCATATACAGGTTCACCTATTCCAACGGGGCAATTTTTCGCTACACAAGTAACCATGCCTCCAACAGTATCCCCTTCTGCCCTAACCTCTTTAATATAGGCCGCCATTCTCTCGGCAATTTCAGGATCTGGACATCTAACGATATTTTTATCAATATCTATTGGATTAACGTCGGCATATTCCTTCTTAAGTTTTATCGTACCGACCTGACTTACGTATGCATATATTTCGACCCCTAATTTTCTTAAGATTTGCTGAGCAATGGCGCCAGCAACAACTCTAACAGCTGTTTCTCTAGCACTGCTTCTCCCTCCACCTCTATAATCACGAATGCCATATTTTTGTTCGGTCGTATAATCAGCATGAGAAGGTCTAAACACTTGTCCAATGCGATCATAATCTTTCGATTTTTGATCTTCATTCTTAAGAATAAAACCAATTGGAGTTCCTAAAGTCGTTCCTTCAAAAATTCCCGAGATAAATTCAACCGTATCGGATTCTTTGCGTTGCGTTGTAAGTACCGACTGACCTGGCTTACGGCGATCCAATTGATTCTGAATTTCTTTCAAATCCAATTCAAAATTCGATGGACAACCATCAATCACACCACCAATAGCAATACCATGTGACTCTCCAAATGAAGTTAATTTAAAAAGTTCTCCAAATGAATTACCTGCCATGATTAGTTATTGCTATAATATTTAAGCGTCTATAGTTAATTTACAAGATTCTAAAATTGTTCGAACTTCTTCTAAAGTCGGAGCTTCTGCATATGTACGCAACACAGGTTCCGTTCCAGAAGGTCGAATCATCAACCATCTATTTTCATCAAAAATGTATTTAAAACCATCTAATGTTTCAACCTTTTGGACTTGGTACTTTCCAAACATATTGAAGGATTGGTTTTTACACTTTTCAATAATTTTATTTTTCTTTTCGTCAGTAATATGTAAATCGCTTCGTTCGAAAGCAAACGGTCCAACAATTGCATAAACCTCTTCGATTAATTCGTCAAGCGTTTTACCTGTTGAAGCCATGAATTCCCAGATAGTTAATCCCATCCAAATTCCATCACGTTCAGGAATATGCGTTTTAATTGCAATTCCACCTGACTCTTCTCCTCCTAACAAAACATCTTCATCTTCATCAGCCATAATACCAGAGATGTATTTAAAGCCAATTGGCACTTCAACATGCTCTAGTCCATAATGTGCACATATTTGTTTGATACGAGGAGTTGAACTGAACCCAGTCACTACTTTACCAGTTAACCCTTTGTACTTAACCAAATAATGAATGGTTAATAAAATGATATGGTGAGAATCGATAAAAATTCCTTTATCGTTATACAAGCCAATTCTATCCGCATCACCATCAGTAGCTAAACCACAAGAGATGCTCTTATCTTTTGCGATTAATTCTGAAAATTCGCGTAAATTTTTATCAATAGGTTCTGGTGCTTGCCCCATGAAAGAAGGGTTATATTCGGCATGTAAAAATGTCATATCCGGCATTAACCTTTTAAGAACATTTTGACCAGCTCCATACATGGCGTCATAAGCCCATCCGAATTTTGCATTCTTAATCAAATCTAAATCAAAAACTGATTCAACCTGATCAATATACATTTGTTCGAAATCTTTATACTCAATTAAACCGTCCTTTTTAGCTTGGTCTAATTTAATTATATCAAGATTAATTTCGTTTACATTTGGAATAATCGACTCGATTTCTTCAACCTCTTTCGGAGATAATGGTCCACCGAAATTACCTTTAAGTTTATAACCATTATAAGAGGGTGGATTGTGACTTGCTGTGATAACAACGCCTATTGAAGCATCTAATTTTCTAGTAGCCAAAGAAATCATAGGTGTAGAAACGAAACCTTTATCCGTTGTATAAACCTTAATTCCTTTGTGTACAAATATTTTAATTGCTGTTTCAACAAAAAGTTCACCACCGAATCTACAATCATGTCCTATAACAATACTTGGGTTCTTATGATGACGCAATACCCAATCTGCTGTTGCTGTACTAACACGAGCAACGTTATCAACTGTATAATCTTTAGCTATTATGGCGCGCCAACCATCTGTACCGAATTTAATTTTTGTCATTTCCTTTATTTTATTTCAAGGTGCTACAAATATAAGTAACAGAGTTGGATTGGCTTATAATTCAGTGAGAAATTTCAAAGTATCTACTTGATCTGCATAATCATCAATTTTTGGTTGTTGTGCTTCTCCAAACGATGTGAATTCTTTCCCCACTACAACTTGAATAGAAGTCGCATTCTCTAATAAAAATTGATGAACCTGACTAGAATTCGTGTATCGAGCCACGTGCAACATCCCAAGCGGACTGTTTAAATCTTTAGCTTCTTTAACAAGTAAGAATCCATTATCTAGAATTTCTTCCAAATTCATTAAGTAAACCGCCTTGTTATAATCGTAATTGTTTGCGTATTTATTGTGATTTATTATGTCGTGATAATCGTAAAAAGCTTCAAAAAGTCTATCTAGATTAAAATCTTCAGGAATCCAAACCAAAGAAACGTTTCTACATCCCAAACCATAATAAGTAAATATATCCTTTGCTAATTCAGCTATTTCTTCTTTTGTCTCATCTCCTTTTAGAACAGCTACTGATTTTCTGTTCTTTCGAATAATATGAGGATACTTACCAAAATAGGATTGAAAATAAGTAGATGAATTATCACTACCTGTAGCAATCACAGCATCAAAATTTGATAATTTTGATTGTGCAAATTCAACCCATTCGTTCATTTCAGGATTAAATAGGGACATAATATTCACTAAAGCAGGTAATAATTTATCGTCATTAGATGATAATTTAATCATTGCTTTATTCCCACTAAGAAATACAGCTATAAAATCGTGAAAACCAACCAAAGGAATATTTCCTGCCATTATCAGTGCGACAGATTTACTTTTATTCTCGGATAATTCATAATTCGAAATCCAATGCTGTAAAGTATCTTCATTTAGCCATTTTGAGATCCCTAAAAAAGAAGATTTCACTGCTTCTTCAGTAAACCAACCATTATGATGACGAACAGTTTGCGTTAATTCAACCAAAGAATCGTATTCAGACTGATTAATTCCAATTTCAAAACCAGGCCAAGGGCGATTATTCCCTACATTATCTAATATTTCACCTAATTTGGATAAAATTTCTATTTTTTCTGCCAATATCATACCGATACAATTTATATTTGCAAAGTTAATTAACTAATGTAAACAAATTACAATGGCGATTATAATAACAGATGAGTGTATTAATTGTGGAGCATGTGAACCGGAATGTCCGAATAATGCAATATATGAGGGAGGGGCTGAATGGCGTTATGCTGATGGCACATCATTAACTGGAATGGTAAATCTTCCTGATGGTTCGCCAGTGAATGCTGATGAAGATAAAGATCCGGTTGATATGGATGTCTATTATATAGTACCTTCAAAATGTACTGAATGTGTTGGATTCCATGATGAACCCCAATGTGCGGCAGTATGCCCAGTTGATTGTTGTGTAGACGATGAAGATATTCGCGAAACAGAAGATGAATTGTTAGCGAAAAAAGATTTCATGCACCTTGATTAACCAATAATCGATAATTTAAACTTTATAAACTCAGTTATTTGCAAATTCTATAAATGTAAATAATTGAGTTTTTTTTGTATTTTAGAAGAATGAACACTAAGGAAACCCGCAAGAAAATCGAAGTCTGTTTTTCTCCCTACCTATTTCCCCTATTTAAAGAAGAATTTGAAATTATTGTGGTAATTGATGTGCTCAGGGCAACTTCTGCTATCTGTGCTGCTTTTAATAATGGTGTCGAATCTTTAATTCCTGTTTCAACAATTGATGAAGCGCTTGAATATCAGAAAAAGGGATATCTAGTGGGGGCTGAAAGGCAAGGAAAAATTGTTGAAGGTTTTGATTTTGGCAATTCTCCCTATTCTTACATGAAGCCTGAATTAAAAGGTAAATCAGTCGTTTTGAGTACGACAAATGGAACAAAATCCATCAATATTGCGAAAGAATCTGGACAAGTAGTTATCGGTGCATTATCCAATTTAGATGTGCTTCAAAAATGGTTATCAGAACAGGATAAAAATATTCTTTGTCTTTGTTCAGGTTGGCAAAACAAGTTTAATTTAGAAGATACAATTTGTGCTGGAGCAATTACTGACTATTTAGTAAATACAGGGAATTTTAGATCTGAAGAAGACTCCTCAATTGCTGCTAAATATCTTTTCTTAAGTGCTAAGGATAATATTTTAGGATACCTTAAAGCATCATCTCATCGCAGACGACTTAAAAATTTAAATTTAAACGAGGATATAAAATACTGTTTGACACCTAATCTAGCTCCAGTTATACCAGTCTTAAACGGTGACAAACTAGAACTTGTAAAAGAAGAAGTAAGTTTATAAATAGATTTATAGAAAGCATAGCAAAAGCTATTTCTAATTCATCAAAGAAGAAACCCGCGAGTTAAACAATTAAGAAATCAATTGATTTTTTTAAAATTCTCTTTCCGTTAAGCATCTAATTTTAACGATAGTACCCAATTTACATAAACTTGCACCTGCTGTTTCTTTATAACTGATCCAAACTAAATCACCGTTTTCAAAATTTTGAAATTCGTTGACGTTCGTTGCCTCAAGCAATGTATTGTCTTCTAATCTAAATACTAATCCACAAGAATCAGAATCAGATAAATCCATTACCCAAGCCTTTTCTGAACGAGAACAGCCATTATTTTTTTTACATGCAGCAAAACTAATTGCTATTAATGCGAGAAGTCCTAAGAGTAGTTTAGATTTCATTTCTGTAATTTTTTGTTAAATATAAAAAAAAAGCTCCACAAAAGATTGTAGAACTTTTTTCTTTTTTCATATATCATTTAAATTATGGCATGCTACCATTTTGAACAACATCAACCCATTGCCCTTTTGTTCGCGCATAAACCGTATTATCATACATGGCTTCAACCACAATTCCAGGCAAATAGAACTTACCTAAATAACTAGAATTGAATTGCACTCTAAATGTTTTTGATTGATTTCTTCTGATATCAAAATATGTGTACAAACGGTCATCACGTTGATCTTGATAAGTATAGACACTTGAGTTCGCGTGCTGATAATCATCCATTCTGGTATTATGAATCTCCCAACCTGATGGAGCAATATGTGCTAAAATCATTTCTTTTAAGTCTCCCTTCAATCCTTGATTTCGAACCGTAATTTCCGCAATAAAGTCTTGTCCTTGTTGCATTTCTGAGACATTAATTGGAACATTTTTCATTGTGAAATAGTTGACACTGATATTTACATTGTTTGCAACAGCTTCTTCTTCCCCTTCAACAGGAACTCCTTTTGTTATTAATCTCAAATATAAAATTCCTTCACCTGAGTTTTTCACACTCACATTTTTAGAATTTCCAGCCAAATCAAAACTAACCATTGTAATTTTAGAATTACGGTTACCGGCTTGACCATTAATTTTATAGTCAAATTTTAAGTTTCGTTCCACTTTATTTGCTCCAATAAATTTACTTACTGCTAATAAAGAATAAGCTGTAGTCTGTGTACTCATCCACCGTTGTTGATTGAGTTGGTTGGCGATTCTTTTTGCCAAATCAGCCGCAACACCTTTCTTATCCATTAAAACTAAAGTTTCAAGAATCATAGCTTCATCACGGGTATTAGAACCATACGTATAAGACATCTCTCTGTATGTTGGAACTGTTGTCTCTTGATTCGATATAAGACTCATCGCTGCTTCTTTTTGTCCCGTTAATCTGTAGGCCGCAGCTAATCGCCATCTCGCAGGTAAACTTAAATCATCCCTTTCTCTAAGCCTATTCATCATTCCAGTTTCAGCTTTACCTGCCAAAGCCAACGTATATAATCGATATGCTTGGGTTAAATCATTATAATTGGCACCGTCTAAACTTTCATTCGCTCGATTCCAATTTCTTGCTTGTGCACGTTGAAACTTAATCCAATTCGATTTTAAATTTGAAGGAACGGCATATCCCTTCTTTTCAGCTTCAATTATAAAGTGTCCTGCATAATTAGTTCCCCAATCAGAATCATAGCTCCCTCCAGGCCAATATGAAAATCCTCCGTTAACTGTTTGAAACAATTTAAAGCGTTGAATTGCAGCATTTACATTCGTTTGAATTTCGGCTTTTCTCTTTTTATCCAACTCCATTAAGTCTGCTAAAAACAATTGAGGAAAAACAGCTGATGTTGTTTGTTCAATACAACCATGAGGATAATCAATCAAATAATCTAACCTTCTACCTAAATCTAAAGGCGGGAAATTAGAGATTTCTAAATAAGCTTGATTCGTTCCGGTCAATCCAAAATATGCCACATCTTGATTAAAACTCTCGCCTGCCTGTAAAATCTTTTCAACTGTAGTGGTTTGAATTGGGTTTGGAGAACGCACATCTATTTCAAAATCGTATCTCGCTTTATGCTCTCCACTTGTCGCATAGATGGTAACTTTTCCAATACCAGTCTTTTTAGCAACTGTCAAGTCGAAATTTACAAGTTTATCACCAATTTTACTGAATTTAACAGACTTCACCTTGCCTCCATCAATATTAAAAAAGTCGTTCGTCTCTACAACAACTTTTACATTCTTCACCTCTTTCTCCATGGCAAAGACATTTACAGGCAAAGTCACTTTTTCAGTTGGACCGACAACCCTAGGCAAAGTTCCAAGCACCATTAGTGGATTTCGAACAGCTACAGACTTTTCAGCTGATCCATAAGCACCATCTTGTTCAGCAATAACCATCACACGAACGGCACCTACATAATTCGGTATATCAATTTTATGTGACATCGCTTTACCTTTAGACTCAAAAGGTCCGATAAACTTCACCATTGGTTTAAAACGATTCGCTTTTACAGCTTTTTTCCCAAAACCATCAGCATCACCACCAATCGCTAGTAATTGGTCCATTTTATCAGCATATGCACCCATTACATAATCATACATATCCCATGTTTTCACACCTAATGCTTCTCTTGCATAAAAATGTTTCCATGGGTTTGGTGTTTTAAAATTGGTCAAATCTAGAAGACCTTCATCAACAATAGCTAAAGTATAAGTCATCTTTTTATTCGACTTCTCCCCTACCTTAATTTGCGCAGTAGACTCGGGACGTAATACATCCTTCATTGTAATTGTCGGCTGCAAATGTGTTGCAGGATCTTCAACACCTATTGGAATTACGCCATACAACCTAATTGGCAGATCATTAACCTGATTCTCATGTGGTTGAATTAAAGTCGCATGAATGAAAACATTTGGATCCATTTGATCAGTTGCTTCAAAACTAAATTTAGTTTCACCTTTTTCTGTATCAATCCAAAACTTATCTATGATTTTTGTTCCACTTTCTAAACAAATTAAAACCCGACCAGCTGCAGGAGAAGGAATAGACATATTTACTGTTTCCCCTTTGACATAAGTCTCCTTATCTGTAGAAAACGTCAACATCGTAGCATTTTCAGCATTCCTTCTATTCGCTCTTGCCGTATATGGCCAATCCATATAAACGACTTTACCAGTTGTATGTCCAGAATTTCTGTCTTTCGCTAAAATTAAATAGCGTCCATATTCAGGTTGATTAATTTGGAAATTATAAGTTCCTTTTCCATTTTTTGTTCTGATTGTTTTAGTCTGCACTGGCGTTGTACTTGAGCGTGCTATATAACTTGATAAATTATTATCGTACGAATCCCACCACCATCTCCAAGACAATTTGTACACTTTGATATCTAATTCCGAATCTTTTAAATTACCATTTTCATCAACAGTTACAAAGTCAATTTCATGTCGTTGATCTGTTACAAGCCCACCACCATATAAACCTCCTTCAGGAACATTAATACCGACATAGTTTTTAAACGGTGAGAAAGTAACGATACTCCTATCAATACTGAATTCACCACCATTTTCAAAAACCTTGGTTGTAAAATATGCTTTTAACATACCGGGAGCATCTTTATTTAAATAAATGCCGTGGTCGAATTTCACTTTACCTTCTTGGTTCAATTTCCCTTCGAATATGGTTTTATCATCAGATGTGAATGACTCAATAGGATTATCAAATATAAAGCTCTTGAACTTCTTAAATTTTGTAGTTGTTGATGTTAAATGGACATCAACTTTCGTTTTTAGAGCATTGGCAACAGCACCATGCAACCAATTCACTTCCATTTCAACATGTCTATTATCGGTTTGTCCCAATAAATCTCCCGCGAAACCTAAATTTATTTTCAATCTGTTCGGTTTTACCGCTTCTACTTTTAATGTTTTATAAAATTTTCTATTACCAACTGATATTTTCGCACGATAATTACCCGTTATATCATTCTCATTAGTTGCTGTTCTAAAATCATATAATCCATTCAGTCCATAGGTGACAACACGTTTCTCAACCACAATTCCTTTCGGATTTATCAATTCGAATTTGACCGGATGATTCGCAGGAATAACATCCGCGTTATCCTCAATAATAAATGAAACATATAAACTATCTCCTGGTCGCCAAACACCTCGTTCAGTATAAATGAAACCTTTAACACCATGCTGAACAGATGCTCCAGACACATCAAACTTACTTAAGGAAAGGCTCTCGCCATCGTTTAATTTTAAATATCCTTTTTGATCATTCAATGATGCGACTAAAACGAAAGGCTTATTCGTTAGATCAGCAACTGCCATTCCGTCCTTATCAGTTACAACCTCTCCGAGAAGCTGTTGTTGAAAATCGTAAAACTTTACAGATGCACCAGCCATTGGTGCTACAGTATTCAAATCTGTAAGAAATACGTGCATTTTTTTATCAGCCCCCGCCTTTGCTATAATACCAATATCCGAAACTAAAATATTTCGCTCTATTTTTTTACTGCGGTAATAATAATCTGAGCAAGGATTTTGATAATCACCAGAATTGTAGCTATAGTCGTAATCATAATAGTCATAATCGTAATAATAATCCGACGAGTACCAATTGTCTTCATTCCATTCACGATCGTCGTGTGTGAATTGGAAACTTGTTAGATTCTCCTCACCTTTCTCATTTTCATCCACACATTCGTACAATGAATATTCCTTTTTCGCAGAAAGTTCTACTCTATAAATTGCACCTAAATCAAGTTCAATATATTTACTTAAGTCAATCGAAAAATTGTTCCATTTATGCAAATCAATAAGATCATCTGGATCCAAATCTACCCGTTCATTAAAAACTTCTTGGGCCACTCTTCTTAACTGATAGGTACCATCATAGCTGTTAACTTGAAGGAATTGGATCACATTGTCTTCAAATATTTTAGTCACCGAGACATCTACAGCTTTAAGATTAATGGCTTCAAATGGGAAATGTACCTTACTCTCTTTTGGAACGATGTTACCTTCACCATATAATTTAATTTCAGGTTTTATATCTTCAAAATAAACATTCGTTTTACTGAGTATTTCTAATTTCTTCCCTTTCTTATTTCTGATCCCTTTTTCAATGATTAAGCGATCTTTTCCTACTATTCTGCTTGTTGGATACAATAAAATTCTTTGACTTTCAGCGACAACCTTTACGTCGTGGTCTTGTAAATAAGCTAAACCATCAAGGAATTGATCAGCGTCTAAAGGGTCTGAAAAATGAACAATCACATATTGTGTTGGAGAATGTTTAACTTCCACATCCATCACTACAAACTCTTTATTATTCGGTATTTTTATTGTCTTACTTGACTTCTTCTTCACACCTATAGATTCACCATTCCATTTTAAATGTAAATCAGTACGTTCATTTTTTCTAAGTATATTTTTAACAGTAAAGTTATACTTGAATTTACTTTCTTTTTGAAAAGTGATTTCAAGTTCCTCTCCATCGTGCACAGCTGTTAGTATTTTTGCAACACCATTAGAATCTACAGGTGCTGAAAACGTAAGTTGACCATGAAGATTTTGTCGTTTAAAATCATTCTCATCCGAACTTTCAAACTGAATAATTGAAAGGTTAAAAGACTTTTTGACTGTTGAAAAATTAAAAACAAATTCATCTAACCCGTTTTCCACAGCAATAAATTCATCCAATTTAACAGTTACTTTATAACGTGTTCCTGCCGTAAGAAGATCTGTTGGAACAAACTCTAATGTCCTTTTATCCTTGAGACTTACGATTCCATCCACTTCAGGATATATTTCAAAAATATCTTCAAGATCTATTTCAGCCATTTTTTCAGGATTCAAATCCTCTAAAAATTGAACACGTATAGGCGCATCTAAATTAATAACACCTCCTGTAAATGCAGAAATATATCGTGAAAACTCAGGGTTAATAGTTACGCTTTCAGCTTGGTCAGTATTTTTTGATCCCGAACAGCTATAAAGTAATAAAAGTAGAATTGATAATATTGAAATAACGCGCATAGATGTTTAGTTTAGATGTCTATGCTAAAGTAATGGATTTGAATTGATATAAAAATTTAGATAATTATTAAAGAAGTAAAAAATTATTATTTGCCCGAAAAAACAAATTATTCGTTAACCGTCATACGATTCGATTCCATCTTCGGTAATAACATAGGTTTTCCTCAAACCTGCCTTACGTGAAAATATAACATCAAATTCAATATTTTGATCGACCTTCATTTTAAGTTGCGCAAAATGTAAATACTCTTCCGAATCGAGGTTTTTATGACAATTGGGACAAATAAATTCTACAACCTCCCCGTTTACAAATTCGTATTCAGGTACATGGTCATAACTATAATTACCAAATGTTGTAGACATATGAATCATCCCCCTATCTCCATTCTCACGAAGAGTAGCTAGACTAATAATCCCATTTTTACTTACACTTGTATTACAATAAGGGCACAAGAATTTGAATTTTTTAATATCCATAAGTTCGAAATATTACACTTTAAGGTACGATATATTTTGGGTTTTTCCTTTAATTTAGATCAACAAGCGCTTTAATTTAACAAAATTTTACACCAAAAGACTTTTATTCGTTGTTAAATTATAATCTCACTTTCGCGAACTTCACTCATATACTTACCACCTGGATATTTGTCTGTATAGTCAAAATTCAACCAAATAAAGCCTTTACTGTCTTGGTAATAATAAACAGATTTATTTAAGGACTCTTCAATAAAAAATATGTTTTTAATCAAATAAACAACTGTCTCTAAATCCTTTTCATCTCCAAATTTTACTTCCGGATACATATGCCCGACTTGTCTATCATTCTGATCAACTAACGTCCTAACAAGTTTTACTTCTCCCCCAATCGCTTTTATGCAAGCGGCCATCATAATAGAATAATCATCACAATCCCCTTTAAATAATTGGTCATCGGACAATTGACCTATCGTTTCAGTAGCCTTGGCGTAATAATCGTCTTCTATAGGGTCATAAACATAATTCCATTTGCCATAGATTTCTTTGAAGACACTAAAGAACTGGACCCATTTGCGATTTGTCGATAAATGATATTGATCACTGAAATGTTTAATAGCTATACTGGCTGCATAATTCCGCACAACAGGCTCTTTAAAATCAATAGCTTCTCTCAGCATCTGTTCTTTGCTGAATTTTACATTTTTATTCTCGAATTTCTGCCCTAGTGAATGACCACCAATCGTATAAAGTAAATTAGAATAATCATGGTATAAATTCTGTAAAGTATATATACCTGAAAAATTAGTCACCGTTAATACAAGAAGACCTCCTATCATAATGAAATAGAACAGAAACCTAAAAATTTTAACCAAATAATAAATGGTGAAGAAAATAGCCAAAAACAAGATGATATGATCCAGTCTCAATTGATAATCCCCCAAATTTATTTCAAGCATCGGAAAGTACTTGTACAATAAAATAAAAACGGGCATGGATAAGATTGCTGCTATTCCTCCTAATAGAAAAACAGAGTAAGATTTATTTGATGAAGAAGTTTCATGATTTTCCACAGTTCAAAAATAACGAAAGGAAATGAGTAAAATTATAGAGTCGATCATTTAATATTGAATGTGAAAAGAAATAAATTCATTGTCTCATTTTAATTATCTTAGCAACTTAACATGAATTTAAATTAGAAAAATGAATAATATTACAGTAATTGGAGCAGGTACAATGGGTAATGGTATTGCTCATACTTTTGCACAATATGGTTATAAAGTCAATTTAGTTGACATTTCACAAGATTCCTTAGATAAAGGAATGGCTACGATAAAAAAAAATCTTGATCGATTATTGGCTAAGGAAAAAATCACAAACGAGAAGTTAACTGAAACATTAAACAATATTACATGTTTCACAGATCTTAAAGCAGGTGTTGAAAATGCAGAATTAGTAGTTGAAGCGGCAACAGAAAATATTGATTTAAAGTTAAAAATATTTGCGGACATGGATAAGTATACGAATGCTAATTGTATTCTTGCGACCAATACTTCATCTATTTCAATAACAAAAATAGCTGCGGTTACTGAAAATCCAGACAAAGTAATTGGTATGCACTTTATGAATCCAGTTCCAATTATGAAATTGGTTGAAATTATTCGTGGATACTCAACTTCAGATGCTGTATGTTCTGAGATAATGGACGTATCAAAATCGTTGAACAAGGTTCCTGTAGAAGTGAACGACTATCCGGGATTTGTTGCGAATAGAATTTTAATGCCTATGATCAACGAAGCTATTATTACTTTAAATGAAGGTGTAGCTGGTGTTGAAGAAATTGATACAGTAATGAAATTAGGTATGGCTCATCCAATGGGACCATTACAATTAGCTGATTTCATTGGTTTAGATGTTTGTCTTGCAATTATGAATGTATTAAAAGATGGTTTAGGCAATGATAAATATGCACCATGTCCGCTATTGGTGAACATGGTTACTGCAGGTAAATTAGGTGTTAAATCTGGCGAAGGTTTCTACAGTTGGGGACACGGAAGTAAAGACTTAATTGTTGCGGATAATTTTAAGAAATAAAAGATTAATCAAATCCATAAAAAAGCCGTTTGAATTGTCAAACGGCTTTTTTTATATTCTTAATCCTAGGAAACATACATCATCTGTTTGATCCTTGTCACCTTTCCATTTTTGATGTTGTTGCTTAATTATTATTGCTTGTTCGTCAATTGGCTTATTAGCAATTTCAACCATTAATTCCCGCATTAATTTAGAGGTGAATTTTTTATACTTAGGACCTCCAAATTGATCAGGATAACCGTCAGAAGTCATATATATCATATCTCCTTTTTGAATCTCTATAACGGAATTGGTATACCCTGTAAACTCTTCTACTTCCACTGTTATTCCAACAGAATTCCCTTTAGTAATATGTAATTCATTATCTCGAACGAGGTAAAGCGAATTATTTGCACCGGCAAATTCAACTCGATTTTTATCAAAATCTATATTGCAAAGTGCGAGATCCATTCCATCGTACAATTCGGACTTGTCTTCACTTGTTTGCCCAAATGACAATGACAATCCCGCCTGTAAAAAGTTCATTATTTCTGCCGGCTCAGTATACCCTTTTTCATGGACAGCTTGATCCAATAAATTTTTACCGATAATACTCATCATAGCTCCTGGTACACCGTGTCCAGTACAATCAACTACCGCCATTAATACTTTATTGCCTATTCTTTCAATCCAATAAAAATCCCCACTAACAATATCTTTAGGTTCAAAAAACACAAAAGACTCTGGAAGGAGTTGTGAAACAAAATTCTTAGATGGCAAAATACCCTTTTGAAGTCGTTTAGCATAAGCGATACTTGCCATGATATCCTTATTCTTTTGCGCTAACTCTACCGTTCTCTGTGCTACCTTCAATTCTAATGTACGATAAAGGTTAGCATTACTTAATACAGTACCTATATAAGAAGCGAGCGTTTTAATGATATCAGAATGATAAGGTTGATATGCATTTGATATACTACTTTGAATGGTAATATACCCCATCACACTCTGCTCAACAATTAGAGGGTAGTATAATTGCGAAACAAAGGATTTTCTTTTCAATTGAACATCCGCGTTTAAATAATCACTTCTCTCAGATTCAAAATTACTTATTCGAATTTCCTTTTTATTTTCAATACACCAACTTTCTAAGTTTAAGTTTTCATTAAACTCAACAGCATCTAATTCTTGTATTTGACCGTTAATAATTTCCTGAACATCTATTTGTCCATCTTCAGATTGTAATTGACCAATTCCAAATAAATCAGCAGGCATTAATTTGGAGATCTTCTCAAATACTTGAACAAAAATCTCGTCGATACTTAGGGTAGAAGCTATCAATTGCCCAATCTCACTAAGTAACCGCGTATTATAATAATTGATTTCTAATTCTTCCTTTTGTAGTCTTACTTCCTTAGTTCTAGTCTGAATTTTGTCTTCCATTGTTTCATAAAGACTTACATTTTCGAGCGCAATGGCTACAAAACTTGCTAAACTTCGAACTAAACTCACTTGATATTCGTCATAAGCATGCGGCTTAAAACTTTGAACTGTTATTACACCAATAATTTTATCCTTCAATAGTAAAGGTAGATAAATAATAGAGGTTGAAGTACTATTCGGTATAGGATAATCTGATTTTATAGAAGGTACATAAGCTTTATACTCTTGATAAAAATCTCCAATAATAATTTCTTTTTGATCAATAAATGAAACAATTGCTAGCCTATCTTTGGCTTTTTTCAGATCGAAACTGAAGTCATCAATTTTCTGCCCACTTTCAATTGCATTCGGAAAAAACAATTCGGTATTGTTATTAATTGGCACCCCAATTCCAAAGACATTGGCATCCATTAACTGGTTAATATTATCGTATAATTTATTAATAATTT
The DNA here is from genome assembly GCF_000621625.1 of Crocinitomix catalasitica ATCC 23190. Lineage (GTDB taxonomy): Bacteria > Bacteroidota > Bacteroidia > Flavobacteriales_D > Crocinitomicaceae > Crocinitomix > Crocinitomix catalasitica. Next base: position 49,568 of record NZ_JHXV01000021.1, read on the forward strand.
CAACCAGGGAACGTGTCGCTGTGATTTGCATCCCGATTTCCCCTAGTAATTTTGCGTTTCGATAAGTTCTTTTCAAAGCCTCCTCGGCATCTCTTTTCGCTGAAATATCTCTAGCAATTACTCTAAAACCAACAGCTTTTCCTGTTGCATCTATTTTTAAATGTGCTGCTTGGCCCACCCAAAAATCTTCACCATCCTTTGAAACTATCGGAAATTCAAAATAAGTTGATTCTACTAAATCTTTTAGCTGATTCTCGTAAAAATGTTTTACTGTTTTCTTATAATCTCTACGAACAACATCTTGGTAATTCATTTGACTCAACGCGACCTTTTCATAACCGGTTTTAGCAGTTAATACATCATTTGCGAATACAAAATACCCTGTTTCGTTCGTTTCATATATTAAATCAGAAGAACCTTCGACTAAACTTGTGTATAAATTCTCTAATTTTTTTATTTCTGTAATATCTGTTGCGACTGCAATTGTTTTTTCAATTTGACCTTTAGCATCAACTACAGGGTTTACATTTAAGGACAACCAAAAATGTTCATTATTCAGTCTATTGATGTGTTCAATCTCAATTATAAAAGCTTCATTTTTCAAAAATAAGTTTCTGAGTTTAATTTTATCCTCATCACCTACTAATCCATTTTCGAAGAAAGTAACGATATTTTTACCCTTAGCTTTAGAAAGCCCAACACCTAATACCGTTTCAAAACCTTCATTAATCCAAATAATTGAATGATCTTTATCGAAAATAACAATTGAGTTGGTTGTATTATTCGCAACTAACGATAATTCTTCAATTTCCTCTTCTATCTTCTTCTTCTCAGTGATATCCTGAGATATCAATACATATCGTGTAATCTCTTCCTTATCATTTTTGATAGGCGTATAATGCACCCTTGCAACAAATGAATTCCCATCTTTTTTATAATGTTCAATTACACCATCATAGCTAAACTTAGCGTCGAATACGGTATTTTCAATTTCTTTCCTTGTATTTTCATCTGATAAAGTTCCATAGATAATGTCATTAACAGATTTTCCAATCAATTCGAATTTTATATAGCCGTACTTTCTTTCAAAAGCTGCATTCACCCATGTAATTCTATTCGAGCTATCTGCTATCAGCACCATTTGTTCAATATTCGCCGCAACAATTGATAATTTTTCTAATTCTATCTTTTGATCTTCTAATTCTCTATTGATTGTGTTCTTATAACGCAGTCTTGCATACAATAAAATTAAAATTAAAACCGTTGCACATAAAGCGACAATTGCCAATCGAATTAGTAAAGCATCGTTGGCAATTTCAAGTTCTTTAGTACGTAATTCAATTTTAGTTTGTTCTATTTCCTTTTCACTCAAGATGTTTTTATATTCATTCTCAAAGGCTAAAGTTTGAGCACTATATTGTGCCTGACTTAAGGAATCACGCAGCGCAAAATAAATTTTAGTTTGATCCAATTCCTCACTAAAATTATTTAAAGCATCATAAGCTTTTATTAAAACCTTATAATTTTCCAATTGTGCTAGGTTAAAACCTCCGGACTTTGAAATCTCTATCCCTTTTAAACAATAATCAACTGCCACTTCATAATCTTCAGAAGCCATGCTTAGCCTAGTCATATGATAATAAGCTGCTACTAAAAATATTTTATTTTCCTGGAATTTAGCCTTTTCAATTGCAGACTGTAAATATATTTTTGCTCTCGTATATTTTTCTGTAAACAAATAATAACGTGCTGCTGAAATCAATTCTATAATAGGCAATTCATCTCGTCCCTTATCTCGAACATTTTTAAGAATATGAATAATATAGTCTTCCCCTTTTGCGAGCAGGTCCACCTCAAAATATACATTTGCCATGAAAGCATATATTTCCGAAAGATCTTGAATTTCAGCATTATTTAAAAGAGCGTTCAATGTTTTATCAAGCTCTTTTTCTATTCCTTTTCTTTCTCCAAGATTATAATTAACGAGAATATTTTTAAGTCGAAGTTTAACGCTCTTAAAATCATCTTTAAGATAGGTAGCAATTGAATTGGCCTTAATATAATAAGTCCTTGCCTTTAAAAAGTTAACGTCATAAATAACAGCAATATCACCTAAAATTTCGTAGCCATGCATGATACCAACATAATACTTTGCTTCCTCGGCAACTTCCAAGGCCAGTTTACCATATTCTTCAGCACGTTTACAATTGGTATTTAGATAGGTTTGAGCTAATTCGTAAAGGACATCAGATTTCTTTTCTGAGTTTTGAATACTGGAAAGTTCTAGAACAAGTGAATCGATGATTGCATCGTTCTTCTCAGCAAAAACAAGCAGAGGCGAAATCAATAGGGTTAAAAACCCCAACTGCTTAACAAGCATATTGATAATCAGTCGTATAAATCGATTTAGATACAAATCACACTTATTCACGGGCGTTAATATAGTTATAATCTATCACATGACTATAAATTAATAAAAGAAGGCTAAAAAATATGTATATAAACAAAAAAAGTCCCACCAAACGGCAGGACTTTAATCTTAATTTTAATAAAGAATAAAATTATTCAGCAACTACTTCAAATTGGAATTCTTTAATAACTTCTTTGTGTAAATTTGCAATTGCATTATAGATACCAACTTCTTTAATTGGCTCTTCAACAATTTTAAGTGATTTACGATCGATTTCAACACCTGAAGCTTTTAAAGCATCAGATAAACCAATTGTATTCACAGATCCAAAAATCTTTCCACTCTCACCTACTTTTGCTGCAATTTTTACAATTAAACCTTCTAGTTTACTTGCAACAGCTTCACATTCTTCTTTGATTTTTGACTCTTTATGAGACTTTTGACGCATTACTTCAGTATGCGCTTTCATAGCAGATTCAGTTCCTAAAACTGCGTAACCTTGAGGGATTAAGAAATTTCTTCCATAACCATTCTTTACAGTAACAACTTCGTCTTTATATCCTAATTTATCTACGTTCTTCTTTAATATAATATCCATAACAGAGGAATTTAATGTTTAACTATTAATCTTATTTCATTAAATCAGCAACATAAGGTAAAATAGCTATGTGTCTAGCTCTTTTTACTGCTTTGTTTACTTTTTTCTGAAATTTTTGAGAAGTGCCAGTTACTCTTCTCGGCAAGATTTTCCCTTGCTCATTAATAAATTTGATTAAGAAATCTGGATTTTTGTAATCAATGTATTTAATTCCGCTTTTCTTAAATCTACAATATTTCTCCTTTTTAATTTCAATATTAATCGGAGTAAGATATCTAATTTCTGATTGTGCCATTCTTTTACCTATTTATTATTAAACACTGATTAAGCTTTAGCAGCTTTTCTCGTTTTTTCAGCAAATGCTACATGATCTTTTTCCATTTTGATGGTTAAAAATCTCATAATTCGCTCGTCACGTTTAAACGCAACCTCCAATTTCTGGATTAAATCTCCTGCGCTTTCAAATTCAACTAAATTGTAAAAGCCATTCGATTTTTTCTGAATTTGATAAGCCATCTTTTTGAGACCCCAAAATTCATTATGTTTAATAACACCACCATTATCGGTGATAAAATCTTCATACACTTTTACTGCTTCCTTTGCCTGCTCTTCAGACAAAACGGGAGTTAAAATGAAAACAGTTTCGTACCTATTCATATGATTATAATTTTAATTAGGGCGCAAAGATACAGTTATATTCCGAAATACAAAGTTATATTCGATAGAAATAGTTGAGAAAATGGAGAAACCAATTATCAATCTTAATTTTTGAATGAATTTCTTAGCAATGTTAATAAAATAGATTCGAATTTCGCAGCCTGCAGCCCTCGAAATAAATATATTTGTATCAATTATAATAATTATGAGTGATTTCGTTGTTTCAGCAAGAAAATATAGACCGCAAACTTTTCAATCAGTAGTTGGACAATCGTCCATTACTACAACTTTGAAAAATGCGATTAAAAATGATCATTTAGCGCAAGCATTTCTTTTTTTCGGGTCAAGAGGAGTTGGTAAGACTACCACTGCTCGAATTCTAGCTAAGACAATTAACTGTTTTAACTTGGGTGAAGATATTGAACCATGTAATAATTGCGAGTCATGTACTTCTTTTAACGAAGGACATTCCTTCAATATTCTTGAATTAGATGCAGCCTCAAACAATTCGGTTGATGATATTCGGAACTTAATTGACCAGGTTAGGATAGCGCCACAGATTGGAAAGTATAAGATCTTTATAATAGATGAGGTTCACATGCTCTCTTCTGCTGCTTTTAATGCATTCTTAAAAACGTTAGAAGAACCACCTAAACACGCTATTTTCATTCTGGCGACGACAGAAAAGCATAAAATTTTACCAACCATATTATCACGTTGTCAAATTTTTGATTTTCATCGAATTCAAATCATTGACATCGTCTCACATTTGCAACATATCGCAACGCAAGAAAAAATTACCGCTGACGAAAAAGCGTTGCATGTGATCGCTCAAAAAGCAGATGGTGCTTTAAGAGATGCTTTATCAATTTTCGATCAAGTCGTTTCTTTTAGTAATGATAATGTTACTTACGAATCTGTATTAGAAAATTTAAATGTTCTTGATTACGACTATTATTTTAAAATAGTTGAGGCCGCACTAGCCGGAAACATACCTGAGAACTTACTAACATATAACGAAATTTTATCGAAAGGATTTGATGGAAGTCAATTCTTATTGGGCTTAGCTGAACACTTAAGAAATGTTTTAGTTTGTAAAGATGTCTCTACAATTGGCTTGCTTGAAGTGCCCCAGGAGATAAAAGAACTTTACAAAGCTCAATCAGAAAAAGTTGATCAATCATTTATATTACTTGCCTTAGATATATTGCGTGATACGGATGTTAATTATAGAGCGAGTAAAAATAAACGACTGACAGTTGAAGTTTGCTTAATGAAAATCACATCAATCGTTAATGCTTTGCAGAAACAAGCATGATAATTGATATTCAAAATATTGAAATTCTACCTTTTGATGGCCAAGGCCAAAGTAGTGCAGCTGCGCCATCAACTGAAGCTAAACTGAATACCAAAGCCGCTAACCCTATTAAAACTAAATTACAGGCTGAAAGAAAACAAGTCTCACGCCCTACAGGGAAATTAACGACTACAAATCTTGGTATTAACAGCACCCTTAATCCAAAAGTGAACACAGAGGATCAAGCAATTCAAGATCAGCTAAGTCAACAAAAAGAACCTTTTACATTTGAAGATCTAGAACGGGTTTGGAAAAACTATTGTTTAAAAATTAAAAGGGAACGAAAAGACAGTCTATATTCGACTCTGACAAGTTCACCAATGACAATGTCTTCAGACTACGTTATTAATCTTGATATTTCAAACACTGTACAAGGTGCCGAACTTGAGAGAGATAAAATAGACATTCTTGGTTTTATTAGAAAAGAGCTTAAGAATGGCTCAGTGACATTGACTTATAAACAAATTGAGCAGGAAAGAATGCAGGTCTTTGATACAAAAGCCAATTTTGATAAATTGGCGAACGAAAACCCATCATTAGACAAGTTTAGAAAATTATTCAATTTGGATATAGAAATGTAACCAACAACAATTCATTACAATAATTATAGGTATTACGAATAGAGATGGATCTTTTCAATAAGATTCATGACTTGTCATTCCAAACCAAAAAAAATGCCCTGAAGCTTTAACTTCAGGGCATTTTTCATATACTCTAAATGAGTTTAATATTGAATCTTATCTTCTTTGTGCAGCAAGTTGATCATTTGCTGAAGCACTTAATGCAGATTTTTCAACACGTAATTTTGAACCTTCAGAAGAAATTAATACTGTTGTATCTGAAATTTCCAAAACTTTACCATGAATTCCACCGATAGTAACCACTTGATCACCTTGTGAAAGCGATTCTCTAAAGTTTTTCGCTTCTTTCGTTCTTTTCATTTGGGGTCTAATCATGAAAAAGTAAAATACAATTCCAATTAACCCGAACATAATTAAACTCTGGTAAGGCGAACCTTGTGCTGCTTCTTGCAATAATATAACTGATTTGTTCATGTTTTTTATTTTCTTTTATTTGATTAATTAAATTACTCTACTACCGTTCCAACTAACTGAACGGCAGTTGTTGAAACAGGTGCCGTATTCGCTTCTATTCTAATACTCTTTTGGGCTTTCCCTACTCTATCATTGGTATTAAAAACTACGCTTATTTCTCCGCCTTCTCCTGGTGCAATTGGATGTTTAGGCCAACTTTCGGGAACAGTACAACCACATGATCCATTTACATTTACTAAAATTAATTGCTCGTCACCAGTATTTGTGAATTTGAAAGTATGTTTAACCATTTCTCCTTCCTTTACTTCTCCAAAATTAAATACTTCTTCGTCGTATTCAATAGTTGTTGGTGAATCCAAAAATTTGGCATATTCAGTTCTTCTAGCTTCATCATTAGCTCCTTCATTTGAAGTACAAGCTGTAATCGTTAAAGCAATACCTGCTATTAAAATTAGTTTTTTCATTTTATTTAATTTATTAGTCCACGTCCTGTTTTCTTCAACTCTCCTCTTTCCTCAAGTAATTCAATCGCTTTATCTAAAATACCATTAATAAATACTTGACTTTTAGGAGTACTGTAAAACTTAGAAATCTCTATATATTCGTTCAATGTTACCTTTTTAGGAATTGAAGACAATACTTTTAATTCAGTAATAGCCATTTTTAATAGAATAATATCCATTTTAGCTATCCTATCCAATTCCCAATTTTGAGTAAGTTCATCAATCAGTTTTGAATTTTCTTCATCATACTTTCCCGTCTTACGTAACAATTCTAGAATAAAATCAATTTCATCTGCTTTATCCTTGTGTAATCTTAAGATTTGATCTTTTTCATCAGACTCTTCAGTTACTAACTTAATAGATTTCACAACCATTGAACACATTAGATCAATATCGTCTAACCAAAAAATACTTTGATCTTCATAATAATCGTGTAGCAATTCAAAATTAGCTATTTCACTCTTAAATAAATCAACTACGAATTTTTTGTCCGTTTCAAAGTCTGTGGATTCAAGCGCCATATATTCGAGATAAATGTCTGATTCAATTATTTTTAGAAATAATTTTTTCATCAAATCATTTTCAACCACACCTGTCCAATCAATCTTCAATTCTTCAGAAGCTCGTTTAAGGTCATTATTCAATTTAAAATGTTGAATAATAGGATTGTTTACAAATCTCAAATTTGGACTTAGATCTTCTTTTGTAGCACGTACTTTATTCTGTCTGTCCTCTATTCTTTGTTGAGCAAATCCTTGCACTTCTTCAAAAGTCAATAAAAAACTTAAATAAAGTTCATACATCCTTTCAACCGATCGCAACAATTGCTTTTCAGAAGTTCTTAAATCCGCATCTTCCGTTTGAAAAAATGCGTATAAAATTTGCAATACTTTTATTCTTAAATGTCGTCTGTTTAACATTATATTACATTGGTAGTTTTACTGTTCCTATTGACTTAATTCTTTCCTCTGCCATTGCATTTGCAATTTTGTAAGTAGGAACATTGTCTTCAATTGATCTATTAATAATATTCAAAGATGTATTATAAATTTCTTCAGCTTTGGTCATTGCCCATTCAGCTGTTAAACCTTTTACTTCAGCATAACAATTTATAACTCCACCAGCATTTAGCATAAAGTCAGGTACGTATATAATTCCTTTCTCTTTCACTATTTCGCCATGGATATTCTCATCCTGCAATTGGTTATTCGCAGCACCAGCAATAATTGAGCAGTTTAATCTTTCTAAAGTCGCATCATTTACCGTTGCTCCTAATGCACATGGAGCATAAATATCCATATCTACATCATAAATTTCTTCCAATCCGACAACTTTAGCACCATATTTAGCACTTACATTTTGAAGTGTAGCTTCGTGGATATCTGTAATAAAGATCTCAGCACCTTCGCGTGCCAAATGAGAAACTAGGTATTCTCCAACATGTCCAACACCTTGAACAGCCACTTTCTTATTCGTTAATGAATCACTTCCGAATTGAGCTTTAGCTGCAGCTTTCATCCCCATGTAAACACCATAAGCCGTTACTGGAGAAGGATCACCGCTCTTACCAGGTAAACCAACAACATGATCTGTTTCCATGTTTACCCAAGTCATATCTTGTGGAGAAATACCTACATCTTCAGCTGTAATGTATTTACCACCCAGACTTTCAACAAATTTCCCGAATCGTCTGAATAACGCTTCACTCTTATGTTTTCTTGAGTCGCCAATAATTACCGCTTTACCCCCACCTAAGTTCAATCCAGAAATTGCGTTTTTATACGTCATTCCTCTTGACAATCTTAGAACATCATTTAAAGCTTCCACTTCGTTGTTGTATTGCCACATTCGAGTTCCTCCAAGTGCAGGTCCTAGAACAGTATTATGTACCGCGATAATCGCTTTAAGACCAGTAGCGTTATCATTACAAAACAACAACTGTTCATGGTTGTATTTTGACATTCTTTCAATAATTGGATTTGCTTCCAAGTCTATTTCATTGATATCTTTTACTTCAAACATATTTATAGAAGGTTAAAATATTTTAGTTTATTCTGAATCTTAATACTAACTTTGCACGTGATTTTTGCGCTACAAAAGTACTAATTTTTACATGTCTTCTTTATTCTATTTAAATAAATATTTGGTCCGCTATAAATGGCGTCTCATCCTTGGGGTAATTTTCATCATTATCTCCAACATTTTCTCAGTTGAAATGCCTGTAATTGTGCGGGTAACAATCAACGAAATTTTTGCTCAAGTTGAAAGTGGTGAAACAGACACTTTTTCAAATTTACTAAAACTTGGACTTAAGGCCGGTGGATTATACATGTTATTCTCCTTATTAAAGGGATTCTTTCTATTTCTTACACGTCAAACGATCATTGTCATGTCACGTTATATTGAATTCGATTTAAAGAATGAAATCTATACCCACTACCAAAAGTTAAGCTTTAAATTCTACAAAAAGAATTCTACAGGGGATTTAATGAATAGAATTAGTGAGGATGTCAGTCGTGTTAGAATGTACTTAGGACCTGGCATAATGTATACTATAAATCTGTTTTTCCTATTTGCTTTGGTTTTATACCAAATGCTAAAAACGAATACAACGTTAACAGTTTATGTATTAATGCCATTGCCAATCATGTCGGTATTGATTTATTATGTCAGTCGAATTTTGAATAAGAAAAGTGAAAAAGTTCAACGTCAACAATCTTTATTAACGACTATTGTTCAAGAGTCTTTTTCTGGAATTAGAGTCATTAAGGCACATATTAAAGAGAATTCGGTTGAAGGGAAATTCAATAAAGCCGCGAATGATTACAAGGACAATAATATGTCTTTGGCAACTACCAATGCTTTTTTTATGCCAACCATTACCCTATTAATAGGTGTAAGTACAATTCTTACAATATACGTTGGAGGAATTCAAGCCTATCACGGAGAAATAGATCCTGGTGAAATCGCCGAATTTGTGATCTATGTTAATATGTTGACATGGCCTTTTGCGTCTGTTGGTTGGGTTACTTCAATTGTTCAACACGCAGCAGCGTCACAAACAAGAATTAATGAATTTTTAGAGAATGACCCTGAAATCATCACAGATATTGGTCGTGATATTGAATTCGAAGAAAGTATCACTTTTAACGATGTGAATTTGACTTTCGAAAATACAGGACATCATGCATTGAAAAATTTGTCTTTTACAATAAATAAAGGTGAAACGGTTGGTGTTATCGGACGAACGGGATCTGGAAAATCATCATTAGCATATTTATTAATGCGATTATTGGATCCAAATAGCGGTGAAATATTAATTGATAACATTCCACTTACGGATATAAAATTAGACAGTTGGCGTAAAATTATAGGCTATGTACCTCAAGAACATTTTTTATTCTCTGACACTATTAAAAATAACATCAATTTTGGAGTGAATAGTACTCAAGTGAATGAAGAAACCATGCGATCAGCTGCAAATAATGCAGGTATTTTAGAAACTATAGAAAAATTCCCCGCAGGTTTTGACACCATTTTAGGAGAAAGAGGAATTAACTTATCCGGTGGTCAAAAACAGAGGCTTTCAATAGCTCGAGCGTTGATAAAGAAACCAAGTTTATTAATTCTTGATGATTGTTTATCGGCCGTAGACAATGAAACAGAGGAATATATTTTAGATGCCATTAAAAATGATTTAGCCAATAATACAGCTGTTATTATAAGTCACAGAATTTCTAGTTTAAAATATGCTGATAAAATTTTAGTATTTGATGATGGTGTAATTATAGAATCTGGCACACACGACTCTTTACTGGATTTGAAAGGTGCATATTACGACATATATAAACGACAAGAAATTCAAGCTGATAATTTGAACGAAAATTAGCAGGAATGAAGAAAAAGTGGCCGCTGAAAGAAGAATCGTTTTTTGGTATTGGGCTTTATCAACCTAAAACGCATCATAATGTAGGAACATTATGGCGGAGTGCTTATATTTTAGGAGCCAAATTCATTTTTATTATAGACGGCAAGTATAACCATCAAAGTTCAGACTCTCAAAAGACTTGGTCTAAAATCCCCTTCTATAAATATGATGATTTCGACCAGTTTTACAAGACTTTACCTTACTCAACACAACTTGTTGGTGTAGAAATGAGTGATAATTCTACAGCAATCACTAACTTTGCACATCCTGCCAGAGGAGCGTACTTGTTAGGAGCCGAAGATAATGGCTTACCGAAACATGTAATTAATCGTTGTCATCATCTAGTACAGTTACCAGGTGAATCATCATTAAACGTCGCTGTAAGTGGTAGTTTAATAATGTATGACCGAATTTTAAAATGGGAAAAACAATGAATGAAGAGAAGGTAGTTGATACTGATGCTCAGGAAGAAAAACTGAATCGAAAGATTAAGAAAACAGTTTGGAACGCCATCAATGAATTTGATATGATTCAAGATGGAGATAAATTAATGGTATGTGTATCTGGCGGAAAAGACAGTTATACGATGTTAGATATTTTGATGCAAATTCAAAAAGCATCTGTTTTTAATTTTGAAATCATTGCTGTAAATTTAGACCAGAAACAACCAGGATTTCCGGAAGAAGTTTTACCTGCATATTTATCTAAAGTTGGTGCTAATTTTGAAATCGTTGAACGCGATACATATAGCATCGTCAAAGAAATGGTGCCTGAAGGTAAAACAACTTGTAGTTTGTGCTCTAGATTGAGAAGAGGAACTTTATACGAAGCAGCCGAACGTTTAGGTTGTAATAAAATTTGTTTAGGACATCATAGAGATGATATTTTGGAAACATTTTTCTTAAACTTATTCTTTGCTGGTAAGATTGAAACAATGCCGGCAAAATATATTACGAATGATGAACGATTTGTTGTAATGCGTCCGTTGGCTTATGTTAAGGAAGCACAAATAATTGAATATGCAGCAATGCGTGACTACCCTATTATTCCTTGTAACTTATGTGGAGCACAAGAAAATTTACAACGACAAGTTGTGAAAAAGATGTTACAATCATGGGATGAAAAATATGCCAATAGGTCTGAAATTATGTTCACAGCCCTTAAGAATATAACACCAAGTCATATGTTTGATGCTGACTTATACGACTTTCAAAACTTGAAAACCAAAGTAATGGGAGAAGTTAAAGAAGGAATGGAATTCGAAATGCTTTAATACTTCACGCGCTTTTTTGCGGAGAAATAATTTTCTACTATTTTAATCATGTAATTTGTCCTTGATACGATAATGTCTTGTCAGAAATTATCTCTTCGCCTACAATTTGCCATAAATATACGCCTGCTTCAGCGACTTTTCCATTATAATAGTCATCCCAACCAACATTCAAATTATGTGATTCGAAAAGTAACTCACCCCATCTAGTAAAATTAAAGAATGTATAATCATACACATCTACCCCCACTCATATATGGTTTCAATGCTGCATTACAGACCTTTGACTATTAAAAACGGGATTGGATAGATTGTAAGTACAAACCATACCGGCGATTGTCTCTTAAAAACTACCATTTAGTATGGTTTAGGCATTTTTGTTTATATGAAAAAAACAAAATGATTAAACAAATATTGAGGATTCTTTTCATAAGCCGCCTAAAACTATATTCTAAACGCAAATGAAAAGGTGAAGTTCCCAAAAAAATTATAGCCAAATTTTAATTACCCGTCTAGCTCTGAACGAATTCTTTGACTCAGCTGTCTATTATAAGTTTCTTTCAGCCAATTTAAATAACTGTCAGTCGCTTTAGTGATACATTTAGTATAATGCTTCAAACGTCTTTCAATGTCGTCTTGTAAAGCTTCTTGTAGAATCAGTCCATCATAAACATCTTCAGAATTTTCTATCACGACTTCAAAATGGTTATCTAACGATATATCTACAGCTTCTTTACCTTTTTTACCCGTCTCAATGCAAGTATTATAGACTTTCTTCATTGAGAAATCTTCAAGTAATTGAGGCGTTTTTAATTTATTTTTTAAATTCATTGGAAGCTCATATGCCGCCTCAAACTGAATATCGTCTTCTTCGCTAAGTCTAGCTTCCAAAAATCTATCCGGATAATTAAAAGCATCTTGCCAATCAATATATTCTTGCCAATAACCGAAACGTCGAACATTATTCCCTAAATCAATAACTTGGAATAAACTTTTATTCTCTAATTTTCGAGATCCACGACCTATCATTTGATGATATAAAGTCAGTGATCGTGTTGCTCTATTTAGAATAATCGTTTCTACTGTAGGTTCATCAAAACCTGTCGTTAAGATTCCTACTGACGTTAATATAGATCCTGGTGTCTCTTTAAACCATTTTAGGATATCTTTCCGTTCGGCATCGCCGAAAGTACTATCCAAATGACGAACTTTATAATTCTGCTTTTTAAACAGTTCATAAACAGCTCTTGATGATTCAATTCCACTATTAAATATTAATGTTTTTCTATTGACAGCAACCTCTTCATATGCAAAGAGCAACTTTTCTTGCATAAAATAATTACTGTAGACTTTATCACTAGAGCTGACAGTAAAATCACCATTCACCCCTATTTTAAGTCCATGTAAATTAACATCATAGGTATAAGTATCGGCATTAGATAAGTAACCATTATCAATTAAAGACTTGATGCTCTCTCCAACAATTAATTTATCGTAATTGTCTTTTAAAGGTAAAGTTTTATTCGAACTTAACGGTGTTGCTGTAACACCAAGTATATTTATATCCTGAAAATATTGGAAAATCTTACGGAATGAATTATTGTGTGCTTCATCGACAATTACAAGACCAATGTTTTTTACAAAATCACTATCTTCTTGTAAACGATTGTTCAAAGTTTCAACCATTGCTGTAAACGAATTAAAATCCGCTTGGTCATCAAGGTTTTTAACAAGGCTATTTACTACCTTATTTTTAATACCTAAAGCAACCAATTGCTTTGAAGTTTGGACACATAATTCGATTCTGTGTGTTAAAATTAGAACTTTCCTTCCCGTCCTTTTAATATATTCATTCGCGATATTTGAAAATATCACAGTTTTTCCACCACCAGTTGGAAGTTGGAATAATAGATTAAAATTTTCTCCTTCCGTCTGTAATTCCTTTATAATCTGTTCTACGACTCGTTTTTGGAATGGGTAAAGTTCTTTTTTCTTGAAGAGAGAATGGTCAATCATAATGATACATCGTATTTTTTGAGCGGTGCAAAAATACCATCTTTTAATTGAAATAAAAAGTTAATCGTAATCTATTCTCAAATCATTTTAAAATTTAGCATTTAAACATTCATCGAAAACAATTGCTGAAATAAATTCCAAACCTATTATCTTTGACAAAAATTAAGAAATTAAAACAATAATATGAGTGATATAGAAAAAGTAAAGTGTTTAATCATTGGATCTGGTCCTGCTGGATATACTGCGGCAATTTATGCTGCTAGAGCGAATATGAAACCTGTTTTATATCAAGGATTACAACCTGGTGGACAATTAACAACTACAAATGATGTTGAAAATTTCCCTGGATACCCTGACGGCATCACTGGTCCTGAAATGATGATTCAATTAATGAATCAAGCAAAACGCTTTGATACTGACGTAAGAGATGGTTGGGTTTCAAAAGTTGACTTTAGTGGTCCTGTTCATAAAGTATGGGTTGATGAGAAAAAAGAAATTCATGCTGATACAATTATTATTTCGACAGGAGCTTCTGCAAGATACTTAGGTTTACCTTCTGAACAAAAATATTTAGCTTTAGGTGGAGGTGTTTCTGCATGTGCTGTTTGTGATGGCTTTTTCTACAGAGAACAAGAAGTTGTGATTGTAGGAGCTGGTGATTCTGCTTGTGAAGAAGCCGGTTATTTAGCGAATATTTGTAAAAAAGTAACCATGTTGGTTCGTAAAAACGAATTCCGTGCTTCTGTAATTATGGAAGAAAGAGTGAAATCAATTGAAAATATTGAGATCAAATTCAATACAGAAATTGACGAAGTATTAGGAGATGGCGCTGTTGTTACTGGTGTAAGAACAATCAATAATAAAACAAAAGAAACAGAGGAAATAGCTGCAACAGGTGTTTTCATTGCAATTGGACACATTCCAAACACGCAAATATTTAAAGACTATTTAGAATTAGATGCTACTGGTTATATCATTAACCAACCTGGTTCATCAAAAACGAATGTTGAAGGTGTATTTGTTTCAGGAGATGCTGCTGATCATGTTTACCGTCAAGCAATTACTGCTGCTGGTACTGGTTGTATGGCTGCTTTGGATGCTGAAAGATATTTAGCAGCAAAAGGTCACTAGAGAACTATAGGATTACAATATTAAAACCTTCTCGTCATATTGATGAGAAGGTTTTTTTTTGAATCAATTTAAATTATCAACGGAATTATTCCTGTTTTTCGTTGTCTGCTTTAATCATACCAAAAAGTCGTTTTAATCCCATGCCTAGATTCTGTTCCATGATATCAAAATCATTATCCGTTAAAAAGAGTTCATTTATTTCTGCATATAACGCATCTATTTCCTCATTTGAATAACCCAAATTCTCAATAAATTTAAGCATCTTTTGCAACGCTTGATAGTCATTATCCTTAGCAAATTCCTTGTTCATTTTTTCACAAACACCAGCATCTACTTTAGATTTAATTAATGTAATTTCTTCTTGAGATGCTGATAGATCCGCATTCGCAGAATAAATCAAGATATAAGTTTTCAATTCCTCTTTGGTCCAATTATTATTCGTTGCGTTCATAATATTTAATTTTTATTCTTTCAAATTAATTGAGGGAATTACAATATTCACCACCTTCTTTAAAGGTACTTAATATTTAGGGTTGTAATACTGACGAATGTCAATTCTGCTAAATTATATTGACAAATGGAAAGCTTCAATCGTATTCATTTTCAAATTTCATTTGAAACAATACCATTCAATTCGTTTTCGATCAAATCTTGATAATACGGAAAGTATTCAATATTAACTTCAAACTCATCAACATCCAAGTGTTCCGCTCCATTAAAAAACCAGTCTAAATAATCTTCAAATACTAGCCAATCATTGAATAATTTTCGGGCAGGAAGGTTTTTATCCGCTATCCAATAAGATGATTCATGGTTATCTATAACTTTAAAATTATCCCGATGATAGAGTCTTGGAGTATAATCACCTTTAGCTAAAATAAGATAGTATAATTCATCATTTATTTGCTCGATTCCGTAAACAATGCAATCTTCTGAAGGGTTCAAGTTTTGCGGGTTCGCTTCGTAAGGGATATTATTCTAATGCATTTTATGATTACGCCTCACAATCATAATTCACAAATGCTTATTTCTTCACCAAATTAAAATCAAAAGGCATTCTGTTAACGATAGATCGACCTAAAGTAATTTCATCAGCGTATTGCAATTCTGTTCCAACTGCAACACCTCTAGATAATGTAGTGACTTTAACAGGGAATTGTGATAATTTTCGGAAGAGATAGAAATTCGTTGTATCTCCTTCCATAGATGAATTTAAAGCTAAAATCACTTCAGAAATACTGCCCTTTACCAACCTTTCAATTAGATGCTCAATATTTAAGTCTGCTGGACCGATACCGTCCATCGGAGAGATAACACCTCCTAGCACATGATAATGCCCTGAGAATTGCTGTGTCGCTTCAATTGCCATGATATCACGGATATCTTCAACTACACAAACCAAATCATTTAAACGATTAGGTTGTAAGCATATTTGACATAATTCTTTATCTGTGAGATTCCCACAATTTGTACAAGAAGCAATATTTTCATGTAATAGGTCTAAAGAATTGGCAAATGACTTCACGTCATCGCTATCGCGCTTCATCAAATTGAGGACTAACCTTAAAGCCGTTTTTTTTCCGATACCAGGTAGAGATGAAAAATGTTCTACTAGTTCTTCTAAATGTTTAGACGGTAAATTCATGGGTACAAATTTACGATAAACAAAATATCAATTCGTGACATGTCGGTAAATAATATAAACAGATGAATGTAGATGAGTTTTAATTGCAGTTAAAATCGATTATTTTTGCACTATGTATGCAGCAAAATTTGTCAACCATAAATCAATTTTCAAACAAGCAAGTGGAACATCAAGAGGTGTTTTGACCGAAAAAGATTCCTGGATTTTAAGTCTTTGGAAAACAGAAAACGAATTACTTGTAGGTAAAGGTGAGGCTTCCATTATCAAAACACTATCCCCCGATTGGAACGAATTATATATTGATAAATTAAATTCAGTTGCTGCCAATATTAATGATCATATTGAAAATGATTTGGTGGAATTAACATCCTTTCCATCTATTCTATTTGCGATTGAAACGGCTTTATTGGATCTTAAGAATGGAGGTGATGACATTTTATTTCCATCTGCGTTCACTGATGGTAAAGCTTCAATTCCGATCAATGGATTGATTTGGATGGGCGAATATGAAAAAATGCGCGTACAAATCATTGAAAAATTGGCAGCTGGTTACAAATGCATTAAATTAAAGATAGGTGCAATTGATTTCGAAAGTGAATTACGACTAATCGCTTCAATTCGAAACGAATTTAATGAAGATCAAATAGAAATTCGAGTAGATGCAAATGGCGCCTTTTCTCCTGAAGAAGCGATGGACAAACTAAAGCGTTTAGCAAGTTTAAATATACACTCTATTGAGCAACCTATTAAGCAAGGACAGCATAAGGAGATGGCTGAACTTTGTTTAAATACACCTTTAGCCATTGCTTTAGATGAGGAGTTAATAGGCATTACAGGTTACGAAAATAAACTGGAATTATTGACACAAATTAAACCACAATATATCATACTAAAACCAAGTTTAATTGGTGGTCTTCGAGGAACAAACGAATGGATAAAAGCTGCGGAAGAATTCAATATAAAATGGTGGATAACATCCGCTTTAGAGACCAATATTGGTTTAAATGCAATTGCTCAATACACTTTTACCAAAAATAATCCTTTACCACAAGGTTTAGGAACAGGGCAATTATTTACGAATAATTTTGACTCGAATTTGACTATAGAAAACGGAACTTTAATTCATCTGTCTAAACGATCTAATTAATCTTCGATT
This sequence comes from Crocinitomix catalasitica ATCC 23190, assembly GCF_000621625.1. GTDB lineage: Bacteria > Bacteroidota > Bacteroidia > Flavobacteriales_D > Crocinitomicaceae > Crocinitomix > Crocinitomix catalasitica. Next base: position 67,294 of record NZ_JHXV01000021.1, read on the forward strand.
TACAATCCTCGCATAATTCGCCCGTACTTTGATCAATAGTTTTGATTGACTCATTCGCATCATTCATCAAACATTCTTTTGTAGGACAATGCCTCAAACCAAGTACATGACCTAATTCGTGTGAAGTAATTCGTGCTAACCTTAAGTGAAACTTTTCTTTAGAAACATTTGCCCGAAGTCTATTAGAGGAAACAACAGCTACTGTTCCTCCAACTCTACCGAGTCCAAAAATTCCAAAATCTTTATACATCCATTCAGGATCCTTAATTGTTTTGCTGTCTTCTTGGTATTTAGTAAAAGAAATATCCCTGTTTGTTAGTCCTATTAAAGCGTCCAAACTATCTGGAAGAACAGTTTCTAGCCAGTTTAATAAAGAATCTGCACGATACCTAGGTTTTTTGATTGTAGTATATGCCATTGCAGGTAATTTGAATTGGGGAAGGATTGCAATATCGAATCCATATCGCTTTGCTAATTCAGTTTTAACAACCTCAATATCCTTTTCAGAAAAGTCCTCAAAAGGCAATAAACCAATTTTAGGCGGTTCATTTTTAAACTGTATTTTTCTGTATATATGTGGATTATAAAACAGAAAAAGGCTTATACTAATTACAATAATTAATGACGAAAAAAAGACGATTTTTTTCATCTGAAACTTATTTCGTCTCTACGGCCTGCAATGTATTCATCAATAAAGAAGCGATTGTCATCGGTCCAACCCCACCAGGAACCGGAGTGATATAAGATGCTTTAGCGGCAACTTCATCAAACTTAACATCACCTAATAATTTGAATCCAGACTTTTTTGTATCATCCTTTACTCTTGTAATGCCAACATCAACAACCACTACTCCATCTTTCACCATTTCACCAGTCAAAAATTCAGTTTTACCTAAGGCTACAATTATGATATCAGCATTTTTAGTGTAATCAATTAAGTTCTTTGTTCTTGAATGGGTCAAGGTCACCGTACAATTCCCTACTTTATTATTCCTAGACATCAAAATACTCATCGGAGAACCAACAATATGACTTCTTCCAATTACCACACAACTTTTACCCGAAGTTTCAATATTATAACGGTCTAATAATTGAACAATTCCATAGGGAGTTGCTGGTAAAAATGTTGGTAAATCAAGTACCATTCTCCCTAAGTTTTCTGGATGAAATCCATCTACATCTTTCGCAGGAGAAATGGCAAGCGTCACTTTATGCTCATCAATATGTTTTGGTAAAGGCAATTGCACAATAAAACCATCAATTTCGTCATTCGTATTAAGGTCACGAATTACGTCTAGCAATTTTTCTTCAGTTGTATCCTCCGGTAAATTAATTAAAGTTGACTCGAATCCTACTTTTTCACAAGCCTTTACTTTTGCATTAACATAAGTCAAACTAGCGCCATTTTCACCGACGATTACAGCTGCTAAATGCGGTGTTTTTTTACCGTTTTGCTTCAGTAATTCTACTTTCTTAGCAATTTCCTCTTTAATTTCGTTCGATGTTTTTTTTCCGTCTAGTAGAATCATAGTTTATCTTATTTTAACACAAGTCCAAAAATAGCAAAATTTAATCTCAATTTTAATTTGCTTAAAATGATCAATTTGTTTCTTTTAAAATTGTTTCAACATCTTCAATTGAAACCTCCCCTGCTTTATTACCCCAAGTATTTAAAACGTAATTAGATACATTCATAATTTCTTCAGCATTTAGAACTTGTGGTGGCATTATCGAATTGTAACCAACTCCGTTTACAACAATCTCTCCTTCTAGTCCGAAAGCAATATTCCTAATTAATCGATATTTATCTTTTAAGAGGTAATCTGATTGTGCTAATGGTGGATATAAATCAGGAATACCTAATCCACTTTCTTGATGACATAAAACACAAGACCTATCATAGATTTCTTTTCCCTTAGCATAAGGAACTTCTGATCCCTCCGCATCAGATAGTTCACCATTAGAACAGGAATTTAAACAAAAGATGAATGGGATGAAAAGATAAAATTTCATGTTTTTTGTGTAAAATTAATTAAGTTTTAGCTTTAACTATTCGAATTCTTTATAATAATTTCCATCCAGAATAATATAACGCTGATCCTTCAAAATAGTATCATAATAATTTATTAATTCTGTAAAAGCAGTTGTAGGATATTCATCAATTTCATAGAACTCACCATTAAATACAGCCTTTCCAAAATTCAATTGATTATTATCGAGATACCATTTTCTTATTTTGGTTTGTTTAGAATTCTTACCGTCAATAACCCAAACCATATAACCTTCCCCATTTTCATTTATGATTATTTGGTGGGCAACTGCAAATGCGGTTTTGTGTTCCCAATTACCAACTAAAGCTTCAGATGCTTCGAGCAAGGGTGTTTTATTACACGAGTAGATGGTAGTTAAAAGTAGTATATAGAAAAGGACTTTTTTCACTTCAAAAATTTGAAACCAAATGTACTAAAAAAACAATACTCATTTCAAAAATGAAATGAGTATTGAATTGCTACTTAATCTGAGTATTGTACAATTTGCTGTATTACCATGAAAAACCCTACTCTCAATAAATCTACAAATTGGACTACCACTCAGTTTTTTATTAAACTCATCGTTATGAATTTAATTTTTTCAATTAGTTTTGGGTATAATGATATAGCAAATATATATCAGTCACCCCCCATTAAAAACAGTATAAATACCTAATTTATTAATAAATTAACCCGATTTTCAACCTATTTCCTCTATTATTGGACTTTTAAATTGATAAAAATTAAAAAAAAACACCCAAACTGCTAAAAAGCAATTTGGGTGTTTTATATAAATATCTTGGTTCCCTATAAGTGTATAACTTCATCATAAGCTGCAGCTGCAGCCTCCATGATCGCTTCACTCATTGTAGGGTGAGGATGAACAGTTTTAATCAATTCATGCCCTGTTGTTTCTAGTTTTCTAACAGCAACCAATTCAGCTACCATTTCAGTAACATTGGCACCAATCATGTGTCCTCCTAAAAGTTCACCATATTTTGCATCAAAAATTAATTTTACAAATCCATCATTTGCTCCAGCGGCACTAGCTTTACCAGATGCAGAAAATGGGAATTTCCCTATTTTAATTTCATGTCCAGCTTCTTTTGCTGCTTTTTCTGTCATACCAACAGAGGCAACTTCTGGAGAACAATATGTACACCCTGGGATATTTCCATAATCAAGAGTGTCAATATTCATCCCTGCTATTTTTTCAACACAAATAATACCTTCTGCAGATGCAACGTGTGCTAGTGCTGGTCCAGATACGATATCTCCAATAGCATAATATCCTGGAATGTTAGTTTGGTAATAACCATCAACTAATACTTTTCCTTTATCTGTTGCAATTCCAACTTTTTCAAGACCAATACCTTCTAAATTTGTTTCTATACCAACAGCAGATAGAACAATATCACATTCAATAATTTCTTCTCCTTTTTTGGTTTTAACAGATACTTTACAACCTGATCCTTTCGTATCAACTTTCTCAACAGAAGAATTCGTCATGATCTTTATTCCTTGTTTCTTGAAAGAACGCTCTAATTGTTTAGAAACCTCTTCATCTTCAACTGGAACAATATTTGGCATAAATTCAACAATAGTAACATCTACTCCCATTGTTTTATAGAAATAGGCAAATTCTACTCCAATTGCTCCAGAACCAACAACAACCATAGATTTTGGTAAAGATGGAAGAACAAGCGCTTCTCTATATCCAATTATTTTTTTACCATCTTGAGGTAAGTTTGGTAGTTGTCTAGAACGTGCACCAGTAGCAATAATAACACCTTTATTTGCTGAATAAGTAGTAGTTTTCCCTTTATCATCAGTAACATTTACCTTTTTACCAGCAGCTACTTCTCCCATTCCTGCAAGAACGTCAATTTTATTTTTTTTCATCAAAAATTGAACTCCGTTACTCATTTTATCAGCAACGCCTCTACTTCTTTTAACTACTTTGTCAAAATCTGGCGTACCTCCTTTGACCTCAATACCATAATTTTCGGCATGTGTTATATATTCAAATACGTTTGCACTTTTTAATAAGGCTTTCGTTGGAATACATCCCCAATTCAAACAAACACCACCAATTTCGGCTTTTTCTACAATTGCAGTTTTTAAACCTAATTGAGATGCTCTAATCGCAGCTACATATCCGCCAGGCCCACTTCCTATTACTATTATATCGTAAGTCATAATTCAATTTATTTATCTGGTGCGAATTTAAGTAATTATCATTTATATTGTGATAGACAATGGAATTATTTTATTTTTGAATAAGCAAAATCATTTAACCTATGAAAAATATAATTTATATATGCCTTATAATGAGCATGTGCTTAGGCTCTTGTGCTATATTGTCTAAAAATCAAAACTATACATCAATTAATTTGGAATATGATCAATCTCAAAACATCAATTATGCTGGTGTAATTCCTATTAAAATTAAAATGTCTAATGAGGAAGGAAAACAAAAAGATATAACTGATAAAAGAGATTTACAAATAGTACTAACTGGCGGCACCTTTTTAGACGGGAATATATATATCGATAGTTTCCCAAAATCATTTGATGAAACACAAATTAAGATAACAGCTTCGTACATTCACAACGAAAACTCACTGACCAATACGGCGTTAATTGATTATAACTTTAAGGGAACATTAACTATAAATTTTCAAGGAGTTGATGGTATTGAAGGAGATAAAGCGAATAGAAAATTGAAACCAGTTCTCTTAAGTGACGGGAAGGACGGTCGAGATGGTGAAGACGGGTTAAACGGAAGTCATGGTAGAGAAATCTCTGTTAAAGTCTGGAAACATACAAGCGATGAATTCTACGTATTCAAGGTTGAAGATTTAATAACGAATCAAATTTTCTACTATAAATATTATGACAATGGTTTTGGTGTTAAAATTGATGCATCCGGCGGTCAAGGAGGTAAAGGCGGAAATGGATCTAAAGGTACTGATGGCAGAAAAGGTCGCATAAAGGATGATAGCAATATCAATCCTGGAGACGGAGGTAACGGAGGAAATGGTGGAAATGGTGGAACAGGTGGCAATGGCGGAAAAGTATATTTATATTTGCACCCTACAGCCGAAAATTTAAAGCAGAAAATACTCGTGTACAATTTAGGAGGTAAAGCGGGCGAAGCGGGTGCAGCGGGCGAAGCGGGTGACCCAGGCAAAGCACTTGATGGACAAGAAGAGGGTAAACAAGGAATAGATGGACAAGTAGGTAAAATTGGAAAATCAGGTGAATCTGGTCCATTACCTCAAATAATGATAGAAAATTTTAACCGATCAACAGAAGAATAAAGCTTGATGAATTATAAAATTACTTACGAACAACCTACGCAACAATATATTTTAATTGAAGCGATTTTTGAAACAAATAAACGAAAAGAAATAATCTTACAATTCCCTGCGTGGCGACCAGGCAGATATGAATTAGGGAATTTTGCTAAGAACATAAAAAATTTCGAAGTCAAAAATGAAGATCATAAAAATGTAGATTTTCATAAAATCTCGAAGGATAAATGGCAAATTAATTGCGAAAATTCTTCAACCATACATATACGATATAAATATTTCGCTGCTCAATTAAATGCAGGATCAACTTATATGGATGACATACAATTGTATGTAAATCCTGTTAATTGTATTATTTATGATGAATCGTCTATCAATAGCCCCTGTGAAGTAAGTTTGGATTTACCGGACGATTTTCAAATTGCATGTAGTGCAAAATTAAAAGGGAATACAATATACGCTGATTCTTACCACGATTTAGCAGATTCTCCATTTATCGCAAGTGCCAATTTGATTCACAAAACTTATAATGTATTAAATCGTGAATTCCACATATGGATTCAAGGGAATGCTGAGCTAGATTGGGATAAAATTATCGCAGATTTTGAAAAATTCACATTATTACAGCTTGAATCATTCAGTGATAGAAGGAATAAATTTGTTGGATTCCCTAAAATACCTTATCATTTTCTCTATCAAATTTTAGATGTAAAAGCTTATCACGGAGTTGAACACACGCATAATACAGTGATCGCTTTAGGTCCAGGTAAAGACTTAATGACTGCTTTATATGATGATTTTTTAGGTGTGAGTGCGCATGAATTATACCACGCCTGGAATGTTAAAGCTATTCGACCAACCGAAATGTATCCTTATGATTATAGTAAAGAGAATTATAGTCATTTAGGATTCGTTGCAGAAGGTGTAACGACATATTTAGGAGATTGGTTTTTATTAAAATCAGAAGTGAAAGATTTTAGTTGGTATAAATTAGAATTAGAAAAATTATTCCAAAAACACTTCGACAATTTTGGACGCTTTAATTATTCTGTAGCCGAATCAAGTTGGGATACTTGGTTAGATGGATATGAATTAGGTGCACCAAACAGAAAAGTATCTATCTATACAGAAGGTGCTATATTGGCCTTTATCCTTGATATTATGATTCGTGATAACAGTAAAAGCAAATTTACTATTCACGATGTGATGTTTAAGCTTTATAAAGATTTTGCATTAAAGAATAAAGGTTATTCTACAGAAGACTATAAAAGTATACTCGAAGAATTTACTGGACAAAATTTAGATGCTTTTTTCAAAAATTATTATTTCGGCACTACCCTATTCGAATCAATTTTAGTGGAAACATTAGAGAAAATGGGGTACGAATTGGTGATGGAACAGAACCCTGTATTAATAGAAGATATATTAGGAATTAAAATTGTAAATATTGCAGGTAAAACAGTGGTTCAACGAATCGCTCAAGGCAGTTCGGCAGAGCTAGGAGGAGTAATGCATAACGACATAATTGAAAAAGTTAATGGTCATCTCGTAGAGGATAATATCAGTGAGTTATTTAAAGATTTAAAAGATAGTTCTATAGAACTGGTAGTTAGTCGACTTGGTAGAATTGTAGAAATCACTTGTCCTAATTTAAATAAGTCATCTTATCCACACTATAAAATTGAAAAAATGCAGATTCCTTCAAAGCAAGGGAAATCACTATTCAAAAAATGGTCTGGTATAGATTTCGATTTAATTTAAGTTTAATTTTGGATTATAATACGCGTATAACATGACATTAGAAAAAGTCCAAAAACATACCTTTTTTCAGCGATTCAAGAATATTGTATTGGGTAAAACACGTCCAAATATCTTAACGCGACTCTCTGTAATTGCGGGTTTTGCAGTATGGATATATTTAATTTCTTGGCATATTCTCACACTGATTTCTCTAGTACTCGTAGGAAATTTAAAGAATGGGGGTTACGTAAAGGCAGCATACGAGAATATAGGTTTCAAACAATATTTTTATTTTGATACCTACCAACAATTAACCATATACACCTTAGCAGAAATACTAATCCTATTTATTTCATTAATTGGCTTGGTTTTAATTTGGAGAAAAAAAAGAATAGGTTTTATCTGCTATATGCTAGCGCAGGTAGCATTAATTTTAACGGCTTACCTATACATGGGAGCCAGATTTTTTGAATTGGAATTTGGTTATTTCGATCTTATATTAATCGCCTCAACAATATTGTATTTTTTAATAGGTCTTTTCATTTTCCATCGAAAAAATGTAAACATTTAGAGGCTGGCAATCATTGAAATTTCAACCTTTACATCTTTAGGTAATTTTGCAACTTGAACTGTTTCTCTAGCAGGAAAATTATCACTAAAAAAAGTTGCATAAATCTCATTTACAGCCTGAAAATCATCCATATCTTTCAAGAAAATTGTTGTTTTAATCACATGAGAAAAATTCATCTTAGCAGCTGATAATACTGCCGATAAATTATTCATAACCATTTTTGTTTCACCTTGAATATCTGTTTCTAGCAAAGCATTAGTTTTTGGATCAATCGCGATTTGACCACTTGTGTACAAAACTCCATTAAAAAGAACTGCTTGGCTATAAGGACCAATAGCTGAAGGTGCATTTTTTGTTTCTATAATTGTTTTCATATCCGAAAGCGTTTGAATTTAATTTAAAAATTATTTGTATTGAATTGGACACGAAAATAACGAATCATTTACCGATAAAGGCAAGTAATGTATTGAAATAAATAAACCGTTCTGTTTATAACTGTTATAAATTAAACAAATAACCTACTCAAACAGAGAATATTGCCTACATATTGAATAAATTTTATATTTTAATCTTTTTGTAATTATCAGGTATGATTACTTTATAATTTATCGCTATGAAAATTAAGATTATCGTTGCATTTCTTTTGTTTCTTAATCAGACATATTCAATTCATGCTCAGCAGGATAAACATTACAGTTTGTTTAATGAATCTCAACTAAATATCAACCCGGCAAGTGCGGGATTTTTTGAAGATCATTTACGCTTAGCAACAGGATATAGAAGTCAATGGTTGAGTGTAAGTGCAGAACCTTATCGAACAATAACAGCAAGTGCAGATTGGCGAATGTTAGACGAAACATATACTGGTGAAGCTAATTTTTTAGGCGCTGGTATTACCTTTTTCAACGATGCTGCCGGTGTAAGTAATTATACAACAAATATTATTGCTGTTCCAATTAGCTATGCCATTCAAATTGGAGAAGCTGATCACATTGCCTTTGGTATTCAACCTGCGTTTTTTCAAAGAACAATTACCGGTGATAATTTAACATGGGATAACCAATGGACAGGTTCATCATTCAATCAAGAAATAGGTCATAATGAAGACTTTTTCTCGAACAATATGACCATCATTAAATTTGATATGGCAGCTGGAATTTATTGGCAGAAAAGATTCAGCAGAGATAAAAAAATAAATCTTGGTATAGCAGGAGAGCATTTAACAAAACAAATAGTGAGTGTTTTTGGGGCGGAAGATAAATTATTCAGAAAACTAACACTTCACGGTCAGGGAGAATTTGGTAATGAATATACAAACATCACATTCATGCCTGGTTTCTATGGCTTTATTCAAGGGCCAAATAAAGCGTTAACCTTAGGTTCTAATTTCAGATTCCAATTAAAAGGAGCTTCGCGTTCTACAGCATATTTTGACAATGTAAAATTGAATATTGGAGGATATTTTAGAATTGGGGATGCACTAATCGCGAATGCTATATTAGAACTATCGAAATTTAGTATTGGTGCTTCTTACGATATAAATGTATCGAGTTTAAATACAGCAAGTAATAGTATTGGTGCGATGGAATTTTTCTTGCGGTATAGGTTCGTTTTTGGTGATCAAAACTTGAGACATAATAGAATTCAAAAATAATAAAATCAATAGTCTACCTATTTTTAAAACTCTTGTTTAAATTTGTGACTCAATCTGAATCTTAATTTGTGAATTTTGAAAATACTATTAATAGATAATTACGATTCGTTCACATACAATTTAGTCCACTATATAACATCCTTTGATGTAGAATTAGATGTTGTTTACAACGATCAAATAGAAATTACTCAACTTCATTCTTACGATAAGATTATAATTTCGCCAGGTCCAGGATTACCAAAGGATGCGGGTAGGTTATTTGACGTTTTGGATGCAGTTATAGAAACAACACCAGTACTAGGTGTTTGCTTAGGTTTTCAGGCCATAATAGAGAAGTTTGGAGGTAAAATATACAATCAACCAGTTGTCAAACATGGTATTGCCGAATCGATTGAAATCGTATCACCATCAAAATTATTTCTTGATACAGCTCCAAAATTCAAGGTTGGTTTATATCATTCTTGGGCTGCAAATGCCTTTAATTTTCCGAAAGACTTAGTTATAACCGCATTGTCAGAAAATGATATTGTGATGGCTTTCGACCATAAAACACTACCTATTTCAGGTGTTCAATTCCACCCGGAGTCAATTTTATCAGAGTATGGATTGAAGATTGTTGAAAACTTCATTTTTGAAATTGGATAATTAGCCTTACCTTTATAAAACAAGTTAGCCACGCAGTGAGTCTTAACTTTAGTTTGCACAGGCAAACGCCCATGTAGTATGTTTTTGGTTCTTAACGTTTTTTATATTAGTATGATCTCAACTTCCTGCTGACAGACCTCAATCAAATTTAGATTTGATCATTTTTATAAATGTTAACAGAGGATTTCAAAACCAAGTTGGTAGTGCTAACCATGTTTTAGAAGAATTTTAAAATTTATAGCTATATGGGTTTTTTTATGCCCAAAAACGAGATCATATTAATTCAGCAACTCGTATTCGCAAATTTCTGCACATTTTGTTAGAATGAGGTCGTCTAGAATTATTAATGCCGCCAATGCTAATTGAGAATAATTTTGTGAAGCATTTCTAAAATTACCATATTCAGACATCCACAAATTAGTTATTAAATCCTGTCCACCACTATTGGGTTTAACGATATTAGTCAAAACACCTTCAACATTTCCAGCACCTGCATGGTAACAATGCATTACAATTAATCTAAACCACAATGTATGTTCATCTTCTGGTGATACATCTATTCCAAATTTTCGCAAAATACGTTTAGCTTCAGGAATGCAAGCTGTTCGAATTAAATGAGCTGAAGCTTTAGCCGATTTTTCGAAATCTTTTCGTTCGTCAACATACTTATCAACGCGAAGTCCATGATTTTTAGCCACTGATTTCATCAACTGAAATGGACCAAGTGCACCTGCATTGGAGAAAGCCACCTTTCCTGGACTTTCAATCATTAAAATAGCTTGTGCATACCAAGGGTCAGTATTATTCTCAACAAAAACCTCTACGCCTTTAGAAATACTAGGAAATACCAAATCAAACTGAAAGAAGTCACTTTTTCCAGTTGTCATGAAAATGCGTGTATCTTCAGCTAAATTATGCTCTGCTCGCAAAGCTACACGATATGCTTCCTTTTCATCATCAGATAATTTATCCCAATCCTTTAATGGCTTTAATTCAAGAATTTCTCTAGTCGAAGCTACGTTAAGAATGCTCGTTTCAGGAGACATTCGCATTACAAACTTCCAAAAACTAGGCTGTGCTAAAGTATCCCATCTTTCACTGAATAAATCAGGAGTCTTCACGAAATTCAAGAATAACGAATCCGATTCATGTAATGTAACCTCTATTAAATGCTTATCGAACCTTGTCTGAGCATACAAACCAAAGTTTAAACAAATAAGAGCAAAGCAAAGACTTTTCGTTAGCGTCATAAGAATTATTATATTAAAGATCCAAAGTAGTGACTTCCCAAAAAAAAATCAACATTCAAAACTACTATTTATTCACCAATTTGGTGTTGATAGAATTTTTGAATGTTGACTTAATATTGATCTATCCTATCTAGTATAAGACAAAATAGACACTTATGTTACAGTTAAAATTAGTTAACGCTTAATTTCATAACTTTAGTTCTTTCACCAATTTGCGTATTCACCATGTAAATTCCTTTTGCTAATTGACTCACATTAATTGGTAAATTAAAATCACCTTTTAATTTTCCGTAGCTCTTTTGCATTAATAACGTTCCACTAATTGTATAAATAGAAAGCTCAACATCTTCGTCATTCAAATTAACCAATTGAACATTTGCTTGATCAGTTGCTGGGTTTGGAAAAATTGTGACTTTATCTAATCCTGCATCTAATTTTTCTGTAGCTAGAACAACCTTCTCAGATTCAATAAACCCGTTTTCCACTGCTCCTGAAATAGAAGCAAAACCAGCATTATCGACCTTTCTATCTGGAGCAATTAGAATACCAACAATATGAATATTATCTAAATCCCAATTTGGATCGATAGCCAAATTAAAGTTAACAGTATGAGAGGCTCCTATTTCAATAGCATCAGGAAAGCTACCAGTTAATCCTGCAAAACTTGGAGAAATAACACGAGCTACATGCTGATAAACCATCATTGTGGCAGGAACAGAACTTGGTAATAATTCATAACCTCCCATTACACCTGATCCACCTCCTGCATAATAATTCGCTTGATTATATCCGCTACCGGTACCAGTCACTTCATCCTCTACAATCACACAAGCCAATTTGTAATTTCCTGTAACCGCTTCATTAAAATCAGCAGTCACAGAAATATCAATCCAATCACTGCCATCAATATAATCAGCTCCAACAGTTATTACGGCCTTAGGATCAACGACAATTCTTTCTAAAAAATCACTTTCAACAGCTGAAGGATCAATGCTTGATAATCGATCAACCAATAAGCTTGGATAGCCTGAAATTAAGCCGTTAATACCCGAGTCATAAGGTTCATAAACCATCGGATCACCGTTATGAACTGCAATTCCTACAAAATGATCAGGATATTGTTCAGCCATATAATCCAAATATACTGCTCCACGAGGACACCAACCACACCAAGTTCCAGTAGCTTCTTCACCAATAACAATTTTACCTGTGGCTGGAACTAATGGATCAATCGTAATAATTTTTGTATCGTCAGACGCATCATCATCCATTGCAGCGCCATTAACATTTGAAACAGTAGCAACAATATCATTTGCACCTCCAACCAATTCAAAAGCTTCGTCTATATCAACTGTTAAAATATCACCAGAAGCAATATCCATCGAATAACTTTGTGATAATGTAGTCCCATTATAAGTCACCTCAACATCAAAAGAATTGATAGTAGTTGTTCCTAAATTTCTAATATCGACACTTGCAGTTTTTGATACAGTCGCCAAACCATTCACATTACCAATACCAACTACAGCTGCATTTACATCAGGTAATGTATAGGGTGTATGCATATACATAAAATCATCTATATAAAAAGTTGATCTATTATTCCCTCCATATGCATTGTTCACCGGAAAAATATCAATAGAAGAGATTTGATTTTGGTTATTTGTAAAACTTCCTCTTGATTCATCATCAATAAATAATTCCCAATTATTGGTATTCAAATTCACCTCTATTCGCAAATTGAACCAAGTATCATGTTCGAAAGTGGTTTCAATAAAACTACCTCCTGTTTGAGGGAATAAAATCAACTGCCCATCATTAACCATTTGGCAATTTACACTGTACATTTCAGACAATTCTTCCGTTCCTTGAAAGTTAAAATAAGCTCCACGATCAGCAGCTACATAAAAATTAGACTCAAAAACAAAATTACCTGTATTATATTCTCCTCCAAAAGGAACAACAACATCTTGTGGTCCACCACCAGCAACACTCGAGTTAAAATAAATGGAATTTGCTCCACTAGCCGCTTCAGCAGTACTAATTTTCGCATCTTCTGATCCTCCTACCGTTCCACTCCACGTCGAAAATTCGTCCGACACAACTCCAATATACTCTCCCTCTGTATAATCATCAAAATTTTCAGTCAGTCCTTGACCGTATGACAGTAATCCTGTTGAAAGGATTGCGCCCAACAATATCTTTTTCTTCATAAGTAAACGTTTTGTGTAAAAATACATTAAGATATAAGGAATCACTAGAAAAAATACCAGTTATTATTGAAGTGCTATTTATAAGACAATCAAAAGTATTTAAATCCCTAAGTAAGTTGTATTCACTGGAATACTAAAAAAATAGAATATCAATTAATTAGATTTCCGAAAAAGAAAAATAAAGTACGAAAATGGTTATTTTTTGAGAAATTGAAGCGCTTTAGAAAGTGGCTTTTGTATAAGGGTAAATAAGCCCGGTTTGATGTTGTTCATTCTCCACGCTTCACGATCTTCACGATTTGCCTTAATTCTATTTTTAAGAGAAGCATTACTCAATCCGCCAGCCCTCATCATTACAATAGTTTCTGGCAAATAACTAATTCGTATTTTTTCTTTATGAATGACACGAAGCATAAACTCGTAATCTGCAGCTGATTTTAATTTAATACTATAACCTCCAAAGTTATTATATACCTCCTTTTTAACGAAGAAAGTTGGATGAGGAGGCATCCATCCTTTTTTAAATGAACCTTCAATATAATTTCCAGACTTCCATACCCTAATAGTTTTGGTAGTATCTATCGGGTCAACATAATTTAAATCAGCATAAACGCCATCAACATTATCATTGAATTGGTTGACGACCTTTGATATTACATCCTTATTCGCATAAAAATCGTCCGAATTAAGAATGCCTACAATATCCCCAGTTGCCAAATTTACACCTTTATTCATTGCGTCATAAATCCCTTTATCCGGTTCAGAAATAAAATGTGTGATAATATCTTTATTGTTCTCTATTATTTTTAAAGTTTCATCCTTCGAACCTCCATCTACTATAATGTATTCAATATTATTGTAGGTTTGATTTCGAACAGAATTGATCGTATCAATCAGTGTTTTATCCGAATTGTACGTGATTGTAATTAATGAAATTTTCATTCGTTATTGTCAATTTTTCTATCACGAATAGCAATAGCAGGGTTCCCCTGATAAATTTTATAAGGTTCTAAATTCGAATTCGCAATTGAACCTGCAGAGAGAACAGCATGTGAAGCGACTCTAACTCCTCCAGTAACAACAGTTTTAGCGCCAATCCAAGCACCATCTTCCAATATTATCTCACCGACCATTAAGTCGAAACTTTTAGATTTATAATTATGATTGCCACATAACAATAATGCGCCTTGCGATATACATACATTCGCACCAATCTTCACCATTCCTAAATTATCAATCCATGCCTCTTCCCCTATCCAAGTATTGTCTCCTATTTCTAGAAACCATGGATATTTAATATTGATACTTTGCTTAATCACGACATTATTCCCAATTTTTGCTCCAAATAATTTTAGAATAAAAATTTTCAGTTTCCCAGAAGGGTTAAGGCTGTTTTTAAGAAAGACAATATTACAAATATACCAAGCCCCCCTTTTTATAAAGCCCCCTGGTTGATACCAATTATTCGAAAACGTAGATAAATCAACTGACATTATTGAAAAGATTTTTATTGGATTCAATTACATTTTCTGCAGCTAAGTTTTCAGCAAAGAAGCTGAAACTTGATTTAACCATATCAAAATATTCTTCTTGATTGATCTCTACAGCTCGTGTAATGGCATTCTCTAATGCCCCTTCTTCTTCTAAGGAAACATCCCATCCAATATTTTTTTCTTGCAAATCAAGCCAAGGCGTATTTTTACTAATGATAACTGGGCATCCAAAAGCCCAAGCCTCAACAATAGCATGACCATAATTTTCGTGTTCAGTTGGCATTAACATAAAATTAGCTTCTGCATATACCGCCTTTATTTCTTCTGGACGTAATACGCCTCCATATTTTATAGTTAAGCCATTAGAATTTACCAACCCCCGTTTTAACTGCTTAAAATAATTGTCTTCTTCTATGTTGCCATAAAAAGTGAAATCAATTGGAATATCAACGTTTAGTTTATGTAATGCTTTTATCGCAGTCAATAAATTCTTCTTTTTTGAAATTCTGCTAATAAAAACTATTTTTATTCGGTCGAATGATTTGCGTTCCAAAATATCATCTAATTTAATAGATTGAACAACCGAAATGTTTTGAGCTACAAATACTTTTATTTGTGTACCGAACATCCCATAAATTTCGTCTGCTTCTAAATTCGAAGATGCATGCCAAGTAACATTCTTATATATTCTACTCCATTTTGCTATTCTAAGGAAAGTTCTCTTTTTATTCTTCTTAATCGCTAAAGCCCCAGCTCCAAGCATTCCTCTTGGTGCTATAATAACTGGAATTTTCTTTGCAAGACGCAAAGGAACAAGCGTAAATAGCGTTGAAAACAAACTATTCAAATAGATTAAATCCGGAGCAATTTCAAGTACATTTCCTCTAATTGCTGAAGATTTCATATTGTCTTTACTCAAATACTTTATCAATATCCCATCATGATCAAACCATTGATTTGTCTCTATTCCAGGATAAGGTTCAGTCTCTCCTAAATCGTATGCACTGGTTAAAACATAAAACTCGAATTCGCCTCTCAAGGCGTTGATTATATTAACAACCGACCTGATCGGTCCTCCCGCTTTGAAACCAGGTTCGTACCAGTCAATACAGACTAATACACGTTTTAATTTTATTTTATTCTCCAATTCCATTTTCTTTTACCCAATCTCCTAATACTACTAATGGCCATATACGCGACCATGTTATTGTTTTAGACCCATTTAAAAACTCAGTCCAATATTGATCTAAAACATTTGAACGAAAATATTTAATATTTTTCAACTGGTCTAACCTTTCCTTACAAAAAGAAGCTAACTCACCTTTCATCCATGTTTCGTAAGGAAGAACGAATCCCATTTTTTTTCTATTATAGATTGACTCCGGAATCAAATCAGCACAAGAATCTACTAATAATTTTTTAGGACTTGTTGGTTTTTTTATTTCATCTCTTATTCCTAAAGCATAAGCAACTAACTCATGATCTAAAAATGGCACTCTTACTTCTAATCCATTAGCCATGCTCATTTGATCAGCATCACGCAACAAGGTGTTTTGCATATAAGTTGAGAATTCCGCAATTGAAATTCGACTTAATGACGGTAAATTCCACCCTGCAGTTTTATATCCTACTTGTTCGTGAACAATATCCAAAACACGACTAGATGGCAATACTGAACTTGTCAATAAAGAACTCACTTGTTTATCAAGTAAAACTTGGCGATAATATTGATATATATATTCTAAATCAAATGATTCTAACTTTAATATTTGCTGAATTTTTGCAGACGGCACATCTCGTTTCATGAGATACAAAACATTCCCAATTTGTTTTCTTAAATAAACTGGAAAACTTGATAGCCATTTTTTCGATTGAAGATCACCGATCTGATTAAAAATACTGTACCCTGCAAAAAGTTCATCTCCGCCCAATCCACTTAATGCCATTTTAACCCCAGCTTCAGCAGTTTTTTTTGATACAACAAAAGTATTCAAACCATCACCACTTGGATGATCCATAAATGATAATGCTTCAGGGATCATATCCTTGAAATCATTGACGTCTAATTTTATTTCGTGATGATTCGTTTTGTACAATGCAGCAATTTCTCGTGCATATTTAGCCTCAGAAAATTCCTCTTCTTCAAAATCGACTGAAAAAGTATCAACTTTACTATTGTGTTGCTTGCTCATTAAAGCCACTAAAATTGAACTGTCTATTCCACCTGATAAAAATGCACCAAAAGGCACATCTGCAACCATTCTTCTTTCTACACTTTCGGATAGTTTTTGACGAACATTTTTTTGGACTTCCGTTATTGAATTGCCACTTTGAACATAATCATTTGCAGGAGACCAATATGTTTTAAATTCTGGTTCTTTATTCTCTACTAGATTAAGGTACTGACCAGGCATCAGCATAAATACACCTTCTATTAAGGTATAAGGCGCATGAACTGTTTGATACCTTAAATAATCGACAAGTCCATTTTCTGAAATTTTCTTATCTATTAACTTGGTAGAGAGGATTGATTTTAGAGAAGATGAAAAAATAATCTCTTCATTATTTAAAACATAATAAAGTGGTTTTATGCCCATCCTATCTCTCGCTATAAATAAAGAACGTTCCTTTTTATCCCAAATAGCAAAGGCAAACATGCCATTAAATAATTTTAAACATTTCTCCTTGTATTTAATAAATGCAGCTAGAACAACTTCTGTATCACCATTCGTAGAAAATGGATAATCTAAATCAGCTTTAATAGACTTAAAATTGTAAATTTCACCATTGAAAACAATAACATATCTGCCATCATGTGAAGTAAATGGTTGGTCTGAACTACTTACAGGATCAATAATCGATAAGCGTCGATGTCCTAGATGAATATGCTCATCTGTATAAATTCCTTCAGCATCAGGTCCACGTTGCTTCAAGGCAAAATTCATGTTTTTTATTAATTCTTCTGAATGCGATATGCCCGCATATTTGAAAATTCCATTAATTCCGCACATTAAGACCTAATTTTAAATAAATTATTTGAGCATAAAACTACTCAGTTTTATTGAAAAAAAATCTCACGAGCAGTTAAAATTATTTGTTACTTTTAAATTCTTCAAAAAATGGCCTGTGTGAATGTAGAAAAGTCGAAATATCCTTATGCTCTTATTTTAATCATTTTACTTTTCTTTATATGGGGAGGTATATCGGCCATGAACGATGTATTGGTTGCATATTTCAAAGAACTTTTCATTCTAACAGAACTACAATCATTATTGATTCAATTTGCCTTTTTTGGTGCTTATGGACTAGGTGCCCTCTCCTATTATCTTTATTCCAACAAATTTGGTGATCCTATAAATAAGGTTGGCTATAAACAAGGAATAATGTCGGGATTAATCATTGCAGGTATAGGCTGTATGTCTTTTTACCCAACAATATTGTCTAATAACTATTATGTAATTCTAGGTTCTTTCTTTATAATTGGAATTGGTTTAACACTTATTCAAATTTCATGTAATCCATATGTTGCGATAATTGGTAAACCTGAATCTGCTAGTGCTAGATTGAATTTGGCGCAAGGATTCAATTCGTTGGGAACGACTTTAGGACCGCTACTAGGTGGTTTTTTAGTATTTAATTATTTATCGGGCAATACAGCCATTCAAGTTCCTTATCTTATATGCGGTGCTATTCTATTTTTATTCGCTTTCTTGTTGTATAAAGTTGATCTACCCGATTATAAAAATCAATTATCAACGAACTTAAAAGGGAATGCTTTACAGTTTTCACATCTAAAAAAAGGAATGTTGGCTATCTTTTTTTATGTTGGAGCCGAAGTTGCAATCAGTAGTAAATTATTAGAATATGCAATGCTACCAACAATAGGTAATGTCAATAAGTCAATGGCTACAGATTATTTAGCTTTATACTGGGGAGGAGCTATGATTGGCAGATTATTAATTGCAAGTATTGCTGATGAGATTGATATGCAAAAAACACTTGCCCAGAAAATTAGAAATGGTGTATTGACAATATTTTCAACCTTTATTATTCTATTCATGTTTATTGGATTAAAGTCTCATGTATTGGCGAATGACGAATCATTGACAATTGGCATTTTTGTATCCATTTTCAAGTTCACATCACCACTACTAATATTTGTGACAATTCAATTCATCTTAATGTTGATTTTTAGCAAATCAAGTCAAAAACTATTGGCTAGTTTCTCTTTCATTTGCGTTGCCCTGCTCCTAACATCATATATATTTGAGGGTAATATTGGTTTATGGTCAGTCATAGCAATCGGCTTATTTAATTCAATCATGTGGTCTAACATCTTCACATTGTCAATTGCCGAATTAAAAGATTATACCAGTCAAGGTTCCTCTTTATTGATTATAATGATTGTTGGTGGCGCAATACTTCCTTTAGGTTTTGGATTGATGGCAGATTGGATAGATTTACCTACAGCCTTCTTGTTTCCGATAATTTCTTACCTTTACATCCTCTATTTTGGGAGAATTGGTTATAAAATAAAACAAACCAAAATTTATGAATAACTACTTGGGCGTTGATATTGGGGGGACAAATGTATGTTTTGGTGTTGTCACTGAGAATGGTGAGTTTTTGTACGAAAACACATTCAAAACAACAGAATTTGAATCGGCTGAAGACTTAGCTGAATCAATTCAACAACACTTGAAAAAAAATTGCAAACACCAATTCACAGGCATTGGTATTGGCGCTCCGAGCGTTAATGAGACCAATCAAAGTATGGAATTTGCTCCTAATATTTCCTGGGGTGAAATAGTCCCATTAAATGAAATCTTTGCTGCTAAATTCAATCTACCTATCCGCGTAATTAATGATGCAAATGCTGCGGCAATAGGAGAAAAAGTATTTGGAGAAGCTACCGATCAAAATAATTTTGCTGTTATTACTTTAGGCACTGGTATTGGTCTAGGACTTTATATTGACAATAAAATTTATTTGGGAAGTAATGGCTTAGCTGGTGAATTAGGACATACTATTGTAAGGAGAGATGGAAGGGAATGTAAATGTGGTAATTTTGGTTGTTTAGAAACATACGTTGCAAAAGATGGAATTGTTAAAACGGCAAAAGAAAAATTAGAATTCAGTAGCGGAGGCTCTGTTTTGAACAATATTTCTCCAAGTAACCTTACGCCAATTGAAATAATGAAAGCGGCTAGAAAAGAAGATCCTGTAGCCCTTGAAATTATCCAAACAGTAACAAGAGATTTGGCTTTCGGTATTTCTCAACTTGTAAACATTCTAGATTTAGAATGTATTTACCTTTCAGGTGGAATCACAAAGAGCGGGAATCTATTGAAACGTAAAACTGAAAAACATCTTAAATCCTACATTTTACCAAATATGCGTGACAAATTAAACTTACGCATTTCGACATTAAACGAAATTAATGGTGGAATTTTAGGTGCTGTTGCGACTATTCACGAAAGTCTTGTCCCTGTTTCTATCTAGAATCATATGTTAAGAATTTGTTGCCTCTTTCTATTTACACTACTTTCTAGTTCAATTGCTAATGCTCAATTAAAAGACTTTACGGCCTATGTAAATCCTTTTATTGGAACAGGTGGTCATGGACATACTTATCCAGGTGTAGCAATGCCTTTTGGTATGGTACAATTATCTCCAGACACCAGACTAGACGGCTGGGATGGTTGTGGAGGTTACCATTATAGCGATTCTGTTATATACGGATTTAGTCATACACATTTAAGCGGTACTGGTGTTTCTGATTATGGCGACTTACTTTTAATGCCTTTTACAGGAATTACAGAATGGGAAAGTGGTTACCCGAATTCACAAGGTTATGGCGCAAAATTCAGTCATCAATCGGAAGAGGCAAATGCTGGTTATTACAAGGTCGAATTATTTGAGGATGACATAAAAGTCGAACTTACAACGACTCAAAGATGCGGAATTCATCGCTATACTTTTCCAGAATGGGAAACAAAAAAATTATTACTCGACCTCAATCATAGAGACAAAGTTTTAGACGCCGATCTTATTTTTATGAATGATTCGACAATAATAGGTAAGCGGATATCAGAAGCGTGGGCTACGGAACAGCATTTCTATTTTGCTATTCAATTTTCTGAAGCTGTAAAGGATAGGGTTTTAACTAAAAACAAACAAGGTAAACCTACGCAATTAGCTTTACAATTTGGTCATTTAAAAAAGGAATTGATCGTTAAAGTAGGTGCTTCAGCTGTTGATATTAAAGGTGCCTTGAACAATTTAAAAAAGGAAGGTTCAGTATGGGATTTTGATTCGTATTTAGCGGAGAATAAAAAAGTTTGGAATCAAGAATTGAGTAAACTTCAAATACAAACAGATGACAAAGACGAATTAAGTATTTTCTATACTGCAGTTTACCATAGTTATTTAAATCCTAATTTATTTTCGGATGTTGACAGCAGATACCGTGGGATGGATCAGCAAATACATACAGCAGCTGATCATTCGCAATACACCGTTTTTTCATTGTGGGATACTTTTCGGGCGACTCATCCCCTATTTACTATCATGCAAACGGAAAAGACTGTTGACTTTATCAATACTTTTCTAAATCAATATAAAGATGGTGGCATTCTTCCGATTTGGGAGCTTTCTGCGAATTATACGCATTGTATGATCGGCTATCACGCCATTCCAGTAATTGTTGATGCTTATAATAAAGGTATTAGAAAATTCGATCACGAATTGGCATTAAAAGCAATGATCCATAGTGCAGAACAAGATCATTTAGGACTTAAAGACTATAAAAAGGCCGGATTTATTTCCTCTGAGAACGAATCTGAATCAGTTTCTAAAACATTAGAATATGCCTATGATGATTGGTGTATCGCTATATTTGCAGACTCTTTAGGACATGATTCTATCGCTTCCATTTTTTATAAACGTGCGCAATATTATAAAAACTTATACCATCCAGATTCTAAATTCATGCAACCACGATTTAATGGAGGATGGAAAGATAACTTTAAACCAAGCGAAGTAACATTTGATTTTACAGAAGCGAACTCATGGCAATATTCACTGTTTGTTCCCCAAGACATCAATGGGTTAATTGAATTATTAGGAGGAGCAGATAGTCTAGAACTATGGCTCGATAATTTATTTT
>NZ_JHXV01000022.1 GCF_000621625.1 Crocinitomix catalasitica ATCC 23190
TTGGAATTTGTAGAATTAGGATATGAACCTGCATATTGCCGATTATATGATTATCAAAAAGGTAATGGTGTTGTAAAGGCAGCAATGATCGGTGGAGTTGCTGATTATGGTTATTTATGGACGAACTTACAAACGGGCGAAACAAGTACTAATTCTACATGGGGTGGTTTAAATCCAGGAGAATATCAAATGGTTGCTACAGATGCTAATGGTTGTACTTTGACAGAAACGATCACAGTAGATTCTTTAAATCCAAGAGCTAATTTCGAAATCACATCTGATCAATTTACATCCAACTATAAAGGAACGGCTGAGATTGATGCCCATTTTGTGAACTTGTCAGAGAACTTTGCTAATCCATTTAATCCTTTAGCGGATACAACTTTCTTTTGGAATTTTGACAGCCCTCAAGGTGGTTGGGTTTTAAGTGAAGCCTTAGAAGAAAATTTTGATACAGTTTACCAAGCAAGAGGAGAATCTTATGATATCGATGTTTGTTTAGTAGCCATCAATAAAAATGGTTGTACAGATACTTTATGTAAAAATATCGTGATCTATGAGCCAATTGAATTTAAACATGTGAATATATTTAGTCCAAATGGTGATGGAATGAATGATATTTTTACTTTCCAGTTTCAATCAAAATCAATTAGCGAATTCCATTGTGTTATAGTTGACCGTTGGGGTATTACTAAAACCGAATTGGATCAAATTACAGAAGGTTGGGATGGAACAGACAAAAGCGGTTCTAAATGTACTGATGGTGTTTATTTCTATACTTACGAAGCAATTACTGACGATGGTACAGAATTAGTCGGTCAAGGTACTGTTCAAATTGTTGGTAGTAAATAGTCCAACTAAGTTAAAAGGGACTTCAACTCTCATTTTAGTGGCGCTCAACACTGCACTCAGTTTATAGTTTAGGCATATTGGTTGCTAAATTATTCATTGGGTTCAATGTGCTGAGCGCTGCTGGAATAAGTTGAAAACAATAGTTAGATTCCTTTACGTCCTTTAGGAGTCATATAATCTTCGATTCTCGTTCGTCTTATGAGGTTAAATCGACTAGGATTTGATATCTTACTGCCAAGTTTTTCCTTTACTTGCTGCAATATTTTCTCGCGCATGCGTCTTCTTGTAAAGGAGGATAGTTATTTAATATAGTTGCATTTGGGCTGTTTTTACGAGAATCGAATTCAATTTGCTAAACCAAAGGAAAATTGAAAATGACTGACCTATTTTATTTCTAAATCGATTTATACTGTGCTATTTTCACTTTATAGATCGTTAATTTCGTATTTGTAGTGAAATTAGCATTTCAATTTAACTCCCAAAAAGGCAACCCTTTAACTTCTTGAATCGTTTCTTTTTTACCCACTCATGTTTTTAAGTGATGGCAATTTTAATGAAATTAAAACATTTGAATATGAAACGCATTTTGATCCTAACATTACTTTGTGTAAGTATTAATTTTAGTGGTTTCGGTCAAGAAAAAGCCGAACCTCAACCATTTCCATTAATGGATTATAAAATCTCTTTTTATGAAGTTCAAATGAATGCTGGAACAGCGGAGATAACCGAACTAGACGGGAGTAAAATTAGCGGCGTTCAGCCAAAAATTATACTTGACGAATCAACTGATTCTTTTACAATAGATTTTACAGATTGTAGTGAAGGTAAGTACTTAATCACTGGAAAAAGAGATGCTTTAGAGCTCGAATATATTGTGGAGAGATAATTAAAAATTATTGGTATGAAAACTTTTTTAAACATTCTATTTACACTGTTATTAATAATTCCATTTAACCTTTTTGGTCAAACAGTAAACACAACTCCCGTTAACTTGGTAGGTTCATCTGATCCTATTCCAGGTCCAGGTGGATTTATTCTTCATCCTTATACACCATCACCCTTAACAGGTACTTATCATGGTGGTGTTTTTTATGGTGGAACAAAAGAAACTTGGGGATATGAAATTTCTGATTTGACAATTGGTGATGAGTATGTTTTGACTGTATATTATATGTATGATGTCGTTCAGTTAACCCCAATGTATGATCGTGTTGGAAATTTATCATTGCAAAGTGGTGCCCCACTAGATGTTACTTTAATTCCATATGTGCCAGAGCCTGATTGGAGAACTTGGTATACGATGACTGTTAGATTTACTGCAGTAGCGACAACGGATAGAATAGATATAGAAACTGATGGAACAACAGATAATTCGTTATGGTTGTTCACGGATATGGCAATTGATGGTAGTGGTGAATGTGACGATTTAGTAACAACAGTTTCTTCAGATGAAATTTGTATTGGTGAAGAAATTACCTTAACCGCAACTTCAGTAAATGGCGGAACAGTAACTTGGGATGGAGGGTTAGTTGATGGGGTTCCTTTTGAACCGCTTGCGCCCGGTACTTTTACATTTAGTACAACAAGTGATAATGCTGATGATTGTGATTTTAGTGTAGATATTACAGTGCACGACTTGCCAGCTGTTACGGCAAATGCTGATAATACTACCATTTGTATTGGTGATAATGTCACATTAACTGGTGGCGGAGCTGATGCGTATGTTTGGGATTTAGGTGTGGTTGATGGGGTCGCTTTTGCACCTGCTTCAACTGAAACCTACTCTGTGACAGGTACCGATATTAATGGTTGTGTAAATACAGATGACATTCTTGTTGATGTCGTAGATTTGCCAATAATTGATGCAGGTGTTGATGTTGCTGTATGTGACGGAGAACCTGTTACACTTGTCGGTGATGGAGCTGGTATTGGTGGTACGTATGTTTGGGATGGTGGAATTTTAGATGATGATGAATTTGTGCCGGCTACTACAACTGTTTATACGGTAATAGGAACAGATGCGAATGGATGTGAAAACACAGATGATGTAACGGTAACAGTTAATCCTTTACCTATTATTGATGCTGGACCAAATGCAGCGATTTGTATAGGAGAATCTTATACCTTGGCTGGTACAGGTTTTGATATAAGTGATGTGATTGTTTGGGATAGAGGGGTGATTAATGGTATTCCTTTTGATCCAACTACAACTGAGACCTATACTTTTACAGTTACAACAGCTGAAGGATGTACAAGTTCGGACAACGTGACCATTACAGTAAACCCATTGCCAGTTGTAGATTTTTCTGCAGATGAAACAGTAGGATGTGATCCGTTCACTGTTCAATTTACATCTGCAACATCTGATGAGTCTTTGTATTCTTGGAGCTTTGGAGATGGTGATGCTGCAGTTGGTGCTTCAGTTTTACATACTTATAATGGTGTAGGACTGTACGATGTTAAACTAACTGTTACCTCTACTGATGGTTGCGTAGATTCGGATATTTACAATGACTATATCAATGTAATTCCTCAACCAGTTGCGCATTTTACTTTTGTGCCAGAGGATGAGAGCGAATTTAATTATTCATATATTTTTCATAATGAATCAACAGATGCAACTAATTATTCATGGAGCTTTGGTGACGGAGCAACATTAGACGGCGAAGAGCATCCAACACATACTTATCCGCAAGCTGCAAATGGGAATTACCATATTACACTTACTGCAACGAATGACATTGGTTGTGTAAGTACTTTTGAAGATAGAATTTCTATCAAAAAAGAACTGATATTTTTCATTCCAAATGCATTTACGCCTGACGGAGATACATACAATGAAACCTTCAAACCAATATTTACTTTAGGTCTTGATATTTACGATTATCACATGACGATTTTTAACCGTTGGGGAGAAATAGTATTCGAATCATTCGATGCCAATAAAGGTTGGGACGGATCTTACGGAAGTCAAGGTTTAGTGCATGACGGTTCTTATGTATGGATTATCGAATTTGGTGAAGTGATGAGTGATAAAAAACATATCGAACGTGGAACAGTAACAATTCTGCAATAGTCAGTTTTTATGATTCATTTCTGAAGAAAAGTATGGGTATGCAACTAATAGCCAATTCAATTCGTTATTTTCTTGCTGATAATTTTGTCTTTATAATAAGACGGCAGATTTTTTTTAAAAAAAAGTATTAAATATGAAACGCATTTTGGTCTTCTTATTACTTTGTATAAGTTTTAGTGGTTTCGGCCAAGAAAAAGCCGAACCACAACCTTTTCCTTTAATAGATTATAAAATCTCTTTCTACGAGGTGCAAATGAATGCTGAAACCGTTGCAGTTACAGCACTAGACGGGGCCAAAATCGCAGGTGTTCAACCGAAAATTATACTTGACGAAGCAAATAATTCTTTCACAATTGATTTCACGGAATGCAAGGAAGGTAAATATTTAATTACCGGCAAAAGGGATGCATTAAAACTCGAATATACTGTGGATCGATAACCTTAAATAATTGCAATGAAAACGCTCTTACATTCCCTTTATACTTTATTATTATTAATTCCCTTTGGCCTTTTAGGTCAAACAGTGAATACCACTCCGGTTAATTTAGTGGGCTCTTCAGATCCAATACCTGGTCCAGGTGGATTTATTGATCATCCGTTTACTCCTTCACCTTTGACAGGAACATATCACGGTGGTGTCGTATATGGCGGTGGAGTTGGAGTACAAGAGACTTGGGGTTATGAAATTTCAGATTTAACCATAGGGGAAGAATATGTTTTAACCGTTTATTATATGTTCGATCGCGTGTTCGGAACACCCTTATATGATCGTTTTGCCAATTTGTCTATGTTAAGTGGAGCTGCACTTGATTTTACTTTAATCCCATATGTACCAGAGCCTGATTGGAGAAATTGGTATACCATGACTGTGAGATTTACAGCTTTAGATGTTACGGATAGAATAGATATTCAAACAGCTGGTGTGAGTGATAATTCATTATGGCTCTTTACTGATATGGCCATCGATGGTGCTGGAGATTGTGACAATTTACTTGTTGATGTATCTGCTCGAGAAATTTGTATTGGTGAGGAAATTACGCTTACAGCGACTTCTGTCAATGACGGTATTATTACTTGGGATGGGGGATTGATTAACGGAGAAGCTTTTGAACCGCTGGCAGCTGGTACTTTTACATTTAATACTACAAGTGATCATGCAGATGACTGTGATTATAGTATAGAAATTATTGTTCACGACCTGCCTGATGTTTCTGCAAGTGCCGATAATACAACAATTTGTATTGGTGATGATGTCACATTAAATGGAGGTGGAGCAGATACATATGTATGGGATTTTGGTGTTCTTGATGGGGTTGCTTTTGCACCTGTTACAACTGAAACCTATACGGTTATTGGTACGGATATAAATGGTTGTGTCAATACAAACAATATTCTTGTCGATGTTGTTGCTTTACCAATTATTGATGCAGGTATAGCATTAGCTGTTTGTGAAGGAGAACCGGTTACACTGAACGGAACTGGAGCAGGCGTCGGAGGAACTTACGATTGGGATGGTGGAATTGCTGATGGTATTGCATTTACACCACTAGCAACAACTGTTTATACAGTGACGGGTACAGACGAAAATGGATGTGAAAATTCTGACAATGTAACAGTTACAGTAAATCCATTACCTGTTATTGATGCCGGACCAAATGATGCCATTTGTATTGGTGAGTCTTATACTTTAGTCGGAACTGGTTTCGGAATTAGTGATGTGATTGCTTGGGACAGCGGTGTCATTAATGGCGTGTCATTCGAACCAACCACAACAGAGACTTATTATTTCACTGCTACTTCGGCTGAAGGTTGTACGAGCGTAGATGAGGTTACAATCACAGTTAACCCTTTGCCAATTATTGATTTTTATGCTGATGATACAGTTGGATGTGAGCCGTTCACCGTTCGTTTTACTAACGCTATTACAGACGAAACTTTATATGCATGGGATTTTGGTGATGGTGAGGTTGGTGTTGGTGCTTCGGTTGAACATACATACAGCGAAGTTGGTCTGTTTGATGTTAGATTGACAGTTACTTCTACTGAAGGTTGTGTCAATTCTGATACCTATGCCAATTATATTGAAGTTGTGCCTGTTCCTGTTGCTCATTTTACTTTTATTCCTGTTGATGAAACTGAATTTAATTATTCATATAATTTTCACAATAGCTCTACTGATGCAACGAATTATTCTTGGGCATTTGGAGATGGATCAATTTTAGAAGGCGAAGAACATCCAACACATACTTATCCGCAAGTTGCAAATGGCAATTATCATATCGTCTTAACAGCAATTAATGATTTTGGATGTATAAGTACTTACAGAGAGAACCTTTCTATTACAAAAGAATTGATTTATTATATTCCCAATGCGTTCACACCTGATGGAGATACGTTTAATGAAACATTCAAACCGATCTTCACCCGTGGTCTTGATATATACGATTATCACATGACTGTTTTTAACCGTTGGGGCGAAATGGTTTTCGAATCTTACGACGCTGCTAAAGGGTGGGACGGTTCTTATGGAAATCAAGGTTTGGTTGATGATGGTACTTATGTTTGGATGATCAAATTTGGCGAAGGAATGAGTGATAAAAAACATATCGAAGAAGGTACCGTAACGATTCTAAAATAAAGTAGTCCACTCAATTCTATTTCATGTGTATGTTGACTGGTATCTTAAGTTGACCAGTGTAAGTTCATTTTAAGTTGTTTACAAAATAAATCAATTTTGAAAATCGATGTCTTGTGCGCTCTATTATCAGTTTTTACAATAAAATTTCACATTCTTTTAACATAAAATAAGCAACACCCCAGCTTATTGCGGCGTCTCATCGCTAAACACGTATTTAATTTTTTAATACAATGGGGAATAAGATTATTATCTGGCTGATCTTTTTGTTTGGATTCATTTCTAATACATCTGCACAAGAAGCAATCAATCTTAAAAATACAAAAACTGCAATTGAATATAACTTGGATCAAAATCAAATAAAAGTTTTGGCGAGTGAAGTTGATTTAATGACTTTAAAATTAGTAGCTAACGAAGATACGCCTAAAACCCAACCCGATGTTTTAATGCCAACATCTCATGCTTTAGTATATGCAATTGTTGATTTTTCAAATTGTTTAAAAGGTAAATATTCCTTCCAAGTATATAAAGGAGAAGAGAAAATAAACTTTACAATCATATTACAAAAACAAGACTGATGAATACTTTGAAATCAAATAGAATTATTCATTGCTTTATCCTTGCAGTACTTTTATTTTCTAATAAAAATATTGCTTTTGGACAAACGCATATTGTTCCAATTTCTGCTACAACTACTGCAGGAGAATTTGGTGGTAGTACAGGAATTACAAATATATTTAACGAAGCGACTGCTTTTTCTGATCCGTTAACTGATGTCTTAGCTAATATTTGTAGTGTTGGTATACCTATTCCTTATATTTCTGGTAGTGGTATAACTACTGGAACATTAACAGTAGGTATTCCTACTTCCTCTATTGATGCATTGCATATATGGAATGGTTGGTCAACAGCTTGTGAATTAAATCATTCTTTAAACAATATTACATTAGAGTTTTTCTCGGGTGGTTTGTCTGTCGGCTCAGAAGTGTTAACAGTGCCTATGCCGGATGGTTCAGGTTTTGGGTTTGTAGTTCCTTTTGCAAGTACTTATTCGGGTATTGATGAAGTTACAATTGTAGTGAATTCTTTACATGGTGGAAATGAAATCGGAATAATAGAATTAGGATTTAGAGCAGGAATTAGTTGTGACGATTTAACAACAACAGTTTCTTCAGATGAAATTTGTTTAGGTGAAGAAATTACTTTGAGAGCAACCTCAATAAATGGTGGAACAATAACATGGGATGGTGGAATCGTTGACGGAGTTCCTTTCGAACCATTGACTGCCGGAATTCATACTTTTAATGCAACAAGTGACAACGTTGATGACTGTTCATTTAGTGTAGATATTACTGTACACGACTTGCCAATTGTTACCGCAAGCGCTGATAATACTGCAATTTGTATAGGTGATGATGTAACATTAACCGGTGG
The DNA here is from genome assembly GCF_000621625.1 of Crocinitomix catalasitica ATCC 23190. Taxonomy (GTDB): domain Bacteria; phylum Bacteroidota; class Bacteroidia; order Flavobacteriales_D; family Crocinitomicaceae; genus Crocinitomix; species Crocinitomix catalasitica. Next base: position 7,998 of record NZ_JHXV01000022.1, read on the forward strand.
CGGAGCTGATGCGTATGTTTGGGACATGGGTGTTGTGGACGGGGTTGCTTTTGCACCTGCTGCTACCGCAACTTATACTGTTACAGGTACCGATATTAATGGTTGTGTAAATACAGATGACGTGCTTGTAGATGTAATTGCTTTACCAATAATTGATGCTGGTTTAGATATTGCTGTTTGTGATGGTGAACCCGTTATTTTAAATGGTGCTGGAGCAGGTGTAGGTGGAACGTATGCTTGGGATGGAGGAATTACAGATGGAACGGCTTTCACACCAGTAGCGACAAATCTCTATACAGTTACTGGAACAGATGCGAATGGATGTGAGAATACAGATGATGTAACCGTTACTGTTAATCCTTTACCTGTTATTGATGCTGGACCAAATGAAGCGATTTGTATAGGAGAATCTTATACTTTGGCTGGAACAGGTTTTGATATTAGTGATGTGATTGTTTGGGATAGAGGGGTGATTAATGGTATTCCTTTTGATCCAACTACAACTGAGACTTATACTTTTACTGTCACTACTGCTGAAGGATGTATGAGTACAGACAATGTTACTATCACAGTTAATCCATTGCCAGTTGTAGATTTTTCTGCAGATGATACAGTAGGATGTGATCCGTTCACTGTTCAATTTACATCTGCAACATCTGGCGAATCCTTATATTCTTGGAGCTTTGGTGATGGCGATGCTGCAGTTGGTGCTTCAGTTTTACACACTTATAACGGTGTTGGACTGTACGATGTAAAATTGACTGTTACCTCTACTGACGGTTGTGTAGATTCGGATAATTACAATGATTATATCAATGTAATTCCTCAACCAGTTGCGCACTTTACTTTTATGCCAGAGGATGAAAGCGAATTTAATTATTCATATATTTTTCATAATGAATCAACAGATGCAACAAATTATTCATGGAGTTTTGGTGATGGTGCAACATTAGACGGCGAAGAACATCCAACACATACTTATCCGCAGACTGCGAACGGAAATTACCATATCACACTTATAGCAACAAATGATATCGGTTGTGAAAGTATATTTGAGGATAATATTTCCATCAAAAAAGAACTGATATTTTTCATTCCAAACGCATTTACGCCTGACGGAGACACCTTCAATGAAACCTTCAAACCAATATTCACATTAGGGCTTGATGTTTATGATTATCACATGACGATTTTTAACCGTTGGGGAGAAAAAGTATTCGAATCATTCAATGCCAGCAAAGGTTGGGACGGATCATATGGTAATCAAGGTATCGTTGATGATGGATCTTATGTTTGGGTTATCGAATTTGGAGAAGTGATGAGTGATAAAAAACACATCGAACGTGGAACAGTAACCATTCTGCAATAGTCAATTTTTATTAGTACCGAATCCAGCACTAAACTCATTTAAAATAATTGATTCAGGAACGGATATAGACGGCACTATTAAATTGAAATTATTCAGTTCTGATGGTAAATTAGTATATTCGGATAATAACTATATAAATAGTAGTGCCATTCAAATAAGTTTTTTAGAAAGAGGTATTTATTTGGTGCACATAGAAAGCGAAGAGAAAAGACAAATAAACAAACTAATAAAGCAGTAATTTATAACCTCATTAAAGTTGAAATTTAATGAGAAATAGACTTTTAATATTACAATTTATATTATGTTCATTTGCTTTCTCCCAAGAAATCTGCAACAACGGCATTGATGATGATGGTGATTTATTAATTGACTTAAATGATGAGGATTGCGATTGTTTGGAATTGGATGGTTATGCAAGTTTAATTCCGAACCCTTCTTTTGAAGACACGTTATGTTGTGAAGATTTTCCAACTTTTCGTTGTGCGGAATCTTGGACAGAGGCCAATTGGGGTACTTCTGATTTTTATCATTTTTGCGATTTAAGATTGGGAGGAGGAATTCCACCAATATTTCCAATACCTGGAGGTGGAAGTGGGTATGTCGGTTTTGTCTCTCGACCAAGCTTCTGTGAAACGATTGGCACTTGTTTATATAGTCCCATGATAGCTGGCAGATCCTTTACTTTAAATTTTTACACCGCTTGGAATGAAGGTGAGGATTTTTTAGAATTGCATTTGTACGGCACACCTGAATGTGATGATTTACCATGGGATGGTGGGGATTGTCCTGTAGGTTTTGGTGATTGGCAAGATATAGCTGATGTTGAAATTAATTATATAATGTACGGTTCTTGGCAAGAGGTAAGCCTTACTTTTACGCCCGAAGTTGACATATATGCGATTGCTCTGGCAAAAAGATGCGGTTCAGAAGTAATTGATGGAGTCACTTACCCAGACGGCTATTATTTTTTTGACGGTCTCACCCTCATCGACACCGATCACTTCACAGACATTTCCCAAACAGGTGATTGGTGTGACGGCAACCTACTACTCACCGCAATCATTGACACCCTTGGCGGCGAATGGCAATGGTATAAAGATGGCATTGCATTGGTGGGCGAAACCAGCGAAACTGTAAGCGCCAGTGATTATGGTTTGGGCATTTATACCGCACAATATACCATAGGTGAACGCTGTTTAAGATTGGTAGAAACCATCCATTTCCCTGATGTGCTAGATGCTGATTTTAGTTTTGAAAATATTTGTTTGGGTGAAGCAATTGATTTTGAAAATAATTCTACTTGGTCTGAAGATGATGATCCCACTTGGGAATGGGATTTTGGAGATGGTGAATCTTCTGAAGATGAAAATCCCAGTCATGTTTATGATGAAGCAAGAACATACAACGTTACCCTAATTGGGCACAGTGAAATTTCTTGTAATGATACCACAACTCACGAAGTGATTGTTTATGACATTCCAAATGCCAATATTGAATTTATTGCTGGTGGTGCATCCTCTGAAGAAGGAAGTACGGGCGGTTGTATTATCAATCCTGTTCAGTTTAATGATATTTCAACGGTCATTCCTCCTAGTGAAATTATTAGTTGGAATTGGAATTTTGGAGATGGCGGAACGTCAACAGACGAAAATCCAACACATACTTATGGTGCTATTGGAACTTATACAATAACGTTAACTGTAACAGGAACAGGAGGTTGTTCGGCAACCACCACCAAAACCATCACCATGACCAATGGCATTCCTTTGGATATTATTTATAACGAACCTACTTGTTTTGGTTTTGCAGATGGGTCGATTATTATTAATGTTGAAGGTGGTGGTGAAGGTTTAATCTTTGAAATTACAGATGCTGACGGTATTGTGAAGAATGTTGACAATAGCAATGCAGCCAATAGCCTTGGCGCAGGAACCTATACCTACACAGTTACAGACGATAGCGAATGTTCGGGTAGTGGCACCATCACCTTAAACGAACCTGGTGAAATAGACATTGATTTAGCGTTAGTCGATCCGCTTTGTTATGGAGACAAAACAGGTTATGCAATAGTTGATGAAGTCTTTAATGCAACTGGTGATTTAGGTCTAATCAACTTCAATTGGAGTCCCGCTGGTTTAAGTGGCATCGCTGAAGATTCTGCTGGTGGGCTAGGTGCTGGAGAACATATTGTGAATGTAATTGACGCGAATGGTTGTTCAAATTCATTTAGTTTTATTATCGATCAACCCGATTCTTTACGTTTTGTAGAATTCGAATTTGAACCTGCTTATTGTCGTTTATACAATTACCAAAAAGGAAATGGCGTAGTGAAAGCAGCGATGGCGGGCGGCATTCCAGATTATGATTATTTATGGACCAATTTATCCACAGGCGAGACAAGTACGAACTCTACTTGGGGCGGTCTGAATCCCGGTCAATATGAAATGGTAGCCACGGATGAAAACGGCTGTACTTTAACCCAAATTCTAACGGTTGATTCATTGAATCCAAAAGCTGATTTCGAAATCACCTCACCACAATTCACGAGCAACTACAAAGGCACAGCGAACGTGGAAACCCACTATACCAATACCTCACAGCACTTTGCAAATCCCAACAACCCTTTATCCGACACTACTTTTTTCTGGAATTTTGACGACCCATTTGGTGATTGGATCCTCAGTGAGTCCCTTGAAGAAACCTTCGATACCACCTATAAAATTCGTGGTGAATCATACGAAATCACAACCTGTTTAGTCGCACTCAATAAAAATGGTTGCACCGATACGTTATGCAAAACGTTAATCATTTACGAACCTATCGTCTTCGATCATGTCAATATTTTCAGTCCCAACAACGATGGCATCAACGACCAATTCACCTTCGAGTTCAAAACAAAATCAATCTCTGAATTCCACTGTATAATTATTGACCGCTGGGGCCAAGTCAAAACCGAACTCAATCACATCACCGACGCTTGGGACGGCACCAACATGAACGGAACTCCATGCCCCGACGGAGTATACTTTTATACCTACGAAGCTATAAGTGATGATGGCACAGAGCTAGTTGGTCAAGGAACAGTTCAAATAGTTAAATAGTCAATAGCCAATAGTCTTGAGTCTTTAGAGTTTAAAAATTGTCTTCCTTTTTCTTTGTGCCCTTTGTTAAAATCTTGGCGCACTTAGTGGTTAAATAAAATAATCCCCAAGTAAAAAACGAATAGCGATTTGACGAAGTTAACCGCAAAGTACACGGAGACCAACTTCGCAGAAGCTACACTGGTTAAAAAAGACACAGAGTTCACAAAGCGTTTATTGCTATCAAACGCTTCCCACAGTTCTACGTAGATTTGTTTAGTTTTAAGAAAAATCAAGTCCCGAAGGGACGACATACAATAGCGGAGGAAGATATTCCTTCGATATTCACAATAAGTAAGTTTTAAAACCCTGAAAGGGTGACATAATTTATTTGAAAGGTACAAGAGGGATCATGTATAATCAAAACATAATCGGTTGAGGGTAGCTATCAGTTCGAAGTCACAAGTAACCATCCAAAAAACCTTTTTTCTTTCCATCCCAACAAGTCCTGAAGGGACGATATACAATAGCGGAGGAAGCATTCCTTCGATAATTAGGTTGCCATAGGAAAGTTTAAAACCCCGCAGGGGTGAAATAATTTATTTGAAAAGTACAAGAATGGGATCATGTAAAATTTAAACATAACCGGTTGCGGACAGCTATCAGTTCGAAGTCACAAGTAACCTTCCAAAAAACCTTTTTTCTTTCCATCCAAACAAGTCCTGAAGGGACGAAATAAAATAGCGGAGGAAGCATTCCTTCGATAATTAGGTTGCCATAGGAAAGTTCAAAACCCCGAAGGGGTGACATAATTTATTTGAAAAGTACAAGAATGGGATCATGTAAAATTTAAACATAATCGGTTGAGGGTAGCTATCAGTTCGAAGTCACAAATAACCATCCAAAAAACCTTTTTTCTTTCCATCCAACCAAGTCCTGAAGGGACGATATAAAATAGCGAAGGAAGCATTCCTTCGATAATAAGATTACATTAAGTAAGTTTAAAACCCCGCAGGGGTGAAATAATTTTTGAGTGTAAATTTGAATTTTAGATAATAATTTAGAGGTGTTAAAAATGTAGCTCTTTCTTTGTTTCTTATGAATAGAAAATGCAGGTTTACCAAAAAAGTACCGTAATATTAATACTTAACTTGAATTCTCTGTGCCCTTTGCGCCTTTTTTAACCAACGAAACTTTTGCATAGTTGGACTTTGTGCCCTAAAAGTAAGTAACAAAATATTTATTTTAATCTCTTAAATGTACTTGTTTATTTAAATTATGCATTAGAAATGCAAGCTAAGAACACACTCCTTACGCCAAAGCTAAATGAGTGTGAGAGCTTGTATTCCAATAAATTAATCCCACAATAGATTATTTTAATAATTTTTGCGTTTATCATAATACATGAAGTGTTGTGGTAAATATTTCTTTCTTGTTTGCATACTTAGTTTAGGTTCATTCAAAACTACAAGTCAAGTGGTTTATGTTGAACTTGAGCCTTATGTTGGTCTACATTTAGATAAAGAAATTAGAAATCCTGAATTTAGCAGTCTCGCTAAAGGTTTGTCATATATATATGGTGTCAATTCGTATTTAAATATCACAGATTATTTTGGGTTAAAAGGTGGTTTAGCGATAAGAAAAGAGCCACTTTACTCAAATATGGTTGGTCAATTAGCTGCCAATATCACATTTGCTCAATTTCAAGAAAGGACGATCTTATTATCTATTGAATTTGGAATGGAATTTAATGAATACAAAGATTTTCGAACGCCACTCTATTTGGGAATCGACCAATACATTGCAAGAGGAGTTTCGTGTGCTTATCGGATTAGATTACCTAGTTTCTACGACACCCATAAAATAAAGCGTTCGAATTATAATGTTTATGGTGTAGAAATTGGTTTAAAAATTGCATTTCCGCAAGTGATTAAAACAAAAACGGTAAAAGGGCATAGCCATCCATTTATTTTGAGATGATAAAATAGTATATTAGACAACCTTATAGAAATACAGGTGTATGTAGTATAAACTATTTTAAATGAAGCAATTATTCCTAATTTTTACATTGTTAACAACACTTGTTTATGCACAGCCGCCCATACAATGGGAAAACGCATTGGGTGGTACGCGTGCAGAAGGTGGTTTTGCAATAAGTCAATCTGACGATGGTGGTTATTTCACTGTTGGTTATACTTCTTCAACTGATGGAGATGTAATTTCAGGCGGAGGACCAATGGTTTTTTGGATTGTAAAAGTTGATGCGGACGGTTTTTTAGTTTGGGAAACCTCTGTTGGTGGTGCAGGTACTGATGTGGCATTAGATGTTGATGCTACTACAGATGGTGGGTGCATTGTTGTTGGGCATACAAATTCTACAGGCGGAGATGTTTCAATGGCTTTCGGATCAGCTGACGTGTGGGTTATAAAATTGAGTAGCACAGGAATTGTTGAATGGGAAAAATCATTTGGCGGGGTTGATTCTGATACTGGTCGAAGTGTTCAGCAAACTGCAGACGGGGGCTATATTTTAGGTGGTTTTACAAGTTCATCAAATATTGATGGACATCGCGGAGCTTCTGATTGTTGGGTCATAAAACTAGCACCTGATGGAACTATGGAATGGGATGGCGTTTATGGAGGTACAGGTGGTGAAGAAATTTTTGCAATTCAGCAAACAAGTGATAATGGTTATGTATTTGCCGGAATATCGGGAATGCCCAATGGGGATGTGACAAGAACATTAGGGCCTTCGGATTGTTGGGTTGTGAGACTAGATGAATTTGGTGCAATTATATGGGAAAAGGCATATGGTGGAAATATGGGTGAGTTTGCATATGATATTAAACAAACTGCGGATAATGGTTTCATTGTGGCGGGTTCAACTGCATCATCAAACGGTGATGTTACAGATTATAAAGGAGGTTATTTAGATGCTTGGGTCTTTAAAATTAATGCCTCTGGTACTATAACATGGCAAAAAACACTTGGAGGTAGTAATGTTGAATTATTATATGGTGTAGCGTTAACAGAAGATGGTGGATATATTGTGACAGGTTATACTGAGTCGGATGACGGTGATGTTAGTTTTAATCATGGAATAAATGATGTATGGGTTGTGAAGTTGACGGCGGAAGGTGATATTGATTGGGAAAAAACGTTAGGAGGTTCTATTTACGATGTAGGTTACGATGTAATTCAAGCTGATGATGGAGGATATGTTATCACGGGTTATTCTCAATCTTTAGATGGTGATGTAAGTGGAGGTTTTGGAGGACAAGATCTTTGGGTTGTAAAATTACACCCTGAAGAAAAAGAAGATCCGGTTGTTGTCGTAGAACCTGAAGATCCTGTAGTAACTGTAATTCCTATTCCGAATGCTTATTTGATTCCGAATGTTTTTACGCCGAATGGTGACGGTGTTAATGATGTCTACCAGTTGAATGTTCAAAATTCTAAACAAATAGACCTTGTGATAATCAATAGATGGGGGAATACCGTATTTAAGGAAAAAGGCTTAAATCCAATATGGGATGGTAGCATTCGTGGTGAAAATTGTACTGATGGCACCTATTTTTTAAAGTACCAAATCATTTTTGAAAATGACGAAAAAGTAGCAGGTCAATCAATTGTTCAAGTACAGCGATAAGAATAAAAACTACAAGTAGTATAACATGAAATTTTTGCTAAAACAGCAACTGTTTTTGATCTTTTGCATTCGTTATTATCTCAGCAGTGAACCCGAATGTTTTTTCAGTATTCTGTCTGTTCAGAACATCATCAGTTTTTCCAAATGCCAGTGATTTTCCTTCTTTAATTAGTAGTATTTGATGTGCTTATTTTAAGACTAGATTTAAATCATGTAGAACTCCTATTACAATTAAGTTTTTATGCAATAAAATCTCTTTTAAGCGATTCATTAATAATAATTGATATTGGATCAAGAAAGTTTAATGGCTCGTCTAAGAGAATAATTTTAAGCTGGTCGTCTTGAGGTATAATTTGAGCTACGATGTGCGCAAAATGAACCTGTTGTTTTTCACCACCACTTAAAGATAAAAAATTACGGTCCTTGAATTTTGAAATAGCAAACAGTAGAACCATTCCTGATTGCTTTCGGGATGTTTTAGAGTGATATGTGTGTTCTATGTTTGTGTTTTAATGCTAAAAATCTAAAAACGTGTTCAACTCATTTGATGGCCGACCCTGTAGGGGTCGTACATTGCTAAACTATGAATATGTCAACATGTTTTGACCCTGTAGGGGTCACATATAGTCGAGTGTTCAAATCGCAGAAATATAATCGGTTAGGGATAGCAGTGGATATCCTTTTTTTGTCCGTCTTAAGCGGGCAAAAAAAGATAAGAACGAATAGCCCGCCCGAAGGGAACCGCCAAAAAACAAAGAACTCTTTTTTGGGCATCAGTTTTCGTACATGCTTTAAAAACAAAAAAAGGCCACCACAATTGTGATGACCTTTTTAGAATATTTGAGTTAAAATATTATTTAATAATAGTCACAAATCCTGTATGTTTTTGACGTCTGTCAGAGTTCTGTTCTTTAAAGTCTATTGCCCAAGTATAAACACCGTCGGATGCGATACCTTGTTCGGCATAAGTTCCATTCCAACCAACATTAGAATCGTATGATTCAAATACCACTTCACCGTATCTATTAAAGATCATCATGTGGTAATCGTAAGGATCAAAACCTGAATAGAAAACTGGTTTAAATATATCGTTAAAGTTGTTTCCATCTGGAGTAAATGAATTCGGAATATAGAACAATACGATGTCTTTTACTTCCATAATTTTTCTCAAACTATCTTTACATCCTAATTCGTTATAAGCCATTAAGGTTACATCAAATCTTCCTGGTTCCGATGGGAATTCATGAATTGGATTCTCTTCAGTAGAAATATCTGCACCATCACCAAAATTCCATTCATACCTTACACTGTTTAAAGATGAATTATAGAATGTAACCATTGGATCGTCAGTATAGACTTCACTTGTTGGAGACATAACGAATTCAGCAACCGGTAAATTTGGTATCGTCACAACAAAGATTGATGCATCTGATGCACAAGGCGCTATACCATCAACTGTATATGAGAATCTATAATCTCCTGCAGACAATTCGTTGGCATTAAATTCACCAGTACCTGGGTTGAATTGATCACTTGCTGTTAATTCAGTCCAGAATCCACCGGCATCATGTCCGCTCAATAATTCGTTTAAGTCAACTATTGATAACGGATCGTTACAAGTCTCAATACTTCCGTCAATACCAGCATCTGGTAATTCGTTCATGGTAACAGTAATCACTGCTGTATCTGCTGGACAAGGATCTCCTCCAACTTTGTAATAGAAAACATATTCTCCACCTAAAACACCAGCTGGAATAAACTCTCCAGATACACGATTAAAAGATCCAGAATAGGTTATTTCTTCCCATCTACCATCAGGATCGGCATCAACTAATAAATCATTTAAATTAGTCGTTGGACTGCCAACATCACAAAGTGTAATTGAATTGTCAAGACCTGCATCAGTAACGATTGTTTCTATTGTTAATAATGTTGTATCAAAACAATTAGAGCGAGGGTCTACTACAAGGAGATAAACACTATCCCCTTCGCTAATTTCCATACTACCATATGGATCTACATCATCAAAAGTAAGTGGTGATGTATTGTGATAAGTCCATGTTGTTCCCCATACTTCTGCCGTATCATTTACAACTAAATCGCTTAATAGAACAGGGTCGGTACAATGAATACCTTCTAGATATTCTAATTCAGGAGATTGTTGGGTAATAATGACATAGTCATTTTTAATACCAGTACCTCCGCCAAAACATTCACCTAATGTTAAATAAACAGAGATATTTCTTACACCAGCTTCTGTTCCTGGCAGCACGGTAAAATAAGCTTCTTCACTTAATAATTCACCTTCTTCAAGCCAAGCTAAATTGTATTCTGAAATTACTTCTCCAGGGGCTTCAACCCATAACATTGAAGGTTCGTAAGTACATCTGTAAATTGTATCAGCCACGTCATCATCTTCATAGATTACGCCATCATATTCGTCAAAAACAACTGTGTCCGTGCATGATTCTGCAATTTCTGGTCCGCCTTCGTATGTGAAGTGAATTAAATTCATTAATGCTTCATTTACTTGAGATCCATTCAGTACAACAACTATTTCAAAAGTAGTCGTTGCACCTGCGGGAATAACGTCGTCTTTATGGCAAATACCTATTGCGTCATCTGAAAGTCCGTTGTTAGAATATAAAGTAGTGTCATAAACATCTCTTCCATTCCATAAATCTGAACCAGAATCAACATAAAAACCGCCATGAGCAACACGGAATTCACTTCCCAATCCGCCTAATCCTAAATAAGATTCCCAATCATGTGTATCCGTTGCAGAAACAAGTGCTTTAGGACAAGATGGTCTTGGTTGATACTCAATTGTATTGAGTGTTGCAAATCCCCAAGAAATATCTTGGTTATTATCTGGATCAAGAGATTTGAAAAAGTATACATCATTTTTATCAGCCGCAGTTGTATTTGTCAACGCTACTTGTACTGTATAATAATGATCGGTAGTATCTAATTTATAAGTCATGTGAATATCAATGCCAGCAACCGATCCATCCCAATCCATAAATTTACATTTACCGATTGTTTGGTAGTTTGATAAACCATCACTAGAAATAAAAGATCCCATAGCGGCACTGTTTGTGTATGTAACACCGTCTACTTCAATACCAAATCTATTTTCTGGAGAACCAGGCATAAAAAAGTCACCATCATAATTCGTCCAACCATCGTCTTGTGGATTTGCTAGAAATCCCATTCTAAAACCACCTCGTACGTGGTTGGCAAAACTTGGTAAGGTAGTTGATCCTTCAAAGCCATTACTATTGATTCCAATCTCTACACCTGGAGACATTAAAAATCCGTTTGCGCCTTCTATTTGTGCATAAGAATTGCTAAAAGAGAAGCAATAAGCAAGCACAACAAAGGTTAATTTTGTCCATTTCATAATCGTAATTTAGGGTAAATATTTATTCCTATTGTCTATAGATACTAGACTTTAGGTAATGAGTTTGTAAGATAATTCTGTATGCGTTCAATAGAAGGAGAATCCCCTAAGCTGGCATGGTGAATTTGAATAATGATAAAGTTTTCATCTAAATGTACCTCATTTGTTATAAGGTTTCCAGTTAAGTGTTTTTTGAATTTAAGTAAAGCTTCCGCTTCATTTTCAAAACTTAAATGTGAGATGTCGACTTTATAGTAATCTGATAAGGGTTCGTCTGGATTTAATGTACAAATTAAATTTTCCGAAATTGTCGCTGTTGGAATTCCTTCAGTTGGCATTGTTTGCCCAAAACTGATGTAAGAAAAGCAACAAAAAAACAATAAGATCTTTACATGTGTTTTCATAATGAGTAAGTTAGTTTATTTGGTATTTCATGAACACATATTCCAATTATAGACCTCTTAATAAATTGTTATACAGGTGTATAAGTCGAATACTTCTTGTGTTGCTTAAAAGACGAGCTTACTTTAAATGAGTTGCTTTTTTTGTGAACTTATTTGTAGAATACGCAAGAAGGTGAGTTGTAATAAGTTGATATATAGCAATGTATTGTTTTTAGTATAAGGTGGATATGTGCGTGTTCTGCCTTATTTTAACAAAGTTACAGTGCCTTCAGTATAAATTTTTTCATCACTAATAGAAGAGCCGAATTCAATTTTCCATATGTAGATACCACTCTCAACGATACCTAAATTGCCATATGTACCGTTCCATCCGTATGCACTATTGAAGCTTTCAAAAATCATTTCGCCCCAACGGTTGTAGATTGTCATATGGAAATCGTAAGGATCATAACCTGATGTGAATACAGGTGTAAAATATTCATTATATGTATCTCCATCAGGTGTAAACGCGTTGGGAATAAAATAAATGAGTGCCTCGTCTATTATTACTTCTTTCAAAATTGAATCTTTACAACCCAAATAATTTTCTGCAATTAGTTGTACTTGATAATTCAGTCGACCGTTTGATGTATTGTAAATATTTTCTGGATGTTCAAGATTAGAAATACCACCATCATCAAAAGTCCAATTATAAGACTCACTGAATGAAGATGAATTGAAGAAATGTACATTTGTAAATCCACCACTATTTTCTCCAACTTCATAAGAGAAATCAGCAATTGGTTTATCAATAACATTGATATAATCGTTGTAGCTGGTTGTATTTTCACAGCCTGCTGCAGAAGTAATGGTAAGCGTTATATCAAATGTGCCGGTTCGATCATATATATGCGTTGGATTTTCGACAATACTTGTAGCGCCATCACCGAAATTCCACAAGTACGAATCTGAGGAAATATCATTTTCAAAATTAACGGTAAAAGGTGCGCAGCCAATAAACTCATCTGCCGCGAAAGATACTTCTGGCAACGGATGAACGAGAATATTCATTTCATCTGTATTGACACAGCCATTTTCATCTGTGCCAGTTACGGTATAATTTTTTGTAATTGTTGGTGAAAACATAACACCATCAATAACGCCATCCGACCAAGTGTAAGTGGTGCCAATTCCGCCACCAGAACCGTTTATAACAATACCTTCTTCAATACAAATCTCTTGGTCTGGTCCCGCATCAATGCTAGGCAGTTCATTTATCGTTACTATCACATCGTCAGTTGCGATACAGCCGTTGGCATCAGTTCCAGTAACGGTATAAGTATTGGTGACAGTAGGGTCGAATGGAATGCCATCTTCAACATCATCTGACCAATTATATATGCCACCTATTCCTGCGCCATCACCTGATAGTGTTACAGAAAAACCAATGCATATTGTTTGATCGTCACCAGCATTTATTAAAGGTAGATCGTTCACGGTGACTAGTATATCGTCTGTACCTTCACAACCATTAATATCTGTTCCAATTACCGTATATGTAGTTGTAGTCACTGGGATAAATTCTTCTTCATTAATTACGCCATCCGACCATTCGTAAACGCCGTCAATTCCAGCACCATCGCCAGATAGTATAATTTCATCTCCAATACATATGGCAAAATCTTCACCAGCATCTACAGGAACAGTTTCGATAATTGTAACAAGGACATCATCCGTATTTACACAACCAAATTCGCTCGTTCCTGTTACAGTATATGTAGCTGTTGCGGCAGGTATGAAAGGAATACCATCAGTAATTCCGTCGGACCATTCGTAGGTTTCAGCCCCAGTCCCCGTTAAGGTAATCTCATCTCCAGCACAGATTGTAATGTCTTCACCAGCATTAACTTCAGGTAAGTCATGCACTATAATTTCTGTTGAATATGGACAATCATCTTCAAAATCGCTTGTTGCATTATATGTAAAAGTGCCGGCTGCTTCTGGTGTAAAAGCTACTCCATTTTCAATGTCATCCTCCCAAGTAATAGAACCGCCATTAATAGAAGATACCGAAAGAGTAATTTCTTCCCCAATACAAATTTCAGTGACTGGAATATCTGCGACAAGTTCGTCAACACAACCAGCAGCTTGCAAAGCAGGAATAGAAATATGTGCAGCATGTCTACTGCCATCGTCACCAATTCCAGGATCGAATAAAATGGTATTTACACCGATAACTAAATCGTAAGTAATAGGATGCCATTCTCCATCCCAAGGAATCGGAACATCGACGGAAGCGCCGTTTACTAAAACGTTAATAGTTGGTCCAGGTTCGGCTCCTACTGGTCCCATTCCAGAAATGTTTTGGCCAAAACCAGCAAAATAAATAGTGAGGACTCTTGGTTCAAGCACAGTAAAAGAAGTCTCTATGGCTTCAGAACTCATGGCAGACATGAAAGTTGTTACACCAGGTGTAGGTTCTGGAACCGGACTTGCTGAGCCAAATTCGTCATAATGTGTATAACTAATCCAATCGTCTAAATCAGAAATATCGGTAGAGCCAGATAAGGTTGTCCATCCAATAGGAGCGCATCCAAAACAAGGGACGCCAGTTGTTGGATAAGGGAAAACCCAATCTTGTGAAAAGGCATTTTGATTGATTGCTGTTAACGTAATAAAAAGTACAAGAAAAATTCCTTTTTGTGCATTCCTCATCTTATGGATATAGATTATAATCTGTAAATACAGACAATAAGTTTGTCCAAAAGTAGTATTTTCACTGCGTTATTCTAAGGAATGATGATTATGATATCCTATGTTAATTGTTAATAATCCAACAATTTAGACCGGAAAATCGTTAGAAAATTAACAATTTATTTGTTTTAGGATTCACTAAGCTGTTGTTCCTTGGCAGCTAGATCCAGCACCAGCAGTACAACCAAAACAATGCTGATTGACGCTAATTTCACGCTTGCTTAATTTATCAATATCAAAAGTTGAAATATGTGATCCATTTGCTGCAGGAATTTTAATATCAAGCATTTGATTAAAATCACAATCAAACATATGTCCATCCCAATCAATACTTATTGTATTTCTGCACATCAAACCATCAATAGCTGAAGGGTTAAAAGCATTGACAAGCTTCACCATATAATCAACAAAATTCTCTGACTTTACTAAATAATCTAAGAATCTACTGATAGGTAAATTTGTAATTGCCAGGAGGCTATTAAATTCAATGTCCCAAGACTTACTCAATTCTTTTTTGAAATCACTTTCCAATTCCATTTGATTGCCTGGTAAAAATGCCCCTGCAGGATTGTATACAAGATCTAAAATTAATCCTGTTCCCGGTTTACCGTAACCGACAGCATTAAGCATTTTTAAAGCTTTAATAGATTTGTCAAAAACACCGTTTCCACGTTGCTTATCTGTTTTCTCAGATTTATAATAGGGAAGAGAACTCACAACACGAACATCATGTTCTTTAAAAAATTCGGGAAGATCGTTATACTTTTTATTCGCAACGATAATAGTTAGATTACACCGTACAATTATTTCTTGGGCACCTGCTTTTTTAAGCTCAGTAACAAACCATCTAAAATCTGGATTCATTTCTGGTGCACCACCGGTCAGATCGATTGTTTTAAAATTATGTTTACGCACCAAGTCAACACAAATTTGCATATTGTCTCTGGTCATAATCTCTTTTCTGTCCGGACCTGCATCAACATGACAATGGGCACATGTTTGATTACACATATAACCCAAATTAATTTGGAATATCTCAAGATTTGTTGGTTTTAAGGGAAATTGATTGTTTTCCTTTAAATGCGCAGTAAAGCTTGAATTTCCCGAATCATAAAATAATGGCCCATTAAGAAGATCTAATTGAGCGTCAGTTTCTGATAAGGTATGTGCTTGTGCTTTAAGTGATTTAATCATATTACATTGAAAGTTTTTTGGCTTTATTCATCATTTGTACTCCATGTACGAGAGAAGCGCCACCTCGGATTGCACTGGCAACATGAACAGCTTCCATCATTTCAGCTTCGGAGCATCCTTTTCCTAATGTTTCTTGCGTATATGCGTCAATACAATATGGACATTGAACAGTATGCGAAACCGCTAATGCGATTAGCGCTTTCTCCCTTTCGGTTAAAGCACCTGCCTTAAAAACTTCTCCATAATAATCAAAGAATTTCTTAGCTAAATTCGGTTCGAAATCAGCGATGTTTCCAAACTTTCCTAAATCTGCGGGATCGTAATATGTCTTTTCCATAATTAACTTTTTGTTTTGATCGATTAAATTATATTTTCCTTACAAAAATCTTTTATACAATAAAAAAGTAGGTAAACTTTACCTACTTTTTATGTATTCAAAAATATAAATTTATTGTTGATTTTTAGTCTTCTATTCTTGGCTTATAATGGTAACCGTGCTTTGACCGCTAAATTTTTCACCATTGTCTGCTTCTCCTTCGTATTTATAAAAATAAACACCATCAGTACAAGGTTTTCCTTTTTTAGTTTTTCCGTCCCAAGTATCAGTAATATCATCGAATTCTGCAATTGTGATTCCCCATCTATCAATTACAACACAATAAAAGTTTTTAACTGCATCAGACCTGTAAACAAATGTAAATTCGTCATTACTGCCATCACCATTTGGGGTAAATACATTGACATTTTCAAAAACCATTGGATCGTAGACAACAATGTTTTTACATAAGGTGTCTTGACAACCGTTCTTGTTCATAGCAATCAAACAAACTTCATAAATTCCACCGTCTGCATATGTTGTATCATAAGTTTGACCTAAACTATGAGAGATAATCCAAGGATTAAAATCGTGATTAAAATTCCATAAAAAAGTAGTGTCAGCCAATGGGTTATTCGGATTGGCAAAATTACTAGACTCGTTAGTGAAATGGACAGTTACAGGAGCTGTACCTTCATAATCAGTTGTGAATTCGAGTGATGTAGGTGTAAAGGCTGCTCGTGGATTTAAAGAATCTAAAACGATACTTCTTATCAATTGACAACCGTTGGCATCCGTAACAGTTAATTGGTAAGTCCCTGGATTTCTTCCGCCCCAAGTTGAATTATTAGTTGTTTCTAAATTGCCTAAATTCTCCCATTCGTAAGTAAAATCGGGTGTACCACCAGCTGCAGCACCTTTAACGACACCGTTTCCTCTTTGGTAGTTATACAATCTACAATATGCAGGTTCTGTTGTAAATTCAACCATTCGAATTGAATCGGGTTGTGTAATTCTAAAATCGATGTCTCTTGAACATCCATTTTCATCTGTAATTTGTACGATATAAACACCAGCACCCATATTGAATGAGCTATCTGCAAATAATCCTCCAATACCAGCCGGATTTGGATTCCATGTATAACTAATGCGGTCATAATCTCCTTGCGCATTTAATACAGGATCAACCACGACAGTACCCGTTTCATCACCATAACATTTAGGATGTGTAAGCGTAAGTTGAGCATTAATTTGAGGCGGATCGAGTAATTCTACAAATCCACTACTTTCACAACCGTCACCTAAACTCACAGTATAATAATAGATTCCAGAGGTCAGAGAATTTGCAGTATTTGTACCTTCTAGACTTTTACGGATGCCTTCTTCGTCTGTTATAATAATGGTTGCATCTTCACCTCCTCCAATAATATCTATTGTAACGGAACCATCAGAGAAACCAAAACATGTTGGTCGATTAAAAATAACATCAATTGGCGCTTCACCAATAACAATATCTTCGGTTGTAGTGGCGATAGAACCACAAAGGTCGTCACCTGCATTTAGTGTTATAGTATAAACGCCTGCACCGGTATATACATGACTAAAAGTTGAATCCGTATAAGTGTTTCCATCACCCATATCCCAGAAATAAGGAACGCCACCTGTTCCTGTGCTTGATACGGTAACTGTTTGCGTAGCACAATCTATTTCATAAATGAAATTTGCAGTTGGATCGATTGCCGCACCAACTACTATTGTAATGTAAGTTGTGTCTGAAGTTAAACAACCTTCAGGATCGTATGAAATTAATTGCACTTCATAAGTACCTGGATCAACAAATGTGTGCGTAGGTTCAAAAGTATCTTCTGTTGGTGAACCATCATCAAAATTCCATTGATAACTAACACCAGCACTTTCATTCATAAAATCTACTGTGAAAGGCGCACATCCATTGGTTGATGGACTCGCTTCAGCATCTGCTTTAACATGTGCTATTCCGAAGTCAATTTTAAAGATACCAACATCCCAGCCTGGAGCTGTAGTTGCGTGAGCACCAGGTGTTGTTGTGAAAAGACCAATAACACAAACCGCTTGATAAACGATTCCAGTTGACGGGTCAAAACGACTGGTACCACCATCGACATGATCGGCAGTATAAAGTGTTGAAAAAGTCAAGTCTGTTGCATCGGGTTCAAGAACACCCAAATAAAAACCGCCAGTATCATATAAATGATCGTCTGTTAAAGGCAGTGCGCCTCGCGCAGAATGACCTGAGAAATAAATGTATCCACAATCATCAACCATAAAGGCTATAGGAATGAAATTCGCGCCACCAGCACCAATTACTGTTGCCAATTCTAGACTTGCTAAAGTCGGATCTAATCGGGCAATGAATTGGTGACTATCATCGTTCGAATAAACACCGTCAGTTACTGGTGAGGTGCCTCCTTTACTTAAGCCATAAATATAAATGGAACCGTTGACATCAATATCTACAAAATAAGCAAAATCAATATTGTCTGTACCCCAATACGAACTGTATTCAACAGCTGTCCCATCAGCGATTAGTTTTAAAACAAAAGCATCACTCCCGCCTCCTTGGTATGTCGATTGATAACCAGTTGCTGCAATAAATTCGTTTTGTGTTCCGCCTGAAACATATACATCTCCATCGTTGTCTAATCTTAATCCTAAACCAACATCCTGCATTGTACCGCCTAAATATGTTGACCATAATAAATTGCTTAAATCAGGATTTAGAGAAAAGACAACGGCATCAACACTGCCGCCAAATGTAGATTGATAAGCGCCTCCAGTTACTGGAAAATCAGCTGAATTTGAACATGATGTAACATAACAATTGCCAAGGTCATCAATAATTATCTCTCCTCGGTAATCATCTCCGTAGTGCCCCGTTAAAGGGTTTCTACCGTCAATATTTGCGCCGCCAATATAAGTTGAACCAATAATGTCTGATCCGTCATTATTTAAATGTGTTACAATAATATCAACATCTGCTCCAGTGGGTCCATCCGAACCATATGCATCGTCGCTAACAGGAAAATCGATTGAATTACTTGAACCAAATACATATAATTCATTGTTATCATTGACCACCATACTATGTGGATATTCAGAACCTGCTCCACCTAAATGTGTTGCATAAATTAAAGTAGTACCATCACCAGATATTTTACTAATTGCAATGTCAGTGCTGCCACCGCCATTACTTGTTTGAAAAGCCCCAACAGTAGCAGGGTATCCTGAACCAAAATTAATGGCACCGGTATACATGTCTTCGTTTTTATCGAATGTGGCACAATGCCCATAATTTGTTCCTGTCGATCCTGATAAGGTTGCACCGACTAATTCTGGATCAATGACCAATTCTTTTGTTTTGTCATAACCTGCTGGTAAAATAAAGCTGATAACAGATTCATTCAATTGAAAATGACATTCAACTTGTATTTCTTTGCCGTCAATTATTTGATAAGCATAAGGTGCAAATTCGGTAAATTCACCAATACTTGTTCGAATTTTAATGTTTCCATCTTCTAATCGTATACCATCATCTCCGTTGTACAACATTTTTATACTGGAAGGATCAATATTTGGTTGAACAATAAAATCATATTTTAAATTGCTGCCATTACTGTATACCATTAAATCAATTCCATTATACAGCCCTAAATAATTCACTTGATCGAATAGAGGTACGTGACTTGCCCATTTAGATTTATCTTGGCCTATAAAATAATTATGGTATCCAGGTAATTTATTTACGCCTTCTGTAATTGTGATAGGTGTATTTCCAATGAATTTCATGTTCCATGCATGACCTCTGAAGTTAAATGATTCAACATCAGCATTGCCGTCATGTTTAGAATGATGAAATGCTTCGAGATCGTCATTGTGCATTTGCGTAAATGTGATTCCATCTTTTTCAAGGAATAAAGCGCCATTGCCAAAACCCGTTTTAAAGAGCACTTTATTGTTCCATTGACCTTGGTTGGAAATATAAGCTAAACCTTTCGGATTTTTTATGGGGCTTTGTGCCCAACTTACTTGTGTTGAAATAAAAAGGATGCAAAATATCTGGATTAAAAACTTCATAAGATTGAGTTAAGTTAGGTATAGACGTTAAATAACAGCATATTGTTGCACAATAGGTTGAGACTAAACTATTCGAATTTAATAAAAAATATCCTTAGCGACTTCAAATGTATTGGCATGTGCATCAATGATATCCTTAATATTTGTGGAATAACCGCCACCCATGCTTACTGCCACTGGAATATTTTTTGATTTACACCAATTAAATATTTTTTCATCCCGTCTTTTAGATCCGTTTTTCGTAAGCCCTAATCTTCCAAGTTTATCTGTTGCTAGAATGTCAACACCACTCAAATAAAGAACGATATCGGGTCGTATATTGTCAATTAATGTTGGAATAATCTCCATGGCATGTAAATATGCATCGTCTTCAATTCCGTCTTCTACAGGCAGGTCGTAATCAGACTTTTCTTTTTTTAATGGATAATTGTGTTCGCCATGCATACTAAAAGTAAAGACAGCATTATTATTAGCAAAAATATTAGCTGTCCCATTTCCTTGATGTACGTCAAGATCAATGATCATTACTTGATTGACTAATTTCTCAAATAGCAATTCGTTTGCGGTTATTGCAAAATCGTTGAACATACAAAAACCTTCTCCTCTTTCAGCAAAAGCATGATGCGTTCCTCCAGCGATATTTAACGAAACACCTTCGTTAAGAGCGAATTTTGCACAGGCTAATGTACCGCTTGCAATATGTCGTCCACGTTCAACTAAACTTTCATGGAAAGGGAAGCCTAAAGCGCGAATTTCATGTCTACTTAATGTGCCATTTTTGAGTTTGTTCCAATATTCTGGAGTATGTGTCCGTATGATTTGTGTTTCTGTCAATGCAATAGGATGAAAGAAGTCATCCTCAGTTACAATTCCATTGTGTAATAATTGAGCTGGAAGTAAGTCGTATTTATCCATTGGGAAACGGTGACCTTCAGGAAGTTTATTATAGGTGTAAACAGGACTGTATGCTATTTTCATATTACTCAATCCTAATTAGCAATTTGATTTTCAATCGCTTCATTTCTTCTTAGTTTCTTCCTACCCATAAATGCAATGATAAATGCTGTTAATGGCAATAAACTAATTAAATAATAAACTTCATATCCCATAAAAGTATATAATAAGGCACCAATTACAGGGAAAACTGCCATTGCAAACGAGTTGATAGATTCACTTATGCCCATTACTTCACCTTGTTTATTCGGATTAGCATGAATGGCAATAAGGCCGTTAAATGTTGGGAAACACAATGACAATCCTAAGTTCATTATATAATAAAACGAAATGTACAAGTATAAATTATCGGTAAGGGTGATACAAAAGAGCCCAATTACTGCGAAAAGCAATCCAATTAGTAAGGTGTTGAATTCGCCAAACTTTTTAATGAACCTTCTTGAAACAACAGCTTGATTAAAGGCGAGAAAAATTCCAACAACCAACATAAAGATGCCCAATTCCTTTTCGTTGAACTTAAATAAATCAATAATGAACAAGGCAATGGTTGAAATGTAGAAAGCCATCATGACTGAGAAAAAGAATTTTATCAAAAACAATAATTTGATAATTGGTTTGGGTTGAACGGATCTAATTCGACGTGTGATTAATATGCTCGCAAATATATTTTGTTTTTTCTTCTTGGCTCTTTTCTCTTTTGGAATAGATTCTTTTAACCATTTAAAAAGCGAGAACATCGTGATGGAAGAAATAATAATGGCTGCAATTATCGTTCCCGCAAAACCTATTGGTGTTGACGCTGTTAGTCCTCCAATTCCAGGACCAATTATCAAACCTAAACCTGCAATTCCACCTAAATAACCGAAAATATATGATTTTTCATCTCTGGTAGTTATATCAGCTACATAAGCATTGGTTACAGATACATTTCCTCCAGTTAATCCATCCAAGGCTCGTGACAATCCAATGATAATTAAAGCAAATGAAACACCGTAAACAGTAAAGTCTGGAATAGATAAGGCTATCAAAAAGATCACCCAACTCAATAATGTACCAGCTTGGCTGATTAAAAGAATGGGTTTTCTCCCTAAAATATCAGATTTAGCACCTAAATATGGTGCGCCTAAAAATTGAAATGCTGAATATAAAGTAAGTAATAAGCCATATACCCACTCAGGTGCGCCGTATTTTTCAACCACAAACGGAAGAATTGGCATTAAAATACTAACGCCTAAAACATTTACAAATGTTAAGAGGTAGGCAGGAATTAACTTTTTGTTCATTCTGGTACAAAGATAAACAATGCGACCTTAATTAATTCAACTATACCTTTTATATCTCGGTCAAAAAGTGTGTAAGAGCTGGTATCGTTGAAATTGGTGACGAACAAAAACTTGAGGTGCAAATGAAGAGTGTTCCTTTGTCTGCGGTTCCATAATAAAGTTCATTGTCTGCAGTCATTTTTCCCTTGATTAAGTTTTCAACTGTGATATATGAGAGCGTAGACAATAAGAATTGCTTGGTATAAGTATTACTCATCTTTTTTAATTCAATTGATTCGTCTATTATATGCAAAGCATGATACGGATCTTGGAAAATTAAAGTATGCGCCATTAATGCAGCAGATAATGTCGGTGCAGAATTTTCAATTCCTTTGTTTTCTATTTTTTCGAATAAAGACTTGGCGATCCTATTCCAATTTTTATCGGCTAAAACAGTTGCCAATTGCTCAATTGAACTGATATATTTAAGATTGTCTAAGCCAATAATAGGTGCTGGTAATGCAAGATTTCCTATCGCTGATACTCTTCCATTTTCTGTCTTAAAATTCGATTCAATTTTTTGTGCTAATGCTGCGCTCTTATCTAGATAAATAGATTTCTCAGTAATCCGAAAAGCCATTAATAATGCGTCCAGGAAATGACTGTTATCGGCAAAGGAAAATATCTTGTTATTATTTATTTCTCTTTTAAATAATCCGTCTTTTGATCTAAAATTATTTAAAATATAGGCAATCATTTCCTCTGATTTATTCAAATATTGATCGTCATTTGTTGCAATGTGTAGGTATAGCAAAGCCTTAATCATTGCTGAGTTTTCTTTTAAAAAGATTGACTTATCTACGGACGGAATTCCTTTCGCTAATCTGTCTGTTTCATTTAATTGATAATAATCCGCCGCATGTTCACCAGGGTTTAAGTCTGCATTCTGACTATTAAAGTACAACGCATTTTCACTGGCGAGAAAACGTTCACAATATGCTTGAACTCGAATAGCTGCGTTTAACGCGGTTGTATCTCCGGTTATGCCATAATAATGCGCGTACAATTCGATATAAAAAGCTTGAACACGCAATAATTTTTCGAAATGTGGATTCGTCCATTCATTTTTGGTTGAATATTGATAAACGCCACTCCATGTTTGATCTATGAGGTGGTATGAGTTTTTAACCGTGATGTCTAACCATTTTTTTATCAAACTATCTTGATGGTACTTGGCAAATCCATAATTGATTCCATCATAATCTAATAATTTATGGTTCCAGTTATAACCTCCTTTTTCATAATCTAAATTCGATTTAAAATTCTCGCTTAATTTTTCAACTGTAGGATCGCTTAAATTAGTTTTTGCTGGCTCATTTTTTAAAACAACAGGATTGGCAACTACCGACTTTAAAGCCTTAACGAATTTTGATTTTTCTTGGTATCCTTTCAGTTTTAATATTTCTTCACCTTTTTCATTAAAAACAATTAATGCTGGCCATCCCCATTTTTTATATTTAGCGTATAAGTCTGGTCTTTCATCTTGATCGGCTTTTGCAAGCACAAAATTATTGCCAATATAGTTTTTTACATTTTGATCGGCAAAAGTACTATCGTCCATAACATGGCACCAATGACACCAGTTGGCGCCAATATCTAAAAGCACAAATTTCTTATTCGCTGTGGTTTTGGTGAAAATATCTTGATCGAAAGCTTGCCAGTTAAGTGACTCAATTTCGGGAATGTTAGTCTTGCTAGTTTCGTTTGTGCAGCCAAATAAAATGATTCCAATGATTAAACAGCAGTAAAAAATATTATTTTTAGTCATTTATCTCTTTTTAAATAGATACGTTAAATAATGGTATTCAGATTTAAAGGAAGGACATATTTCTTTGACAATGTACTTGAATTAACCGAATAAATTGATTGACTTATATTTGGAGTTGTATATAATTCGAATATTTCTAAAAAAGAAGATTTAATTAAACCTTAAATTTTTTTAAATTGCACTTATGAGAAAGATTTATTTGGCGTTGCTTTTGTTTGTTGTCAATGGATTGATGGCGCAACCGTATGGAGGAAGACCAGCTGTGCATATTGAGGATAGAGCTGCAGGGTGTTCTCCTGCCTCGGCTGCCACTTATTTAGAGTTTAACAATGTAAAGGCATTGATTCTGTCCGGGGGGAATTTATGGCAAATTCCAGGTCAAAATAATTCTCAATACGAAGTGCCGAAGGGGTCTGGAATTATGGCCTTGTTTACTTCAGCCTTATGGTTAGGTGGAATTGATGTTAACGGTCAATTAAAAATAGCAGCTGTTAGATATAGAGACGGACAAGATTATTGGACCGGTCCTCTAACAGAAGATGGTGATGCCGAAATAGTGCCTGCAACTTGTAAAGAATACGATAGACATTATGTGGTTACACAAGATGAGGTGCGTCTCTTTGATGCTTGGTTTAGCGCTGGTTTGAAGGATGCAGAAGAAGGTACCAATACACAATCAGAAAATTTTCCAGAATATTCTATTCCAGAATCTATATTATCGTGGCCTGCTCATGGAGATACTGGATTAGGTCAAAATTATTATTTAGCTCCTTTTTACGATAGAAATGGGGATGGTACTTATGAACCAGAAGATGGAGATTATCCTTGGTATGATATAAATAAGGAATTGGACTGCCGTGTTGATAGAACAGTAACATTATATGGTGATCAAACCGTTTGGTGGGTGATGAACGATAAAGGAAACATTCATACAGAAACAGGTGCCGAACCTCTTGGAATGGAGATTCGTTGTCAGGCTTTTGCATTTGCAACTAATGATGAGGTGAACAATATGACATTTTACAATTACGAATTGGTGAATCGTTCGACACAAACTTTGTATGATACTTATTTTGGAGTTTTTGTTGATGGTGCATTAGGAGGACCTTTTGATGATTTTGTTGGTTGTGATGTCAGTAGGGGTTTGGGATATACGTATAATGGACGCGCAACCGATCCGGATGAAGGGGGATATTTAGGTTATGGTGAAAATCCTCCGGCAGCGGGGATAGATTTTTTTGAAGGACCTTATCAAGATAATGATTTTATAGATAATCCTCTAGTCGAAAATTTCTTCGAAGCGTCTACAAATAAAGGTGTGCCTTATGAAGGATTAGGAATTGGTTATGGTGATGGAATAGTTGATAATGAACGTTTAGGAATGAGCCGTTTTTTATACTATAATAATCTAGGAGGCGGTGGATTGACTGCCACGACAGATCCTCAAACAGGTCAAGATTACTATAATTATTTGAGTGGATATTGGAAAGACGGTACTAGATTCGTTTATGGTGGAAATGGTCATCCATCTGATCCAGATGCGAATGGAACAGTTATATCAAATTATATGTTCCCTGCAGATACCGATCCTATAGGTTGGGGTACCGGTGGTATTCCACAGCCATTATGGACGGAACAAAGTGCTGGAAATGTTCCTTATGATCGTAGGTTTGCACAGTCTTCCGGGCCATTCATTTTGCAACCTGGGGCAGTCAATAATATTACAACAGGTATTGTTTGGGCAAGAGCTGTTTCGGGTGATCCGTTTCAATCAGTTGTAGCCCTTCAAAAAGCAGATGATAAAGCACAGGCTTTGTTTGATAATTGTTTTAAAGTACTTGATGGTCCTCATGCTCCTAATTTATCTATTCAAGAATTGGAGAATGAGTTGATCTTTTCAATCTATAATCCTATTGGGTCAAATAATTTTGATGAAGATTATAAAGAATTGGATCCATTTATTGTGAATGTAGATGATGTAGAAGATTTTGATAGTTATTATTCATTTCAAGGATATCAAGTGTTTCAATTGGTCGATGAAAATATTTCCGCCTCAGAATTGGATGATATTAGTAAAGCAAGGTTGGTGTTTCAAACTGATATAAAAGATGATATTTCTAGGCTGGATAATTACGAATATAATGATGCACTTGGCCTATCTGTTGGCAATATTATGGTTGAAGGCGAGAATGAAGGAATTCGCCACTCATTTAATATAACCGAAGATTTGTTTGCAACAAGTAACCGAGATTTGGTCAATTTTAAACGTTATTATTATATGGTTATTGCTTATGCTTCAAATGAGTATAAAAAGTATAATCCTGATGATCCTTCAAAATTGGACGGACAGAAAAAGCCATATTTTGCGAGTCGAAAAGCTGCCATTGGTGAAGTGATTACTTACGAAGCAATTCCTCATTCACCGAATCCTGAGAATGGAGGAACCATTTCTGCTGTTGATTATGGTTATGAATTGCCAATTACACGAATAGATGGGTGGGGGAATGCAGGAAATTGGCTTGATATTTCTGAGAAATCAGAACAAGAAATACTGGCTCAAGGTAATACAGATGAACTTTCTTATAAATCGGGAGCTGGACCAATTGTTATAAAAGTTATTGACCCGTTAAATGTACCTTCAGGTAATTTTGAGTTGTATTTTACGGAGGATGTTGAAGGTAATCTTGAAGAATCAAATTGGTTTATTGTAAATAACGGAAGTACTGATACTATCTTTTCTAATAATACAATTGCTGCAGGGAATGAACAATTGATTCCTGAATGGGGATTGTCGGTGTGGATTGAACAAAGTACTTATACCAATACTATTTTAGGTTATTATAAATATAGAACTGTTCCAATTGGTGCAGAAATGGTTTTTGCCGATTCGTCTAAAAATTGGTTAACGGGTTATGAAGATACAGATGGATATGATCCGAGTAATTGGATTCGTTCAGGAGATTTTTCTCCAACAGAGGAACAATGCAATGGAACGAATTACTATAATCCCTGTTATTATAATGACAAAGACTTTGATTTAGAACAAGATTTTGAGGATTTATTAAGTGGCATTGTAGCACCATTTAATCTAGTCGGAAATAACTTTATTGGTATGCCGATTGGATATCCAGACGTTACTTATGATCCGGTTACCTTTAGTCCTTCTTCGTGGTTTAGTCCATCAGTCGTTCAAGCAAAGGTTAGTTTAGCAGATATTCATAGTGTAGATATTGTGTACACAAATGATAAATCAAAATGGACACAGTGTCCAGTCATAGAAACTGGCCATATTGCTGCGCAAGCGATTGGTGGTTCATCAATTATGAAATTAAGAACGTCAAATTCGTTAGATATTAATGGAAATCCTCTTGAAACAACCGGTATGAGTTGGTTTCCTGGATATGCAATTGATGTTGAAACAGGAGAGCGTTTAAATATGGCATTTGGAGAGAATTCATGGTACAATGGTGAAAACGGCGCTGATATGAAATGGAATCCTACTTCTCGAATTATGGAGGAGTTAAGTGGTGAGCCTATTATTGGTGGAGGGCATTTAATTTATGTTTTTGGTATTGGGGTTGATGATAGTGATATGCCTGGTTATGATAATGGAAAATGGCTTCATGAGCAATTACAGGTTGAGAATTTTTCTAGATATAGAGACGCATGGAAAAATTGTTTATGGGTCGTGCAACCACTCTTGCGTGAGGGTGAGACTTTATTGTCCTCTGACGTTAGAATGAAATTACGTGTTTCGCATCCATACCAAAAAAGAGAATTTACAGGAATTAATGACGGCATTCCAGCGTATAGATTTTCTACAGATGCTATAAAAACAATCACGAATAATGCTGAGACTGCGATCTCTGCATTAGATCAAATTAAAGTCGTTCCTAATCCTTATTATGCTTATTCTGATTATGAAAATAATCGAATAGATAACCGTGTTAAGATTACGAATTTACCAGAGAAGTGTACGATTAATATATTTAATTTACGAGGCGGATTGATTACAACAATAGAAAAAGATAATAGTTTAACTTTCGCTGATTGGACACTAAAAAATAGAGTAGGTATTCCTATTGCAAGTGGCATATATTTAATTCATGTGAATGTGCCAGGTGTTGGAGAGAAGATTGTTAAATGGTATGGTGTAATGCGTACAATAGATACCTTAAATTTTTAAGGAATGAAGAAACTTGTTTTAACCTTGACCATTCTTTTATTCGCTTTAAATAGTTCTTCTCAATCATACAAAATAGGACTGGATATAGGTGGGAATGTTATGCCTATAGGCGAACGGATTCTTCTGCAAAATTATAATTTGGGATTGAATGGTGGGATTTATGTTGATTATGCTTTGACGGATGAGATTGCCTTGAGTTTAGGTGTTTATTACAGCCAAAAAAAACATTATTTGGAAACTTATGATTCCACTAAATTGTCACTTTTTGGTTTTGAAGATGCGTTGCCAGGGGACGATTTGAATCTTTATCAATATACACGAACGAAAACTGCAACCACGCAGAATTATATTGAGATGCCACTTCTTATTAAATATGAATATAAGATGTTGGAATTCTTTGGAGGTCCTTATTTTGGGTTTATGATCGGCGCCAAAACGGTCGAATCTGTTGAAAGTAATGTGCCTTTATTGCAGACGATTGACATTAATTCGTTCGATGAATCGGGGTTGCTTACAGCTTTTCTACCGCCTAAATATGCTTATGAGATCAATGAATCAAGTAGTGTGAAAAATTTAAAATCGTTTGATTTTGGATTGCGTGTTGGAATGGCAATAAAAAGTGAAATTGGTTTGGGCTTTAGAGGATCATATTCGTTTGGTATGATTGATTACCGAACGAACGATAATCAATCAACCAAACAAAAATATGGGTATACACAATTCAGTATTTTCTACGAATTGCCTTTAAAATAATTTATTAAAAATCGAATTTAATTCCTTGCGCTAATGGCAATTCAGTTGAGTAGTTAATTGTGTTGGTTTGTCTACGCATATAAACTTTCCAAGCATCTGATCCAGACTCACGTCCACCACCAGTTTCTTTTTCTCCACCGAATGCTCCGCCTATTTCAGCACCAGAAGTACCAATGTTAACGTTTGCAATTCCACAATCAGATCCTGAAGCAGATAAGAATTGCTCAGACTCACGAATGTTGTTTGTGAATATTGATGATGATAAACCTTGTTTAACGCCATTTTGAATTTCAATTGCATTATTTACATCACCGCTATACTTAATAAGGTATAACAAAGGTGCAAATGTTTCGTGTTGAACAATCTCATAACTGTTTTCAACTTCTGCAATAGAAGGAGAAACGTAACAACCAGACTCGTAACCTTCGCCTGTTAATTTTTTTCCTTCAACCAATACTTTTCCACCTTCAGCTTTTACTTTTTCAATAGCAGCTAAATATGTATTTACAGAATCAGCATCGATAAGCGGCCCAACATGGTTAGACTCATCTAAAGGATTACCAATTTTTAATTGATTATATGCTTTTACTAAAACATCTTTTACTTGATCATAAATAGATTCGTGAACAATCACTCTTCTAGTTGATGTACATCTTTGACCCGTTGTTCCAACAGCTCCAAAAACAACACCTGGAAGCACTATTTTTAAATCAGCAGATGGGGTAAGAATTACTGCGTTGTTTCCGCCTAATTCTAATAATGATTTACCTAATCTTTTTCCTACTGCTTCACCAACAGATTTACCCATTCTAGTAGATCCTGTTGCAGATACTAAAGGAACTCTTTTGTCATTTGCCATTGCAATACCTAAGTCAGCACCGCCAATTAAAACATTTGATACACCTTCTGGCACATCATTTTCTTTAAAAACTTCGTTTGTAATGTTCTGACAAGCAATTGCTGTTAAAGGTGTTTTTTCAGATGGCTTCCAAACACAAACATCACCACAAATCCAAGCTAAAGCTGTATTCCAAGCCCAAACTGCAACGGGGAAGTTAAATGCAGAAATAATTCCAACTGTTCCTAATGGATGATATTGATCATACATTCTGTGAACTGGACGTTCAGAATGTAAAGTAGATCCATTTAATTGTCTAGATAGACCAACTGCGAAATCGCAAATGTCAATCATCTCTTGAACCTCACCTAAACCTTCTTGATAAGATTTACCCATCTCATAAGAAACTAGTTTTCCTAGTGGCTCTTTATATTCTCTCAATTTTATACCTAACTGTCTTACAATTTCACCTCTTTTTGGTGATGGTACTGTACGCCATGTCTTATATGCTTTTTGACTCGTTGCGATGATTGTTTCGTAATCTTCAAGCGTTGCGCTTTTAACTGATCCAATCAACTCTCCATCAACAGGCGAATAAGAATCGATTTGTTCACCTTTTGTATTAATCCATTGTGCACCAGTAGATGCCCCTTCGTTCATTTTTTTTATTCCTAATTGATCAAGGACTTCTTGAATATTAGTTGCTATAGCTGTGGTTGACATAATTGATTTGTTTTTTTAACAAAAATACGAATATTCGTTTAATCTAGGTCAATTGATTGTTCTCTCTTTTGATTTGAAAAAGAAAAGAATAAGATTATCTTTACGGTAATTCACATAAAGTTTTGCCGCTTTTTGGTTACTTTTTTAATTGTAATTACACCAAGTGGCATATAAAAATATACATTATGAAGAATAGAATTTTTGTTATTGCAGTCAGTCTTATTGTTGGGTTAGGAGTTTTTAGTTTTACTTTTAAAGCTGAAAATGAGCCTTGTAAGTCTTATATTCCTTATAAAGAAGGGGTTAAAATGGTGTATACCAATTACAACCCTAAAGATAAAGTTGAAAGTTCTAGTGAGGTTACAATCAAATCAATTAATGAGGTGGCAGGTAAAGTCACTTTCGAATTACATTCCATTATTAAGGATAAAAAAGGCGAGGTAATCATGGAAAATGACATGGAATCTTATTGTGAAAATGGTGTGTTTCATTTTTCTTTAGATGATATGATGCAACAATTAACTTCTGCTTATAAGGATATGGATGTTAAAATGACGCAGAAGGAAATTCAATTACCTGGAACATTAAGTGAAGGAATGAAATTGGCTGATGGTGAAATGAATATGGTAATTTCGGCAAGTGGCATGAAAGTGATGGATATTTCAGTCACTGTTATGGATAGAACAGTGGAAGGTTTTGAAACAATAGAAACTACTGCAGGTACTTTTAAATGCGCTAAGATTACTTCTAAAAAACAGGTTGATATGGGTTTTATGAAAAGAGATAGTTACAGTACTGATTGGTACGCTTTGGATTTTGGAATGATTAGAAGTGAGTCGTATGATGACAAAAAGAAATTGGAATCTTATACCTTACTAACAGAAATGGACAATTAATTGAATGATAAAAAGGTTTGACTTTACGTCTTATAAGAACATTTTATTTGCGGCTTTAATTCTTAGAATTATCGCCGCATTTTTTTCACAGGGTTATGGAATGCACGATGATCATTTTTTGATTATCGAGGCTGCTGGTTCGTGGGTCGATGGATTTGACTATAATCACTGGTTGCCATGGTCTGAAGGTAATAGAGGTGCTCCGGAAGGGCATAGCTTTACTTATGTAGGTCTTAATTTTATCTTGATATCTATCTTAAAAACAATTGGCATTGCAGATCCTAAAATTCTAATGCTAATGAACCGTTTAGTTCATGCGCTATTCTCTCTATTAATTGTTCATTTCAGTTATAAAATAGCGAACCGTTTAGGCGGTAAAAAAATTGCAGTTCAAGTTGGTTGGGTAATGGCATTATTATGGGTTTTACCTTTTTTATCTGTTCGTAATTTGGTTGAAATTACATGCATACCTTTTATTCTTTGGGGTGTTTGGGTTTTATTAAAGGATGAGAAATGGCAGAATGCCTTATATGCTGGTTTACTGTTAGGACTTGCGGTTTCCTTTAGATATCAAGTTGGCGTCTTTGCGCTAGGAATAGCGATAGTGCTCTTCTTTCAAAAAAAGTATAAACCTTTTATCTGGTATTCAATTGGAGTGTTAATTGTTTTCGGACTTACACAAGGATTGGTAGATTATATTATTTGGGGTACGCCTTTTGCCGAATTTTTGGGCTATACTTTGTATAATATGAATGAAGGCACAGCGTACATTCCGAATAATAATTACGCGATGTACTTTTTAGTGCTAATGGGTCTTTTTCTTATTCCGCTCGGCCTTTTAATAGGTATAGGTTATTTTAATTCGGCGAAGAAGTATGCAATTATTTTTGTGCCAGTTCTTCTTTTTATTCTTTTCCATACATTCTATCCAAGTAAACAAGAGCGTTTTGTTTTACCAGTTTTCCCGCTGTTTTTTATTCTAGGTATACTAGGTATCCAGCCATTATTAGAGAAAGCTAATTGGCAAAAATTCTGGCGTTTTTCTTGGCGTACTTTCTGGGTCCTAAATATTCCAATTTTATTATTTGCTACGTTTACTTATTCAAAAAAGTCACGGGTAGAGTCTATGTATTATTTCTACGATGTTGATTTGGAAGGGAAAAGTATATTGCAGGAAGCTACTGGTGAAACAGGTGTGTCTATGTTGCCAAGATTTTATAGTGGAAATTGGTATTTAAATGCTGTCGCAAGAGGTGATGAATCTCAATCTTTGAAGGTCTATGAAAATAAGGAATACGCCTATATACTTTTTTGTGGTGAACAAGATTTAAGTGCAAGAATTGATGCCTATAAAACCCTTTATCCAGCACTACATTTGGTTAAGGTTTGTGAGCCAAGTGCTATAGATCGTTTATTAAGATGGTTAAATCCGAGGAATACTAACGAGTATATTGAGATTTGGAAGATTTCGTAGGTCTTGAAAATCAATACGTTATTTCAAATTGTTTAAAACTTGTGAGAAACTAAGTGTATTTTAGACGACACGAATCTGTAACTCGAACGTTATTGTAATAGAACTAAAAGTTTTATTGCTATGAGAACGAAGTTAGTTGTTTTATTGTTATTGGTATTTTTTGTTGTTTCAGGCTTTTTAGCTTAACAATAGATATGTTTTTGAGTGATACCCTATATACTCAAGATGTATTAAAGAACCATTTTTCAACAGTGTAGATATTATCTACCTCTGAACGATGTTCTTTTGATTTCTTTCACCAGTTTTGTTTCGGCATCGGTGAACGATCGAATTTCAACAAAATCTCCACCACCTTCTACCGTAATTGATCGCATATGGTCAGTTAGGTATTCTGATGTACTTATCCCTACAACTGAAAAGATAATTCCTTTGTCTTTATAGTTTTGACCAATGATATCCATATAGTCATTACTGCCTCTGTTAAATGCACCGTCCGTTACCATAATCACAATATTATTGCGCTCCGGACTATAAACACGTTTGTTGAGGTTATATCCAACACGTATGGCATCACCTCCAGCAGTCGAGCTATTCGTGCGCAGTTTATTCACTTTGTCAATGATAAACTCCTTGTCTTCTCCCGTTTTTTCAGCCACAATTACAGAAACTGTTGATGAGTATGTAATGACAGATATAAAATCATTCGGACGCAAAATATCAACCAATTCAATCATTGATTGTTTTAATAAGTCAAGTTTACCTGCTGAATTCATCGAGCTTGAAACGTCTAAAATGAAAGTGATATTATTGTATTTAAAATGTCTTTCATCAAAAACTGAATCTGGCAATTCATCTAAAGGAGTAAGCACTACAGGAATAACCGGAGCCTCTTCTTCTTCAATTACTTCCTCAACAACCTCCTCAATCACTTCAGGTTCTTCCCGAACTTCTGTGTCAATAATAA
Source organism: Crocinitomix catalasitica ATCC 23190 (assembly GCF_000621625.1). Classification (GTDB taxonomy): domain Bacteria; phylum Bacteroidota; class Bacteroidia; order Flavobacteriales_D; family Crocinitomicaceae; genus Crocinitomix; species Crocinitomix catalasitica. The sequence continues at coordinate 42,137 of NZ_JHXV01000022.1, forward strand.
TTGATTCTTCTTCCTCTTCCTCAACTTCTTCAATTATTTCTTCTTCAAAAACTTCTTCCTCCTCAATGGGCTCTTCATAAACAATCAATTCCTCTTCAAATTCTTCAACCTCATCTTTACTTAATAATATTTCTACATAATTGCGTTGAAAATTTAAGTAACCTTCTTTGGCGTTATTTCTATACGGATTTCTTTCTGCAACCATATAATAATATCCCATCGGAATTTTTTCATGAACAATGCCGTCACCATTCGTTTTAAATGAATCGTATGAACTGCCGTTTTGCACAAAATATACACGCGCATTTTTAATGGGTTCTCTAGTTAATGAATCAAGCACTTTAACTGTGACAGCAAATTCGTAAGAAACCGGTCCAGTAGGAGTTGAATTAAAATCGGGGCAATCTGTAAAAGGGTTGCTCGAAACTTCTTTGATATTGCCTGTCAATTTAAGAACGGTAGGATCGTTCGAATCACTAAAATATGCGTTTACTTTATAGTTGAATTTACCCTTAATCTTATCGTTAATTTTTAAACGAATAATAATAGAGCTATCAGGCATTAATACTTTGCCAGAGAATTTATAATAGACTTCCCTTGGCTTTTGAACATTCAATAAATATTGTTTTTTGCCTGAATTATTCGTGAAAGTAAAATCAATATACGTTTCAGCGTTGGCGTATAAATCACCAAAATCATAACTTTTTCTGTCCGCAGTAATTTGTGCAACAGCAGTAAAATTAAAAAGTAGGATAAGTAGACAAAGTATAATTCGCATGCAATGGTATAGTTGATTATAAATGATTAGTTACATAAAATATGCCAACTATCAAACATACAAATCTATATAAAGGTTAGCATATATGATTTAAGATAGGTGTTTTTATTGTGGCGTTCTCCGTCCCCTTCATTTCGTCCCGATAGAAATCGGACCGCTCAATGATCGGCGACGGAGTCGGTCTTTACGCTCTAATCTTTTCCCCATTAGAAGTAGGGAAAAGGATATCCGCTGCAATACCTAACGCGGAAAAGAGTTGTAGCGTCTTGAGTCCGTTGTCGTTAGTGCAATTTTTGTTAATCTGAGTTATCTGTGGTAAAAAATATCACGAACCCTCTTCAAATCGCATATCCTCAATACTTCAACAGGAAACAACATCACTCCACCCTCAAGTCTAAAATCTAAGTAATCTACGGTAGACAAAATAAGAAGCTTGAACTACAAATGACGTTTTGAAATGGAATAAGATTTGCTCAGTCTACAATAATTATTATTTTAACTTCTAACCTCAGTCAAACCGCTGATGGTGTTCACTAAATTGCAGAACTAGGCGCACAAAATGTTCCTTCTATTCTTTTAATAGCCAAATAGATAAGTAGTTTCTGGTCGGAATCACAACAATGTTAAAATAGCTTCTTTTGAGCCTGTTTTACTTTTTTTCTTGTCGTCTGAAGCTAAGGCATCTCTTAAATAAAAACAAAATATTTCTCAAAATTTATGCAATTTGTAAAAAAAAGCGTCAGTTTCCGACCAGACACTAAGTAAAAGGAATAAATACTGAATAAGCGTAAAATGGAGTAAAAAGTAAATAACTACTAAATTGCAGAATACGGGTGCGAAAAAGATTTTTTTTAACTCAGTTAAATCTTGTAATTTAGTCAGTTGGGATATTTCAAGTATTTCCAACGGAATATACATGGTAAGCGTGTATACAATAAGTACGCAAGAAGTATTGGGTACCCAAAAAGTAATTGTACAACATTAATAGAAAGCAGAGTTATTCTAAAATCATATTTCAGATTACTTTCACTTTCATAACGGCATAAATGCACACTATTTAAAACATGTTAAAAATCATCTTAAATATTAAATTCTTTGTTTTATTTATGACCTTTCGTGTTTGTATTGCACAGCCTGTGATTAACGAACGGTACACTCTTAATGATGAGTCAAATGCAATTTTCTCTACAGTTCTTGTAATTAATGATAAATACTTTGTAAGCGGTTTTCAGTCCTCACTTGCAGGTTTTAAAGACAACGAAAGCTCTTTATCGTTTATTAATTTTGGCAGTGTTTTAGATTCAATAAAAATTTATAGAAATGATTCTTTAGGTTTAAGTTTTATGAGCCAAACTAAGATGATCATTACTTTAGATAGCAATCTCGCTCATGTCGCTCTTGCTGCTTCTGTAGATTATCCATATTCCTATTTTTTTATAAAAATGAATAAACAAGGTGAGGTTTTAAATATAAATTATTTCCCTGAGTTTTATACAGAAGATTCAAATGAAGGAAAAAACCCTTCTACTCTAATACAAAGTGCAGACAGCACTTATTATGGCATTGTACATGTACAACATTCAGAGAATTACTTGGTGGGCTTCACTTTTTTCAGATTAGATAAATACGGTAATTTAATGGTTAAAAAAAGTTATTATGGTGATGATATTGAAGAGTATAATGCCTTGGCATCAGCTAGTATGGTTCAGCTCAACGCCAATGAATTAATGATTGGTTGCGCCTACCGAAAAGATGCTTTTGAAACAGAGGACCGCAGGCATCATACGCGATTAATGAAAATCGACACCCTTGGTGAATTGATTGAAGAAGTGACGTATTGGGAAGATAGATTAAGTTTTGATTGTAATAGTTTGACAAAGACAACAGAAGGAGGTTTTTTGTATTGTGGTAGAATTGGCGAGTATTTACCAGAAACTGATTCAAGGCAGTATAATGTAAGAATTGTAAAAATAAATGCAGATTATTCGATAGATTGGGAATTCCGATATGGCCTCCCTGTTAGCCTTCCGTACTCTAACCTCACTAAAATATTACCCTTAAATGACAGTGAATTTGTGGCGGTAGGTTTTACACCAGGTGAGGGAGGTATATTAGGTTGTCTACTTAAATTTAATATTGCTGGTGAATTATTATGGCACCGCAAATATATGAAAGTACCACCACTGGGTGATGGAGGAGAACATCAATTGTATGACGTTGAATTAACGCCTGATGGTGGTTTTGTAATGGTTGGGCAAGCCAATGATAGGTTAGGATATACTGATTTACCTGGTCAAAAAGCATGGCTTGTAAAAACAGACGAATATGGTTGTTTAGTACCGGGTTGTGAGGATGATGATTTGGGGATAGATAATCCAGTTAAAACTATACAAAGTAAAATTTATCCTAACCCAGCGCAAAACACCTTATTTTATTACCATCATCAAGATAATTTTGAGCCTGCAACAATAACAATCCATTCAATTAATGGTAAAAAAGTACACGAATGGCAGCTAAACACCAACGACATTACTTGTGAGGTTGATATTTCACATTTTCAGAGTGGGGTCTATGTGTTGAATGCTGTGAATGCAAAAGGCGAGGTTTTGTCAAGTGAGAAGTTTATTGTTGAATAGTTTTGAGTCTCAAGTCCTAAGTCGCTATTACAAATGATGGTTTGAAATGGAATAAGATTTGCCCAGGCAACAATAAATATTAATCTGTTAAAAACACAATCAATAATCAACATTCCTTCATTTGCACTAATTCGAGCATTTTTCATTTAAACTTTTACACCTTACTAAAATAAATACTAACTTAGATTTCCAATTTAAATGACAACATGGGATCGAAATTAGAACTACTAAATCGTAAAAAAGAAGAAGCCTTAAAAGGAGGTGGAGAAGCAAGAATTGAGTCGCAACATAAAAAGCGAAAATTAACTGCGAGAGAAAGATTAAACTTATTGTTAGATAAAGGTTCATTCGAGGAAATAGGCATGTTAACTTCTCATAGGTCAACAAACTTTGGTTTAGATAAGCAACAGTTTTTAGGTGATGGAGTAGTAACTGGTTACGGAACAATACACGGTAGACCGATGTATGTTTTTTCTCAAGATTTTACGGTGTTCGGTGGTTCATTAGCTGAGGTACACGCAAAGAAAATTGTTCGAATTATGGATTTATCATTACAAAATGGAATTCCAATGATTGGTTTAAATGATTCTGGAGGAGCAAGAATTCAAGAAGGGGTTGTTTCACTTGGAGGTTATGCAGATATTTTTTATCGCAATACAATGGCTTCGGGTGTTGTACCACAAATCTCTGCTATAATGGGGCCTTGTGCTGGCGGAGCTGTTTATTCCCCAGCTTTGACAGATTTCATTTATATGGTGCAAGATTCATCTTTTATGTTCGTTACAGGACCGAATGTTGTAAAAACGGTGACACATGAGGAAGTAACATCTGAAGAATTAGGTGGTGCTACTACGCATGCATCTAAATCGGGTGTTGCGCATTTCGCTGTTGAAAATGATTTAAAATGTATCAATGACCTTAAGAAATTGATGACTTATTTACCGCAGAATTGTGAAGAAGCTGCACCGAGTTATCCTTATGAGGCAAAAGATGAAACAAGATTAGATTTAAATTCAATTATTCCAGATAATCCAAATCAACCTTATAATATTAAAGATGTCATTAACCAATTGGTTGATGAAGATTCGTTTTACGAAGTACAAGAAACATACGCAGAAAATATTGTGATCGGATTTGCCTTTTTAGCAGGTAAAAGTATTGGTGTTGTTGCCAATCAACCCGCATTTTTAGCAGGTGTATTAGATAGTAATGCTTCAAACAAGGCCGGTCGCTTTGTTCGTTTTTGTGATTCGTTTAACATTCCATTATTAGTCTTAGAAGATGTTCCTGGATTTTTACCTGGTACTGAGCAAGAGTGGAATGGGATTATTAACAATGGAGCAAAATTATTGTATGCTTTCTGTGAAGCAACCGTTCCGAGAATTACCGTAATTACGCGTAAGGCTTATGGTGGTGCTTATGATGTAATGAATTCTAAACATATTGGTGCTGACATGAACTATGCTTGGCCATCTTCTGAAATTGCTGTAATGGGTGCTAAAGGTGCTGCAGAGATTATTTTCAGAAAAGAAATTCAAGAAGCTGCTGATCCAGCGGCTAAATTATTAGAAAAAGAAGCTGAGTATGCCGAATTGTTCGCGCATCCTTATAACGCAGCTAAACATGGCTTTATTGATGAGGTAATAGAACCATCAGTAACACGAACAAAATTAATTCGTGCATTTGATATGCTAAAAAACAAAGTTTCCCACCTTCCTAAAAAGAAACACGGGAACATTCCTTTGTAAAAAAAAATAATTAAACAGTTATTAAAGGTGTACTTCTAGTACGCCTTTTTTTATGCGATATAATTCATATTCGCGCTATTATTGGTGTATATGGTCGTAAATCACCCAGTTGGGTGAGGGTGTTTCATCCATTCGGGTGAAGAAAAACCATGTTGTTGTTCATAGTTTTGTAGGGTAGTTAAATGGTGAAGGTCATCATTTATTTAAACACTAAATTTTTTATATATGAAAACAATTACATTAATTATCGCCGCAAGTTTAACAATGTTATCTTTTGTAGGTCCAGAACCAACAATTAATCATAAATCTACTCATGTGGAAGAAATAGAAATGTCAAATGCAATTAACAGAGGAAAAAAACAGGTTTTTAAAGTGAGTGTGCAAATTGGACGGAAAAAAAAGGGATGTACAGGGTTCGGTATCTGTAAACTTCAAGTTGCTATAGATTTAAAAGTTGTTGGTGAAATGATCATGGCTCATCCTTATGTTTTGGTGGATGATATTGTAGGTCTCGAATTTATTAAAGATGAAGGAACGATGTCAAAGGAAGTTGTTCAAAGTTTAAATAATGGAAAATTTATTATGGAAGAAGGCTTTCAAACTAAATTAGTGATAAACAAAGAAGATTCTAAAAGGTGGAATATAGAGGAGGGAACTGCCTTGAAAATGGATTGGCCAAAAGGTATTTATAAGGCGACAAAAACCGAAAAAGGTTGGTTGGTAACAAGACCTTAATAAATAACCCTAAAACAGCAGATTTTCTTCATAACTAAAGTCTCCTATCAATACTCGATTAACTGAGGAGCTTGGATTCAATAAAAAAGTCGCATCAACGTTTTGATGCGACTTTTTTGATTTACGAGATTAAGCTTCAGTTATGAATCGAAACCGCGGCAATGTAGCGTTTAGGACATTTTTAGACTTCACCCAAATGGGTGATTTCTTTATTTTTTACCTTTTATAATATTTCTTTTACAATCTGTTTAAACCTTCTATACTTTCGTTTGTCTAATCGTTACCAATTAATTATAAAATGAAAAATATACTCGTATTAATAACCCTTCTAGTTTTTACAACTGGCTTTTCGCAAGTGTCTGGAGAGTTTATTTATAATGTGAAAGAAAATGTTCACAGTAAATTACCACCAGGACCAAGAGGGGATAGAATGAAAGAATTTGTGCCTGAATTTGTAGATGTCAGCACAAGGTTATTGGTCAATATAGAAGCTTCACTTTATTCGAATATCATTGATACGATTCAGCCTGATTTAAGTCAAGAAGATGACCGAATGGCGAGAATGAAAAAAAGATTAGCACCAGCGAATGACATCGTTTTTATGGATATTGAAAATGGTTTAGTTGTTCAGAAAAAAGAATTTATGGATAAGGTTTTTCTGATTAAAGATTCGATTGGATTAAGCAATTGGAAATTAACTGGAGAAATGAAGGAAGTTGGAGGGTTGAATTGTCTGGAAGCTGTTTTTATCCCAAAAGAAGATGATACCACTACAGTAACTGCTTGGTTTGCGCCAGAGATTGCAACAAATGCTGGTCCTGCTGGATTTGGTGGTTTGCCAGGCTTAGTGGTTTATTTAAATATAAATGACGGTCAAACCGTGATAAGTTTGGTGAGCCAAATTATGCGTGAAGTGAAGTCTAAAGAAATTAATATTCCAAATAAAGGTAAGGTAGTAACGCAAGAAGAGTATGATGATCTTGTGAAGAAGAAAATGGAGCAAATGAAAAAACAAATGGAAGGCCGTAGCGGACCAGGAGGCGGACCACCAAGACATTAATCAATTAGCATCTCTTAAAAACATTATACGCAATTCATGAAAAACTTATTATTAATAATCGCATTGTTGTTCTTGTCTGTATCATTCGGGCAATCATCTAAAATTACAGGAGCATTGTACAGTAATGATACAGAATCTATTCCCGGTGCATCTGTTATGTTAATAGGAGCAAAGGATTCAATACTTAAATCGTATGCGATTACGAACTCAATTGGTGAGTTTAGTTTAGCGAATATTAAATCGGGTGATTATATTGTTAAAGCTTCTTTTTTTGGTTTTAAACCGTTCGAACGCAATGTGCAAGTGGCCGGTGACGGACAACCTGTTGATCTCGGTAAAATTATACTCGAAGCTAAAATGCTAAATGAGGTCGTAGTAGAAGGACAATACATTCCAATTGAAATAAAAGGGGATACCATTCAATACGATGCGCGTGCTTTTGAAACGAAAGAACATGATGTCGTTGAGGATTTATTAAAACAATTACCAGGTGTGGTTGTCGCAGAAGACGGTTCAATTGAAGTGCAAGGAAAGAAAGTAGAGAAAATTCTGGTAGATGGAGAAGAGTTTTTTGGAAATGATGCAACGATAACAACAAAGAATTTGCCTGCCAAAGCGGTTGAGAAAGTACAAGTTTATGATAAACAATCTGACATGGCTGAATTTACTGGTGTTGATGATGGATCGGAATCACCAACGATTAATTTGAAGTTAAAAGCAGACCATAAAAAGGGCATGTTTGGTTCTGTTGAAGGTGGATTGGGTGCTGATGTGCCTTACCAAGATTTAGTGAGATACCAATCTAAAGCGAATGTGCATTGGTTTAAAGATAAGATTCAATTTTCTGCAATTGCGATGTCGAATAATGTCAATGAAACTGGATTTAATTATTCTGATTATCAAAATTTCTCTGGTGGTGGAGGTGGCAGAATTGGAGGGAGTGGCTTTCAGTCTTCTGGTCTACCAATTAACAATAGCAGCAATTCGGGATACCAGAATACACATGCGGTTGGTTTGAATTTTAATTATAAACCATCGAAACAAACCATTTTTAATACGTCGTTATTTTTAACAGACTTCATCAAGTCTTACGACAAAACATTAACAAGAGAGACTTATTATACAGATTCCTCTTTGGTAACAGACGAATTGGTCAATCAGCAAAGTAATATTTTAGAAAATAAAGGGACCATTCATTTTGAGCAAAAATTTGATACGACTCAATTTTTAAATATCGATATTAATGGGTCATGGGAAAACACTGATTATAACAATCAAAGTACAGTTGAAAATTATAATGGAATTGGCGCTTTAGGAAGTGTCTTTAATACAGTTTTAGATCAGAATAGTTTTAATTACGACCTGTCAGGTTCTGCAAATTATCGTAAAAAGTTCTTGAAAGCTGGCAGAAATACTGGTGGGGGAATTAGTTATTCAACAAGTAATGACGATGAATCAACAACGTTAGATTATTTGACAACACTTTATTTAGTTGGCCTTTCTAATGATTTCTTAACAAATCAAAGCCAGTTTACAAAGTTAAATTCGAATAATTTATCGGCGAATTGGTTGTGGTCAGAACCCATTTCTAAGAATCAATTAATTCAACTAAAATATACGTTCAGTAATGCAAATTCCTCTAGAAATAAAGAAGTGTTTGATCAAACAGAGATAGAGATTTTTAATCCAGGTTTATCTGCTGTGGGCGACTATACGCAAACTGCACATGACATTGATTTCGATCATAAAGTGATTCTAACGAATCTTAAAACAACAGTTGGGGCAGCATATAAGAACTTGACATTGTCGGGGGAAGACATACTTGTTAATCCTGTAAAATTCGATTATATCTTACCCGCAGCAACAATAAACTGGGATGCGACAAAACAAAGTAATTTAAGGTTGAGCTATAATACTTCTATTACTGCGCCTACATTAGATCAATTGCAACCTTTGCCAAACAATACCAACCCTTCGGAAGTGGTTTTAGGGAACGCTGCATTAGAGCCGGAATACAATCATACAGTTCAAATGCGTTTTAGACGATTCAGTCAATTTAACTTCACTTATTTATTTGCATCTATAACCGGTAATTATGTAAAGGATAATATCACTTATTCGCAAAATATAAATGAGTTTTATGTTAAGGAAATCATTCCTCAGAATTTAGGTGACGAAAAAAGTTTGTCTGCAAATGTTGCTTTCGGAACTTCTTTATATCCTATTAAATCGAAGTTTCACTTATCAGGGAATGCTTCTGTATCGAATGGTTTGGTGAATTTAAACGGGAATCAAGATGAATATACTTCGTATTATTTCCAACCGAACTTTTCTGTAGAGAATATCTCTAAAAAAGTAGTGAGTTTGAAAGCTGGGGTAGCCTATACTTATTCAATCAATAATTATTTAGAGAATGAATCCTTCAACAATACATATAGCAACTTTAACTATTATGGAGATGTTGAATTTAAGATTAAGGATCGATGGGAAATTGGAACAGATTTACAACATTATTTCTACCCAGATTTTGAAACAAATTCGCAGTTGATAAGATGGAATGCAAGTATTGGTGTGAATTTATTGAAGGCTAAAACTTTGCAAGTGTATGTGAAAGGTGTCGATTTATTGAATCAAAATACAGGAATAAGTCAATATTATACGCAGAATATTTATGAGCAATCTGTGACGCAAACTTTGGGTAGATATGTATTGGTTGGATTAAAATATTCGTTCCAAAAAATGGGAGCGAAATAAGATTTAGCTTATCTTGAAGGAAATATTGTATTTATGGGTTGGGTTGAAAAAAATGATAAGTTGGTTAAGACATTCGAAATGGAATCGTTCTCGGATATTATCAATCGTTTAAATGCTTTAGCTGAAGTTGCAAATGAAATGAACCATCATCCGGATTTTGAAGTATTCGGTTACAAGCAAATCAAGTTCGCATTAAGAACACATGACGCGAATTCTATAACGGATACAGACTATCAATTGGCAAAGGAGATTGATGCTATTTTTGAATAGATAATCGTTTGATAAATATAGGTTCTAATAAAAGAGTTCAACGATATTGTTAACATCTTCGTGCACGGTGTAACTGAATGGAATGACGTCAGTGATGCCATCTTTTGTCACTTCCATTAAGATTTCATAATCTCCAGCAGGGAATTGCACAGGACCAGATATTTGATCGAAACAACCAGTGAATGGGATCGGATTCCACCTGCCAAATTCAGCATCAATAAGCGTATGACGTCTTTTATAAATCATTGAATTTGACTCACTAGTACAAGCTGTATTTTTGAAATGATAAGTGACGTCACACATGGGCAGAACTGGAATTTCTATGTGATTTTTTTCAAATTTATCTATTACAAATTCAAAGTAGTCGCCTTCGTAGAAGTAAACTTCTGTTAAGAAAGGAAAGCGCATAATAGTCACCCAATTCGATAAACGTTTTGATTTAAAATTGATATCCGCCTTACCATTTTCTAAACTTCCTTCAGTTATCTCTTTTATTTCTGAACCTGATAATTCAGTATACGAACCTCTGGATTGAAAAATTTCATACTGCGCACCATCAATACCTTCGCCTGTTCTCATATCGTACATAAATACAGTCAGATCAGTTTTACCGCTTATGATTTTCTTTTTACAAGCTGTAATGGTTTGGGTTGAAATCAATAAAAGACAGATTAAAGTTAGATTTTTCACAATTTAAAATTAAACTAAAATTGGGGTTTGCGCAAGTTTTAAGGACGTCAAACCCACTATTCTAAAATTTAGAATACAATTATTCTGAATAAAATTGTTTTTTCGTTTTCAATACTTCTTATGAAAAGAAACTTTCACTAATAGTTGCCGGGCGATTGTATCGTATGGCTTTTAGTAAAAAGCTAGGGATAAGTTGGTGGATTAATTTTGTTTAAACTCCACTAACCACGCGATGCAATCACGCGGGATCCTCAAGGAATAATTTTGGAGGTTTTCTTTTCGGAGCCAAGTAGAGGAATATAGCGTCTTTTGGCAGCTATCTTTTCCTCGAAACTTATTAGTTTAATCTATTTCGCTGCCGCGCGATTGTATCGGGTGGCTTTTAGTTATTCGCTAGGGATAAGTTGGTGGATTAATTTTGTTTAAACTCCACTAACCACGCGATGCAATCACGCGGGATCCTCAAGGAATAATTTTGGAGGTTTTCTTTTCGGAGCCAAGTAGAGGAATATAGCGTCTTTTGGCAGCTATCTTTTCCTCGAAACTTAATACTTTAATCTATTTCGCTGCCGGGCGATTGTATCGCGTGGCTTTTAGTTAATAGCAAGGGATAAATCCGAGAAATAATTTTTATTCAAATTCCCGTAACCACGCGATGCAATCGCGCGGGATCCTCAAGGAATAATGTTTTTTGGAGGTTATCTTTTCGGAACCGAGTAGAGGAATAAAGATTCTTTAGGCTACTATTTTTTACTCGAAACTTATTAGTTTAATCTATTTCGCTGCCGCGCGATTGTATCGGGTGGCTTTTAGTTATTCGCTAGGGATAAGTTGGTGGATTAATTTTGTTTAAACTCCACTAACCACGCGATGCAATCACGCGGGATCCTCAAGGAATAATTTTGGAGGTTTTCTTTTCGGAGCCAAGTAGAGGAATATAGCGTCTTTTGGCAGCTATCTTTTCCTCGAAACTTATTAGTTTAATCTATTTCGCTGCCGCGCGATTGTATCGCGTGGCTTTTAGTTATTAGCAAGGGATAAGTCGACGAATTAATTTTGTTTAAACTCCCATAACCACGCTATGCAATCGCGCGGGATCCTCAAGTAATAATGTTTTTTGGAGGTTTTCTTTTCGGAGCCGAGTAGAGGAAAAGATGACCCATTGTCGAGGTAAGGTGAGTAATTGACCCTGCACCGCCCTGAGCGTCAGTCGAAGGGTAGGGTCACATATTCCCCTCTTGTGAATATCAATATTTAGGAGGACTATAAAAAATCTATTTATAACTCAACCCCACTTCTCGCGTTAGCGATAGCAGTGGATATCCTTTTTGTTCTGTCCGCTATAGCGGTATGGACAAAAAGATAAGAACGAATAGCGCGACCCCGCACCTGCGGGGTAACGCCCAAAAAATTATAATGAATACACTTACCTCGGGTGCATTATAAGAGTCTTTACTCTTTAGTGTTTACTCTTTTTTCTTTAAAAAAAGTTACCTTTTCGTTTTCATTACATCTTAGGGAAAGAAACAAAAATGAATCAAACAAAAATTATAGAACAATTGAAAAGTGGGAAGCAAGAAAGGGCTTTTACACAATTGTACCGTTATTACCCTAAGATTGAAAAGCATATTATAATCAATTCAGGATCTAAAGAAGAGGCTTTGGATATTTTTCAAGAAGGATTAATTGTCTTGTTTAATAAGGCAAAAACAATCACTAAAAATGACAATGTACAGATTGGCGGCTTTTTAATTAATACCTGCAAACTATTATGGAGTAATGAGCTCCGTAAGAAAAATGTACGAAAAGGATCAGGTGATACAGCACTAAAAGATTTAGCTTATCAAGATGAAATAGAAAATCAACTCATAAAAGAAAGTAGATTCAAGATTATTGATGAAGTATTAAAACAACTCGGAGAAAAATGTAAAAACATATTAGCCGCTTTTTATTATAAGCAACTGTCGATGGACGCAATAGCCAAAAAGTTTGGGTATAAATCGGTACAATCTGCCAAAACACAGAAATTCAAATGCATGGAATCTGCACGCGAATTATCAAAGGCAATTGAGAACCAAAATTTAAACCTTAAAAACTAGAACCATGCGACAAGAACTTAAAATAATTGAAGAAATAGAAGCGTATATGATGGATGCATTAAATCCGGAACAAAAGTCTTTATTTGAAGACAAGTTGACGAATAATAGTGAATTAAAAGATCAGTATGACTTTCAAAAAGATTTGGTTGAAGGCATTCAGCGATTAGGTCTTAAAAATGATGCCATTCGCGCTAGGAAAAAGTATGTATTCCAAAAAGTTTTAAAAATTGGAGCTGTTATAATCTTAGTCGCAGCTTTAACTGGATTTGCAATTAGTCAATTCGAATCTGCATCTGAGAATAGTGAAGATCAGTTTGAAAATGTGGCCGTTGAAACTATCAATACAATACATCTTCTGGAGAATGATAGTTTGTTTGCGGAACCCAACACGATGCTCGATCAACAGTTTTTTGATCTCAATACAAAACGTGATACGGTGATTGAAACTGCCGGAGGAGCGGTGATTTTTGTTCCTGCTAATTCGTTTGATACAGATTTGAATGAGGTGAATTTTCTTGTTCAAGAAGCCTTAAAAGTCGAAGATATTTTGCTTGCTGGATTGAGTACAGAAACAATGGAAGGAGACAGTTTAGAAAGTGGCGGAATGCTTTATTTTGATGCTTTTGCTAAGGATAAACGTATTGGTTTACGTAATGATTTGATTGTTGATATTCCTGCATATACTGATAAACCTGAAATGATGTTCTACGATGGCAAGAAGATGGATAATGGTGAAATTAAATGGACCAACCCCAAGCCTTTTGAACGTCCTTTAAAAGCAGTAGATATTTTGACTTTAGATTTTTATCCGCCAAAATATGAACCTAAAATGGACGAATGGGGTTATTTGAATAAGGACTTTAAGGATAGTTTGTATTATTCGTTTGGGGATGAGTTTGGAAATGTGTCTATTCCTGATACCGCAGGACTTCAAGAATTATTGATTGGTACGATTAGTCCTACACTTATGTTTATGCCGTTCCCGCAGGATGATCTTTATCATTCAAAAGTACAAATAGACTCTTCTATTGCAATAAATGAATCCCAACGTTTATGCGGTTTAAACCCGATTCTCGTTAAAACAATTTGGAATAGGACCTTTAACAATACCAATTTAGCGACTAAAGAATTCGAGGCACGGATGCCATTGATTCATGAATCTTGTGATGATGCTATTTTAGAATTGTACATCAAGAATTTAGATAAGAAATTAGCAACAGTCGACTCGATGGCGATGAGACGAACAAGCGGATCATTGCGTCGAAAATTTGCAGCTTTTGCCAAATTGAATCAAGGTAAGGTTGATGTTTCAACAAAGGCGGGGAATAAATTGGCTGATTATTACCGCAAAAAAAGTAAAGAATTCTCGGCATCCATTAAAACGGCACAGAAGGAATTTTGGGATGAACAAAATGATTTAGATCAGAAGTATATTGATCAGAATGCAAAAGCAAATAAAAACTCGAATCAAAGTCGCAAAGATTTGCAGGCAGCAGAAACCAAATTTATTTCGGACAAAGTATACAAAGCTTTGGATATGGATAAAAAAGGAAAACCGAATAATCGTAATATCCAATTGGGCAATCGTGGTTCAAATACTGGAAATGTAGCTTCCGCATTAATAGAACCAGAAGAGCCGGTACATAATTCGGTTATCGTTCCACCGAGCCGACCAATTGTTAGAGCCAATGTGAGTAATTTAGGTTGGTATAATGTTGATTGTTTGATGTCTTTAAGTCAAATGAGAACAACAGCTAAAATTAAAGGGAACAATAGAACGACAACTGTCAGTTTTGCGCCTTGGCAACTGAATATAGCGAATAACGAAGCTTTTGATAAGGTGACGGTCTATATGATTCCGAAACAATTTACTTCTTATGTAAAGTTGTATCAATCCAATAACAACTATAAATATAGTTTGAATAATGATTTAGCGTATGATGTTGTTGTCATAGCTTGGAGTGGTGATAACTTTTATGCAAGCTCGGTAAAAGTAAAGGGAAGCAATCAAACAGTTCAGTTAAAACAAGCTAAGATGAAGGATTGGAAAAAATCAATCGCGAATAATTTTGAGTCTATTACTAATTTTAGTGATGAGATTGACTTTCAAGAATTTGTGCAAACGGATCAAAAGCGGCAGAATACTAATCAAGCCAAACGCGATTTAAAGCGTAAAATCAGGCCTTATATTTTTGATTGTAATTGTGCGGTGGAGCAAGATGATATTGAAATTGTATCTGTTGAGCATTTGTCTAATATTAGGAATCAACGAGCTATACTAGCCAGTGAGGACGAGCCGCGTTTTCCTGGAGGTGAAAGAGAAATGTCTCAATTTGTGGCAAATAATATTAAACTACCAAATATAGATAACTTAACTATTAATAATAGTACAGTTTATGTGAGTTTTTTAGTAACCGAAACGGGAGAACTAAAGAATGTTAATACGATAAGAGGGGTACATCCATTAATTGATGAAGAAGTTATGCGTGTTGTTAAGTCTATGCCGAAATGGACACCCGCACAGCAAGATGGTAAAGCTGTGGCTGTTGAATTTACTCTTCCAGTAAATGTTCGTTATAATTGAATTTAAAATAAAAAAACGGGTTTTGCTAAAGGTTTTGACGGCAAAGAATTTAATATTAAAGGTTTCGTATTTTTTATTCGAAATTTAATAGTTTACTCTATTTCGCTGCCGCGCGATTGTTTCGCGTGGCTTTTTAGTTATTAGCAAGGGATAAGTCCATGAATTATTTTTGTTCAAACATTCGTAACCACGCGATGCAATCGCGAGGGATCCTATAGGAATAATTATTTTTTGGAGGTTATCTTTTCTCGAGTAGGTGAGACTAATAAACATTAATACGATTCCAAGTTCGCGTTAGCGATAGCAGTGGATATCCTTTTTTTATCCATCCGCGTCAGTCGGAGGATAAAAAAAGATAAGAACGAATAGCGCGACCCCGCACCTCCGGGGTAACGCCCAATTTTAGAAAATAAGATACTTTTAATAATTTATACACCTCAGTTCTAACACATACATCAGGCTATCAACTCAAGACTAATAACTATTTTACCCCATCTAAAAAAGGAAGTTTTTTTAGATGAGGTAAAATTAAATGAACCTTTTCGACTTTGAGTTTTACAGGAGGGAAAGAAGAAATTATGAAAGGTTTAAATATATTATTTGCAATGCTGTTTTTCACTTCAAGTTTATTTGCAGCGACAAAAACAGGAACAATTAGTGGTTCGATTAAGGATAAATCGAATCAGAATCCGATAGAAGGGGTTTCGGTGAAAATTCAAAACGAAGCGGACAAAAAGGAACTTATTGTTTTGACGGATAAGTCAGGGAATTTTGAATTTAAAGATGTGCCTGTTGGTTCTTATTATTTAACGGCAACATTTATTGGTTATGCAAAATACCGAAAATCGAATGTGGCGGTACTCGACCAAAAAATTAAAAAAATCAATATTAATTTGGTTGTGAATGTTGCTCCTCCAGAAATTGTGATGCATGACGAAGAGGTTGTGATGACGGATAATGTGGCTCCTGTTATGCATATGGAATCTAAATCGAATAGAAGTTATGCACCGACTGGTTTTGCTGGGAATGGTTTTACAGGTAAACGTGAAAGTGTCTATCACAATACCGAATCTTATGCAGGCATGGATGAAAATAGATTTAAGGAAGTTGCTTTAAGTCCGCTGTCTACTTTTGCTGCTGATGTGGATGCTGCATCATATTCTAATATTCGTCGTTTTTTAAGTACGGGGGTTAAACCAGATAAAGGTGCTGTTCGTGTTGAAGAGATGATTAATTATTTCACTTACGACTATCCGCAACCTAAAGGAGACGATCCATTTTCAATTACAACAGAAATTGGTGATTGCCCATGGAGTGATAATAAATTAGTACATATTGGCTTACAAGGTAAGCGCATTGAAACGGATAATTTGCCTCCGAGTAATTTAGTTTTTCTATTGGATGTTTCAGGTTCGATGGGGACACCAAATAAATTGCCTTTATTAAAAAAGTCATTTAAGATGCTTGTAAACGAGTTGGGCGAGAAAGATAGAATTGCAATCGTTGTTTATGCTGGGGCTGCAGGAACGGTCTTAGAATCGACCACAGCGGATAATAAAGAGACAATATTGGATGCATTAGACAAATTAAACGCTGGAGGATCAACGGCAGGTGGCCAAGGAATTGAATTGGCTTATAAAGTTGCCCAAGAACATTTTATTAAAGGCGGAAATAACCGTGTGATTTTAGCAACTGATGGCGATTTTAATATTGGAATGAGTTCGGATGCTGCGATGAAAGATTTGATTGAAAAGAAAAGAGCGACGGGTGTTTTCTTGACTTGTTTAGGTTTTGGAACGGGGAATATCAAGGATTCTAAAATGGAAATGTTGGCGAATAAAGGGAATGGAAACTATGCTTATATCGACAATGTTTTTGAAGCGAAAAAAGTCTTGGTGACTGAAATGGGAGCGACGCTATTAACGATTGCGAAGGATGTAAAAATTCAGGTTGAATTTAACCCATCGATTGTTTCGTCATACAGATTAGTGGGATATGAAAACAGATTGCTAAATGCTGAAGATTTTAATGATGATACAAAAGATGCTGGTGAAATAGGAGCTGGTCATTCGGTAACTGCATTGTACGAAGTTGTATTGGTTGGTGACGAAGAGCCTTCAAAGGATCAATTGCGTTACCAGGAAGCAAATAAAGATAAAGCAAAAACGTACGGGAATGAAATTCTAACGGTTAAGTTCCGTTATAAACAACCAGATGGTGATGTGAGTAAATTGATAGAAAGAAACCTAGAAAACAAGATCACATCGAAGGCTGCATTGTCGAATAACTTTAATTTCTCAGCAGCGGTTGCTGGTCTTGGAATGTTGTTACGAGAATCAGAATTTAGTAAAGATTTAACTTATGATGATGTGTATCAATTGGCTGTAAAAAGTAAAGGGGATGATAAGAATGGCTATAGAGCTGAGTTTATTCGTATGGTTGAAGCAGCTGAATTGATTTATAATTAGAACTAAACTATTAGTTGAAGAAATATAAAAAGGGTTGGCACATTTTGCGCCAACCCTTTTATTATTTATTAAAAGCTATTATTTTTTTACAATTTTTTGAGTGAATTGTTCTCCATTATTATTTGTAAAATTCAAAATATATATACCAGTTTTAAATTCGCTACCATCAATATTGATCTGATAAATTTCATGATCAAAATTTTGTGATTGGTAAACAATTTGTCCTAGTGTATTTCGGATAGTGAAATAGCCACCTTCATTTTTCTGGTTGAGGACAACATTAATAGACTCGTTAAAAGGATTAGGAATTGTTTTAATATCCGTCAGTCTATCTTCATTCATTTTATTTGCATTGCTAAATTCGTCCACGCGCTGATCTAAAATCATTGGGCTATCAACAATTTCGTCGCAATAAATGAAGCGTTTAGTTTTAGTTTCCTTTGGATCTAGCTTAGGATTGTAGTACTTGATAGGATCGTATGTGATTTTAGTATCTACAATTTTAACGCTCTTAATTTTAAGCTCTTTGTATTTATCTCTTTTAAAACAAGGCATTTCCCATCCAAGATTAGTCGTTACAATATCGATACCGAAATTGCTACCAACTTCTCGGGCACCAATAAATGCATATCCATCAACATCGCATCGTTCAGTTAATATTTCTTGATTAAAGATATAAGGATGTTCGCCGCTAAACGTTGAGAAAACACCACCGCCATGTGCGTGAAAATTTGGTGAGCTTGCTGGCCAATGTTGATAGTGAACCATCCCGCCACTTTCTTTCTTAAACTCAGTAATCCATGGAATTGCATTATTGGAAGTAATACCATCTGTAAATGTTCTGAAGTACCCACAAGCTACTAATAAACGTGGATCGCTAAGGGATTGTTTTAATTCGAATCCTGCAGCATTAGATGAACCATAATTTGGATCCAACTCTAAATAATAATTACTCGTTGGTACTGGACTTCCCATTACATCCTCAATTATACTAATTTGTGGATTGTGAATAATGCTATTGTTGGACATTAAATAAACGCGATCTTCAAAATCAGAATAGATTGCAGAAACACCAATATGCTCAGAATTGGTACTTTCAAACGATAAATCAGTTTGTAAACCTAAATTAAAATCGACAAACATAGAAAGTACTCCTTGTGTTGCATAATTAGGAGCTCCATATTTTAGACCAATACTTCCCGTTAGGTAATATCCTTTTCCTTTAATTTCAACAATATCGTTGATCGATGAATGCCCGTCAAGTTCTTGCGAAATTTGAATGTGATCGAGATAATTTAATGAATTATCAAATCTAACAGTAATGGCTTTATTTCCACCAAGTGGATAACTATCCATTGCATCTGCGTAGAAACCGCCAACAATATATTCGTCTTTAGACTGAGAATAAATTACATTTGTTCCAGCTGAAACACCAGATTGGAAGCTGGTTAATGCATGATCTGTTATAAATGTACCACCAATGTCAAACTGTACTACATATAAATCTTTAGTACCTGTTTTTTTAGATAGAATATAACCTGTAACGACCAAGTTTTTCTTTCCGTCAAAACAAATATCTAATGCTCTATCATCTTTTGAATGATCTATGATTCTTTCCCAAATCATATTTCCATTTAAGTCTAATGCAAATACATGGATGTCATTATTCCCTGACGCAGCATCGAATAAGGTTCCTGCGCAAAAATAGGCCTTTCCACCTTTTCCCATACTTTCTATGGAATAATGATTAAAGTCAATTTTTTCTGTCGCAAAAGTACTTTGAAAGGCTTGTCCGAATGAACTACCTGCCATCAATAGGCATATGCCTAATCCGATGTTTTGTAATAATTTCGTTTTCATTTTATTAAGTTTTAATGTTGTGCCTACTCTGTTTTGGGTTTTCGGCGTTCACCATTTAATAAAGTGAGTATTTATTATAATATGTATTGGATCCTAACCGTATTATAAAAAACACAAATTTTTAATTACTCGAGTTGTGATAAATTTCTGATTTTTGTCGAAGAGCGAATGAAACAAATGTCATTTATAATGAAACAGATGTCATGGTTTTTGAATAAAATTATAAAACCGTATTGATTTAAATGCTTGATTTAAAGTCGCTAGGCGTGCTCTCAAAGCGTTCTTTAAAGGCTTTATTGAAGGCTTGAGAACTGTTAAACCCGGTATCGATCGCAATGGATGTTATACTCAAATTACTTTTGAGGATCAATTCTTTGGCTTTCTCAAGTCGATAACATTTTATGTATTGAGATGCGGACAATCCAGTGAGTGCTTTCAATTTATTGTGCAAACTATTCCTGTTTAATCCTAAATCAAGACTGAATTGTGCTACACTATAGTCGCCATCTTGATAATGATTTTCAAGAATTTTATTCACTTTTTGAATGAATTTGTCTTCATTTTGCTCGTTATCGGAGATGTTTGTCGGGTCTAATAAGTTTTTGTTGAATATGTTTTTTAGATTTTCTCTTTGTCGAATGAGGTGTGAGATATGCGCAAATAATTCTTCCGGATGAAATGGTTTAGTAATATATCCATCTGCATCAAATTGGAACCCCTTTAGTTTATTGATCAATCCTGTTTTGGCAGTTAAGAGTAAGATAGGGATATGGGCCGTATTGATATTACTCTTTATTGATTTGGTTAGAGAAATTCCATCTTTTAAAGGCATAATGATATCACTCACAATTAAATCTGGTATTTTCTCAATCGCTTTTGCCTCTCCAATAATGCCATTTTGAGCAGTGATTATTTTATATTGAGGAGATAAAAGATTGCAGAGTAATTTCATAATTGCTTCATTGTCTTCAACAATTAAGAGGGTATGTTTTTTATTATATGGTTTATAATTGGCTGCATAAGGCATACTTGTATTTTGAAGGATCGTATTGACGTTTGATGCGTTATTCATTTCGCTATCCTGGTAAATAACAGGAAGTTTAATTTCAAAACAGATGGTGCTTTCATTTATAAGATATGCTTTGATTTTACCTTTATGTGCTATTATGATTTGTTGGGTGATTGATAACCCAATACCAGAACCTTTATAACCAGCTGTTGTAGCACGGTATGACCGATCAAATAGTTTTGAAATTTCTTCTTCACGCATTGGTTCGGTATTATTGGTGATTTTAAAATGTAAATTTTCACCTTTTTCAGCCGACTCTATCGCACAGTTAAAATGTAATTTGGTGCCATTTGGCGCATTTTGATAAGCATTGATGAATAAATTATTCAACACTATTTTTAATTTTTGTTTATCGGCTTCAATCCAAATTTCTGCGATTTCAATATTCCAAGATATTTCAATCTCTTTTTTGTTGAATAAGGGTATGAAACTGGCATGAATACTTTCTAAAATTGGATTTAGGTTAAATTTACTTTTCGTCAATGCCAGTGTACCAGATTTTAATTTATTGACTTCATCTATTTCATTAACCATTGAAATAAGTTGCTCTGTATTCTCAAGAATGTTAGCGTAAATTTCTTTGTCTTTGCCTGCTACATACCCCATTCGATTGAGTATTGGCACCCTTATTAAGGTCAGTGGGGTTCGAATGTCATGTGATATATTGGTTAATAAAGTTTGTTTGATATCGGCGAGTTCAAGTTTTTCTTTGGTTTCTTTTTCTATCTGATCATCAATAGATTTTTGATGGTTTAGTGCTGCCTGTTTTCGCTGCTTATATTTTTTGAGGATAAACAGTATTATAAGCATTAGGAAGATACCTGCAAATACCAATACAATATTCGTATTCACAATAAAAGAAGAAGTGTTCAGTAGCTTAATCTCACTTTGATGCGCAACTATACTTGGTCGATGAAATGTATTTTGTTTTAAATCAAATTTGCGTAAATGAGTTGATAAAGAGTCATAGTGTAAACACAGTTTTGTAAAGTTTATGCAACTGAAAGACACAGTAACATGTACTAAATATTTAACCATTATTTTGGGGTTTTGGTTATGGGATGATAAATAGCAATAAGTATTCCGCCGAATATACTAAATGTTAAGACAAAAAAAATGAGGGTAAACACGTACGTGTTTACCCTCATTTTAAGCTTAGTAGTGTTTTATTTTATTACACCAAGTTCTTTTCCAACCTTCTCAAAAGCAGCAATGGCCTTATCTAATTGCTCCTTAGTATGTGCAGCAGAAAGCTGAACTCTAATTCGCGCTAAATCTTTAGGAACAACAGGATAAAAGAATCCAATTGCATAAACACCTTCATCTAATAATTTATTAGCGAATTCCTGAGCGATTTTTGCATCGTAAAGCATTACGGGTACAATCGGTGAATCTCCTTCACGTACATCTAGTCCTGCTTTTATTACACCTTCTTTAAAGTACTTAGCATTCGCTTCAAGTTTGTCTCTTAATTCAGTTGAACCGCTTAATAAATCAAAAACTGCGATTGAAGCACCAACAATTGAAGGTGCTAATGAGTTAGAGAATAAGTATGGTCTTGATCGTTGTCTTAATAAATCAACAACCTCTTTTTTGGCAGCTGTAAATCCACCCATTGCTCCACCTAAGGCTTTACCTAATGTTCCTGTAATAATATCAACACGTCCCATTACATTGTTATGTTCGTGTGTTCCTCTACCAGTTTTACCAATGAAACCCGTTGCGTGACAATCATCAACCATAACCATGGCATCATATTTTTCTGCTAAATCACATATTTGATCCAATTTAGCAATATATCCATCCATTGAGAATACACCATCTGTAACGATGATTCTATTTCTGTGATCTTTAGCAGCAATTAATTGTGCCTCTAAATCAGCCATGTCAGAATTCTTATAACGATATCTTGCAGCTTTACATAAACGCACTCCATCAATAATTGAAGCATGATTTAATTCGTCCGAAATAATCGCATCTTCTTTACCGAATAAAGGTTCAAATACACCACCGTTTGCATCAAATGCTGCAGCATATAAAATTGTATCTTCCATTCCTAAGAAATCAGATATCTTTTTTTCTAATGTTTTATGAATGTCTTGCGTTCCACAAATAAAACGAACAGATGACATACCGAATCCGTGAGAGTCCAGTGCTTTTTTTGCACCTTCAATAACTTTGGGATGAGAAGACAAACCAAGATAATTGTTGGCACACATTATAATTACTTCTTTACCACTGTCAACTTTTACAGTAGCACCTTGTGGTGTGACAATAATTCGTTCTTCTTTATATAATCCAGCATCCTTAATTGATGCTAATTCGTCTTTTAATTGTTGTTCTAACTTTCCAATCATATACTTGTTTTGTGATCTTTCACACAAATATAGTTAATCAATTGAACTAATTTAGTGCTGTAAATTAAAACTGAAATGCGTAGAAAATTTTTAGTAGCCCTTATTTTGATTGTGCCATTGCTTGTCTTTGGCCAAGGAAATGGTGCCGAAACAGCTTCTTATTGGGATGTGTTTATTTCCTCTTTTAAGAGTTTTGCGAATTATACCTGGAATGAAATCACATTTCAAGTAACGCCTTGGTATGTCAATTACTTTTGGTGGTTGGTAGTATTGTCTTTAGTTGTGTGGTTGTTAGAAATAATATTTCCTTGGCGGAAAAATCAAGCGATAATTCGAAAGGATTTTTGGTTAGATGCTTTTTATATGTTCTTCAATTTTTACATTTTTAAATTGGTCATTTTTATGGCGGTTACAGGAATAGCAAATAAAGCAATCGGAGATATCACTGGTGGAGATTTGCAACGTTTTGCACTGTTTAATATGCACGAATTTAGTTGGTGGATTCAATTGGTGATATTCTTTATTGCTACTGATTTCATTCAATGGTTTACCCATTATTTATTGCATCGGTTTAATTTCTTGTGGCGTTTTCATAAAGTGCACCACTCGGTTGAGCAAATGGGGTTTGCTGCGCATTTAAGATTCCATTGGATGGAGAATGTATTTTATTCGCCAATGAAATATTTAATGATTGTTTTAATCGGAGGATTTAATTTAGAAATGATATTCGTTGCTTATTATATCGCCATTGCTATTGGACATTTAAATCATGCAAATATTGGTTTGTCTTATGGGCCGTTGAAGTATATTTTAAATAATCCAAAAATGCATATTTGGCATCATGCTAAAGAATTGCCGAAAGATCGACAACTCGGTGCCAACTTTGGTATCTCATTAAGTATTTGGGATTATATTTTCCGAACGAATTATATACCGGAGGATGGAAGAGATATTGAATTAGGTTTTGATGATATGGACAAATTCCCTAAAACATTCTGGGGGCAATTGTTCTATGGTTTTAGAAAGAAAGGTGATAGTTTATAGATGTTAGATAATAGTGTTAGTTTGACGGTTCATATATATGGATGATGTGATACCCACTTGTCCTATTGAAGCTTTACCTCTTCCACATAAAGAATAGGGTTGCTAAGTGAGGTACAAATCAGTACTCTTTTGCAAGATACTTGAATAAAAACAGTATTTAATCTTTCATATATAAATCTAGGGAGCTACTCATGTCTCACTAACTGTACGGTTCCGGTGCCATTAAACTCGGTATGATTCGTTGCTACTGCTTCAAAGACATAAAAATATACACCATCACTACAAGGGTCGCCGTTCATATTGTTGCCATCCCAACCTTCAAGAACATCAGTAATTTCACCTACTTGTACGCCCCACCTATTTGTAATGATACAGTTAAAGTCTTTAATACCTAATGTTCTAAACTCAAATGTGAAAATTTCATTTACACCATCACCATTTGGTGTGAATATATTCGGCGTATCAAATTCTGGTTTGACATGAACAATTAGCGGTTTGCATGTGGTGTCTTTACAGCCGTTTTTATTGATTGCAACTAGACAAACATCATAAATAAATTCACCTATATAAGTCGAATCGAAAGTTTCAAAATAGCTATGTGAGATTTGCCAATCTACTTCGCCATCATAAAGATTCCAGAAAAAAGTAGTATCAGTTGAAGGATCGATAGGGTTAGAAAAATAAAGTGACGTATTAACAAATGTAGCTTCAACAACTTCAGTACCTTCTAAATTATGATCTAGTTGATCAGAAATTACGTCGAAATCAGCGATAGGACTTACAGAGTCTAATTCCACAATTTGGATTAATTCACATCCTTGATTATCGGTAGCGGTGATTTTATAAGTCCCAGGATTACGGGCTCCCCAGGTAGAGTTATTTGTAAACGAGCCGTCAAGGAGATATTCCCACTTATATTCATAATCTGGAATTCCACCATTCACAGATGCATAGACAATACCATTTCCAGATTGATAGTTGAATAAACGACAGTAAGCCGGCTCAAACCCAATTTCCGCAAATTTCATTTCAGTAGGTTGATCTATTTCAAAGTCAATAGTAAAAGAACAGCCATTATCATCGTTAATAAGCAACGTGTATTCACCAATTGGCATATGATAACCAGAGTCGATTCCAACGCCTTCTACACCCATAAAGTTTGGTGCCCAGAAGTACGAAATATTATTCAAGTCGTTTTGAGCATTGTAAACCGTTTCAACCACAACATATCCTGACGAATCTCCGTAACAAAGTGCGTCATTAACCACGATATCTGCAAATAAGGAATCTGGCCATTCTAACGTTATATACATACTATCAATACAATCACCATCATTGGCAATTACAAAGTATTCACCTCGCGTGAGATTGTTAAATGTTGCACCGCCGATAATATTTTCTGGAACCCATAAAAAATCACATTCTTCTGAATTACCACTAGTTCCAACGGTAATTGATCCATCTGCCAATCCATAACAAGTAGGGTTATTAAAGGTGATGACATCAAGACCTAAATAATCTAAACCAATTCTTAAAGTATCTGTATTTGTACAGCCGGTAATCGTATCAATAATTGTTACCCAGAATAATCCTGCTTCATTTATTATATAATTGGGCTCCGTACTTCCATCTTGCCATTCGTAGGTTGTATTTCGATGAGTAAAATTAAACTCAAGAGGTTCGTCCAATCTGCATCTATAAATGTCTTCTCCAAGATTCAGTGCAGGCATCGTTCCAAAAATCAAATCAACGGTATCTGTAGTAATCACGCCATCATTGTCAATTACGACCCAATATCTACCGGATTCTTTCACTATAAGTGTTTGTTCTGTGCTACCATCTTGCCACTCATAAAGAGCGTCGGGAATATCAGGGTTTAACACTATCGAGTCTTCTTCACAAATTGTACGATCTGGACCAAGAAAAGATTGACCATGTACGACACAAGTAAAAAAGAAAAAAAATAGCAGTAAGTTAGGTTTCATTAGTATTTTTTTAATAAACGCAATTCATGGCCAATAAGTTGAGCTAAAAGTATAATAATTGCAAACAAAGTTAACCGAACAGAAATTTTATCTGGTCAATACGATATAATCTTGTAATAGTGTTTTTAGAAAAGTTAATTTTTTTTCTGGTACTACATCTAGTTTTAGTTCGTCCGCGGCTTTGCTAGCAAGCTCTCTTATAAATTGTTTATGCGCTTCGTTTGGGTATTTTTTGACACGCGTAATGGCATTTTTAATTAGTATCATATCTTCATCGGTAAATTTTGATACGGCTAAATAAGTAGGGGTATGTTTAGATCGATCTTTAATACTTAAAATGTCACTAATGGCGTATAATTGTTCTGGTTTATTTCTTATGACAGCAGTTTCTGCTAAAACATCACCCAATCTTTGCCCTTTTTCGGTTGTAGAAATGAATAAAGCGCCAATTGCACCTAGTGAAAACCAAAAATCAACCAATCTAAATGTCCACAATAAAGTATAGTCACTAATTGTTGCATTATGTCCGTTTAGTTTAACAACGCGAATGCCGACAGCTAATTTTCCAATGGTTTGACCTTTTAAAATAAAATGCATGTATAAACTGTAAAACATGACAGGTAATTGGGTCATGAAAATAATTATAAAAGACTCTATATCATTAGAGTATATGTTTATATTAAGGGAAGATAAGATGAAGAGAGAAGCAATATAATAGAACGTTTGGATCAACAAATCTATGAAAAGTGCTACACCTCTATTCACTAAAGAGGCAGCTTCATATTCAATAGAAATATTATGAGAAGTTATAACATCAACCTGTTTCATCTGATTGTGAAATTACAAAAATTGCAATTAAAATTAACCTTGTTTAAGTTTTATTGCTCAGTTTTATATAGATTAATTATTTTTGATGAAAATTTTATATCTGATGTTAAGAGAAGAAGCAAATGCAAAAATTGATAAAGTCATTAAAAGCCTAGAAAAAGGTTTTGATGCTGAGAAAATTTCTAAAAGTTTAATGGACCTTAGAGAAGAAGCATTGAAGGACGAAGATCCTCTGTTGGCTAAAGTGTTAAGATTGGCTTCGGAATACATAACTGAAAATGATTGTTTCGATCATACGGTTGAAAAAGAAGAGGACGATGAAGGAGAAGAATTTTTAATAGAGCCAGGAACAGATGCAGAAAATTTAACTTATTTGATGCACTTATTAAGAAAGTCTGAAAACAAATTTAATAGAGAAGAAATAAAAGAAATGAGAACTTTTTTAAAGTTGAAATTATACTAGTATTTCTCGAATTATTTGAAAAAGGTCAGGTTTTTACTTGGCCTTTTTTTATGCGTCAATATTTATAGGTTCAGCAGAACGTATTGTTTTTACCATATCTTCTACAATTGGTTTAAAGGTTCCGTCTTGATCCGTTTTGAAGATATAAGTATATCCATCAACTTCGGTTGTCCCATAACAATGGTACGATGGTTTTCCTCCGCTGCCTTCGTGTAATGTTCTTTTGTACATCAATACTTTATCGTCGTCTTGCAAAAATTCAACATTAAAAATGTCGTCTAATTCATTTAGCCTTTTGCGTTCATCGGCTAATTTATTTTTCTCACGTCCAAAATCTTCTATTATTAAAGTGAATCTTGGACCGATAGATAAATACCATAAATAATCACCTTCATCGTGTTTTACTTCTGGTTCAATACTTGCACCTGTTGATGATTGTACTTTTGGTAACATGATTTGCATATTTAAACCGTAATTTATTAATGAAAATGCGCTCATATCGTCAAAATTCATATCGATAGAATCTGCCGCAAGAACTCCATCATTATCACCAGAACCGTTTTTACCGTCACATGCTATAAGTAAGAACATGCAACATAAACTAGCTATTAAAATTTTTTTCATAGAATTTGGTCTTGATTAAATAAAGTCACTTTCTTATTCCTTGCAAAGTAAATAAAAATATTCATTTTTGCTATTTAAAACATTTAGTAAATAAGCGATAAATTCCCGTTTTATGGCTTTATTTTTCTTAATTTTACACAAAAGGATTCAGCTTATATATGAAAGTTTCTGTTTGTCGAAAATCACATTTTAATGCAGCACATCGATTGTTCAATCCAAATTGGGATATGGCTAAAAATGATGCCGTTTTTGGAAAGTGTAATAATCCTAATTTTCATGGACACAACTATAATGTGGAAGTGTGGGTAAAAGGAGAAATTAACGCTGAAACGGGCTTCGTTATAGATCTTAAAGTGTTAAAAGATTTAATTAGAATTGAAATTGAAGATCGATTTGATCATAAAAATCTTAATCTCGATTGTGAAGAGTTTAAAAACCTCAATCCAACAGCCGAGAATATCTGTGTCGTAATTTGGCAAAAACTTAGAGATAAGTTATCTGCTGATCTTGATTTAAAGGTTCGCCTGTTTGAAACAGATAGAAATGTAGTGGAATTTGACGGGAATTGAATTCCTGCAATCTCAATTGCAATTCATTCAGCACTAAAACCTAGTTAAAGTATTTATAATCTGAGAATTGTAAGATGGTGAGGAAGTTGGTTTCTTCATCACGACTTATAATCGCTTTTAATAAAAGACTTTCTACGTAATAAACCAATTGCTGTTCGGTTGTATAAACACCATTTTTATAATAGTGTTCTGCCAGTATATTGTTGAACTTGTCATATTCGTAAGTCCATTTTTCAAGCTTTTCAGTATTTAAAATGACTTTGTTTGTTTTTGTAACAACTCTTCCATGTGCATCATAGAATAGTTCCGTTTTATTCAAACCTGATCCCATTTTTAAACGTCCTTCTGATTTTGCTAAATAGCCAAATTCGTTATAGTAAAAGAACTCTTCTTTAAATACTTTGTCAGCCTGATTGTAATAGGTCTTTTTATAATTTAAACTGTCATAATCTAAATATGAGAAACGATCTGTTTTTACGATAAAGGTTCTGTCTAATTCGAAATTAGTTTGTGCGCGTTTTCGATTGATATCTCTTCGATATTCCTCCGTTAAAATTCTTCCTTTTTCATCGTAAGTGTAGTGGTAGGAATGGAAACCACCTTCGTCTGATTTTCTTTTGATTGAAATTAATCCTTTCTCATTGTAAAAGTAATTCGTCACAATTGTGTCCTTGTAAACTGTTCTATACTCTTGAATTAATTGTCCGTTTTCGTTGAATAAATACGTATAACTATCTTTCGTTTTGCGAATATAATCTAAGTCAGCTTTGGTTGAATAATAGCCTTTGATAGATTTTATTTTGTTCTGTTTGACGAATGTTTGATTAAAAAAAGGTACTTCTCCAAAGGATTTGCCCTCAAAATTGTCTAAAAATTGAGTTTTACCTGAAAATGAAAGAAAACCAAATAGAATTAATAATATACGCATAAAATAAATAATGCAAAATAAATTCATTTTTAAGGAACTTTTAAGTTGATCCATTTTTTTATTTCACATTCGATTGCTGAAAACTGTTTATTGCGAGAGATTTAAATCGACTATTTTTATAAATTTGTAATATGAAAAAGTTGAATCTGCTATATACAATTGCGTTAGTTTTCTTTGCGAGTAGTCTTATTGCTCAAAGTCCAACAGACGGTAAATATAAAACCGAAAATGTAGTTGTGATCATTATGGATGGACCGCGTTATACGGAAACATGGGGAGATTCAACGCATAGCAATATTCCGCATTTTGCAAATGATATTGTTCAACATGGTGTGCTTTATAAAAACTTCCGAAATAATGGAGTAACAGAAACAACGGCTGGGCATACTGCGATTACTACTGGTGTATATCAACGAATTCCTAATAATGGAACGGTAATCCCT
Organism: Crocinitomix catalasitica ATCC 23190; assembly: GCF_000621625.1. Classification (GTDB taxonomy): domain Bacteria; phylum Bacteroidota; class Bacteroidia; order Flavobacteriales_D; family Crocinitomicaceae; genus Crocinitomix; species Crocinitomix catalasitica. The sequence goes on from NZ_JHXV01000022.1 coordinate 72,129, forward strand.
AAAAATCCTTCAATTTTTCAACTATTTCTTAAAAAATCTGGAAAAATTAGAAAAGCAGCTTATGTTATCGCGAGTAAAGATAAATTAGGAGTATTGACAGATTGTAAATGTAAAGAATGGAGAGGGCAATATAGGCCAGCTGCAGATTGTGGTTATAACGGAAGGTTTAGTGGTTATCGCCCCGACCATGTGACGCGTGATAATTCATTGAGAATTTTAAAAGAGGATAAGCCAAATTTGGTGCTGATTAATTTTAAAGATCCGGATTCATGGGGTCATGCAGGTAATTGGGAAAAGTATTTATCTAGTATGAAGTTAACTGATAAGTACATCAATGAAATTTTTCAGTTTCTTCAAACTGACGAACATTATAAAGGGAAAACAACTGTTTTTATTACGAACGATCATGGTCGCCATTTGGATGGACGAAAAGATGGTTTTGTTTCTCACGGAGATAATTGCGAAGGTTGCAGAAGAATAATTTGTTTAGCAGCTGGCCCTGATTTTAAAAAGAATGAAATTCTTGACTTGCAACGTGAACAAATTGACATTCCTGTAACTATTGCTGAATTATTAGGATTTGAAATGAAAACTGATGGTCAGGTAATGACTGAGTTGTTTATTGAAAAATAATCTATTCCTCAATATATACACGATGTACTCTAGAAGAAATGCCACTGATTACTTCGTAAGGTATGGTGTCTAGTTTTTTACTCAAATCAAGTATTGAATTATTGTCCCCAAAAATTTCTATATCGTCTCCTTCTTGAGCGGTAATGTCAGTTAAATCGACCATACACATATCCATGCAAATAAATCCTACTATAGGCGCGAATTGTCCATTGATATAGAATTGCCATACTCCTTTACTTAAGCTACGTCTTAGGCCGTCCGCGTAGCCAACAGGAACAATGCCTATACGCATAGGTTTGTCTACAATGAATGATCTGCCATATCCAATTGAATCGCCTTTTTGAACATTTTTAATTTGTGAGATCTTTGAATGTAAACTTAAGGCATTCTGTAAATTCGATTCATTAGGAATTAAACCAAATAGCCCAATGCCAGTTCTTACCATTTCATAATGACCATTAGCATGGTTTAAAATGCCGTCAGTATTCAATATATGTCTTAAAAATTGATATCCTACCTGTTCATTTATTAGATTTGATATTTGATCAAAACTTTCGAATTGTGCTTCTGTAAATTTGGTTTCATTAGGGTTTCCCGCTACAGATAGATGAGAAAAAACAGATTTTATATAAACTTCAGGTTGATTTTTTAATAAAGCAATCAAATCTTGAATTTCATCTAATTTAAATCCTAATCGGTTCATTCCTGTTTCAATTTTTATATGAATCGGATAGTTTTTAATCCCGTATAAAATTAATTGATGAATGAATTGATTGAGCTGTGATAAGGAATATATACTCGGCTCCAATTTGTATTGAATTAAATTGTCGAATGCATTACTTTCTGTATTCATTACAATAATTGGTAAGTTAACATTACCCTTTCTTATTTCAACACCTTCATCAACATATGCAACGCCTAAATAATCTAATTTTTCCTTGGTTAAAAATGTAGATATTTCTACTAAACCAACACCGTACGAATGGGCTTTCACCATTGCTAGGAGTTTGGTTTTCGTGGGAAGTTTTGATTTTAGAAAATGTATGTTGTGACGAATCGCACTCAAGTTTATTTCGAGTCGCGTGATATGCGATTTCTCAGAAAAATAGTTTACAATACGCTCTAACTTACTCGTTCTAGTACCTGTTATTAATATATTCGCATCATTAAAATTTATCGGATTTTGTAAGAATTCATCAGCCGAATTTCTTTGCTGTGTGATAAAATCAAAATCTAAAATATTCTCCTTAGCACCAATATAAATGATGTCGGTATAAGTTAAATTGTCTAATAAACTTCTTAGATGTTTTAGAATGGTATTGGTTGCGTCATGATTCGATTCTCCAATAATCAATACATTCTTTTTGTCAGATTGATTCGATGCCAAATACTGTATGGCAACATTTAAGGAGTTGTTATCAAGGTTGTAAGCATCGTTAATTATATTATTCTTATTGCTGCCAGGAATTGTTTCTAGCCTCATTGAAATTGGTGGAATTTGAGTGAGGTTTTGTGATAACGTTTCAATATCAATGCCCATTTCTTTCCCAATTAAATAAACTAAGGCCGCATTAGATTTTGCAGCTTCGCTATTAAACGGAATGGTATAAGTAAATTGCTCGTCGATTGAATTTAATGTGCATTTTTTCTTTGAATCTTGCTCTAAAGAATAAATAATTGATTTGTCATTGATTTTATCAATGACACTGAATTCATGATTGCTTTTTTCTATAAGAAGAGAAACGTTCTTGAATAATTTATATTTTTCGTCTGCTTTGTTATTTTCAGGAAAACCTTCGTCGTGAGCACTTCCTAATCCCGTAAAAACACCTATTGTCGGTCGAATTATAGCTTCAAGTTTGTCCATTTCGCCAACTTGAGAAATACCGGCTTCAATAATAGCAAGGTTATGACTTTTATTGATTTCTAGAACTGATAAGGCTACTCCAATTTGTGAATTATAGCTTTTTGGGCTGCGCACAATATTGAAATGCGATTTAAGCACATAATAAAGCCATTCTTTAACGGTTGTTTTGCCATTGCTTCCTGTAATTCCAATAATAGGAATGTTGAATTTACCGCGGTGAAAAGCCGCTATTTTTTGAAGTGCTTCGAGTGGGTTAGAATAGATAATTTGTGCAAGAGATGAATTATCTATTGCTTTATTTGTTAATATGATTTGACCACCTTTTTGTGCAAAATCAGTATGATATAAAGATCCTTCTGTTTTCTGTCCTTTTAAACTAATAAAAAGTGAGTTTTTTGACAACGTGGGTATACGTGTGTCAATAATGATTTGTTGGATCTTAAAAGATTTTGAAATGTTTGAATTAGCAATAAATTTTGCCTGTAATAATTGACAAATCTGATCTATTGTTAAATCTAGTTTCACTTTTCTTTTAATTCATTATAACACTGTCTGCATAAAGGTACATATTTATCTTTTTCTCCTAACACCACAACTTCGCTTTCATCAGTAATTCTATGCGAATATCTAGCGCGACCAGAACAGAAAGTACAAACTGAATTCAATTTTTCAATTTCATCAGCCATGCTCATTAATTCAGGCATGGTTCCAAAAGGTTTTGCTGCATAATCTAAATCTAATCCAGAAACAATAATGGATTTACCAGCGTCTAAAACTTCTTGAACGACTGGGATAATAGAATTATCAAAGAACTGAACTTCATCAATTGCAACAATATTGGCTTTGTGAAATAAGTCTAAAATTTCTGCAGGATTAGCGATAGATACTGCTTCTACTTCAGTGTCTTTATCGTGTGATAAAATTGAATGTTGACTATAACGACTGTCAATTTTAGGCTGACAGACCAATACCGCTTTATTCTTCGAATTGTATTTGCTTATTTTCTGAATTAACGATTTGGTTTTTCCAGAGAACATCGGCCCCGTTATAACGGTTAGTTTTGCATTTTTCACAGTGCTGCTAAAGTCGAATTGTCTGAAGATACTAACATCCTTTTTTTGAGAAATTTTCAATGTGCTTATGTTTTACTTTCAAATATAAGTTTAATTTTATCCTTTTACTGAAATTGTGAATAAGTAACATAAAATGGTTAAAACATCTTATAAAAATATCAATGAACTCGTTGATAACATTCGTACAGATCTTGAAAAGTTAGACAATGGTGATTTAAGTCTTGATGATTTAGATACACTGGTTCAATACGGACGAGATTTAAATGAACGTTTAATTATATTGCGATTTAAAGCGCATGACAGTCAGGGAGGTAAAGTGGTTTTCGAGCCTGACTCTGATGTGATTGAAGAACAAGATGAAATCGTGTCATTTGATTTAAGTAATGACGAGGTTGATGTTGAGCCAATAGGAGTTGAGCAACCTATTTTTGATTTTGATATTCCAAATGTTGAAGAAAAGGCAGTTGAACCAGAAAAGGAAAAAGCACCAAAAGCTGAAAGTCATCAAGAAATAAATTCATCATTAAATGAAATCTTCAAAGATGACAGTGATGATTCATTGAGAAAGAAGTTTCAGAAATCTCCTATTACCAATCTAAAATCAAATATAAGTATAGCGAATAAGTTCGAATATATTTCGGGTATGTTTGACGGAGACGGAAAAATATATGATGAAGCAATTACAGTATTAAACAATTGTAAATCTGGTGAAGAGGCAAAATCAAAGTTGATGGAATATGCCACTTCTTTTGATTGGGATTTAGAAGATAAATCAATTCTTAAATTTGTTGAATTGGTGGAGAGAAGGTATTTATAAAATCTTTAATTTTTTAAATTATGTTGAGTAAAGTTTTAGGACTTCTTTTTCTGTGCTGTAGTATGACCTTGTTGGCTCAAAAAGATTATGGTCATCAATTATTAGATTCTTTGTGTCACGAGCGATATGATGGACGAGGTTATGTCAATAATGGAGACGTTCGAGCTGGTGACTTTATAATTAGGGAATTGAGAAGTATCGGAGCAGTGCCTATTAAGGGAAAAGAATTTAGCCAAAACTATACTTTAAACGTCAATACTTTTCCGAATAAAACAGAACTATTCATTGGTAATAATAGACTTATTCCAGGTAGTGATTTTATGCTAGATCCAAATTCTGGTTCGGCTGTTGGTGAATTCAAACATATCATAATTGATGCATCTAATTTTCATGAGGTTTTCGGAAATATTGATTTGGATGAAAAGTTAAAGTCTGATAACTATGTTTTAGTTTTCGACTTTTTTGAGGATTTTGATAAAGAAAAACTCAAACAAATTAAATCTTCAGCGAAGCAAAAAACTGGAATTTGCCCTGTAATTTGGTTGTCTAATGATGTGCCTATTTTTAGTGTCGGTCGAACTGCCTTTAGTTTTCCGTTCATTACTGTTTTACGTTCAAAATTTAATATAGATGAGGTGATCAGAATGGAGATCAATAATAAATATATAGAGACTTACGATACGAAAAATGTAATTGCGTGCATACCTGGAAAAAAGAAAAAGAAGTATGTTTTCTTTACTGCGCATTATGATCACCTAGGTAGAATGGGAAGTACTGCTTTTTTTCCAGGAGGAAATGATAATGCTAGCGGAACAGCTATGTTGTTGTCTTTAGCCAAATATTATAAAGCAAATCCTCCTGAATATACAATCGTTTTTTGTTTTTTTAGTGGCGAAGAAGCAGGTTTGCTGGGATCTAAATATTATGTTGAAAATCCTACGGTAAAACTAAGTAAGATTCAATTTTTACTGAATATTGATATCATGGGTAGTGCAAGCAAAGGGATTACTTTGGTGAATGCAACAAAACATGAAGCTGCTTTTAATACAATGGTTGAGTTGAATGAGAAAGGTGATTATTTAGACTTGGTTAAAAAACGAGGACCAACAGCAAATTCAGACCATTATTTTTTTACTGAAAAGGGCGTTCCAGCTTTTTTCATTTACTCAATGGGTTCTGTGACTAATTATCACAATACGGGAGACAACGCTGCGAATACAACTCTTGATAAATTTAATGAAGTTCAAGCTTTAATGATTGATTTTGTCAGCTTTTTATAATTTGTAATTAATTATACCAAAATATTCTTACTTCTCGGTTAAGCTCTACGCTAAAGTCTAATAAACCTGAAATGCCTTAAGGTTATTTTCGGGGTTTAGTTAAAAAAACAGTCCGTTTTTGTTAATGATGTTTTATTTTTAATTTTTCTGTTTGACTAAAAGTTGAAAGACAGATGTTGCATCTTTTCTACAATCCCTGTATTTGAAAATGTTTTTTTTAAAAAAATTGGTTTTAAAGTAGGTTATTAACAAATAGTATTTTGTTGTATTAATTTGGTGCGTTTTGATTATAATTAATATTTTCATACCTTTCCGGTCTTATTAAATCAATAAACTATTAAAATTATGAAAAGACTTTACTTTAAAAATGTAAAACGATTCGCATTGCTGCTTGCTTTGGCAGGTATTGGCACGAGTGGTTTTTCGCAGCTTTATCCTTTTTCGGAACATACGTTTACGAATGCAGGAGCTGAAGGCAAAGATGGGCCTACTTTAGTTGAGTGTCAGGCGGCATATGCGCCAGAAGCTTGGGTTTTAGATCCAGCTTTCTTTAATATGACTTCTCAAGGTATTCAAGAATGGACTGTACCGGCTACTGGAGATTATAGAATTGAGGCTGCTGGTGCTCAAGGAGGTTATCTTTCTTATACCTTTTCTCCTGAAGAGGGTGGTCTTGGAGCTGTGCTTCAAGGTGAATTTGAATTGGTTGAAGGACAAGTTTTACACATTGTTGTCGGTCAAATAGGTGTTCAGTCGATACCAGGAAATGGAAATGCTGGACCTGGTGGAGGTGGAGGTACTTTTATTTGGGACCCTACAGCTCTAGATATGCCTTTAATGGCTGCTGGTGGCGGTGGTGCTGGGGCAAATCCAGGTGGATATGAACCAAGACACGCAACAACTGATAGAAATGGTAACAATACAGAACGTATGGTTAATGGAGGATTAGATGGGAATGGCGGAAGACCTAACAATGTCGCTTCTAGTTGGTGGAGCGGTGCTGGTGCCGGTTGGTTAACCGACGGAACTGGTGGAAATAATGCTGTTGCTTATGATTATAATGATGGTCTTCAAGGTGGTGAAGGTGGAAGATCACCACTGAATGGTGGTGTAGGTGGAATTCGTTGGAATTCTGGTACAGATTCAGGTGGTGATGGTGGTTTTGGCGGCGGCGGCGGCGGCGGTTCTAGTTATACTAAAGGCGGCGGCGGCGGCGGATTTTCTGGCGGCGGTGGCGGTCATGGAGGTGATCGTGGAGCTGGTGGTGGATCATATAATGGTGGTACCGATCAAATTAATGTTGTTGAAAATGAAGGAAATGGATGGATTAGAATTGAATTATTATGTAATCCATTAGAATTGGTGGCAACATCAACAGGTGTATGTGCAGGTGAATCGGTAACGTTCACAGCTACTTCTGTAACTGGTGGTGATGTTTCATGGGATATGGGTGTTGAGAATGGAGAGTCTTTTGTTCCACCATTGGGTGAAACAGTATATAGATGTGTAAGTACTAGTCCTGATGACTGTGTTCTAGATGTTGTCGTAACAAGTACAGAGGTTCCTGTTTTAATTCCTAATTCAAGTTCTCCAGCAGCATGTGAAGGAACATATTTGACATTATGGGGTGAAGGTGGTGATACTTATACTTGGGATAGAGGTGTAATCGATAGTGAGCCTTTTGAAGCGGAACCAGGTGTTGTAACGTATACATTGAATGGATCTTTATTAGGTTGTGAAGGTGAACCTGTAACAATTACATTAACAGGTGCTCAGCGTCCAGATGCTTCAAGTACTGCGACGCCATCTGAAATTTGTTTAGGTGATAGCTATGTATTAACTGGTGACGGTGGAGCAGAAACTTATAATTGGGGTCGTGGCATTAATGATGGTGACGAATTAACACCAGCAAGTCCAGGTTCATATACACATATCGTAATCGGAAATTCTGATGTTGGTTGTGGAGATACTTCAATGGTAACTGTTATCGTTCATGGTTTACCAGAAGTTCACGGTGGAAGTGATGTAGCGGTTTGTGAAGGTGAAGAAGTTACTTTAACTGGTTCAGGAACAAGAACAATTTCATGGGATATGGGAATTACCAATGGAGTTCCTTTTGCAGCAGAAGCAGGAGAAATTGTTTATACAGTAACTGGTACTGATATTAATGGATGTGAAGATACTGACGAAGTATTGGTAACAGGTGTAGAAATACCAAGAATTGCATCATCTGATATAACTCCGGAGTATTTTGGATATGACGGTGTAATTGATATCACTGTTGAAGGTGGTTCAGGTGAATATACTTACGCATGGTCTCATGGTCCAACTACAGAAGATGCAAGCTCATTAACTGACGGAACATATACTGTAATCATTAATGATATCACATTAGAAAAAGGATTGTGTCCAATGGAAGCGACATTTACAATCGGAACAGAATTAGGATTAGATGACGTAGAATTCGTTGAATTAAATGTTTATCCAAATCCAACAACTGATCGTTTAGTAATTGTAACAGCAGGAACATTTAACTATGATGTATTAAGCATCACAGGAGAAGTAATCCTAAAAGGAAAAGGTACTGATCAAGCTGAACTTTCAATGGAAGAATTAGCAAATGGTGCTTACATTATCCGCGTAAATGCAAATGATAAAATTGGATTCGCACAGGTTGTGAAACAATAAATCAATTGCCTTATTCTTAAGGTAAAATAATTTCCAAAAAGGGGGAGTCGATTCAGTTCGATTCCCCCTTTTTTATTCATAATTACTGCGTATTAATACTCAATGCTGTTGTTTAAGAATTTAAATTGTAGGTGATTTGCATGCGTTCGAATAAATTATAACTAGCAAAGTGTTGTCGACTATATGTCTTTGTTTTTGGTGGTTTATTTATTCTTGATGGTTAATTAAGCTGAAGTTAATATTAGGTTTAAAGAACGCTGAATAAGATTTTTAGAGGAAGGATTGATTAAATACACACAAAAAATTATATTTGTATACGTTTGATTTATAAAGTCTGAGTAATTTATCGTATAATTATTTTAATTAACGATTTCCAAAATGATTGATAGGTCTAATAAGTAAAGGACACAATTACATTAAAATCTAAATGAAAATTAAAAAGGAATTATTTTAAGTATGAAATTGAAAATCAACTATCTTCTTTTTGCAATATTAATAATCTCACTATCGTCGTGTAAAACAAGTTCTGACAAAGAAGACTTGCTTGTTGATACTGTTGAAAGTAAAGATCAAATGGGTTTTGAATTATTGTCAGCAACCAAAACAGGTATTCATTTTATCAATTCCATTACAGAAACAGAGGATCGTAATATCTTCAATTTTGAATATATGTATAATGGCGGAGGTGTTGCTGTAGGAGATATAAACAATGATGGTTTAGTCGATATTTACTTTACAGGGAATGATGTTTCTGATAAGCTTTATTTGAATAAAGGTGATATGGTTTTCGAAGATATAACAAATACGGCCTTTCAGCATGATATGGCAGGTGGTTGGCATACAGGTGTGAATTTCGTAGATATAAACGCGGATGGTTATTTAGATATATATGTTGGTCTATCTGGAATTACTGACGATCGATCAAAAATGGAAAATTTACTGTTTATTAATAATCAAGACAATACTTTTTCTGAAAAAGGAGAAGAGTATGGCGTGAATTGTAACAAACGAACAACACATTCTGCATTTTTTGATTATGATAATGACGGTGATCTTGATTTATATATTTTGAATCATCCAAAAACGAATATCGAAGATACGATAACGAATGAAGAATTGATGAGGATCGTAAGGGAAGGTGAAGATGCTGATGTTCTCCTTCGTAATGATAATGGGAATTTTACAGATGTATCATCAAAAGCAGGTATTCGGAATGCTACTTTTGGTTTAGGTATAGCCGCAAGTGATATCAATAATGACGGACATGTTGATATCTATATTTCGAGTGATTTTGCTCATCCCGATTTTCTATACATGAACAACGGAGATGGTACTTTTACTGATGAATTACGACACAGAACAAATCATGTGTCTAATTTCTCAATGGGGAATGAAATAGCTGATTTTAATAATGATGGCTTTCTCGATATTATGACATTAGATATGGCCAGTGAAGATCATATCCGTTCTAAAAAGAACATGGGAGGGATGAACCCTAAATTCTTTGCAGATGTTGTAGCTATGGGTTTTCATTATCAATACATGTTTAACGTACTGCAATTAAATAATGGTAATGGTACTTTTTCGGATATAGGTCACTTAGCAGGTGTATCAAAAACGGATTGGAGTTGGGCGCCACTCTTTGCAGATTTTGATAATGACGGATATAAAGATTTATTTATCACCAACGGTTATAAACGTGATCTTCGAGATGTTGATTATCAAAGTGAATATTATCGTAAATCAGAGAATGACCAAATTGGCGATTTAAAAAATGAATTAGATTTAATTCCAGCTACAAAAATTAAGAATTATATGTTTAAAAATAACGGCAACTTAATATTTAAAAACGTAGCTGCTGATTGGGGATTAGATGTGCCAATTAATTCTAATGGTGCGGCTTATGCTGATTTAGACAATGATGGGGATTTAGATCTTATATTGAATAATATGGATGATGTTGCCTCTATTTTCGAGAATACATTAACGGGTTCCTCTAATAATTATTTGCGTTTAAAAATTGATGGATACGATAAAAATATGCAAGCGATTGGTACTAAAGTCACAATTTACACAGAAGATGGTTTGCAATATCAAGAATTACATGTCTCTAGAGGATATATTTCTTCCGTAGAAAACACGTTGCATTTTGGTTTAGGTTCAATTGAGATTGTAGATAAAATAGCGGTTCAATGGCCAGATGGAACAACGTTAGAGCAAGATAATATTAAAACGAATAGTGTACTAAATATAAAATATGCAGATGGTGCAAAGCGTAATTTAACTGCTGCAAAAACAGCGCCGTTATTCAGAGATATAGCAGATTCATTACTGAAGTTTAAGCACAATGAGAGATCGTTTGACGATTTTAAAACTGAAATATTACTCCCAAATAAACTTTCGCAATCAGGTCCGTTTATAACTAAAGGAGATGTAAACGGAGATGATTTAGATGATATTTATATCAGTGGACCAGCGGGAGGAACAGGTAAATTATACCTGCAAACAGCTGTTGGTTTTAAGGAAAAATCAGGTCCATGGTTAAAAGAAAAGGGACGTGAAGAAATGGATGCTGTTTTTTTCGATGTTGACGGTGATCAGGATTTAGATCTTTATGTTGTTAGTGGAGGAAACGAATATAACTATAATTCCCCTTTGCTTATAGATCAACTTTATATCAATGATGGTAAAGGAAATTTTAAGAATGAATCTAATAGGCTTCCACAAATTCCAGTTGGTGGTCAATGTGTAATCACAGCAGATTATGATAATGATGGTGATCTAGATTTGTTTATTGGTGGACGACAAGTGCCAGGTCTTTATCCATATCCTCCGAATAGTTACATTTTTCAGAATAATAATGGGCAGTTTAGTGATGTTACTTCAACGTCACCCGATTTGAAGAATCCAGGATTAATAACGGATGCGATTTTTGATGATTTTGATGCCGACGGTGATTTGGACTTAATTGTTGTCGGAGAATGGATGCCAATTTCATTTTTTCAAAATAATAAAGGTGTCTTTTCAAATGTAACAGCAGTTTATAACCCAAACCCAGAAGTGGGCTGGTGGTACTCAATTGAAAAAGGAGATTTTAATAAAGATGGGAAAATGGATTTTATAGTGGGTAATTTGGGTGAAAATAATAAGTTTCATCCTTCAAAAAAGTATCCTCTAGAAATTTATTGTGGCGATTTTGATGGAAATGGTACAAATGATATTGTGCTTGCTGGATATCAAGATAATATCTGTTACCCTGTTCGTGGAAGACAATGTTCATCTGAGCAAATGCCTTTTATTAAAGATAAATTCCCTACTTACGATGCCTTCGCAAAGGCAGATCTTGCAAGTATTTATGGACAGGACTTTTTGAATAATGCGATGCATTATTCTGCAACGAATTTTAGTTCAGTTGTTTTATTGAGTGAGAATGGTGGTTATAAAGTAGATCGATTACCGGTTTATTGTCAACTTGGACCAATTAACCGAACATTAGTTGACGATTATAACAAAGATGGTAATTTAGATATTTTAGTTGTTGGAAACAATTTTGGTGTGGAGGTAGAAACAATTCGATACGATGGGGGGAGAGGTGTTTTATTGATAGGTGATGGTGCTGGTAACTTCCAACAACGTTCACCGGTTGAGTCAGGATTCTTTGAAAATAATGATTGTAAAGATATGGTTCAACTCAAGTTCAAAGACAAAACAATCGTAATTACCGTTTCTAATCAAGCTGAAGCTAAAACTTTTTTACTCAAAGAATAACGTTTTATAAATAGATTAAAGTGTTTAACTAGAATCGTTAAATGCACTTCTATTATTAATTTTGAGTGTATTTAAAGGTAAAGTAATGAATTTGCGGTGTGACATTGCAATAAATTTATGGAGCAGAAAAAAAGAACTTTTATTCTTTGGCTTGGTAAATACTGTCTGTTTTAGTTGCGAAATGTCTAATTTAAAATAGTTACGGTTTGATAAAAGTTATTGAGAAAACTTTAGTCAATAATGTATAATTAAACAAGGGTAAAATGTTTAAATTCTTCTCTTTTATTTAGGCTAAAGTCAATACAGCTAATTAGTTAATGATTTTATTGTGTTTTATATGAATAACTTAGAGTGCAAATATTTACTTTTTTAAGTATAGATTATTAAGAAATTATAGACTCTTTATTTATTCAAATATATCGTGTAGTTTGCATGGTGATTAGGAGAATAGAAAATTCTTCGGTTTTATCTAAGCTCGAACTTTTCATTAAATTTAAGACGTAATTATTTTGAATTAATTAAAATAAAATTGTAAATTGTTAGCCTGATTAAATCATTAAAATTTTAACACTATGAAAAAAATTTACAATTTAAGTTTAGTTTTATGCTTCATTTTCTCTTTAGGGGTAAGTGAAGGATGGAGCCAACTTACAGTGCTCGAACATACTGGCGAGATGGTGAGCTATGAGGTGCCTATTGGGGTGACGTCAATTAATATTGAAGCGCTTGGAGGACAAGGTGCCTCCGGAAATCCTTCTTATGTTGGAGGAAAAGGAGCAAAAATGTCTGGAGATTTTGATGTAATACCTGGCTCAAGGTTAATTATTGCAGTAGGTGGACAAGGTCAAGGACAAAGTAGTAATTCAAATGGCGGCGGTGGCGGCGGAAGTTTCGTAATGTTAGAGGATCCTTTATCGCCTAACGTTATAGCTGTTGGTCCATTTGCAGGTGTTCCTGTTACGCCTTTAATAATTGCAGGCGGTGGTGCAGGTACAAGATCTGCTTGTTCTCAGAATGGTAATCCAGGATTAATTGGTGAGAATGGTGGAACAGGTGTAGCTGCTTCTTCTGGTGGAGGTACACCTAGTGGAATTGCTGTTGGATACGGTGGTGACATTCGTACCTCTTGGGGATCAGGAGGTGGAGGATTTATTGGTGATGGTGCTAATGATGCTTCTTATGGTTGTGGAGGAAAGTCTTTTTTGAATGGAGCTTCTGGTGGTACTGGTTGTGGTTCATGTGGAGATAATGCAGCTGGTGGATTTGGTGGTGGTGGACAAGGTAGAGGTTGTCAAGGCGGCGGCGGCGGCGGCGGATATACTGGCGGCGGTGGCGGCTGGTGTGCTGGCGGTGGCGGCTCATTTAATTCTGGTATGTTGCAGGACAATGTCGAAGGATTTAATGAAGGTCATGGACAAGTTTCAATTCAAGTTTTATGTTTAGGATTAATTACTGATATACCAGTAACTGGTGTTTGTATTGGAGATGAATTAACATTGTATGCTGAGTCAACTTCAGGTGGAGTAATTACTTGGGATAGAGATGTAGATAATGGCGTAGCGTTTGCTCCCGAATTAGGAACTTATACTTACACTGCTACTAGTACAAGTATTACTGATTGTGGATTCACAATTGAAATTTCTGCTTCTGAGGTTCCTGTTTTAATTCCTAATTCTAGTTCTCCAGCAGCTTGTGAAGGTACTTTTATCACTTTATGGGGTGAAGGTGGAGATAGTTATACTTGGGATAGAGGTGTTATAGATAGTGTTGCCTTTGCTGCAGAGCCAGGTGTTAATACGTATACTTTAAATGGTTCTTATTTGGATTGTCCAGGTGAACCTGTAACAATTACTTTAACTGGTGCTCCTCGTCCAGATGCTTCAAGTACAGCGACTCCTGATGAAATTTGTTTAGGTGAAAGCTATGTATTAACTGGTGACGGTGGTGCAGCAACCTATAATTGGGGTCGTGGCATTAATGATGGTGACGAATTAACACCGGAAAGTCCAGGTTCTTATACACATGTTGTAATCGGAAATTCTGATGTAGGTTGTGGAGATACTTCAATGGTAACTGTTGTCGTTCATGGTTTACCAGAAGTTCACGGTGGAAGTGATGTTGCGGTTTGTGAAGGTGACGAAGTTACTTTAACTGGTTCAGGAACAAGAACAATTTCATGGGATATGGGAATTACCAATGGTGTTCCTTTTGCTGCAGAAGCAGGAGAAATTGTTTATACAGTAACTGGAACTGATGTTAATGGATGTGAAGATACTGACGAAGTATTAGTAACAGGTGTTGAAATACCAAGAATTGCATCATCTGATATAACTCCAGAGTATTTTGGATATGACGGTGAAATTAATATTACTGTTGAAGGTGGTTCAGGTGAGTATACTTACGCATGGTCTCATGGTCCAATTTCAGAAGATGTAGGTTCATTAACTGACGGAACATATACTGTTATCATTAATGATATCACATTAGAAAAAGGATTGTGTCCAATGGAAGCGACATTTACAGTCGGAACAGAATTAGGGTTAGAAAACATAGAATTAATAGAATTAAATGTTTATCCAAATCCAACAACTGACCGTTTAGTAATTGTAACTGCTGGAACATTTAACTACGATGTTATGAATATCGCCGGTGAAATATTCCATCAAGGACAAGGTACTGATCAAGTGGAATTTTCTATGAAAGATTTAGCTAACGGTGCTTACATTATCCGCGTAAATGCAAACGATAAAATTGGATTCGCACAGGTTGTGAAACAATAAACATTATAGCCTTAGTACTAAGGTCTAAAAATTAAAAAGGGGCAGTTGAATTTTCGACTGCCCCTTTTTTTATGCTAAATTGAATCCCAACTCTTAGTATCGGTGTCTATTTTATAGCAAGGGTTATCTTGCTCATGATTTAGTGTAAATACTTATGTTATAATGCCTATAGAAAAACAAAGTGTTTTATTTAACATTAAGATATTTATTTGTTAATAATGCACGTAAAGATTTCATTTATTTATCATAGTGTGAAAAATATTTTATTTTTATTGAAATTATTCTAAAAATTTGGGTGAAATGAAACAAAATTACATGACTAAGATATTATTCTTTGCTATATTTTTAAGTGGTCTGGGCACCGTTTGGGGTCAAGAAACAATTTTTGAATATACGGGAAGTTTGCAGTATTATACAGTACCTGCGGATGTTACAAGAATTAGTATAAGAGCGGAAGGTGCTCAAGGAGGAAATGATGGTGGACTTGGAGCCATAATGGACGGTGCTTTTGATGTTACACCGGGAGATGAATTTGTCATTCTTGTTGGTCAACAAGGTGGAATGGCATTGGCAAACCAAGTTGGTGGTGGCGGAGGTTCTTTTGTAAGTGATCTTGCTTTAGTGCC
Organism: Crocinitomix catalasitica ATCC 23190; assembly: GCF_000621625.1. GTDB lineage: Bacteria > Bacteroidota > Bacteroidia > Flavobacteriales_D > Crocinitomicaceae > Crocinitomix > Crocinitomix catalasitica. The sequence goes on from NZ_JHXV01000022.1 coordinate 87,661, forward strand.
ATTTGTTGTTGCTGGTGGTGGTGGTGGTAAAGCATGGGATGGCAGTGGCTCTCCTACTTTTCCTGGAATTGATGCCAATATCACAACGGATGGAAATAGGGGTTACAGTGATCATGGAGGTTCTCCTACACGATATGGAATTGGTGGTGTTGATGGAAATGGCTCTACACTTCCTGGACCATCTGGAATGGGACATGCTGGTAACGGCGGAGGTTATTATACAAGTGGTGCAGCATCAAGTTGTGGCCCTCCAGGTATAGCTTATATTTTAGGTGGTGCTGGTGGAGTAGGTTGTTCTGGTGGTTCTGGTGGCTACGGTGGTGGTGCTAACGGTGGAAACTGGGGCGGCGGCGGCGGCGGCGGTTATTCTGGCGGTGGTGGTGCTTGGCACGGACCGACGAATGGCGGCGGTGGCGGCTCTTTTAACGCAGGTGAAGATCAAGAAAACTCTGTAGGTCGTACAGGTAACGGTCGTGTTGTTATGACGGTTTTATGTACTGGTTTAGAACTAACTGCAACAGAAACTGGCGTATGTGCTGGAGAGTCTGTTAACTTAAGCGCTAGATCTTTAACAGGTGGTGATATAACTTGGACAGGTGGAATTACTGACGGTGTTGATTTTGTTCCACCTTTAGGAACAACTATATATTCTGCAGAAAGTACAAGTCCAGAAGATTGTAATTTAGAAGTAATTGTAACAAGTACAGAGGTTCCTGTTTTAATTCCTAATTCAAGTTCTCCAGCAGCATGTGAAGGAACATATTTGACACTATGGGGTGAAGGTGGTGATGCTTATACTTGGGATAGAGGTGTGATTGATAATGAGCCTTTTGAAGCGGAACCAGGTGTTGTAACTTATACATTGAATGGATCTTTATTAGGTTGTGAAGGTGAACCTGTAACAATTACTTTAACTGGTGCTCCTCGTCCAGATGCTTCAAGTACTGCGAC
>NZ_JHXV01000023.1 GCF_000621625.1 Crocinitomix catalasitica ATCC 23190
CTTTTTTGGTTACCCGATTTGCTTTTAAATTTTATTTAACCTCTTCTTCCTTTTTTTACAGCAAAAAAAGGAAGCAAAAAAGGCTGCCTGGCAGGGCCTACAACCAATAGCCCGCTTTTACTCACCAACGCCAATCTTGAAAATGGAAAAGATCGGTGATCTCCAATCAGAGATTGGAGCTTCCTCACTTTTTTACCAGTTTCAATTCGTTTCTTATGGTTCTTAAAAGAATGGCATCGAAAAATCGAGTTTCGGATATGATTATTGGGTTAAGTTGTAATTAGTAAAATTATTTTACTCTAAAAAAATCAATCCAAAACTTATTCTTTTTTACAAAGAAAATCATTTTAGTCTAAATTCCTCCCCAACTTTTGTGACTGATCCTCTGTTCCTGCTACAAAAGACCGAAGACCGGTAGAATTAATCACATATATTGCATTTAACAATAAATACAAAGCATTTGAGTATGAGAAATACTTAAAAACAGGTTCAGGAAGAGCTGTTCTTGCTAAAAGATTTAAATAATGTTTCTCAAACGTAGTCGGTTTTCAAACCTAAATATACCCAAAATGTATTTTGTTTATACTATTAAAAATTCGAATAACATCTACTATAAAGGATTCACAACTGATCCTGTTCAAAGATTAGAATATCATAATAAAGGCCTATCTCAATACACTAAAAATAATGGTCCTTGGGAATTAATTTTTATTCAAAAGTTCAAAACTAAAGAAGAAGCTTTAACATTTGAAAAATTGCTAAAACGCCTAAATCACAAATACCTGGATTTGTTAATTCAATCCGAGCGGAATGAAATTTGAGGCGAGGGACGGACCACCATTGTTGACCCTCAAAACGCATAAGTCAAATACTCTCTCGTCGATAATTGATAAAAGAACTCAAGCCGAAGCCATCATTCTTAATTCATCGGTTATGAAAAAATAGTATCTTTAAATAAATTATTCAATCATGAAATATATTCTCCAGTTATTTATTTTTACCGTTTTAAGTTCGAGTCTTTTTGCACAAGATTTTAAAGCTATAGATCAAACCAAAACAGAAATTAAAAACAGCATTAAAACGCTGACGGAAATTAACGAATATAAAGACAGTCTCAGTTTTAAAAACTTCTATTTAAAGGAGGATAAACTCCAACTTATTCAGGTTAAAAGCACTCAAAATAATATTGTCAAAATAGTAGAATATTATTTTAAAGATGAATTCCTAATCTACATTGAACAACAATGGTTGGACCTCGAAACAGGCAAAGTTATTAGTCTTCAAAAATCATATTGGAAAAATAGAGAACTGATCAAATGGTCGACTTCGGAGGATGGTGAAATTGATAAATCGTCTCAAAAGTATCTAGCTTTTGAAGCTGAAGTACTCAATTATATTGATCAGATTAGAGGACAGTACTAAATTAAAAACCTCAACTAACGTATCTGTAGTAGAAATCTGTTTTCCTCATAATGAAAAACTATTACGAAATATTAGATCTTCCAGTTAAATCATCGATTAAAAAGATCAATAAATCGCAATACAACCGCATACGAAAATTTCGTTCGAAAAGGGATGATAAAGACTATGATCTAGAAGCTTTCAAACTAGAATCTGAAGCTTTTTTTGTTCTGCGGAATCCCCGAAGGAAACAAATTTACGACCAACTTTATTCGATTCATTTCGGGAATAGAACCCTCAAAAACCAGAAATTACAAAAGAAATGGGAAGCAATGATTCGAAAAGTTGAAATTGCTGGACGTGATTATGGACAATATTTAACTGAAATATCTGATTGTGAACTCAGGAAGATTCAGCGACAAGACAAAGGACGAGGATTTTTCGCTTCAATTATGGATGCCTTTTTAAGCGGACTTGACTTCTTCAGTTTTTTGGGATAATTTGTAGAAAAATACCAGCCAAGGATCTTTATAAAAAAATACTCGGCTGGTAAAAGACTAGCTATGCGCGCTAATTATTTTTTATCTGCAATTCTTAATAAATCTCCAAATACACCTCTTGCCGTAACGGCAGCTCCCGCACCTGCTCCAATTATTGTAATAGGATTGTCTCCATACGATTCTGTAAAGATCTCAAATATAGAATCTGACCCTGTTAAACTCCCCAACATACTATTGGTTTTCACTTTAACTAATTTGGCTTCTAATTTACCTTTTGACTGTTGTAAATCTCCAGACAAATCACCGATATAACGAAGAACTTCATCTGGTGCTAAACTGTCTTTCACTTCAGAAAAATGTGCGTCTAAAGCCTCTAAATCTTCTAAAAATTTATCCGTGCTAATTTCTTGTAAAGCTGGTGGAATCAAACTTTCAACTGCAACATCTGCCAATTCGTTTTCTAAGTCTAATTCTCTCGCTAGAATTAATAATTTCCGTGCAATATCATTTCCTGATAAATCTTCTCTTGGATCAGGTTCGGTATACCCTTCTGCTACTGCAATTTTTAGAAAATGACTGAAAGGCAAATCGGACTGAGAGAATGAATTGAATAAAAAACTCAATGACCCTGAAAAAACACCTTTAATTCGCGTGATATTCTCCCCTGATTCGTGCAAGACTTTTATGGTGTCAATAATGGGTAATCCAGCACCAACATTCGTCTCATACAAATACTCTTTCCTGTGATTATACAAGCTTTCGCGCAATTCTTTATAGGTCGCATAACTTTGGGTATTCGCTATTTTATTGGACGAGATTAAATCGAATCCATTTTCAACGTAGGTATTGTAATTCTCAACGAAGTCTGTACTTGAAGTATTGTCAATGACCAATAAATTCTCCAATTGATTGACTTGGCTGAATTGGATGATGTCTTTGGTGATATTCTTTGATGTACGCTGTCCTTCGAACTGTGTTTTCCAATCTTCTTTTATGCCGTCTTTGTTCAATATAACCTGCGTTGCACCGGCAATGGCGAATATTTTTAAATGCAAATGTTTTTTCTCTAGAATCTTAGCTTGAGAACTCAAAATTTGGTTGATCAACGATCCTCCTACAGTACCTTTTCCTACAATGGCAATATGCATGGTTTTTACTGCTCCAAAAATTTGCGAATGAATGATATTCACAGCCTTTTTAACATCGTCTTTATCTACAACTAAACCAATATTATTTGCACTTACGGTACTATTGATCAAATGAATATCGATCTTATTTTTCTTTAAATAGTTCAAAGAATTCGAAAAATCATTGACTTTTTGCCCTACAATGGTTACCACAGCAATATTACGTATTAACTTGATTGAATGAATGTCATTTACCGTAATTTCATGCTTGAATTCATTTTTTAACGCCACTAAAGCCTTATCAGCATCCACTTTTTTAATGATAAAACTAACACCTCGTTCGGATGATCCTTGTGAAATAATTCCTGCACTAATGCCATCTCTTCCCAAAACTGAAAAAATACGGGCATCAATTCCCGACTTTCCCAACAATCCTTTGCCTGATATATTCAATAAATCTACATCGTCTTGAATGGAAATGGATTTAATTGCCGATTGGGTTTTCTCATCACTAATTAAGGTGCCTTCCTCTTCTGGCTTGAATGTATTTAAAATACGGAATGGGATATTTTTATCAATGAGTGGAACAATGGTTTTGGTATGGAGAATTGAAGCCCCAAAACTTGCTAATTCACTCGCTTCAGTATAGTTGATTTGACGAATTACTTTTGCATTGGCTACAATTTCTGGATTGGCGGTATAAATGCCATTTACATGGGTATAATTAAGGATTTCCGAAGCATCTAAATAATTAGCCACCAAAGACGCGGTATAATTCGATCCATTTCTACCCAAAGTAGTCGTCTCATCTTTTTCATTTGAAGCGATAAAACCTGGAATGATTGATAAAGTTGTTTTTCCTACGCTTTTGAAGACCGTTTTTGTATGTGATGCTGATGCTTGTTGATCGACATTTGCATTACCAAAATTACTGTCTGTTTTTAGAAATGCTCTACTATCTATTGTTGTTGATTTTAACCCTTCTTGATTCAATAATGCACTCAATATTTTTGACGATAATAATTCGCCCTGAGCTAAAATGAGATCTTGAATCTTAGGACTGTAGTCTTTTGTTAGTTGAACGCCTTTAAGTGTATCACTTAACAGCTGGAATTCTTCTGTAAAGTCGATGGTTTGAAGTGGTTCAATTTGATACTTTTTAAATGTCGTTAATGCTGGTGTATAATCTAAGCCCGACTTGGCTGTATCTAATAAATGTTGCAGTTCGACGGTTGCTTCACCTCTTGCTGAAACAACAATTCCAATTTGTTTATACTTTTTATGTTGGTCTCTAATAATGGCGATTACATTTCCCAAACCTTGACCATTTGCGAGAGAATTCCCTCCGAATTTTAATATTTTCATTGTTTTAATGCTTTTTCTATGTCGTTAATAATGTCATTGATATGCTCTAATCCGACTGATATTCGAATTAACCCTGGCGTTATCCCTAATTCCATTCGTTCTTCTTCTGATAATTTTGAATGAGTTGTAGATGCCGGATGCGTTGCAATTGATCTGGTATCTCCCAAATTGGCGGTTAATGAAATCATTGCTAATTGATTTAAAAAATTGCGTCCCGAAGTCAATCCACCTTTTAGTTCAAAACTGACGATTCCTCCCCCTTGTTTCATTTGCTTCTTTGCAATCACATAATTGGGATGTGAAGGCAAATGCGGATATTTCACCAATGCAACCTCCTCGTGATCTTCTAACCAAATTGCCAATTTTAAAGCATTCTCACAATGCCTATCCATTCGAATGGATAGGGTTTCCAAGCTTTTTGAAATAATCCACGCGTTGAATGGAGATAAAGCAGGACCTGAATGACGCGCAAAAGCTTCTACTTGGTCGATTAAACTTTGTTTTCCTAGAATCAATCCTCCTGTGACGCGCCCTTGTCCATCTAAATATTTAGTAGCCGAATGGAGAATTAAATCAAATCCAAATTCGATTGGTTGTTGCAAATAAGGCGTAGCAAAACAATTGTCTATAATGGATATCAGTTGGTGTTTTCGAGCCAATTCAGACAGCCATTCCAAATCTATAATATCCAATCCTGGATTGGTTGGTGTTTCAACGAAAACTACTTTGGTGTTCTCTTGAATAGCATCTTCCCAACTTTCAGTATTATTAACATCTACATAGGTGTATGTAATTCCCCATTTCGGTAGAATTTTAGTCAGTACGTTATGGGTTGATCCAAAAACGGACTTGCAAGCAAGAACATGATCTCCACTTTGAAGTAAAGCGCCGAAGGTTGTAAAAATAGCTGCCATACCAGATGCGGTAGCCCAACCCGCTTCCACTCCTTCCAAAGCTTTCATCTTTTCTATCAATTCGGTTGTGTTGGAGTTGGAATAGCGACTGTAAATATTACCTTCTAATTCACCTGCGAATTTCGCCCGCATCTCTTCTGCATCTTCAAAGACATAACTTGAGGTTAAATATAAAGCTGTGGAATGCTCTTCACGTTTATTCGTATCAAATGACGTACGAATGGCCTTTGTTTCAAATTCTTTCGTCATTTAATTGATTTTAAAAGATGTAGTAATTTCAATTGCAGGACTTAATGATTGAATCGCCGAGCAGTATTTATTGATAGACAGATCGATGGCATGTTCCATTTTATCTGTTGCTACTTCGCCTTCAATGATATAATGCAAATGGATTTTCTTAAATTCCTTTGCAGCTTCTGTTGAGCGCTCCGCAGTTACTTCAATTTTAATATCCTCAACGGCTTGTCTTTGTTTTTTGAGGATCAATAATAAATCGATTGTGGAGCAAGATGCAATGCCAGACAAGAGCAATTCCATTGGACGGAAACCTTTGTTTTCACCTCCAATTTCGGGAGATCCATCAATATTTAAAATCAAATCTGCTTCGTTGATTGCTTCGAAATGAAATGCTTTATTTTTTCTTGTTAATGTTACTTTCATGGTTGTTTAAAAATGGGTGTCAAAAATTTTGTGAGTTGTTCGTTTTCTATAAGGAAAGCATCGTGCCCGTCTTCCGATTTTACTTCATGATATTCATTCGGGATATTCAATTCATCCAATAATTGTTTGGTTTTGATATTCTCATCGGGGATAAAAAACAAATCAGAATCAATACCAATTTGTATGATTTTGGATTGAATATGTTCAAGCACATCTCTTATTGACTGATTATGACGGGTAATGTCAACCGTTGTCAATAAATGATTCATCATTAAATAGGCTTTCAACTCGAATCTTTTTGTGAGGACGTTTCCATGGTGATTGAGCCATGATTCCACATTAAATACTTCACCATCCTCCGTTTTCGTACGGTTAAATTTTCGCGTAAACGACTGTGGCGTTCGGTAAAAAAGCATCGCCATTTTTCGAGCATCCTGCAAAGGTGTTTTCGAGTTAAGCAGGATACTTCCTTGAATGGTATTGTGTCCAATAATCCAATCCGTTGCTTTCCAGTCAGCAGCAATTGGAATGATGTATTGAGCAAAATTGGGATAAAGGCTTACCATCTCCCATGCTATCCCCCCACCCAAAGAGCCACCAATAATGGCAAATAAAGCTGCCACTTTTAATTCGGATAATACTTGAAAATAAATGCGTGCAATATCTTGTGTTGTGAAGTCTTTATAGTTATCTATTAAATGTCCATCATAACCGTTCCCAACAATATTGAAAGCGATGATGGTATAATCCGCTGTATTAACGACCTTTTCTGGTCCAATTATTTCCTTCCACCAACCATTTTTTTTGCTCGCCACATCAGAATTACCTGTTAATGCGTGATTAACCAAAACAATTGGCGCTGTATGTAATTCCTTACCAAAAATTTGATAGGACACATTCAATTTAGGATATAAGGCCCCACTATAGGTCTTGTAATTTTCTATTTGGTGATTGATTAACATCTATTCTTTTTTCATTTTAATTTCAAAGGAGTGGCAAATAGCGATTTTTACATCACTATTTGCCTACCTCTCCTATTGTTGGATTATGCTTTCAATGCTTGTTTAAAATCATTTTTTAAATCCTCTAAATCTTCCAAACCAATGGATAATCTAATTAGTTCGGGGCGCACGCCTGCCGATAATTGATCTTCTAGAGAAAGCTGCTGATGCGTTGTACTCGCTGGATGAATTAATAGCGATTTTGTATCACCGATATTGGCAAGCAGTGAGAATATCTTGGCATTATCAGCTAGTTTTTGCGCTGCTTCATATCCGCCTTTTAAACCGACTGTTACAATGCCACTTTGCCCATCTGGTAAATATTTTTTTGCTAAATCATTGTATTTATCTCCAGCTAAACCAGGATATTTAACCCAATCCACCTCGTCTTGTTCTGTCAACCAAGTTGCAAATTCGAGGGCGTTTTTAGAATGTTGTTTTATTCTTAAGTCCAATGTCTCCAGACCTTGAATGATTTGAAAAGCGTTATAAGGACTTAAAGCGCCCCCAAAATCTCTTAATCCTTCTAATCTCAACTTCACAATAAAAGCGATTTCGCCCAATGCTTCAGCATATTTTAGTCCGTGATAACCCTTTGAAGGCTCTGTAAATTCAGGAAACTTACCATTGGTCCAATCGAAATTACCGGCATCTATTACGGCACCTCCAAGTGATGTTCCTTGACCTCCGATGTATTTTGTTAGAGAATGAATGACAATATTTGCTCCGTATTTAATCGGATTCAACAAAGTTGGCGTTGCAACAGTATTGTCTACGATTAGGGGAATGTTATTGGCTTTCGCTACATTGGCAATCGCTTCAATATCTAGTACATCTAATTTGGGATTCCCCAATGACTCAATAAAAATCGCTCTTGTATTCTCTTGAATAGCTGCTTGAAATGTAGACACATCATCAGGATCAACAAAAGAGGTATTGATACCAAATCTTGGTAAGGTTACATTCAATAAATTAAACGTTCCGCCATATAAACTATTCGAAGAAACAATATGGTCTCCTGCTTTTAATAAGGTTAAAAACGTTGATGAAATCGCCGATGATCCAGATGCGAAAACTGCTGCACCCACACCACCTTCAACTGCAGCCAATCTTTTTTCTAGAATATCATTCGTTGGATTGTTCAGTCTTGTATAAATAAATCCAAACTCTTTCAGTCCAAATAAATTCGCAGCATGTTCGGTATTGTTAAACACGTACGAACTCGTTTGATAAATTGGAACAGCTCTTGTTCCTCCTGTTAATTTGGTGTCATGTCCTGCGTGTAAGGCATTTGTTTTTTGTTTTAAATCGCTCATTTTTTCTTTTTTTTTAATTTTTTAGCATAAAAAAAGTCCCTTTGGATATGTATTACCAAAGGGACTTTTAAAATTGTTTTTTTAGAACTATAAATTTCAGTCTGGGTAATACGGTTGCATTATGTGCATCATCATACACATTTCCATTAGGCAGCAACAAAATTTATTATTCATCATTGTAATTTATTGTAATTTTTAGTCAAAAAAAAAGCCCTTGCAATTGCAAAGGCTTTTATTATTTATAATTTTTATCTTATTATATAACAATGCCATTTGCATAGATTAATCTACACATCATACAACACATTATATTTTTGTTTTCTGTTTTCACTGATACAAATGTATAATTATTATTTAAAAATTAAACTCATTCGATAAAATTTTAACATTATTTTAAGATTACCATGCGAATTTAGCGGATGTAATTGTTCAACTAAAAGTCCATTTAATTCTATTATTTATCAGCTATAGAATACTGCTTTAGTGAAGATTTTAACTTACTAATAATTCGTCTTTAAAATCTGCGTGGCTCCAAAACTTCAAGGATATCGCTATTATATGTAAACATAAAACCAATTATTGAAGACTAGGCCCCACCCCTGATAGCAGCGGTAGCTTGTATGAATTCAACAACTTACAAATGCTAAAAAGCGAATATGGCGCGAAGCAAATATTTGCTTTTGTTGCTTTTGTGATGGTGAAGAAGGCAACTATAGCGCATAGCAGGATAGCGCGTTTTGACGAGCGTAGGTGCCCACTTGACACTTTCTAAATTCCAATTAATCTCATTCAAACTTAAAACTTTGCTATAAATAAAAATTAATTTGATTGTTCAAGGCACAAGAATTTACCCCCAATAATTATCCGCTTTAATTGCTACCCCCTGTTCAGATATTTCTTGCGGTATTAAGATATCAGTATTGTCCCAAATCCCTGTCAATAAAGTTTTAGCATAAGGTGCCGCCAATTTTTTATCTGTCATTAACTGACTTGTTTCGATCGAATCATAATCGAACGCATGCAATTCAATTTCCCAAGTCCCTGTTTTTAAAATAGCAAACCAACAACGTGTTGTTCCATCATTCGCTGGCATACCAACAACACCGGGATTAATCCATGTGTTTTTGTCTATATGTTGCGCAAAAGGAAGTCCAGAATGACCAGCAATGATAATATCCGCTTTTAAATCATTGAAGATTTCTATTTTTCGTTCAGTTGGCGTTGATGCGAAAATGAATTCTGAACGATCTTCTACTCCACCATGAATCACAACAATATTTTTACCATTTATATTGAATGATAATGTTGTTGGTAAGGTTCCAATCCACGCTTCTGAATCTTTTGACAAGTTGGCTTTCGCATAAGGAAACCATTGCTTTGACAAAATATCACATCTTGAGCCTGCATCAAAATTACATCCACAATCTATCGCCCCTTCTCTAATTTGATCCTCTACATTTCCCGTAATACAATTGACGCCCCATTCCTTAATTAGCTGCACGGTTTCTTCTGGCTGACTACAATAACCAACAATATCACCATTACAAATAATTTGATTCGGGGCAAAGCCTAATTCCTCAGCAATCTCTTTTAAGCGTTTGCTCGCTTGAAAATTACTATAATTTCCACCGAATAATAATAGATCATCTTTGCTATATTGGTTCATGCTGTGATTGAATTTTATGGTGGAATACTAAAGGTAAAAAATAGACCAATGTACAAGTGATAATCCCAAAAACATTTGCCCCTAATAATTCGTTATACGGACCGTCGGTAAAAATCAATGCCTCTGGAAAATTGCCCGTCGCCAATACAATACCAATGATGATACCGACTAGCACACTTAAATGAAAACTGATTTTAGGTGTTTTAATCCACCAAAAAATGAAGACAGGTGTTAAACCAATCACCATTGTTCCACTTATTGTAGTTGCTGATAAGATCGCTGGATTGAAGAATATTGGCAGAGATCCCGCGACAGCAATAATCACCATTGTATACCGGCCAAATCTTACGGTTTTTCCAAGGTTCAGATCGATGGTTGCCAATTTACTGAACGATGAAAAAGTAGAATCTAAAGTGGACGCTGCGGAAACAATCATAATAAAGTTTATCAGCAATAACAAAATAGGCCCGAATACCATTGCAACCTCTGTTAATGCACCCGGAGCAATTCCTTTTGTTTGCGCAAAAATGCCTAAAAAACTGAACAAGAAAATACAAATTCCTCCGATTATTCCTGCCCAAATAAAACTTCTTAAAGTTGTTTTTAAAGGACTGATAAATCCGCGGTCTGTAAGTACTGGATCGTGAAATGGATAACTTAAGGATTGCAATAAAGCCGCAAATAATAAATTCAACCCATTTGACCATGAAAAGCTCCCTGAATTCCGCACTTGCGTAATTGTCAACCCTTCATCAGCAACAAAAAGCATGGACAAAATAACGGTTAAAAGAATGCCAAATAATAACATTTGAATGACATCTGAAAAAATGGAACTTTCTAGTCCTCCTTTTAAAGAATAAGCCAATGTGAGCAAGGTAAAAACAACAATAGAAATATAATAAGTATTGGAGCCAATATCCCCAAAATAGGAACCAATAACCATTGTATTCGACCAAATTTCATTGAATAAACGGAAAGCGATCATCAGCGAGAACAATTGCACTGCTCGGCGTCCAAATCGATGACTTAAAAAATGGTGAATACTATTGAATTCTCCGTTCTTTCGCAGGTAATAAATTACAATCCCAGCTACAATGAATGAAAAATAATAGGCCGCATAAGCCAATCCTCCTAAATAACCGAATTTATTACCCAAGTCGGCTGCATTGGCAATTGATTTAGCAAAAACCCAAGAGATAATTAAACTCCCCGTTAGCATTATCCAATTGGGGGATTTTCCATTTTTATTCGCACGGAAAAAACTGTCAACGGTCTTTGCACGAGGCGACAAGAAATAAAGTCCCAGACCTGAACCAAGTACGAGCACCCATTGCCAAAATGTAATATCTGTGATGACTGCTAACACCCAACTATTTTACGCATTCTATTTTTTATTGAATTCAACTAACCATGCGTTTTCTTTTTCGAAACAAATATGTCTGTTCCGATACATTTTCTGAAGCCACATGGTTAACGACACCAATTTGACCTCTAAGCGTTCATTTCCTTACAATTCTCTTTTTTTAAATGCTTTAATAATCTCTACATGACTTTTATGTGCTCGACCTGCTGCTTTTTCATAATCAGAAGGAACATGTTGCGCACCTATTTTAATTCCTTCATAAATACCTGCAATCACCGAACCTATAAAATCACCCAATGCAGCTTTTCGTTCTGCTTCGTACGCTGATACACTCACAGCGTTATACGTTAAATGCGTTCCATAAACAGCATTAATCAATTCTGCCAATTGCGTTTGTGTAATTGCTTCGCCAGCTAGATTGTAGGTTTGCTGATTGTGTTCCTCTTTTAAAAGCATTTGCGCATAAGCATATCCCAATTCGGCTCTGCTTGTATACCCGCATAGTCCATCTCCGGCACAATTACGAATCTCTCCCTCAGTTGCATAATTTTCAAGATATTCTAAATCTGGTTCAATATAAATACCATTTCTACCAATCACCCAGTCCAATCCCGATGCCTTCACATCCTCTTCAGTCTGACGATTGCTTTGCACAATTGGACTGAAGGCTGTGTTCTCTTCGGCCCCAATAATACTCGTATAAACGATTTTTTTAACGCCATTTGCCTTTGCGGCTTCAATCACATTTCTGTGTTGTTGAATTCTTTTTTGGGGATCGTCCATTCCTGAAACGAGTAATACCGCGTCAACACCTTTCAAAGCGAGATCGAATTGTGCGCGATTATTATAATCACCCTCTCTAATTTCAACACCTAAATGTTCCGCTTTTTTCGTTGTACGGGCGATGCCAATCACATTTTCTTTGCCTATTTCATTGATTAGGTTTTGAACGATTTCTGCTCCTAATTTTCCGCTTGCAGATGTTACAGCTATTTTCATAATTTTGAAGTTTATATGGTTAAATGATTGGTTATGGTAATTTAGCGTATTTCAATTCCGCTTCTTGAAAATGAACTCGTTTTTGTCCTACTATCGCACTTCCGAAGACAGTTTTTTCTTCGAAATTGATCAATAAGGTCACATAATCACCCCGCTTAGGTTCAAACCAAGAGATTAAATGTTCATTATTCGTTGTCTGCTTATAATTATAAGGCATTGGACCGAACCATTTCTCAGGTGATCCTCCAGTTCGGTATTGATAATAAATTCCTTCAGGTGTATATTTATTGACATATTCATTCCCGCCTGAATAAGTATAATTCAATTCCATGCCCATCAATTTGTCTGGATAAGCTATTGTTTCTTTTTCTTGCCCGCATGATAAAAGGATCAATGTAAATGGTAATAATAGGAGATATTTTTTCATCATTATATTTTTTAAATTGTTCTGATTGCTTTTAATTCTGCTTCTAATTCTTCTGCTTTTGCTTTGAATTTCCCTAAAGCTTTTTTTAATTGTTCAACTTTTTTGAAAGCCTCTTCATCTTGAACTGCTTCGTATGTAGTAACATCGTTATCAACTTTTGATTTTGCCTTACTTCCGCAAGTAGGACAGTTTACTATTTGACTCATTTTTGTTTCGTTTTAATATTGAAACAAAGGTAGGTCGAGCTTAAAGTTTGATAAAGGTTAAAATAGAGATAAGAATGGTAAATATGAAACCAACTCGATTAATCTTGTGATTTATATACTTTCGGAGAGACGCCTGAATGTTTTTTGAAAAATTTAGAAAAATTAGTCACTTCATCAAAACCGAGCTCAAAAGCAACTTCCTTTAAACTCTGTTCGGTTGTTCGAATCATTCGTTTAATTTCTAGCATGACAAATTGATCAATAAAGGTCTTCGCTGTATTGAGCGTAATCTGTTGAACAATGGTATTGAGGTGTTTTGTAGAAATTCGCATAATATCTGCATAATCCTTTACATTACGCGTCTCTTTGTACTTTTCATAGACCAAATGTTGGAATTGCACGAAGACCGAATAGTACTTCATATTGGTCTTGTGAATCACTGTATCCTGCGAAAGCCGTTCTAATTTCAATAAATGTAATTCGAGTAATTTGGCGATAATATTTTGTTGCGTTTCGCTCAACTCTCTGTTCATTTCTTCTGAAATTCCCCGAATAAAGGTTGTATTAAACGAACAATCTTTTACGATAGGAGCAGCAATATGATAGTTGTAAAAATGGGAAATAATTGCTAAAGATGATTGAGAAAAATACTGCAGCACATAATCTTCAGTGAACACAATCAAAACACCTTCGTAATTCAAGTCGCCCTGAAAGGCATGTACTTGACCTTTGGCTATTTTTAAAACATCTCCCGCTTGAATGGAATAATCTTGCAGGTCTATTTGATGCATCCCTTCGCCTTTTGTTACCAGTAAAAGTGCATTGAATTTAATGCGATGAGGTTTTTTCGGGTCATGATTTGGTGCTTCACGCATGCGCGTAAATAACTCTTTCAGATTCAAGAATTCAATACCCAATGCTTTGCCTTGGCTTTGGAATGGTATGTCAGGAATCCTATTCAATTGGTTGACGAAAATGTTGCTAACAAAGGTAATAGAAAAGCGCTTCACGCCATGTTAGGCGCTTTTCTTACAATACCTATTGTGTTTAATTCACCTGAAAATCTGCATTAGTTCTGATATAAACCAACGTTTCCAATTCAGTATGATTTTGTATTGAATGAACGGAATTTGAAGTTGCTCCAAAATAACTTCCTGGATCTAACATTTTCTGCTCCTCTCCTTGCGGCAAAGTATAAGTTAATTCACCTTGAATAACAACGGCGTGAAAAACGGTTCCTTCGCTGTTTATTGTTCCTTTGAAGCCAGCCGGTAATTTTAAAAACAATCCTTTACCTTGATCACTCTCCCACAAAAAACTAAGCTCAGCTTTACTTTCATCACTTACCCAGTTCGATCGATTACTGTTCAACCAAACTACATTTGCGACATCAATATTAATTGGACGCTCCCCATTATCAATAGCTTGTTCTGTAGAATGCACCAAATAGGGTCCGTTATCTATTTCAACCAGCGCTATATTTTCTTCTCCTTTTACTGCTGTAATATGTGCTTCGCCCTGTGGTTGTGTCCAGAAAGAACCTGAAGGCATCCACATTTTTTCCGCATTAGGGTCGTCATTATGAATTAATCCTTTAATCACAACTGCACGATACGTGATATTATGTATATGCGGAGGAGAAGAGAAACCGTCAACAAATTTGGCTAAAAAACCTGTAGCCTCTGTTCCATTTCTATCTCCCCAAATTGTGCCGGCTTGTGGACTTTGGTCTCCCCTTGCTGGGTTAAGTTTTTCATACTCAATTTCTGAACTTAGTTTTACTATATTGGTTGGATTCGAAATAGTTGCCGATACAACCGGTTCATTCCTCACTTCTTTTTGCGGTTGATTGCAACCAACCAATAAGCCTAAGCCTATTCCGATTAATATTATAGATTTCATTTGCTTAGATTTATGGATACTAAACTACTATATATTCGTGAAAACTTCGCTTTCAGGCAATCTTGATTTAGGCGTCTTGTCAGTCGAATTAAAATCTGATTCAGCTCTATAACCAATTGAAACTGCTGCTACTGCCGTAAACCCTTTTGCTCTCAAACCAAATTCTTCATCTAAAGCCTTTACATCTATACCCTCCATAGGTGTAGCATCAATCCCTAAACTCGCAACCCCTAATAAGAATCCACCTATATTTAAGTAGACTTGTTTTTCCATCCAATGCTGCAAGTCTTTTAAATCATATTTGTGTATATCTGCGAAAATATTTCTTCCACTGTACATACCCTTTTTTATATCTTCATTCGGAAATCTTCCGTCTTTGTCTTCAACTTCTAGGACATGTTGCATATAATCTTCATCTGCAGTTATTCTTGAACAAAATAATACTACGTGCGAAGCGTTTAACACCTTAGGTTCGTTAAAATGGAAAAATCCTTGCGTTCCTTTTGCTATCCTTTCTTTGCCTTCTTTAGTTTCGGCGATTATAAAATGCCATGGTTGAATATTGGTACTTGAAGGACTCATTCTGAGCAGAGCTTTCACTTGCTCAATATCTGTGTCGGATATTTTTTTTGTTGTGTCAAATTCTTTTGCGGTGTAACGCCAGTTTAATGTTTCTTTAAGATTCATATCTCTATTAATTTATTTACTATACTTTTTATAGTTGCAAAATTAAGTATAGTAAACTATCTTTGCAATAACGGTCAAAAAGGATAGTATAAATTATGAAAGAAAAAGAAACTAAAATGTTAACCTTTAAAGGTAAGGAATATCCTTGTTGTGCGAGTTTAACGATGGGTGTTATTGGAGGCAAATGGAAAACGGTTATCCTTTTCCATCTTACGGATAAAACATTAAGATACAGTGAACTAAGAAAAGAAATGCCTACTGTTACTGAACGAACCTTGAGTTTACAACTTAAAAACTTGGAGGAAGATGGTGTGATTAAACGAAAAGTTTATACTTCTAAACCTCCATTGAAAGTTGAATATTCTTTAACAAATTTTGGAAAAACTTTAATTCCTGTTGTACGTGCTATTGCAGATTGGGGGCATGAGGTTATTGAAAATAATGAAGTTTAAAACCAAAGCAATAATTGATTATTCCACCCCTGATAGCAGCGGCAGCTTGCAAAATGAGACCATTTTACAAATACCGAAAAACAAGTGTGGCGCGATAGCAAACACGTAGTTTTATGTGAATTTGTAATGGGATTGCTTGCAACTATAGCGCATAGCAGGACAGTGAGCTTTAGCGAACGCAGGTGCATAAAAAAACCTCCCGAAACACTTCTATTCCGAGAGGTTATATGGTACGCTTTTTATTTGCTTACCGACTGCGTCCAATTGGCACCACTGATATCTGTCATTCGGATGGTGTAGTTGCCTTTTGGTAAATTGGCTATTGTTGCATCGTCGAATAGCAATTTAGCTTTCGCGCCTAAAGGCAATATTAAACTATGCTGACCGGGTTTGACTTTTGCCACATAATAATTGTCAATATTACGGGGCTGCAAGTCGGCTAATTTGGATTGATTGTATTGCATCACCACATTTTCGTCTTCGTCTAATAGACTGACATCAATAATCCATGCGCCGTAAACATCAACGCCTTCAGTACGGAAGACATCGAAGGTTAGTGCGTTATTCGCAAATTCTGCCGCAGAAATTTCAACTTTTGGTTTGACTGATTTATTGTGCAATTCGCCCCAAAGACCGCCGTGGAAAACTTGGTTGGTCATTAACGTCATTCCGAAAATAAAAAGAGAACCGATTAATACGACTTTCGGCAATAAATTCTGTCGAATGGGTAACTCGCCCGAACCTAGCCAGGCGAACCACTTTTTACGGGTGAATCCATACTCTTTCCGCATAAAGTAATTGTCTAACGAATAGGTTCCACTTCCTGATAAGAACAAAACAAATCCTGCTGCGATTCCGAGCACACCTATTTGCCATTCGTCCAAACAAGTGGTTCCAATCCAACCTGAACCGAGTAGAATGCCCATGGCTAAACCAAAGACGCCTATACTCATTAATCGGGTGAAGAAACCGAACATGATGAGTAAGCCCACAATGCCTTCGACAATAGTGAAAATCACCATATTCCACCAAAGAACTTCTGGATTTTCCACGAGGTATTGAATGATGGGTTTAATGCCCAATGCATGGGGTAAAAAATGATTGAATTTTTCGCCGATGTATCCGGCGACTTCGGGGTCAAGTTTGTCCGCTAATATTGTTCTTCTCCAAAAGGCTGAGAAATAGGTCCAACCTACGACCAATCTGATGGCCAAGGCAAAAAGCCCGGCATTATTTTTTGTTATGCTATTCATTTGTAAAGTTTTAAATGTGATTTTCTGTAAAAAAATGATTCTAGGGTTGAAAAATGGTTCAACCAATAAAGATTTACAGATGGTATTTAAAACGTTGGAATAGGATATAAAAAGGAACCTGTGTTTTGAGGTCCTCTATTTGAGTAGATAGAGGTAAGGATAGCTCCTTATAATTCGTTCCAATATTTGCAGGTGCAAAAATGGCGAGCGCGTCCGCGAGAAACACCTTTTGCTTCGATGTTTTCACTTCTTGTGTCACTGCATCTATTGACACATCAGCAACACTGCAACCGGATTGACTCAATGTTGTGACACTATAATTCGACACTTCAGTTTGTGGTACATCTAAGAATGACTGTACCGAATTCCGCACTTTGCACGGAGACAATAATAACAACAAAGCCAAAACAGCGATGTTGAACATGGCTAAAGTGTGATATTTCAATTCTTTTGTCTTCAGGACGATAAAATTAGGGGTTATTTTGGTATGTTGGGAAGGTTAAATTGTTATCAAGTTGTTAAAAAAAAGGAAGGTTTATTTATTTGTTCACATATCGGAATCGACCTTGTTAATTCTTAATTTACAAGTTGTTATGAGAAAAAGCTCTACACCCCATAACATACCTGGGATCTAAAATAAATCTATTATTTTTTTATTATATCTGCCAACTTTTTGAACGAATTATTCGTTTAAATATGAGGTTTTTAAACCTTTAATTACAAATCTCAAAAACAAAAAACTATGAAAAAAAAACTATTGATGAGCTGCGGGATTTTTCTGCTCGCGAGTTCAGGTATTTTACATGCCCAAGATGCTGTACCGGCATCTGGAGGTGACGCTTCAGGCGCAGGTGGCTCGTTGAGCTATACTGTCGGCCAAGTTGTGTATACTTCCAATTCCAGTGCCACAGGAAGTACAACACTTGGAGTGCAGCAAACCTATACCATCATTTCAGATGTTGGTTTGACAGTAGAGAATATTGCTTTGGTCTCTACTTATCCGAATCCAACAACTAACTTCATCACCCTTTCAATTGAAGATCAAGATTTAACAAAGCTAAGTTATCAATTGTTTGATGTGACTGGTAAATTACTTCAGAAAGAAGCGGTTACAGCTACTACAACGACAATTGAAATGGAAACGTTTAAACCGGCAACTTATATTCTAAAAGTGATGGACGAAAGCATGACGATCTCTCAATTCAAGATTGTCAAAAATTAATATCAAAAAACTAACAAGTAAGAAATTAAATTATTAAACATGAAAAAAGTATTATTTACAATTGCCTCTGTATTTATGTTAGCGCTGAACGTTGTTGCGCAAGCTCCAGAAAAAATGAGTTACCAATCTGTGATTCGTGATGCAGATGATGCATTAGTAGAATCAGCAACAGTTGGTGTTCAAATTAGTATTTTACAAGGTGCTATCGACGGAACTACTGTTTACGCTGAAACACATGCTACTACAACAAATATAA
This sequence comes from Crocinitomix catalasitica ATCC 23190, assembly GCF_000621625.1. GTDB lineage: Bacteria > Bacteroidota > Bacteroidia > Flavobacteriales_D > Crocinitomicaceae > Crocinitomix > Crocinitomix catalasitica. Next base: position 18,718 of record NZ_JHXV01000023.1, read on the forward strand.
ATGGATTAATTAGTTTAGAAATAGGAACCGGAACAGTTGTTTCTGGTGATTTTAGTGAAATTAACTGGGGTGACGGACCATTCTATATTAAGTCTGAAACAGATCCAGAAGGAGGAATGGATTATACGATTACTGGTACAAGCCAATTAATGAGTGTACCTTATGCTTTCCACGCAAATGTAGCAGATAGTATTGTTGGTGGAATAACAGTAACGGAAATGGATACTGCTTTATGGAACAATCATACTGATTCAACAGACATCGCTGCAATGGGTTTTATTACAGAATCTATAGGTAGAACTTATGAAGTAGGTGATTTTGCTCAAGGAGGTGTAGTTGTTTGGGTAGATGAAACTGCACAACATGGAATTGTATGCGCCAAAGAAGATTTTGAAACAGTGAGATGGTTTGCTGGAACTTATGGCAGAACGAGATGTGGCGGGAATGGACCATTAGCAGGAGAAATGAATACTTCTATTATCATTTCATCTCAAGTAGCTATTGGCGATGATGGTGATGATTACGCTGCTGCTTTATGCAATGAATTAGTTGTAACTGAAGATGACATTTCGTATAGTGACTGGTATTTACCTTCATCTGAAGAAATGGGAATAATGGGTGCAAATAGATTATTGATTGATGCTACAGCTATCGCAAATGGCGGAACTGCAATTCAATTCAGTCCCTATTGGACTTCAAATGAATCGGTTGATGCACCTACAACAGACGCACGTGCTAAATTAATCACCCCTGATGGTGTTTCTGACATGAACACAAATAAGGCTGCCAATTTCAATGTGAGAGCTTTTAGAAGATTTTAAACTAGTTTAAAATGCAATAAAACCCCATTTCTGATTATACGGAGATGGGGTTTTTTATTGGATTGAATAGGCTATTAAATTATTCGCATTATAGGAAATACAACCCACAAATTCACGACTGGACATCCAATCGGTTGCGGGGTATGATTATAGATCTGAACGGTTCTATTTTTTGACGTTATGTACGGCAGAGAGCATTCATCATTTTGTAAAAATTAAAGATGGTAAAATGGAATTGAATAAAAAAGTAACAGTCGCAAATGATTATTGGAAGAAAATACCCGACCATTTCCTCCATACCCGTTTGCACGATTTTGTCATTATGCCCGATCATATCATTTAACAACATCACTGCATACATCAAAAGCAATCCTGAAAATTGGTGAAAAGATGAATTGAATATTGATTGTAAAAAACAACCAACTCCTTTAAAATCTGTAGGTTTTACGAATCCTTTCCTAAGAAATAAATTGAAAGAATAACAATGCATTCAGCTTCAAAAAATGTTTTGATTAAAATATCACTCACTAACATACTGCTTTAGTGAAGATTTTAACTTACTAATAATTCGTCTTTTAAATCTTCGTGGCTCTAAAATCTCAAGGGTATCGCCAAAACCTAGTATCATTCGTTCTAATTCGTAATTCAAATGAACTTTAATTTGAAAAACAACGCTTCCGTCTTCTCTTTGCTCTACTATTTTTTGCGAATGATGAAATGGTTTAGTTGATACATAAGGTGCGTTGGAGGCGTCTACTTTAAAAACAACATCCATTAAATTATTATCATTCAAAACAGTCACCCCAATCGTGTCTTTATAATATTCATCCCCATTGAAGTTCTCATCCAAATAATCAATATCTAAATTATAGTTAATCTCAACAATTCTATCTAAAGCCAAAGTCATAATCGCATTTGCACCTTCTCTTTTACCAACCACAAACCAACGGTTATTGAATTGTTTTAGAATGAATGGGTGGAATATTATTTCCGCTCCTTGTATGGCTTTAAAGGATTGATAACCGATTGTTAAGCATAACTTTTTTAAAATGGCCTGGTACAAAACATCCAAATGTTCTAGTCCTTTTAGGTTCTCATTTTTATCTAAATGAATGATTGACGACTGTTTGCTCTTCTCACTATATACCGTATCCTCTAGACGTTGAATGATACCTCCCAACTCTGAGAACAAAGAAAAGTCTTTGAATTGTTTGAGCATCTCCACAGTCTCAGACAAAACCCCCATGTCATTTTCAGTAAGTGGAATATTGGTGATAGAATAAGCATCATCTGCATATCTATAATATTTCTTATCATAGACCTCAATCGGCGCATTATAACCTAATTTATCACTGCGCATTAATTGAATATCCAATTGTATTGTGCGTTTACTTACATTAAAATCACGACCTTCATACTCGTACAGCGCTTCAGAACATGCATTTATCAAATCATCTAAAGTCCAATTCCTGTATGGGTTTTGTAAACATTTATCAATTGTTTTGTACCGTATTAACGCATTTTTATTTTGTGCCATGTGAGAAAAATACGAATTATTATTTACTACGCAAAATCATTGCGCAGAAGGTATAAATATTTGTATCAGATTTAAAAACGATAACGATGAAAACACACGAAAAAATAACTGGTCAGCATTTAATTGACTTAGGTTTTCAACCAAGAAAATGGTTCAAAGATGCAATTTCCTATATCAATTCAAACGATTTGGACAATGATGCGATGCTTGCATATCTTGAGCAATTTAGGTTGCCACCGATGTTAGATTTACATGAGGTTGCCGTTCCGTTTAAAGTGAATATTAAAGCAGAGAATGAATTAGAAGAGAAAAATGTAGATGCAGTGGTGTCAAGCATGAAAGTATTAATGAGAACCCCAACATTAGTTGGAGGGTCGATTATGCCAGACGCTTGTCCAACAGGGCCTGCAGGAACGATTCCAGTTGGTGGTGTTGCAGTAGCTAAAAATGCCATTCACCCAGGTTTACATTCCGCGGATATTTGTTGTTCGGTGATGTTGTCTGATTTTGGTAAAACAGATCCAAAAATGGTATTAGACGCTGCACATGCCTCTACACATTTCGGAGGTGGAGGAAGGGAAAGAGATGAACAATTTAGATTTCCTGCAGATCTTTTAGAAGAATTCGAGAATAATTATTTCTTAAGAGATAATCAAATGATTCAAACTGCGAGAAAGCAATTGGGAACGCAAGGAGATGGGAATCATTTCTTGTTCATTGGCACTTCCAAAAAGACGGGGAACACGATGATGGTTACCCACCATGGATCGAGAGGAGTTGGTGCGAGGTTATTTGATGAAGGTATGAAAGTTGCCGAACGCTATAGAAAGGATCTTTCGGAAAAAACGTTGAAACAAAATGCCTGGATTCCGTTCGATACGGAGGATGGACAAAACTATTGGGATGCATTGCAAATTGTTCGTTCATGGACGAAGAAAAATCACGAATGTATTCATGATGCAACAGCGAAGAAATTAGATGTGACAATTGAAAACAGATATTGGAATGAACATAATTTCGTGTTCAAGGACGGAGATTTATTCTACCATGCCAAAGGAGCGACACCGTTAGATGAAAAATTTTTACCAGATATAACGGGTCCGAGATTAATTCCTTTAAACATGTCAGAACCAGTTTTAATTGTTGAAGGAAAATCGACGACGAACAATTTAGGGTTTGCCCCACATGGTGCTGGCAGAAATATGAGTAGAACTGCACATAAAAAATTAAAAGTTGATCAAACAGTTCAAGAAGTATTTGACGAAGAGACAAAAGGTTTAGATGTTAGATTCTATTCGAATGAGATTGACATCACAGAATTGCCTTCTGCTTATAAAAATGCAGCAACCGTTAGAAGTCAAATGAAAGAATTTGGATTGGGTAAAGTGATTGATGAAGTGATGCCATTTGGTTCGATCATGGCAGGAGATTGGCAAAAAAATGCGCCTTGGAAAGTGAAACGAAGAAAAAAACTTGAAAGAATGAAAGCGGCGGAAGCGGTGAAGAGTGAAAAATAAGTATTTGTTTGTTGCGGGATGGGAAGTGAGGTAATTTGGCCTTGCTTCCATCACTAATTGGAAAATGAAAATTATTTAAAAACAACCTGACGAGAAAAACATCGTCATGACAACTATAAGAAAATGAAATTTAATAAAAATCATATTATACTAGACCCCCGACCGCAATTCCGTTGCATAAACTCGCATTATCAAAATGCTGAGAAAAGGATACTTTATGATTAGATTTTTGTAAAAAAACATACAATTATTACGATTTAATTAAAGCGTCCAAAATTTTTGGACGCTTTTTTTATGATTTATTTTTAGCTTAAATGAACCGATAAAAAATTGAAATAAAAAAAGAAGAATGAGCATTAGCCAATTGGGAGACAGTCGATTGAAAAAAATGTGAATTACTTGCTTGAGGCGAGGCAGGAAAGAACTGCTAAAACTAAAGGATAACTTGTTGATTACCAGTTATTTAACTTGATGTTTTATTTGTTTAATTAAAAACTTATTATAATATTTGCACCGTCGAATTTAACCGACAAAATTTAGACTACAATGAAACAACTAGAATTACATATACAATTTATATCACAGGCACATAAGCCCGAATTTCGATTTTATCGTGTACACTTACCCATTAAATTAAATGCGGATGTTTTAATGTTATAGGAACTTTGTTTAAAGAACAATCTATTTCAAGCATCCGCCTCAACGGATGCTTTTTTTGTGCACAATAATTTAAGATTTATCAATATTTCGGGTAGTAGAGGAGTCAGGTCTATCTCGCCTCAATTGGGATGAGGAGCACGCAGGTTCAAATCCTGCCTACCCGACGAAATAACCAACTCAAGTTTACTTGATGTTGGTTCGAGTTGAGCTAGGCAGGAACGACACAGTCAATCCTGCCTACTCAACCAAATGGAAGTGTTGAGCAATTGGTTGGCTCGCTTGACTGTAAATCAAGTCTCTTTTGAGCGTGCAGGTTCGAATCCTGCCACTTCCACAATGGCACTGTGGTTTTAACCAGAGCACTCAACTGTCTCTTGAGTTATTCGTTCCGAATACTCGGAATCAGTGCCATAAAACTGGGAAGATAACGATGGTTGTTTACCCGCCTTGGACGCGGGAGGTTGTAGGTTCGAATCCTGCTTCTCAGACTGAATGCCCTGTAGTGTAAAGGCAACACACAAGACTTTGATTCTTGGACTATAGGTTCGACTCCTGTCAGGGCAACAATAAATACGGTGATGGCGGAATGGTATACGCGTCTGTTTTAGAAACAGAATTTTGAGAGTTCGAGTCTCTCTCTCCGTACAAAAGCAACTCACATATTGCTTCTTGTGGAAGTAGTTTAGAACTGAAAAGTTTAAAGTGAGCTTATTAAAATGGTGTCTTTAGTTTATGCGGTAGAATACCTCACTGTGAATGAGGAGAACAGGGTTCGATTCCCGAAGACACCCAATAGGAACAGTAGCAAAGTTGGTCAATGCGCCGGACTGAAAATCCGGAGATACAGGTTCGAATCCTGTCTGTTCCACAATTTAGGAATATAGTTTAACGGATAAAATATTGGGCTACGAACCTGAAGCTGTGCGTTCGAATCGCACTATTCCTACAAAAAAACAAATAAAAAAACACTACGCAAAAAGGTTGCGCAGTTAGTGTAAATATTTGTTCTGTCGAAAGACAAAAACGTTCTTTTCAATACCAATTGGTCAAGTAAGTGTTACTTCAAATTTTCTCTAAAAAAACACATTTACAATTACCAATTACTTATAGATATTAAGGTCAAAACTAGCTTACTTCAAATTGGCAAATGCGGTTCGAATCCGCCCCTAAAGGAAAAGTTAGTTAATTACCTCAATAAAAATTAGGTCAAAATAATCTTACTTCTGTTTCCAGGTTCGAATCCTGGCCACCGTCAACAGACGATGGTCGAATGGTTGATTTAGATTGTTGATTACCTAAAAAATTCAAGGTCAATTGTTTCTTACTCCCGGGTTCTACCCACCATTTAAGGTAATGAAATAGAAACAAAATTACCTGATTAATTAAATTAAAAAATAGTACAATGAAAAATGATTTATTAAAAGTAACAATTCGAAAAAACGCTCTTTTTATTCCACAAAATGGTAATTTAAATGGTGTTTCGAAAAAAATAAATGAAACGACTAGTGTTTTATTGGCCAATTGCGCCAAATTAGGATATACATTTTCTGAGCCTTTATTGGCTGCAATAAATCCACTCACAACGGTAGAAAAATTAGAAGTCTTTAATTTGCTCAAAGATGTGAGTGGCGTCAATAAAAATTGGACCCCATTGGTTAAACAATGGAATATTCCAACAGGCGAATCAATTATTGACCATGTGATCACTTGGTTTTCGAATATCTTTCAAGTTAAGAATGGAACGACATTGCCATGTGGACACATCATTCCAAATCATACCTTTCCTATTGATCGCTACAATGGTTGCCCTTTTTGTGGAACCCCATTTGAATTCGATAAATTGGATTATACTGAGGGTGCAAACAAGCTTAAAGTATTGGATTTATGGACGGAAGTAATGTTAAAGGATGAGATGAATAGTTTTTTAACTTCCCCTGTTGCATTGGATGCCACACAGGTTGATAGTCTTAAAGTTTTATTGCAACATTTTGCGATTGATGCGAACCTCGAGATTAGAATGAAGGAAACAATGATGGTTGTTATTGATGCCTTTGTTGAAAGTGGAAAACCTGAATTGGCTGGTCGATTTTTCAAAACACCGAATGATATACTTCGCTATTTATGGTATAAACATACTGGTTTTTTACAATTAATTGAACCAAAAACAATTGTGAATCGAATGACTCAAAATGCTAGATATTCACGTGGATTTGGTAACGAAGCTGGATTGGCAAAATTGCAAGCCATTGCTGATTTGAAATTAAAATTTAATCGATCGGAATGTAAACAATATGCGATTTGGTTGAATAATTTAAAGTTAAGTATTACTGATCAATGCGAGCAAATGCACCCTAAAAGAAATATGTGGGTACGTGTAATTAGAGCATTGCGTTTAGCAGAGTACAGCAAAAGAAAAGGCTTTGAAAACCTTGCAGCTTTATTGGATACTTTTTACAATAAAAAATACGAAGTATGGCAGGGTAAAGTCAATCATTTAAAGCTAAAATCAGACGCAGAAGGAACTTTAGCATTGTTAAAACAACGGCCAGGATTATTTGCAAGATCGTTATTCTCAACAATGGTTTGGTTTGGGCCTGATATTACCATTCAAAACTTTAAAGAAGTAATGGATAAAGTTCCTGCAAGGTTGATTTATACTTTAAACATGTATGCTGAATCATACTTTGATAAAAATGCATTGAGAAGTGTTAAACCACTAGGTGGCGTGAACAAAAAGATTCCAGCCAATAAATTGATTCAATTTTATTCTGATGAGGAACTCCAGAGCATGAAATTATTAGTACAAAGCTTGAGTTTAGAGGTTATTAAACGCAATTTACAAAAGGTAAAGAACACCAATTCGACCATTTTTATCGATGAAGGTTTATTTAAAATTCCTATTGCAATTGGTGATAGAAACGAACAATTACAAGACTTACCAGAAGCATTAATGGGAACGCGTTTTAAAGTTGAAGGGAATACCATTCGATTGTTCTTACAATGGGGTGAAGGTTTGCCAGCGCAACACCTGGACATGGATTTAAGCTGTAATGTTGCGTATGAGAATAGAAACGAATTTTGTTCTTATTCACAACTTGTTATTCCAGGTTGTAAACATAGCGGTGATATTCAATCTATCCCTGATAAAGTTGGTACGGCCGAATATATTGATCTTGACTTGGTTAAATTGAATGACCTTGGTGCAAAATTTATAAGTTTTACTTGTAATGCTTTTACCAGCGGTAATATATCTCCGAATCTTGTAGTTGGTTGGATGAATAGTCGGGTACCGATGAAAATTTCATCGTCCGGTGTGGCGTACGATCCAACTGCGGTGCAACATCAAGTAAGAATAAAACAAAACCTTACTAAAGGCATGGTATTCGGAGTACTTGATATTGAAAAATGTGAAGTAATTTGGTTAGAAATGAGTTTTTCTGGACAAATTGTTCAAGGCCTTGATAGAAATGCGTTGAATGCGTTGATCAATAAATTGGACGCAAAATTAAAGATTGGAGATTTACTTCAATTAAAAGCTGATGTTCAAGGATTAAACAGAATTGATGATGCAACAATTGCCGATGAAGTATACGATATGAAATGGGCATTAAATACGGCTGAAGTCAGCAAATTATTCTTGGAATAATGATTAGATGTTGAATGGGAAGTGAGGTAATTTGGCCTTGCTTCCTAGATTTAGGAACTATTTTAACTATAAATCGGCATCAATAATACATACATTATCAAACTGATTAATACGGCTGCAAAGATCAAAGTTCCCATTAACCTGTTCTTTCGAACTTTTTGCATATCCGCTCGAATTTCAGCTAACAATTCTGGTGTAGCTTCTTTATATTTTAAAGCTTTTCCTTTTTGCTCACCAGCGTCAGTATTGGCAGAACTATCCTTCAGTGATCGTTTAACACTTTCACCACGTTGTTTATTCACCGATTTAACCATCCCCGATGCAGGACCCCATCCAAATGACATTGAAACCTATTATTGAATAACAATTTTTACAGTACCCGCTTCCATGTTTGAAGTTGTAAGTGTGATTAAATAAACGCCTGGACTTAAAAATTTATTCTCAAAAATATGACTTGATCCTTTCAAATTTGACATTGAATAAACCTCTTTTCCTAACAAATTATAGATTTTTAACTGACTTTCACCTTTTAATTCTTCGCCAAAATATATTGTTGTAAAGTTCGAAAATGGATTAGGATAAACCAATAGTCTCAATTGACTTGACTCGTTTTCTAAGATATTGTCAAATTCTTCAACATACAAAGTATTTAAAGTTGTATTTGTTATAATAGCTGGGTTCTCATCAAAATAAATTTTCGCATAATTGTGTATCTCAGTGCCAATATCGAGTCCTTCAATTAAATCGATTTTAAATTTAACGAAACCGTGACTTGCTAATTCATTTACATTGCTGTCGGGTAACATTATATTTTCAAATCTGAAAGATATTTCTCCTGAAGGTAGCCATACTATTTCCATTGGATCACTCCAAGAAACAGGCCTTAATGAGGACCAATCTAGATTAGGGTCAAGTTGATCTACAATCACTACGTTCCTAGCGGTATCAGTACCTGTATTTTGAAAACGAATAATATATTCTAAAGATGGAGTTGTTGGAGGAATAAGCCCCATTTCTTCTACGCCCTTAGGCGTAACCGACTTATCATTAGGATCGTAAGCACAAACTAAAATTTGGTTTAAAGTATCATTGGCTACGTAATCAGATTCATCAATTGAAGTAATAAGTAGACTAGACAAGGTGTCTCCCATGAAACTAAAATCAGGCAATTCAACTTGAACATTAAAGTTAACCCTACCAAAATATGCTAAACTTTCATAGCTCCAAAAGATTTGTTGGTCAACTATGGAGTCAGGTTCAACCTCACTAGAAATATAAGCAACATTTTCATCCAACTTCATGGTGATTATACCTGATGGATTTGTTGTCCCGACATTATTTATATCAATCCAATAATTGACAATAGTATTACATCTTGGAAAATCTCCTGAAAGCGAATTCTCAACCTCATCTACAACTTCACTAAAATAAATACCAAAATCAACACTATCTTCATACGTAAAGTATTCATCAACCTCGACAGAATAAATCGAAGGATCAGTTGTAATGTGCCAATGTTCTAATTCTGCTAATGAAATTGCATAAGTTTCAATTACATCCGAATTTGCTATCATGATATAGTCTCCATCTTCATAAGTAAAGGCATAAGAATAATCGGGGTCACTAATCACCTCTAACATCGACGTTCCAATTTCATCTAAGTCTTCAGTCCCGTTTTCATTTAAGTCAATAAAAACTTTACCCCTTATTTGATTTGGACTAAATTGATAGTTTTCATAGATTGCAATAGACTGATCCCAATAAGATGAAACTAACACATCAAAATCACCGTCATTGTCCAAATCACTAGCTAAAATTTCGCGTATAAGGTCATGGCTATTAGAAATTGATTGAGGTTCTCCGAAAGTGGCATCTCCTAAATTCTCAAGCCAAACTAATGCATCATCTTCAGGGTAATTAGCTCCCCCAATAAGCAAATCAGGATCACCATCATTATCAAGGTCTGCCATCTGGACAATTTTCGGATCAGTATGCTCAGAATAAAGAATATTTGCATCCCCAAATCCTAAATCGCCCAAATTCTCATACCATTTAACGGGTACTCCCGTTGTAAAACCAACTACCACATCCATTAACCCATCACCATTTATATCTCCGTAATGGATCCCCGCATCGTAACTAACGCCTGTTGCAATCGCTTGGGGATCCCTAAATAAACCATATCCATTATTTTTGCGCCATCGAACTTCATTATCCCTGCCATGGGTATATATTAAATCTACATTTCCATCAGCATCAATATCTACTAATTCAAATGTTGTCATCGAACCCATATCATCGTACTCATAAATATAGTCGCGAAACTCTCCAGCATCATTAAAAATAACTGACAGTTTATCAAAATCAAGTGATAATAATTCAAGATAACCGTCACCATTTATATCATAACATTCAATATCTTTACCATCTTCAGCATCATCTACTAGAATTTGTTTATCTCCGAAATTTCCATCACCAGTATTTTCGAACCAAGAAATTATTGCACCTTCTTTTTCACAAACGGCAATATCTATATCACCATCATTATCAAAATCACCTGCACAAGCACTCACTGGCTCGTCAAAATCATCACTTATAATTTCTTTTAATTGAAAGTTTAAATCACCATGATTTTTATACCAATAAACCTTATCTAATTGAAAATCAATAGCCAAAACATCATCTAACCCATCTCCATCTATATCAAAAACATCCAGTTTTTCAGGTCGATACGTATTGATAGAAATATAATTATAAGAACCGTCAAAACTTCCTCCACCCAGATTTTTAAACCAAACAACTGGTTGTTCTACATTATACTCACCGAATTCATATTTATAACTTACCATAATATCCAAATTTCCATCGTTATCAAAATCGGCTAAATCAATTGTTTGAGGATAAGGTAATTCACTAAAAAGCACTTCTTGATCATCAAAAACACCATCCCCTAAATTACGATATAGCGCAACTTTTTGATCTGTAACAGAAATAGACAAAACATCATTATCTCCATCATTATCAATGTCACCAACGGAAACTGAAAGAGGGTCTAATACATCGTCAGATATCAATGCTAAATCACTAAACTCTCCTGTTCCTAAATTTTTATTCCAAACAATTTTATTTTCCCCAACTGTAGAAGTCGAAACGATATCTTTCAATCCATCATTATCTACATCTTTATAAATAGATTTTCTTGGATAATCTACACCACCCTCAGACCAAACTGGATCTGCACTAAAGTTCCCATCATCTAAATTTTCATACCATCTAATAGCACTTGCATCACCTGGGGCAACAAAATTGAACAAAACATCCAAATCTCCGTCTTCATCCATATCCAATAACTGCCCATCGTAAGGAATTGTAATATACTCTATAATGGTGGAATTAACCCAAGAAAGTGGAGATCCTTCAGTTTTAAAAACGGATACTATCCTTCCTGCTGATTGAGCAACTAAAACATCAAGAAATCCGTCGTTATCAACATCTCCAATATCAACTGCCTTTGGTGTACCAGGAACTTCGCCAATAATTATCGAATCCGCAAATGTTCCATCTCCGTTGTTTTTAAAGTAAACTAAAAGCTGCCTACTTGGCATACCAGTTTTTTCAAAACTAATTATATCTTCGTACCCGTCTTCGTCAAGATCATGCACAGTAAACAAAGAATTTCTATAGATATTTGTGCTTATTATTCTGTTTTGTGAGAAATTACCTTCACCTAAATTCTCCTTCCAAACAAGACTTTCTTCCCCACCTAAAACGACATCTATATCACCATCGTTATCTAAATCATTAACACTTGTATACTCTCCTCTAATATTATTTATTAGTTCAATTTCATCAGAAAATTGAGCAAAAACAGAGGTTACACTTATTAAACTAAAGAAAAAAAGTAATAATAATTTCATAAAAATTAGGTTTTATTTAGAATAAAGTTAATCAATTTTAAAAAATCAAATTTTTGGTTGGCTAGTAAAAGTCTTTTTAGAAATATAAACTCTGTTTTTAAGAAGTCGGCATCCCACCCCTGATAGCAGCAGCAGCAGCTTGCATGAAAACACCATTTAACAAATGCTAAAAAGGAAATGTGGCGCGTTAGCAAACATTTGCATTTTTTTGCTTTTGTAATGGGGATGAAGGCAACTATAGCGGATAGCAGGACAGTGAGGCACGAACGTAGGTGGCCTACCTCCTATTCCTCCGAACAGATACAATCAACATGACTATCAATATTGCCCCGACTGGAATACTCCAAAATTCGATTGTGGGGTGCTGTGAGAAAACGGTGAGGAATATTAGCGCAATGAGAGCCATGAACAACATGAATTGATGGCCCAAAGCATACATTTTTCTCAGGTCTTTGTTCCTTGTTTCAACCACCAACTTACCGCGATTGGCATTGTCTAAAAACTGATTTAATGCTGAAGGCAACTGAATGAGTGCCGTGAATTCTTGTTTGATGGTATCGCTAATAATGTTCTTCAATCCGCCTCCGCTGAGCACCATTTTTTTGAGGTAAGGTTTGACGGTATCCATTGGGTTATATTCGGGAGCGATAGTAGCACTGATGCCTTGAATTAGAATCATAGCCCTGTCGAGTAGAATCCAATCTTTAGGAACGCGAATGGTATTGGTGAGGTTCTTCACGCCGATTTCTTTCCGCAAACGATCGATACTGCTGCCTTTGATATCATCAAACGAAACATCTTTAAAATTCATGTTGTCAATTTTGATTTCGTTTTGAACAAAGGTAGTCAGAGCATCAACCAATTTTTCAGCAACCGCCATGGAATCATAATCGGTGCCTAAGAATCCCATTTTTTGAAGGGAGGCAATGATTTTTGGCGTGTCCTTGCGAATGATGTGTTGAATAATAATTGGAATTTCTTTCCGCATCTCGTCGTTCAATACGGCTGTGGCACCAAAATCAAGTAAAATAATTTCGCCTTTTTGGTTGACCAATACATTGCCCGGATGTGGATCGGCATGGTAGAATCCGTCGACCAGAATCATTTTGCAAAAAGCGGTGATTAATGTTTCTGACAGGACTTGAGGATCGATATTCCACTCCGCTAATTTTTCGCGGTTGGTGATTTTTACCCCTTCATGAAAGGCACAAACAATAATTTTTGGTGACGAATAGGACGGATAAACTTTTGGAACAACGATATTTTCAAATTCAGCAATATTCTCTGAAATTCGAACCATTGATTTTGCTTCCAAGGCATAATCCAATTCCTCTTCCACCATTTTTCGAACTTGTTGGTAGACAAATTCGATTCCGTTTATTTTTAAGAAAAAAGAGACCTTCTTTACCAAATTTTCGACAATGTTCAAATCGAGTTCTGCCAAAGCCTCAATATTCGAGTGTTGAATTTTAACCGCGACTTGTTCGCCTGTTTTTAACCTCGCTTTATACACTTGCCCTATGGAGGCGGATGCGATAGGCACCTCATCAAATTCGGCAAATAAAGCGGAAATAGATTCGCCCAATTCCTTTTGTATGGTCGCTTCAGTTTCAGAGAAAGGACTGGCTGGCGCGGCATCTTGTAGGGATTCTAACACCTCAGCATAGGCATCAGGTAAAATGGTAGACATGACCGACAAAAGCTGACCCACTTTAACGAATAACCCTCTTAATTCTAGAATTGCACCTTTAATGCGTTCGGCATTTTTTTGGTGGACTGCTCCTATTCGTTTGTCGAAATACTGTTGTCCAAACACCTTCTTTCGCGCAAAAAGCCAAAGATAATTCCACATGATACGATAAGCTAATCTGTAGGCTTTTCTGGCTCTTTTCTTTGAGGTGGACTTATCCATTTTTAGGCGATGTATTTGTATGGTACAAGATACGGAGAAATGGATGGATTATTATGGGTTGATTGAAATATTCTCATCCGCAGGTAAAAAACATCGGTTAAATCAATGTTAACTAGATTGTATAAATTTATTTTTAATATTGAGCATTTGGTAAAATATCCAAGATTCGTTGCTGCTCAATTTCTGATAAATCGTGATAAAAAATAGAATATTGACCCCCATCCAATTTTTTGTAGATTCTATCAATTAAAATATCGGGTATAGATTTCAAAAAGCGAAGTTCTTTATTTGTTAGTTTCTCGACATCTATACTAGAAACCGTTAGTACCTCTATTGAGGAAATTTGAGAAATGATTTGTACAAAATTTGTTAATGCGACATCTATTAATTTCAATGTTTCAATTGTTGTAGACTTCATGAGATTGCCTGACACTTTCAACTTGTGTGCATAAGCAATATCAAGACCATAAATAGGCAGTAATCCAATAGAGTCAGGAAGCATCTCAAGCTTATAAATATCTTTAAGTTTTAGCCATCTTAACGTACTTAACTCGCTCATGTCTCCTTTGATTTCCTTCAAATTTGGTCCATTGATTACCAGTTCATTCAAATTTGTTAGTCCGTGCCAAATATTTGGTATAAATTCGTTTTTCTTTAAACTCAGTTCTAGGCTTTCAAGTGATGGTAAATAACCGAATGAAGTAGGCAATTCCTTAATAATTTCAGCTGAAATTATTAATTTTTTGAGATTAGTTAATCTTCCAAGATAATTCGTAAATACTCCTATATTTCCAATTCTTATTGAAAGACTTACCAATTGATTCATTTCCCCTATGGATTTAGGAAATTCATTCACTTGACTACCACTTATATTCAAAGCTGTCAAATGCTTACATCCTGAAAAAAAATCAGGTAATACTTCAACTGAATCTACACTAATATGTATAGTTTTTAAATTTTCAAGATTGCGGATTTCTTTTCTAATCTTTACTTCATAGCTATCTTCTTCTTTATTTTTCGGGTAAAAATCAATTCTAAGAGACTCTAAATTTTCTAATTTCCCTATTATTTCTAACCACTCTTTTTTGAGAAATTCATAATTAACTGACAAATGATAAACATCATTGTATGGAATACTGTCCATAGCCGCTAATTCATACAGTTTACATTCTGTATTTTGAGTAATAATCGGTGCTGAAAAACTGTAATTATTAATAGCAAATACTTCTTGACTATAAAAAACTGAAATTAATACTACAATCTTTAAGATATTCACCCTCATTATTTTTTGAACAAACTAAATACAGTTAATAATAATACAAAATTTATATCGACTCGATACGACTTTCGTTTTTTTGTAATGTAATTTAAATTTTACAATTCAGGGTATTAGCATTGCAACCGCGACCGAAGAACACACACGTTCGACAAACTCAGAGCATCGCTCAACAGGATATTGCTAAATGAGTGCGATTTTTTTTTTAAAATTTACAAATCAAAACTATCTCACCATTTTATTCTTTTAGCCTCTTCTTCCTTTTTTTACAGCAAAAAAAGGAAGCAAAAAAGGCTGCCTGGCAGGGCATAAATCCAATAGCCCGCTTTTACTCACCAACGCCACTCTTGAAAGAATGGCATCAACGTTTTTTGCTACTAGTTCAAATTTTAGATTTCTCTACTACTCCCTTTCCACTGTCCCGAAAAATTTTTAGGTAATTTTTATAGGCGGAACAAGATACGGAGAAATGGATGGATTATTATGGGTTTGATGAATTATTCTTTTAACGTTATTCTAATTTTGCCCCTCTACAAACCACTCTACATATTTAGGTAATTGTGTTCCTAAATAATAAGGTAGGCTCATTAATGTATAAGGCTTTTTTTCTCCTGGTGTGAGGTGTTTTTCAATTAAAAATTCACCACCACAGATGCGAATAGCAAATGCATGGTTGGTGCGTTCTATAAATTGGTGCAAAGACTTTAAAGTGCCTACTTTACCAGATTTTATTTCGATAGGAACCACTATTTTTTTATATGAATAAACCAAATCTACCTCGGCTTGGGATTGCCTTTTTTCTCTCACCCAAAAGTTAGGTTTTTGTCGATTATTCCAATTCAAGGATATTAATTCTTGTGTGATTAAATGAGGTATTATAGCTCCTTTAAAAGCATTACTTAAATCGGGAAGACTTAAAAGTTCGGCCTGTAAACCCAAGGCATGATTCACGATTCCAGTATCCAAAAATTGCATCCGAGGCGATTTTTTTAAATCTGGTTTTACAGGAACCTCAGTATCTGTAGTAGGATAAATAAGTTGAATGATTTTAGCATCATCTAAATTTTGAAATGCTTCACTTATTTCACGTGATCGATAATTTGAATTGCCGAAATTTTGAAATTTAATTCGCTCGTCTAGGTATAAACTAGCCGTATTCATTATGTGTTTAATTATTTTTCGGCTACTTCCGTTTGACGCATATTTTTCAACATCATTTTTGTAGGTTTCCCATATACTTTCATAAATTGCTGGCAATCTTGTAATGTCCTTATTCGGAGCATAATTTTTGATCGCTTCAGGCATGCCTCCGATAATTGCATATTCATGGAACAGATTGATCAAGATATCATGCGCAAACGTTTTTACTGGAATTTGATTTAATGCCGTACTTGCCTGCTCATGCCCTATTGCTTGCAAATATTCTTCAAAATTACAAGGATGCAAATACATAAATTGTACGCGTCCTACGGGAAAGCTTTTGACTTCTTTAAGTGCAAATTCTAATAGTGATCCCGCAGCAATCACATGTAATTCGGGTATTTCTTCGTAGAAGTATCTTAAAAATTGAATCGCTTTTGGTGATTCTTGAATTTCGTCAATGAAAAGTAGGACACTGTCCTTTGATTGTATTTGGTGGGATAAAAATAATTGGTCTCTGATTGTGTTAACATCTTCATTTTCATCAAAGAACTTTATATCATTAACTTTTTCAAGATTAAGTAAGATATAATTATCATATTGCTTAGCAAATTCTCTGATTATTGTAGTCTTACCAACCTGCCTAGCTCCACGCATAATCAATGGTTTACGCAGCTTGTCCTGTTTCCAAGTCAATAAATGTGAAAATATAGTTCGCTTAAAGTTCATATTATATCTAGTAAATATAAACAATTTGTTACAAAGCAAGGGGTGTTTTGAAGATTTTTTGTTACAAAGTAAGGGGTGTTTTGAATGAAACTTGTAACAAAGTAAGGGGTGTTTTGGTAGAAACCTGTAACAAAGTAAGGGTTGTTGGTTCGGAAAATTATGCTCTCCAACAACCGTTTTCACCATCGCCCAAAACAGGAATACGTGACAAAGATCACCTCCCAATAAACAATAAGGTCGTAAATTTGGATAAAACCAATTTATGAAACACCATATCCAACCTTTGCTTGAAGAGCGTTACGGCTTCCTTTTTGAAGCGGCATTAATTGAAGAAATTGCAGAAGTTTCCACTCTAATGGAAGTGAAAGCGGGTGAAACCATCATGGATTATGGACAAAACATAAAAGGAATGCCTTTAATGTTGAGCGGTGCTATGAAAGTGTTACGACAAGACAAAGAAGGCGACGAATTGGTTATTTATTATTTAGAAAGTGGTGATGTTTGCACCATGACCTTAACTTGTTGTTTAGGACAAAAACAATCGGAAATAAAAGCTGTCGCTGAAAGGGACTCAACTTATCTATTCGTGCCCATTATTAAAATGAAAGAATGGATAAAAAAGTATGACAGCTGGATGGCTTTTGTCTTCGAGAGTTACGATAGCCGTTTCAATGAATTGTTAGAAGCTATTGATAATTTAGCCTTCAACGATCTCAATAAACGGTTGCATAAATATTTAAAAGACAAAGTTTTAATCACCAAATCAACTTTACTGGAATTGAGTCATCAAGAAATCGCCTATGATATGCATACTTCCCGTGTTGTTGTTTCAAGACTTTTAAAAAGTCTAGAGAAAGAAGATGTTGTAAAACTCGGTCGGAATAAAATAGAAGTCCTTCAATTCTAATTTGTTCCATACTGTGTAACATTTGTTGCTGCATAGCTCTATGTTCTATTGTTCCTTTGTATCCAAATCAAAGGAATGGAAACTATCGAAATTATTGGATTTATTGCCGCACTAATCATTGGTGTGGTTCTGGGATTAATAGGCGGAGGAGGTTCTATTTTAACCGTTCCCGTATTCGTCTATATTCTAAGTTTTGACCCCATCATCGCAACAGCCTATTCATTATTCGTTGTTGGTACAACCGCTTTGGTTGGTGCCATTCGGAATGCCCAAAAAGGCATGGTTGATTTTAAAACAGGAATCATATTCGCCATACCAGCGCTTATTACTGTTTACTTGACACGAAGATATATTGTTCCTGCCATACCTGATCAATTATTCAGTGTTGGTGATTTTATGGTGACCAAGTCGATCGGGATCATGGTGTTTTTTGCCCTAATTATGCTTTTGGCGGCTTATTTCATGATCAAAGGACGGAAAGAAGAAAATACAGAAGAAACAGCGGTCCAATACAATATTCCTTTAATTCTGGTTGAAGGCACCCTTGTCGGGTTCTTGACAGGCATAGTTGGTGCTGGCGGTGGATTTTTAATCATTCCAGCTTTGGTCTTATTGGCCAAATTATCTATGAAAAATGCAGTAGCAACATCTTTGCTAATTATCGCCATAAAATCGTTGATTGGGTTTATTGGAGATGTTGAGAATATTGCCATCGATTGGACTTTTTTAGTGGTTTTTACCCTGTTCTCAGTCGTTGGAATTTTTATAGGCATGTACCTCACACGATTTATTGATGGCAATAAACTTAAGAAGGGTTTTGGTTGGTTTGTGTTGATTATGGGCATCTACATTGTATTCAAAGAATTGATGTAAAAAGCAAAATGCGACAAGTAACAAATGTTACTGTAGGACGATCATTGAGGTTGTAAATTTGTAAAAGAATTAAAAAATAAAGATCATGAAAATAGAACAAATATATACTGGATGTTTAGCGCAAGGTGCGTATTACATTGAAAGTAATGGAGAGGTTGCTATTATCGACCCTTTAAGAGAAGTAGATCATTATATAGAATTAGCAGCAAGTCGTGGCGCAAAAATTAAATATATTTTAGAGACCCATTTCCATGCTGATTTTGTCTCCGGACATTTAACCTTATCCAAAAAGACAGGAGCTCCAATTATTTATGGCCCAGCTGCCAATCCTGATTTTGATGCCATAGTTGCTGAAGACAACCAAGAATTTAAATTAGGTAAGATTAAAATAAAAGTATTGCATACACCAGGTCATACCATGGAAAGCAGCACCTATTTAGTCATTGACGAAGAAGGAAAGAAACATGCCATATTCAGTGGTGACACTTTATTCTTAGGAGATGTGGGTCGACCAGATTTAGCGCAAAAAGCGGCACATATGACCCAAGAAGAATTAGCCGCAACCTTATTCAAAAGTTTACGCACAAAAATAATGACCTTGCCTGATGAGACGATTATTTATCCGGGGCATGGTGCAGGCAGTGCTTGTGGTAAGAATATGAGTAAAGAAACGATCGGTTCGATTGGAGAAGAGAAAAAAACCAATTATGCCCTTCGTTCTGACATGACTGAGGAAGAATTCGTGAAAGAAGTAACAGATGGATTGGCACCGCCACCAGCTTATTTCCCAATGAACGTGATGATGAACAAAATGGGATATCAAGATATTGATGAAGTGTTGAAGACAGGCAAACAAGCCATGACTGCAAACGAATTTGAAGAGGCTGCCAATGCAACTGAAGCGGTGATGTTAGATGTTCGAACGCAAGGAGAATTTGCAGTAGGACATGTTCCAAATTCAATTTTTATAGGATTGAATGGTGACTTTGCACCTTGGGTTGGCGCTTTAATTAAAGATGTCAAACAACCTATTCTTTTAATTGTCGGAGAGGATCAATTGGAAGAGGCGATTACCAGACTTTCACGAGTTGGATTCGATCATATTATCGGCTATTTAAAAGACAGTATTGACGGTTGGAAAACAGCTGGAAAAGAAGTAGGTATTGTCAATTCAATTCCTGCAGACACATTTTCTAAAGAGATGAATAATGGTAAATTAAGCATTATTGATGTTCGAAAACCATCTGAATTCGCATCCGAGCATGTGATTGATGCGCTAAGTAATCCTTTGAATACAATCAATGATCATTTAAAAGAAATACTAAGCGAGGGCACGAATTACGTGCATTGTGCAGGTGGATACCGTTCGATGATCGCTATTTCAATATTAAAATCAAGAGGCATTCATAATTTGATTGATGTGCAAGGTGGTTTCTCTGCTATTAAAGAAACGACAGTACCCGTCACAGCATATGTTTGTCCATCAACCTTATAAATAAATAAAAATGGGACTATTCAGTTTTTTTAAAAGCGGCGCTTCGTCTCGCCCTGATTATCAAGAGATGATCAAAAACGGAGCAATTGTAGTTGACGTAAGAACGGTTCAAGAATTCAAATCTGGACATTTAAAAGGAAGTAAAAACATTCCTTTAGACACGCTCAATTCGAAAAAGAAAGCGCTCAATGGTAAAGAAGTGATTTTGGTCTGCCGGTCAGGTGGAAGAGCATCACAAGCCAAATCAATATTAACAAAATCAGGCATCACTGCTTACAACGCAGGAGCTTGGCAAAATTTAAACTAAAATGGAAAATATCACACAACAAACATGGATCAATCATATTGATTCAACAGAAAACGCAAAAGTAATTGATGTAAGAACGCCAGGCGAATGTGCAGCTGGAACTTTACCCGATGCCATTCAAATTGACATCATGAACCAAGCTGAATTTACAAATGCAATTGCTAACTTAGACAAATCAGATACCTATTTTGTATATTGTCAAAGTGGCGGCCGAAGTGCTCAAGCTTGTCAATATATGGAATCACAAGGTTTGAAAACTTATAATTTAGCTGGTGGAATGATGAGCTGGCGCCAATAAAAAATAACAAATGAAAAAAGGAATTATAATTGCTTTAGCGGTATTCAGTTTAGGCTTCACAGCTTGTAGTCAATCTGCCGAAGAAAATATGACGGAAGCAGGAATTACACAAACAGTAAAACGAGTAAATAAATCTGAATTCAAACAATATTTAAGTGAGCATCCAGATGTGCAATTAATTGATGTGCGTACGCCTGGTGAATATGCTGGGGGCACAATCGAGCATGCTAAAAACATCGATTATAACGGAGCCGATTTTAAAACTGAAATCAATAAATTAGACAAATCAGCACCTGTACTTATTTTTTGTATGTCAGGTGGAAGAAGCGGAAGAGCATTACAATTAATGGATGAATTAGGATTCGAATATGTTTTAGAATTAGCTGGCGGATATCGCAGTTATTAAAGGAATTAAAAATTAATTTAACGCACCATTCTTTACGAATTGGTGCGTTTTTTTTTGACCTTTTAGGCTTGTTAGAATATTTCCGTGATTGAAATATTTATGATGCGAACGAAAAAGTATTTATGAATACTAAGCCTCCTTAAAAACAAACATTTATCATCTTTATCAGTAACATTTGTTACCCCTATTCCATTTGTTAGTCCGTACATTTATTGTATCATTAAAAACACAGAAAATGGAAACAGTTGAAGAAAAAATTACGATGATGCCTCGTATTGGCGATCAAGCTCCAGATTTTGAAGCGACAACAACCAAAGGAAAAATAAAACTTTCTGAATTTGCAAAAGACAAGTGGACTGTATTGTTCTCGCATCCGGCAGATTTTACACCAGTTTGTACGACTGAAATGAGCGGTTTCGCCATTCGTAAATCAGAATTCACAGCGCTAAACACAGAACTTTTAGGGCTGTCAATTGATAGTATTCATTCGCATTTAGCTTGGGTGAACAACGTTAGAGAAAAAACGGGTGTTTATTTAGATTTCCCAATTATTGCGGATATCGATATGAAAGTATCGAAATTATATGGCATGTTGCAGCCTAACGAAAGTGAAACGGCAGCAGTTAGAGCGGTCTTCTTTATCGATCCAACAAAAAAGATAAGATTGATCATGTATTACCCTCTAAATGTAGGTCGTAATATGGATGAGATCTTACGTGCGCTGGAGGCTTTACAAATTTCAGACGAACATAAAGTTGCCATGCCATTGGATTGGAAAAAAGGAGATAAAGTTATTGTTCCACCACCAAAAAACTTGGTAGAAATGGATGAAAGATTGGCGGATACAACCTGTGAAAGAACAGATTTTTATTTGTGTAAACGCGACTTATAACAACCCTATTTAATTGAGATAATTACTGATCTCAAGATACAGAACCTGCAATTCGAGTTAAATTAGTTTTTAACTCGAATTCTGGGTTTATAGGATTCATAATTCGCCCAAGCTCTTTTTCTAAACAAACAAATTATTGCAATTTTAATTCGAGTCTAAAAAATATAAGATGGAACAATTTAAACTTAAATTTATTGGTGGTGCTGGAACTGTTACTGGTTCAAAAATTCTATTGCAATACGACAATAAGAATATCTTAATTGACTGTGGATTGTTCCAAGGTTTAAAAGAGTTACGGAAGTTAAATTGGGAAAGTTTGCCGATAGATGCGGCTAAAATCGATGCGGTATTATTAACGCATGGGCATCTTGATCATTGTGGCTATTTACCTGTATTGGTCAAGAATGGATTCAAAGGAAAAATATATGCGACTTCGCCCACTATTGCATTGAGTCAAATCATTCTTTTAGACAGTGGAAAAATTCAAGAAGAAGATGCCAACCGCGCCAATTCATACGGCTTCACAAGACATGATAAAGCTTTACCATTGTATACACAAGCCAATGCACTCGCCGTTTCTGCACATTTTTCTAGTCATCAATATGACGAATGGGTTCATTTATTCCCTGAAATTAAATTTGCGTTTCACAATGCTGGACATATAGTCGGATCTGCAATAGTGGAAGTTAAAATTAAAGATAAAACCATTTTATTCTCCGGTGATTTAGGTCGGAAAGATCCTTTACTTCTGTATCCTGCATTTAAGAAAATACAACCGAATTATTTGGTAGTAGAATCGACTTATGGCGATAGAATTCATGCTGAAGTAGATGTAAAATCACAATTGGAACAAGTCATAAAAAAGAGCATTGAGAAAAGCGCAACAGTTTTAATTCCCGCTTTTGCTGTTGAGCGAACACAAGAAATTATTTATCTTTTATATAAACTGAAGCAAGAAAATAGACTTGGTAATATTCCAATTTATTTAGACTCTCCAATGGCGACAAAGGTGAGTGAAGTTTACCATGACCACCTTGAATTGACAGATCTCACTAAAGAGGATAGAAAAAACATGTTTAAAGATGTTCATTTTGTGGAGGATTATAAAGCTTCGGAAGCTTTGGTAAATGATAAAAGACCGAAAATTGTGATTGCTGGAAGTGGTATGTTAGAGGGAGGACGGATGTTGAATTATTTGAAAAATCACTTAAAGAATGAAGAGACCACACTTTTATTCTGCGGATACCAAGCGACGGGAACAAGAGGAAGAGCAATTTTAGAGGGCACGCATGCTGTAAAAATTCATGGGGAGTATTATGATATAAAATGCAATATCGAATCTATCACAAATATGTCTTCACATGCCGATCAGTCTGAGATTTTAAATTGGATGTCTAATTTTACAAATACCTTAGAGACTGTATTTTTAAACCATGGTGAACCGCATCAATCACAAGCTTTACGGGTTGCCATTAATACCAAATTTGATATCATGCCAATCGTTCCGTTTATAAATGAAAGTTTTAAATTGAAAGCCGACTAAGCGGTGAATTCTGACAAATACCTAGTGATGATCATATCGGTGATGCGCTTATCAACGACTTTTCTCATCGATAAATAAGTTGTTAATTCATCACTTGAAAACAACCCTACTATTACACCAATTAATTGTTGCTTTAGTTTATTATTCTTTTGCAGAAAATCAGTTAAATAAGTTCGTTTTTCTGTTGCTGTTGAATTTGCACCAGACAACATTTCATGAGTTAGATGCGCTTCTGCATTAAACAAGGAAATGATTATTGCATGTTGAAATTTGAGAACTGGTCGCAAAGTATTATGCATAAAAAATTCTTCAACGGACTTTGTTCCATTTTCTTCGATATTTAATGCGGGTAAGATACTTGAGATGCTTTTATTTCGATCCATACAAATTATGATTTACGTTAAAATTAACCAATTCCAATCAAGCGCTCATGATCAGCTTAAAAATTTTATATTTGCAACAATGTTGCATTATTTGAATTTTAGTTATAAATTAGCCTTATCAATGACAAATATCATGCGTTAAGTAGAGAACATTCCTTAGCTTAGCATTACCATAAAACAAGAAAACACAATGACAAATCAATACGAAATAATTATAATAGGCGGCAGTTATGCTGGATTGTCAGCAGCGCTAACGTTAGGTCGCTCAAAACGTAAAGTACTGATCATTGACGGTGGTAAACCATGCAATGCTCCAACGCCACATGCGCATAACTTTTTAACGCATGATGGACAGAACCCTCGAGAAATAGCACGAATTGGCAAAGAACAAGTTTTAGCCTATCCTACCGTTCGGTTCGAATCAGGAACAGTAAGTGAAGTCGTTAAACATATTGACGGGTTCGCTGTTAAAACCGAAGATGGCGGAAATTTCATTGCTGACAAGATAATAGTCGCAACGGGCATTCGTGATTTATTTCCGTCTATAGAAGGATTTGCGGAATGCTGGGGTATTTCAGCGGTACATTGTCCATATTGTCACGGTTTTGAACTCAGCGATAGACCTACGGCTATTTTAGCCAATGGAGAAATGGCTATGCATTATGCGAAATTGGTTTATAATCTGTCGAAGGACATTACAATTTTGACCAATGGCAGACATGCATTTGGATCGGCTGATATTACAAAACTAACGGCGAAGAACATTCATATCATTGATAGTGTGATAAAAAAAATAAACCATGAGCATGGTCAAATCACATCGGTTGAGTTTGAAGGCAGACCAACATTAAATGTGACTGCGATGTATGCTGGATTGCCGATGGAACAACATAGTGACATACCACATCAACTTGGTTGCGAGATTGACGAGAATGGCTTAATAAAAGTGGATGCTGGTCAACAAACAACAATAGATGGCGTTTTTGCTTGCGGTGACAATTCGAGTATGCGTTCTTTATCCGTTGCTGTACAAACAGGAATGGTGGCAGGAGCATATATCAATATGCTGCTTTGCGAGGAAGCTTTTTAATCTAAATTACATCAAATAAAAATGCCTGTCCGTTCAATGAACAGACAGGCATTTTTTAATTTTATTAGGTTGTTCTTATTTAGAAACAACCACTTTTACTGAACCTCTTTCGCCATTCGCGAACTCAAGGTTGATTGTATATAAACCAGCAGCTAAACCAGTAACATCAACTTCTAATCGATTCACTGTCATCTCTGTATTTTGCTCTTCTACAATTCTACCGTTGATATCAACAATCTTCATTGCAACATTACCTTCATTCAATTCGATTGGAATATAAATCATAGATTGTGCTGGATTAGGATAAGCTGTTAATTCAACCGTCTCAGGTAATTCAACCAAACCTACATTAGGCGCAGTAAATTCAATGCCCATAGCAGGCATTCTATCATTCCCATATCCTAAAGCAAACCATTGATCGCTTAATTGAAGCGGTGCAACTGGTTGTCTATAATTATCGACATTCCATCTGTAATCAACTTTAGTATCATAACCTGGGTAAATGATATCACCGTATAAAATCACACAGAATAAATATCTCACATCATCCTCAAGTAAATAAGGCTCTTCTAGAGGAATATTTACGTTTTCACCTTGAAGATTGTCAGTATACTCATATCCTTGATCATAAACATCGTTTAATAAAGCCATATTGAAATCAGCATCATCAAGATCATCAAATTCATCTTCCCATTCAATAATCCAAAACTCGATTGCTTCACCTTCAATAGTTGTAGCTTCAGGATTTTGAGATGTACCAGCAGAATAGTTTACACTGTTTACAGCAACTCTACTTGCGTTAGGATCTTGAAAAGTTAAACAAGAAAACAAAGTAGTAGTCGTTCCGTTAAATTGATTTGTTTCGTTAATAGGAACCATACTTGATTCATCCAGTCTACTTAAAGAGAACATATCATCAGACATTGTAAAATCAGCTACTTGAACGTTATCAAAAGAAGACTCATCAATAACACCAGCTATAGATACGTTATAGCTCATATTATAATAACCATTCGCATAAGATGCTTGAGAAAAAGTTGGTAATGGAATATAAACACTATCACCAGATTCAATTGACGCTGGATCTGAACTTTCAGAGTAAATAGTAGATCCTCCTAAAGTGATTTCAGCTTTTAAAACAACTCCTGTTTGATCATTTGAACCGTAATTTCTTACCCATGACCCTACTTCAACTTCAAATTCTGCTGCAGATTGTGATAATGATTGAACATTACCAAATCTTTGAGCGCGGAGCATATCTCCTGGTCTCATACCTATATCATTAGAATATAAACCGTTTTTAGAACCGATAAATACTGAAGTTTCACCAGTATCGATCTCATCTCTTAATAAAGCACCAGTAGCAGCTGTAATCATCACAACTGGAATACTAACTGAAGGTCCGTCAGCACCACCACCCATTGCAACTGGAGCACCAGCTAAATTGTTGATCATTACGACTGCGATTGCTCCAGCTTCTTGCGCATTTAATGCTTTCACACCAAATTCACAATCACCTCTATACAATACTGCAACTTTCCCTGTTAAATCATTAATAATATCGTCACAAGCTTCAGGGTTTGGATCACCTGTACCATCATCAACCAATACCATAACGCCTGAAACGGCACTCAATGGATCTTCAAAATCTGGATTGTCCCAATCTGCTGCATCAGCATATGTAAAGTCATAATTTCCTTCGTTCGGAGAAGGAGCCTCTACATAAAAAATTACTTGTGCATTCGTAGCTACAGCTAATACACAAAAACTAAATAAGAGTAAAAATTTTTTCATTCTTTAATATTTTTTATAAGTAAAACGTGTCTAACAAAGATATGAAATTTTTTAAACAATTAAAAAATCAAATTTTAAGTAAAAATTGTATTCTTTACAAGTCTAAAACTCACTATAAATCAACAAATTCCCGATACATTGATTCTAAAATAGATCTACATTTTAATAATGCAGAATCAATTTTAACACTGTCTGAATATGGTGAGCCCACTAAACGTTCATCCATCATTTGATATACAGTATACCCATTCTTATCCCTAATTCCATAAGACAATGTAGATGTACAAATAGCCCATTCTTTGCTTGATGGATTTAATAAATCTTTGCTCCAGTGAAAGGCGTCAGTATTATAATCAAGTTGGTGCAACAATGTTTTCGCCAAATCTGCCTGAGATCCTACTTTGTCTATTTTAGCACCTTTATAAGCATCTTTCAAAGCTCCCCCCCATATTAATAATGGAATGTGAAAATAATCTTCGTCATACGTATCTGCATTCATCAAATTCGTTCGACCATGATCAGAAATAAAGACCACGATTGTATTCTCAAAATCAGGCAAGGCTCTTATTTTTTCTACAAATTTATTTAAATGATCATCTGCATAACGCATACTAGTAACATAACCGTCAGACTCGTACCCTTCAACTGGATCGGCAACCATATCGTATGGCGCATGTGTACTTTGGGTAAACAATCCATAAAAATAAGGTGCTTTTGCTTTTTCAATCTCATCATAAAAGTAAGCGAACATGGCCTCGTCATGAATTCCTAACTTCCCTTTCGGTTCAATATCTAAATCATTTTCGTCAATCAATTGATCGAATTCAATATCTCTTAAATAACCTCCAATATTTCCGTAAGACAACGAACCTCCAAAAGCATAAAAAGAATTGTAACCCTTTGATTTAAGTGATTTATTAATTGAAGGTAATTTCCTTGCCCTTGCAGATTCGGTAGAAATTGAAATACCTGCCATTGTTGGATAACCACTCATTAAAGATGAATGCCCTGTCTCTGATGTACCACTGGTAGCATAAATTTCAGTAAATAACAAACCTTCTTCACACAAGGCATTAAAATTAGGTGTGATTCCTTCCAATCCTCCTAAAGGTTCAATTAATTGCGCCGACCAACCTTCAAAGGTTACCAGAATTATATTAGGCGTTGATTTATTGAATATTTTAATTGAATCAACAGCCGAACTTTCGTACATCTCATTCATTACAAGTTCAGCCGTCTGCTCAGGAACAACTTGATAATATTCTCCAATATCATCTTTAAAATACATAAAGCATGTTCGAATGAAATTCCACTCTGGATTCACTGTAACGTCATTCACTATTTGTTTGTTCGAAAAGTAGGCATCTGTGGTGCTGATTGGAATTTGCTGTAATCCTCCCCTTAAGCAAATAATAAAGAGAAAGGAAAAGCCTAATAAATAGATCAACCCATAGATTATTTTCTTTTTTAATGATAATAGAATCGGCCTAATCTTGATTCCTTTGAACAGTCGAACATACATCAAGTAGGTAAACACCATTTGCAAAATAAAGTAAAAAATAAACCAGCCCGTATAACTACCTGATGCTGTCCTAAAAATTTCTGAAGGTGTAGCGAAGTGAAGGAATATTTTGGATGACAATTTGGTTTTCCACTCAATATAAGTCACAATCTCTCCAGCCATTATCAAGGCCATGGCTATAAAAATGATCCATAAATAAACATCTTTTATCTTGTTTAAGACATTCAAAAATCCTCCTTTAGCAAAAACACCAACTGCACTTAATAAAAAAGGAAGGGCCATTAAATAGGCTATGGCAGAAAAATCTAATCGCAAACCAACAAATGGAATGCGGAAAATTTCTCCATAATGACCTGAAAAATCACTTAAGAAATGGATTGTAAATAATGTTCTTTGGAATAAAAACAAAGCCAAACTAAGTAGGCAAAGTTTCATCAGAAAAGTTAACTGTTCCTTCATTTTACAAAACTATTAACTTTTTACGCTTTTTGTAATTAATATCACCAAAGTTATTGGTAAAAGACCTTATTTTTGTCAAAAACTTAGATATGTTAGCATTTCTTAAAGGGACTCGATTATACAGTATTTTTAACAATGTCTGTCCCAATTGTCATGTAGGTAAATTCTATATAGGCAAACAAGCATACGACTTTAAACACTTTGGTAAAAACTATGAAAAGTGTAGCAATTGTGGCTTTGTTTATGAAAAAGAACCGGGCTTCTTTTATGGTGCTATGTATGCTAGTTATGCCATTTCAATTGCTTTTTCGGTAGCTATAGCTGTTGCTATTTTTGTACTTTTTCCCAGCTCCAGTTATCTCGTTTACATCATCTCTATTGTATTGGGTCTTATTCTGCTTATGCCTCTCTCCTACTGGCTAAGTCGTTTAGTTTGGTTGAATTTATTTACGCATTATCATAAACATAAAGAGAATCTTTAGCGTTCCCTATTCTTCTTTACTATTTAAAGATTAACTTTGCTCTTCAAGCGATGCTGAGCAATAAATCAAAAGCCATACTAAAGACAATGACTTTGGGGAGGATATTTAATTATCTCCTCTTAAATATGTCGTATTATTTATCCCAATGGTTTCGTAAACCTATACATTGGGGTACGCCGGTTGCTATATCAATCGAACCGACAACTGCTTGTAATTTAGGTTGCCCGCAGTGCCCAAGTGGCTTGAAACAATTTACAAGACCAACTGGTAATTTAAAGGTTGACTTGAATACAACAATCTTAGATCAAGTAGGAAAAAACTTACAATACATCAATTATTACTTCCAAGGCGAACCATTTATTCATAAGGATTTTTTAGACCTTGTTAAGGATGCGCGCAGTCGTAATATCTACGTCGTTACCTCAACAAACGCACATTTTATTTCTCCGGCTGTTGCGGATAAAATTGTTGAATCTGGATTGAGTGAAATCATTATATCTATTGATGGTCTTACCCAAGAAACCTACGAAAAATATCGTATCCACGGTAATTTAGAAAAGGTTTTAGAAGGCACGAAAAACTTGGTAGCTGCCAAGAAAAAATTCGGCGTTACGAATCCTATTATTAGCTTCCAGTTTTTAGTTGTGAAATACAATGAGGATCAAATTGACGACCTTTATCGTTTGGCCAAAGAAATTGGTGTTGATCATGTTAATCTGAAAACTATTCAAGTCTACGATTTCGAATCTGCCGGTGCAGAATTGATTCCAGAACAAGACAAATATTCGCGTTATAAAAAGAATACAAAGGGTGTATTTGAATTGAAAAACAAATTCAAGAACAGCTGTTGGCGCATGTGGAGTTCGTGTGTATTCACTTGGGACGGAAAAGTGGTTCCTTGTTGCTTTGATAAAGACGCAGAAAATCAATTAGGCGAAATCAAAAATCAAGAATTTTCAGCTGTTTGGAAATCGAGTATTTATAGTGATTTTAGAAAAAAGATCCTCGTCGATCGTAAATCAATTGAGATTTGTAAGAACTGCTCTGAAGGATCTAAAGTTTGGGTTTAGGCTAGAGGAAAGACAAAAGATTAAAGACTCACGCCTCAAGATTCTCTTCTAAATCTAAAGTAATACGTTTCCGCGTTTGCATTACATGTTGCTCAAGATGGGCGAAAAACTTATTCCTGTCTTTCGTATTGACTTTGGAGATTAAACTGGAGTTATTGACCAATTTATCTAAAACGAATTCTGACTCTTTAATATAATACGGATCTGTCGTATTTAAATAGGTCATTATATTATGTGATAAATACACTGACGAACCTGAATCGGAATTGACGATATAAGTATTGTCGGCAATGTAGGTATCGTTGGCATATAGGTTAAAATCATTTCCTGAGGTAGGAGCCTCGTTACCTAAAGCGAATTTTCTTCCCAACTCTGCTTCTTGTTTCATATGATGCAATAAAGCTGACAAATTATCTAATAATTCAAGGGCATAAGCAGGTTCTTCAAAGAATTGTGCATCGTAATAATATTCAATTTGTCGCAATGTCCCTCGAAATAACTCAGGCGCAATAATCTCAGTTGAAGGAATAGAATTGTAAATATTATGGGCTTCAATTCCAATTCCTAATACGCGCTTATCTATCTTCTCACGCTTAAATTTTTCATCGGCATAAGCTGGAATTTTAAGATACGTTTTTGCCCAGAAAAAAAATTTGAATCGCGTTAAATGGGGAACATTAAAAAGTTGAAAAATAGGGGTATCATTGATACTCATCGTCAACCCTGTGTTCTGTAAATTTTTCATTTGAACCAATCCATCTCGAATTCCTGTCAACCATGTCTCAAAATTTAAACCAATATGATCCATTGGTATATAATTGAAATTTACATGACCTTTTTTGTACTGCTCCATATCATCAAACGAGATATTATAAGCATCACAAAGCTTTTTGGTTTCATAAATTGTCAAAGGAACATCTCCTCTTATTCGACGATATACGGCATCGGCACTTAAAAACAAAAGCTCTTGCAAAACAGTTGCTAAACGCTCCTCTTTTACCAATTGTTTTTTTATTGCTTCAAAAATTCGTTGCTGTACATCTTGAACTATTTCCATGAACTAAATTTATAACCTGTATTCGACTAAAACAAATTTCCACAGAAATAATGTTACAAGTAAGGTTTTGATTAAAATAAAAAATGAAATCTAGCGGGTTAAATTAAGGCTTTTTTGATTAAAAGAAACTTGTTTTAATCGTTTATAGTAGAATTAATTTCAATATACGCAGTACAAGATCGGAAATAGACTATTTTTTTTCAATTTAATCAGATTTTGAGAATTTGCTAAGGATCAAAAGCTCTCACTAGGGATTAAGTAAAAATTTTATCAGGTTAAAAAGGAAGTCACAATTATGACACGTCTATATTTTATTCTGAAATTTTCAGTATCAGTTTTACCTTCAATTTTTATTTAACCTCTTCTTACTTTTTTTACAGCAAAAAAAGTAAGCAAAAAAGGCTGCCTGGCAGGGCCTACATCCAATAGCCCGCTTTTACTCACCAACACCACTCTTGAAAATGGAAAAGATCGGTGATCTCCAATCAGAGATTGGAGCTTCCTCACTTTTTCACCAGTTTCAATTCGTTTCTTATGGTTCTTAAAAGAATGGCATCGAAAAATCGAGTCAATAGAATAATTCTTAGGTTAAGTTGTAAATAGTAATTTTTTTAATCTAATTGTTCCGAAACTCTCATGACCGAAACCTCCGCATGGTATTAGACAAGTTACGGCCTTTCTTGTTCTTACATAATTTATAGCGCATACGATAGAGTCATGCCTTGTCAACAAAAACTGAAATCAACTGTGAGCGCTTCTTATAGCTAAATTCAGGTTAATAATAATTTTGGTCCATTAAATAATTCTGCACATAATCCTCTACTCCATCTTCTAACGAATGAAAAGCATATTCGTATCCGTTTTCTTTTAACTTGGTTATATCTGCCTCTGTGAAGTATTGGTATTTATCGCGAATGTCTTCGGGCGTTGGAATGAAAGAGATATTTTCTTCTTTACCCATCGCTTTAAATGTAGCCTTCGCCAAATCTAAAAACGTGCGTGCCGTTCCTGTTCCTAAATTATAAATTCCATTATTAGGTTTTGTTTCCATTAAGAAAATACAAACCGAAACAACATCTTTTACATATACAAAATCTCTCAATTGCTCGCCATCCTTAAATTCAGGATTGTGAGAAGCAAAAAGTTTCATTGCTCCTGTTTGAGAGATTTGATTAAACGCATGAAAAATCACCGATGCCATTCGCCCTTTATGAAACTCATTCGGTCCATAAACATTAAAGAATTTTAAACCTGCCCAAAAAGGCGGTTGCTTTTCTTGTTTCAAGACCCATTTATCAAAATTATTTTTCGAATCGCCATA
Organism: Crocinitomix catalasitica ATCC 23190; assembly: GCF_000621625.1. Classification (GTDB taxonomy): domain Bacteria; phylum Bacteroidota; class Bacteroidia; order Flavobacteriales_D; family Crocinitomicaceae; genus Crocinitomix; species Crocinitomix catalasitica. Next base: position 51,772 of record NZ_JHXV01000023.1, read on the forward strand.
AGGATTAAGTGGTTTTAATTTCTCAACCACATCGTGGTTATCAGAATAGCCAAATTCTCCTAAACCGTATGTTGCGCCGCTACTTGCATAAACCAATGGAATTTGGTTTTCAGTACAGAAATTCCACATATCCTGTGAATATTTCTCATTCAATTCATCAAAAATTGATTTGTCAAATTCGGTGGTATCCGTTCTCGCACCTAGGTGGAATATAAATTCGATTTCCGATTTAAAGTCTTGAACCCAAGTGAAAAAATCGTTTCTTTCAATTTTCTTTTTAACGGATTTATCCTCTAAATTCTGCGCTTTCTCCGTTTTTGTAAAATCATCAACCACAATAATGTCTTTATGTCCGATCGCATTTAATTTTGAAACCAAACATGAAGAAATAAATCCCGCTGCACCTGTTACTACAATCATAATTAATTAGTTTATTGCCAAATTGGCATAAATGCCTCTCTGGTAAGATATTTGTTCAACTTAAACATGACTGATTTATTGAATAGTTAAATTATTTTAAGTTCTAATCGATAAATCAGATTTAACAAAATTAGTACTATATTTTTATTAAATTTGAATCATAAAAAAAATAGAAAATGGAATACAATAATTATGAGATTTTAGATACTGAAGTAAATACTTTCGAGTTATCTAAAACTTTTTTTGCGAACGTGTACAAATACATGTTTATGGCATTGGCCATTACTGGTGTTGTTGCCTATTATTCAGCTAGTACAGGTTGGTATTTAGACATTGCCTTTACTGAAGCTGGAATGTCTCCAGTTGGGTACATTATTGCATTTGCACCTCTTGCTGTTGTAATTTTTATTCAAGCGCGTTTCCAAAAAATGTCCTTTGGTAATATTTTTGGATTGTTTATCCTCTACTCAGTCATTTTAGGAATAAGTTTGAGTTTTATTTTCCTCATTTATACTGGCGCATCAATTGCTATCACATTCTTTGTGACTGCAGGCGCTTTCGGTTCGATGGCTTTAATGGGGTATTATACCAAGACAGACTTAAGTAAAATGGGGAGTCTTTTATATATGTTATTCTTCGGAATGATTATCGCTTCTGTTGCGAACTTCTTTATGGGAAGTGATACGTTGGATTATGTAATCTCTTTCTTGGGACTATTTGTTTTTACAGGTTTAACTGCTTGGGAAATGCAAAGAATGAAACAAGTCGCATCGAATACAGAATTAAAAGGCGATGAGCGTAAAAAACACGAATTAATGGGTGGATTAACGCTTTATATATTATTCATTAACTTGTTCTTATCTATCCTAAGGTTTACAGGAGAAAGATAATAATATATCTATAAGAGAATATGGGATCAGGAATGACAACATTTTATTACGGACCAATGATTATTGGTGGCGTATTTATGCTAATCAGTTGGTTAATCGGTAGAACTTTAAAAAGTAAAATCGAGCACTATTCCAAAGTGCAATTGGCCAACAGAATGACGGGTAGAGAAGTTGCCGAACGTATGTTGAAAGACAGCGGTATTTATGACGTAAAAGTCATTTCTGTTCAAGGTCAATTGACGGATCATTATAATCCGATGAACAAAACGGTGAACTTGAGTGAGGTGGTTTACAATAAAGCAACTGCCGCTTCGGCTGCCATTTCGGCACACGAATGTGGACACGCTGTTCAACATGCAACTGCTTATAAACCGCTTGAAATGCGTTCGAAATTAGTGCCTATCCAAAATGCGAGTGGTAGAATCATGAACATTATCGTAATGGTGATGGCTTTTGGAGGCGCTTTATTAGGTTCATTTGCTCCAGCAATGATTTACATAATTATTGCAGCGCAAGCAGCGATTACACTGTTCGCCGTAGTTACTTTACCTGTCGAGTTTGACGCAAGTAAAAGAGCTTTGGCATGGATCAATAATAACGGCATTGTAACCGTTGATGAATATGACGGCGCTAAAGATGCGCTTAAATGGGCAGCAATGACGTATGTCGCAGCAGCGCTAGCAGCAATCGCTCAATTGGTTTACTGGATTATTGTACTGATGAACAGAAGATAAATCTTAGATAAAAAAAATTAGAATCCCGTTTCAATTTATTGAGACGGGATTTTTTTTTGAATAACCTTATTCAATCGGAACACAAATATCCATGATTGATTTTCGCACTGGATGATCAAGAAAGTTATTGTATGTAATGTCAAAACAATTCCTCGTTTCATCCGTTTTATACCCCTTTTCACTTAGCCAAACAAAAACACTATTCCAAGCTTTTTCAAATTCTAGAAAAGATAGCTAAAACCTTGCCACAACACACTTCCCTTTTGGATGAAGTAATAAACCAATATCTCCATCAACTTCAACTTTTTCGTCGATTATAAGGCAAGCACTCGATCTTACTTTCGTTTGCTCATTTACATTCGGGTTGTCATGATAAATCGTGATTTTTTCAAATTCTTTTGATTTCAGAACACCCTTCGTTTCAGCCCAATTGATTAGCTTTTGATAAGCTTTCCCAACCTCTTTAAATTTACCACTGTGAGCTACATAAGCCAATCGTTTGGCTGGCATTTCTTTTATTTCAATTTCTGTATGCATAGCAATCCATTTTAAATGATGATTAATATTGCTAATATACTGGTCTATTAGTAGTTCCTTTTGTCCATTCTTGCTTTCAACTTTGCCAATCTTGCTATACTTTCCTTTTTTTACTTTTCTGAATTGACTTGGACTAATTCCGTAGAATTTTTTAAACGCTTTTGTGAATGCAGCATTACTATTGTATCCGTATTGCAAAGCAAGTTCAGAAATGCTAATTTCATTGTTTTTTAGTAAAATAGACGCCGTTTTTTCAATGCGTTTCCGTGCGATATAAGCATTCAAGGTTTCACCAATAATTGCTTTGAATAAACGATGGAAATGATACGGTGAAAAATAGGCACATTGTGCTATAATTTCTAATGATAAGTCATTTCCAAGATTTTCATCAATATAAATCAGTGCCAAATTAATTCGCTTTGTATACTCTTTATCTAACTCGTTTTGTTCCATTTTTAAGCTGAATTGATTCGTCAATTTGTGCCATCAACAGGCTCCAATCCATAATATTTGAAATGGGCATCGCTCCACACTTTTTCCAGTTGTGGATTCGCCTTTACTCTTTTATCCAACTCTTCAAAAACCAATTTACGATGCGGAACCGTAAAGAATTCGTTCCAAATTAATTGATCTCCATACAACTCAATTTCTTCAATATTGTCTTTTGCTAATGCTTCAATAAATTTATTATAGACAACAGGATAAGTCGATTTATGATTTTCTCTTCTTGTAGCAATTATTGCAAACACAATAATCAGAAATACAATTGACCCTCCTAAATAAATGAACATCATAATAATCTCAATTTATTCTTTTGGCAATCACATTACTCTTTCCAACGAATTTCAACGTTTCTGTCTTCCCATCTATTAGGTCAGAAAATTCGGCATTGAATTCAAACACCGAAAAAGCAAATTTATGCTGGTCGAATGGAAATAATTCGTGCTTAACTTGACCTGTTTCTTGCAGATAGATCCGTTCTTCTTCTTCAAAAATGTGTAATGTGTCGCCCGGTTTAACAAGATAGTCTCCTAAAACGTTTTCACACATCGTTTCTGTTAGTTCAATTAATTCAGTTTTTGTAGGCAAAGTAACTGCCTTGCCTTGCACTATTTTTAATAGATCTACTGCAATCGAATATTTAGGTGTATTGTCGTCATTGGTCAAAAAGCAGATGAAATATTCTTCGTCCGGAACGAATGTAATTGAACCAATAAAACCATTCATTCCACCATGATGACCATAAGCTTTTGTTCCATCAAAATTTCTAATGCCCCAACCATAACCGTAGAATTCGGCCGACGTAAAGATTTCCTTTGTTTTTTCTTTTGGCAATAATTTGCTAGACATCACTGCTTGGGTGAATCGCCAAAGATCCGCAGTGGTTGAATACATATTCCCCGACGAAAAGGGTTGGTTATAATTGATATAGTCGGCCTTAACCGTTTCAAGAGGACTGGTTGTATAACCCACAGCCAGATTTTTAACCACTTTTTTATTGTTTATTACACCCGTGTTTTCCAATTGCAAAGGTTCGCATATTTCCTTTTCCATAAATGCTTCAAAAGACAAACCTGAAACCTGCTCGATAATTAATCCCAATAGAATATAACCTGAATTGGTATAACTGAAACGCTCACCAGGTTCAAATTGATAGGGAGCTTCAGCCACTTGCTGAATCACATCCGTTGGGGTTAAATCTGTTTGGCTTAACGCTCTCCAATTCGAGAAATAATGATAATCTCGAATGCCCGATTGATGTAACAACAAATGTTTGATGGACACATTTTCAGCATTAGGAAAATCAGGGAAATATTTAGACAATTTATCGGTTATTGAAAGTTTTCCACGATTTTCTAGCAATAGTATTCCATAAGCCGTAAAGGGTTTTGTGACTGATCCAATCAAGAACTTTGTCTGTGCTGTGTTTTCTATGTCAAACGCGCAATAAGCTAGACCGTAGGATTTGGAAAAAAGCACCTCATCTCCTTTTGCTATTAAAACATTCCCGCTGAATTTATTATTCGCTTCCCACGCTCGAATATAGGTATCAACCTTGCTAATTAGCAAGTCATTTCCCATCAATAAAACATCTGAATGATTAACCTTTTCAACACTGGAAATCCCACACCATAAAAGTAGGATAAATATTATTTTTGAACTGCTACTCATTTAGTTTCGAATTTGTAAAAATCTGACTATTGAACTAAATATCATGATTAAATATAGACATTTAAGCATTTAATTAGAATGTCGGAATGGAATACGCATACATTTTAACCTTTTTTATGGGAAGACTTTTTTCGAATTGGCTCCCTCAAAAACAACGTAAATCTTTTGTTTTTATCATTTTTAACCACAGAGTACACGAAGGTTTTGTATGAATAAATTTCAATCTTTACACTTTTAAAACCCTAATATTTACAACGCTTTCAAGACGGATATAAGATTTATTTGTAAAATAATTTAAAAGACCACCACCCACTTGACATTCATTCCTTCGTGTATATAAGCAGAACAAATTATTAACAAAAATGAAAAAAATGAAAAGAGTTTTTAAACAAGGCTGGATAGCCATTGCATTATTATCATTAAGTATTGGTATTACTTCATGTGAAGACGAAGTTGAATTTGATTGTATTGAATTAGAATTGAATATTGGAGACACTTGCGTAAATGATGCCGGAGATCTTGGAATTATAAATGAAGATTGCGAATGCGCACCAATTGATTTTGGTAGAGGTGATTTTGATTGTGTCGAATTAGCATTAAACATAGGGGACACTTGTTATACAGATGGAGGAGATATGGGGATTGTTTCTGAAACTTGTGAATGCGAACCAACCGATTTTGATGGAGATTATGATTGTATAGAATTAGCATTAAATATAGGGGACACTTGTTATACAGATGGAGGAGATATGGGGATTGTTTCTGAAACTTGTGAATGCGAACCAACCGATTTTGATGGAGATTATGATTGTATAGAATTAGCATTAAATATTGGAGACACTTGTTATACAGACGGAGGAGATATGGGCATCGTTTCTGAAACGTGTGAATGCGAACCAACCGATTTTGATGGAGATTATGATTGTCCTGAATTAGGTCTAAACATTGGTGATGAATGTTATACCCGTGGAGGTGATGAAGGGATGGTGACGGAAGAATGTGAATGTGAATAAGATAAAATAAACAATTTGGTCATAAGGTATGAATCGCGAAATGTGATTCATACCTTTCGAATGAAAATTATTATTAATACTTTTTATATATTCCTACACCTTAATATCTTGGCGGTATTCTTGTAAAACATGACAATTAGCGACGAAGTAATAGACTTAATAAAAAAGAAAGATCGTAAGATTGAATTAGACTTGTATCGCTCATGTTTTGGTATAATGATGAGTACTACAAATCGCTATTACATTAACAAAGAGGATTCTAAATTGGTGATAAATACAGCATTTTTAAAAGTGCTGAATAACAAAGATAAATACAAAAAGAACAACCCTTTTAAAGCCTGGGTAAAACGGATTGTATTGAATGAAATAATAGATGAATACAGGAGAACAAAAAAACATAAATCAATTTTCATTCATACTGAAAACCAAAGCTCTGAATCAATAACCTTGAATTCTGCCGAATTTAAGCTAGAGGCAGATTATTTGGATTTTGTTTTAAAAAGTCTTCCCCCTGGTACAAGAACGGTTTTTAACCTATTCGCCATAGATGGATATAGCCACAAAGAAATTGGCGAAAAAATGAAAATTAGTATTGAAACCTCTAAATGGCATGTAAAAGAGGCGCGTAAAAGATTAAAAATTTTATTAAAAAAGTAACTGTACGTTGAAAGAAAATGATGACATAGATAGGTTATTTAAATCCGCTCTTGAAGAACGTGAATTTGATATTACTCCAGATTTTGTTGAAAATTTGGAGGAAAGTCTTGATCAGCAAGAGGATTTAGAACTGGATGATTTCTTCAAGAATAAACTGGAAGAAAGGATCTTTGTGTTTGATGATAGTTATGTCGCCGATTTAAATCAAAAGTTAGATAATAGATCCGACGAAAAAAAGCGAAAGACAATCTATTGGTGGTTAATTGGATTGGGCCTATTGTTTTTAGGTGGAATCTTTTGTATATCGCGTTTTTCCAACGACAAATCACAACAATTACCAACATCTGGGGCATCTATCGAAACGATGACAATTATCGATTCGGATGAATTAACGTCAGAGAATGTACAGAAGAATATAGTAGTAACAAATGTTAATTATTCTCATGAACCAAATGAGCATTCAGAAGTTTCCCTTTTCAACAAAAGCACCGTTAAAAAGTTAGATGAGCAGTTATTGAGTAGTGATACGAATTCAAGTCGCAAGCATAGTTTTCAAACCTACAGCCGCCAAAAACAACATCTTAAAAAAACTACGAACAATAATGAATTTAAGCCCAAAATTCATCATGACAAACAAGTTGGACCCATTGGTAGTGCTCCGACACATTTAAACGCAACAAATTTCACTCCAAAAATTGGCTTAAATCCATTTCTAAAACGAGATTTATACAAGATAGATACTGAATCGAACTATTTAAGTCTGCCAGATATCCCACTGCCAAATACATTGATTTCAAACCAATCATTGGGGACAATGACAGTTTTAAATGAAGACAGCAAAACAGAAACGGAACAATCAATAGATTCAGTTGATCTAGCAGATTCAGCTGATCCAGCTCCAGATTTTTCTGATGTAGACAATTCAAATGGACAATTCTCAATTCAAGCAGCATTTGGAATTAATTATGTGTCTAAGAAATTCGATAAAAACTCAGGGATATATATCGATAAAAGAAAAGAAGAAGAGAAAGAAATAATCACTCCAAGTTTTGATTTAAACGTTAATTACCATCTCTCCAATTGGCAAATTAAATCGGGCATAAATTATTCAAGTTTTGGTGAAAAATTGGCATATAATAATTTAATTCAGACAATAATATTTGATACTGCTTATGTGACCGACATATCAGGAAATATTGACACTATATACACTCCAATAGACACAATAACGACATCAGATCCAAACTCAAATTTACCCATTAAGAACAACATCAATAAATATCATTATTTAACCATTCCAATTGGAATGGGCTATACTTTTAATCTTCCAAATTCAGGTTTTAGCATCACTCCTAGATTTGGAATTGGTCTCCGTTTTGCCTTGAATACAACCGGTAATTATATTTCAGAAGAAATGGATAAAATAATTTTATTAGAAGAAAGTCGTTTTCAAATGAGTTACCATGCTTCTATGGCATTAGGATATAAATGGAAAAAAATTGGAATCTATTTTGAGCCAAAATTCGACTCAAATTTTAAAACTTTTAATGACATACACCGATATCGTTCATTCGGGTTGAATTTCGGTATGACTTATTTTTTATAACGATTCGACGTGCTACTTTTGTTAATCAATTAAGTTTCATCACGCGCACTATTCACTTTTATCCAAAAACGGAATAGCTGAACTTTTGCTTCGATTGAACTACTGACCAAAAAAGTCTGTGAGGACTTTTGTAAGTAGACAAGAAACCAGTAATAGATTATAGACGGTTTAAGTGTAGTTTTTTATTTCTGTTGTTGGTAGTAATCTAGCATCTTCTAATCCCGCAGTTCTATGTCCTACATTATTTAAATAAATTTTACTTTCGGCAAATTTCATAAATGTTTGGACTGATTGGTGCTCAACCAAGAGAACAGCATCCCATTTTTCTGATTCAGGTCCAATTAGGAAATTATTACTCGCTCCATAAAATAGAATTTTACTACCTAATTTATTAAGTTCAAGTAATGTGTTATCTGTATATAATTTATATGCTTCTTCTCCACTAATGTCTTTTTGTGGTTTTATAGATTCTAAATTTGTATAATCAGCTTTTGATTTAAACTTTAATAAATTTAGCATTACAATCTTTCCTTTTTGATGGAAATTTAAATAGAATTCTTTGCCCGTTTCTGGTGTTGCGTTAATGTGCTTAATCATATTTTATTATTTCACACAAATGTTAGATTAATATTCTAAATATCCATTGATATAGGTCAAGAATGGAAAGTAATTTTATTTCTAATTCGACTAACTGTTTCTGGACTTACATTTAGATAAGAAGCAATTTCATATTGTGGAATTTCGGTCGTTATTCTTCTATTCATTTTAACCAATTTTAAATATCTTTGTTCAGCATTTAAAAGTCTAATGTCCTCTAGTTTTTTTGCTGTAGAAATGAATAGTTGTTCAGATATTTGTCTTGCCATTTTTTCTACAAATGCATGTTTACTTGCTAATTCTTCAAGTTTCTTTCTTGTTATTATTCTTAGTACAGCGTCTTTTAGGCAGACAATTTCCTTATTTGATTCTTCTTGCCTTAAAAAACTATAATAATTTGCCACAAACTGATTTTCAAAAACAAAATCATCAATAACTGATTTATCATTTCCTATTAATGTACACTTTAAAAGTCCTTTCTCAACGAATCCAATTCTATTAGAAACCTTTTTGTAGGCTACAAATTTTTCCCCCTTAATTAAATCTATTTTCTCAAAAGAATCAGAGAATAATTCAGCATCAGATTCTGAGATTTCAAAGTTTTTTATAAGGAAATTTTTCATTTTCGTGATTAATAATTCCTAACATCCGCATAAAGTTAACTTTGATCGAGCTATATAACTCATTTATCCCTTTGTAAATACTTGTAAACATTTACAGCTGCTAAAAGAGAATTCCAAGTTAGGGTTGCGGGTTGTTAATTTATCAAATATAGCATTCTTGGTCAAACATTGGTAATCTACTGAGCATTAATAGGAAAAAGGCTTTGCAGATATTCATATTGGGGTTGAGTTAGAACAAAGTAAAATTGGAACAATTATGAGTATTATATTTTTGAAAGAAGAGATTAGATTGAACATGATTATGATAAGTTCCAGTTTACACAATAACTAATAATTACAAATTTTGTTACATTTTATGTCAAATCGGAGTAAATCTTATTTTCTTAGCTTGTGTTATAGTTATTTTAATTTATCTAATTTATTTTTCAGATCATTAAGTGTGACTGATTTTAAATCAAGATTTTCAGATTTGTTCATACCAATGACGATGTCCTTCATACCAAACATTATTCGATTCTGATCATAACCAATCGCAACCAAGGTACCACTAGCACCCTTTGGTAACTTATTGTAACCTTCTTTATGATCGGTGAATGAGTACTTATTAGTTTGTTTCGATTTCGCATTGATCATAACTTGTCGATCATTTATTATTAAGAAAACAGTCGATGGATTATTGTTAGTAATAACCTCTATATCCATTTCGATGGCTCGCGGATCATTATAAATCACATCTAAGTTAATCCATCCAAAATCAGTGGCATCGTACGCTGTTCGCGCATTATAAATATTTACATATGATTCATATGAATTGATATAATTTTCAAATAAAGTTGTGTCTGCGACTAAATTAGGATCGACCTTTTCAAGCTTCTCCTTTACGAAACCTCGGAATTTTTTTAAGATACGGTCGAAATAGTCTTTGGCACTATTCGTCAACCATTCATGTGCTTCAATTTGAGATTTAGTAAGGTTAGTTCTTTTGTCATTAACGTAAAAACCTACCTCTCTGACTGAATCTTCGTATAATTTGTCAACCATCATTTGATCAATTTCCCAAAGATTTTTATCAATATTTTCAATATAAAGACGGACCAATTCAGGAATACAGTAAGCATCATATCTAGATTTAAATTCTTTAGTTGCTAGTAAAGTCTTTTCATATTTTAGAATATCATCTTTGATGTAATAATGTATGTTGTCTCCAGAAACTTCAGTGTTTACAATGCCATAAAATTCAGAACATTCTGTTAAGCATCCTTTCGGTAGATGATGCTGACTTATATAAAGAATTGGGTACGCAATTAATGATTTAGAAGTTTCTTTCATTTCCCCCCAATTCATTTGACCGTTTTGATTTCTTTCCCCAAGAAATATATTGGGAGAATTAATTTTTCTAGCGGTCATTTCTATTCTGATTGATTTTCCATTTGAGATTTTTAGAGAATTTCCTTTTTTGTCAATTGCATTCACGTATATCATACCACCCGATTCGAGAAGTTTATCATTATGTACTGTTTGAAGGTTAGAAAGAAAATAATCAGCTTTCGTAAAATGCTCTTTAGCTTCAAAGGTTATTTCACCAGTAACGAAATTTCCTTTTTCATCCACAATTGTGTTTTTGGGAATTAGTATTACCGTCCCTGAGTCACAAATGATTGAATTGTCTTGGGCTGGATTAATTTTAAACGATTGAATTTCTGGAGCTATTTTTTCAATTTCTTTAACCAATTCTTGTGGCAAGTCACCAAATAAAGGGTCAATATCTTTTTGAGTGGTGTTAGTTCCACCACAGCTTGACAATAGGGATATAATCGTAAATAAAAGAGTGCATCTGTTCATGTGATTTTCTTATCAACTATAACTTATTTATTCGTTTGTAAAGGCTTGTAAACAAGTACAAAATGCTAAAAGAGAGTTTCAAGTTAGGGTTGCGGGTTGTTATTTACTCAAATATAGCATTCCTTGTTAAATATCGGTAATCTGCTGAGCATTAATAGGCAAAAGGCTTTGCAGATATTAATATTTGGGGTTAAGTTAGAAGATCACGCGAAACGGCTCCACCTGTGCTGCGATGCCCTGAGATTGTCGCAGTGAGCATTTGACAAAGTAAATGGATCCGTCAAACCGCCAAAGGTCGATCGCGCACAATATTCAACGGTCTCCGCTGAGTTTATCGAAGTGCTAGCCTTGTTGCTGAGCATTTTGTCGAAGTACGCACTCCAGTCAATCCTGGCTGGAGCGTCTACTCGATTGAAGGTAGTTTTAAATTGGTTTATTTCGTTTAAAAAATAATCTCAACTACGTTCTCATCATTCGGTTCAATTGTGACGAGTACTGATTCATAAGTCGTAATTCCATTTTTTTTCACACGTTGAGAAATCTCATATTCTCCTGCTGGATAGCGACCTTCTCCGCCGAGTGATTCACAACCAAAAGCTCTATGACCTTCTCTTTCCCAAATATCACTTTCTGGGTCAAGTTTAGAAGCTGGTTCATATTCTAAATGACGCATAATTAGTGTTACCTCGTCTGAGGAACCAAGACAATCTTCATTTGTCATATCAAAGGATACATCAAACAGTTTAACAAATTTTAACTCGAAAGTATTGTCATCAAAATTATCTAACACGAAATCAAATGGGTCACTATTGATTAAATAATATGTGTCAATAAAATTATAATCTAACGCCAGATGGTATCTCCATCTTTTTCCTTTAGCTTTAAATCCTCCCTTAAAATATCCATTTTCAATAATCCCTTCAAGTGGCGAACTATGTTTAGCTTTGAAATTTCCACCAGCGTCAGATTTTTTCCCATTCACAGAAAACGGGATATTCTCTATTGCCTCACCTGTTATTCCATTAGTTATTTGGATTTCGATTGCCGTCCATTTAATTGCTTGTTCCTTTTGACAACCAATTAAAATAATTAGAGTTATTAAGATTGTGATAACGTTTCTTATATTCATGATACAAAGGTAACTGATATGTTTTCCTATTCATTATTAGATTTCGTAACGCAAGTCAATTGGTTGCGATTTTCGTAAATTTTTAATTTGAACTCGGATTAATTGATTTTTTTGTAAAAGGAAGAGTGGGATAAGGTATTTCTACGAGAAAATAGTTTAAAATACAAAATGACACTTAAGATCTTGATTCAACGTAAGACTGAAGGGAATAATACTTGTATCTTGTTCAATAAGTAATGGCTTATTGAATTTAATTAATAGATTTTGATGGAGTTTCGTTATCCATTAGAAATTTAAATCACAGGTAACCAAAGATTAGCGAAGCATTTAATTTACATACCATGTTTTGTGGTTAGTTTTTCTATTCAAAATGTTCATCTAAATCTGATTCATTCTCGTATTTAAAAATATCTTTTACCCAAGGATATCTTTTCCAATGTTCAAACATTGAATATTCTCTATGTTCTTTTTGTATTTCAGGATAAATTGTTAAACAAGTATTATTAGGAATAAGTTCACTTAATTCTTGAGGAATACTTTTCGCCTCGGCCAGGTAGGCAACGATGAATTTTGACATTCTAACTATTAATCCAACCGTTTCAGTTAAATCGCGATTTTTAGGTTTTTCAAAATCAAAAAGTATCGGAACATAATCTTTAGATGTTAAAACACTTTTCAAATATTTGAACCGATAAATAACAGTCTATAAATTTAGCTTTCTGTAGATTGCAATTAAATAAATTTGATATCACAATTTTCGCTACTGTAAAATCAACTTCTTACAGAATTGAACCAGTTAAAAGTATGGACCATTGAGGAGTTAATAAATTTGGCGTAATTACAAATAGACTCAATCATATTATTCGTAATTAAGTTCTTATCACTTAAATCAGTATTTATAAAATTGGCTTTGGAGAAATTTTAAAATGAACAATTGGCATTATTTATTCTAGCATTTTCTAAATTTGCGTTAATAAAATCGCAATTTAGAATTATTGAATCACTCAAATTGGCTCCTTTAAAGTTTGTATTATCACAATTATATCTACTTAAAACAAATTTGGATAAATTAGCGTTTTCTAAATTTGGTATTTTGATATTGTGATTGCCCATTTCCTATTTAGATTTTAATTGATTTTCGAGTTCGACAATCGCATTTTTAGCCGTAAAATGGCGAGATTCTGCAAAACTGTCTGACTCTGTGCGTACCAACTGCTCTAAAAAGTGAAGATCTGCCCTATTTCCAAAGGTTAAGATATACATATAGAAACCATTTATTACTCTGTTTTCATTTTTTCGAATTCTATGATAGAATTCGTTGTCTAATGCAGTGATTTCACCGTCTAAAGTTGTGAGTGCAACTTTTTCGCCTCGAATACCTATTTTTTGAGCTAACACTTGTTTTTCTTGGTGAAAAAGGTCAACTATGCTATCTCGATTTGTAAACGTACTATTGTTCTTTTTTATTAGGGTTACGTAGTATTCATAATTGCCCAAAGAGTCGTAAAAGACATGAGTATCAACCTCTTTAATTTTATCAGCTTTGAGTTGTTGTTTGATCACTTTGTTCAGAGAATCTTGTAAATGTCTTTTATCTTCAAATAAATGTGGGTTTTCTCTGTATTTAAAGCCATAACTTGTGTATTCGCCAAAAGCATTGTAAACAGTTTCGTGAAGGTCATTAACATCATATTCTAAACAAATACGAATATTTGTTTCAAATACTTGTCCATATTGGTAAGATTTCAAATGACTGTGGTCTTGAACTAACTTTTTCATCTGTAATTTAAAATAGTTTACAGTTGTTGACCTATCTCTTTTAAATAGAACTCCTGCAGTAAGTGGCGTGTAAGTATTAGGGTCATTTTCAAAACATTGTTTAATTAATAAAGGAAATAATGTATCACAATTATATTTATTTGCCCTAATTGAAATACTACAAATAAGGAGATTAGAGAAATTTTCAGTTTTTAGTCGATTGTAGAGTATATCAATATAAGTCCGATCTTTGTTGAATTCTAAAACATGCTGTGCACGCTCCATAAGAGCTTCATTTTTTGTCAGTAATAATTTATGCATTACTGGAATAACAGGGTCATATTTTATTTTATTAAAGTACCAAAGTAACTCTTTAATTTCACCAGTAACTTCAGGTGTCTCTACGGTAAATACATCTTCGCTTTGCTCTATCAAACTGTCTATTAAGGCTGTAAGTTGTGGAGCTATTAATTCAATTTTATTATTGATAGCTGCTATAACTACTTCATTTTTTAGTTCTCTACGTGCAGAATTGAGATAACGGAGCAAAAAAGCATCCGATTTTTCGCCCTTAATACCAGCAACATTATGAATTAACGCCTTTTGCAAGTCTTCATTCATTTCTTCTTCATAGGTGTCAAAAATATCATTCCAGATTGTGTTTTTTGAAAACGAGAGTAATTTAAAGTAGTAGATTTCGTCCTCAATTGGGTTTGTCTCTTTCAGTTTTTTAATTATTTCAGTATGAAATCTAGCAGCATTAAAATCACTCTGATAAATTGCTGTTGCTAGTGACTCAATTTGATTTAATAAATGCCATTTTCCATTTTTGACATATGGATTTGTAAGATCAATTGAAATGTTCTTATCTTCAATTAGATAAGCCCCAACCCACCCAAAAGAACCATAACAAGCATTCGCATTAATTGCTTTTAGAATTGCGGAAGTATCCGACTTTGACCAAATTTCGTTGATTTCACCCTCCCAGAAAAATCGATTAATAGCCTTAATAGTATCAGCTAGAAACACTAAATACGTTTGTCCATAAGCCTCACCTTTTGTAAGTATACTGCTATTAATCCAAATTTCTTTTTCAATAATAGGATCACCGTAAGACTCAAGAACTTCAACCTTCGAAAAAAACTGACTTGAACTGAGAACTTTTACTTTTACAACATGTTTTGTTTCTTCAAACACCTCCTCCCATGTATATTGATGAATTAACATGCCAAATCCAAATTTGGCGGAAAGAAAACAAATTAGTATTATGGTTTTACACATGGCGTATTATATAAGTGTTGTATAGTAAATTGTTACAGATATTTGATTTATTCAAAAGGATTCAATTCTTTCTATTGTATTTTTATTAAAAAGTCTCTTGTAGGGTGGGAGAAGTTATCACTCAACTTTTTTTAGGGTATTGTAGCTAACGCCAGTTCGTCTAATAACCTTAAAAATAGATGTAATTTTAGAATTACATCGCTTGTTTGTAGGCGATTTTGTATCTGAGTAGTTGGTATCGAATAAAAAATAATATTCTAACCAATACTTTCATCCTTTTTTTCTTTAACCATAAAATAGAGGGCTAATACACATAGAAAAATTGAGATGTCAATTATATAGATGATATTTGAAATTTTATCACTAAGCTCTGTTTGATCTTCCATTGATCCCCGTATTTCTTGAATGTCTAGTTGAAGTTCATTGTTTCGTTCTTCGTTATTAACATTTTCTTTTAACTGTTCGCTTTTTTCAAGGAATCTTGTGAATTGATCCACGAACTTTGTACTATCCGTTGAGTTTCGAAGCAAATAATTCGAATAAGATAATCCTCCAACAATTAGTATTAATATTATTTTAGGTAAAATCTTTTTCATAATTAAGTCATTTTCTTTTCAAAGAAGTTTTATTAAGTCAAATCGCAATAAAACCTAACGTTTATGTATAAGGAAAGTTGCGTGTTTGTGTGCGAGGATTTTCCGAAGGA
The DNA here is from genome assembly GCF_000621625.1 of Crocinitomix catalasitica ATCC 23190. Lineage (GTDB taxonomy): Bacteria > Bacteroidota > Bacteroidia > Flavobacteriales_D > Crocinitomicaceae > Crocinitomix > Crocinitomix catalasitica. Next base: position 67,737 of record NZ_JHXV01000023.1, read on the forward strand.
AAATCAGATGCAAGCAAACGAGCAATAACCTTTAGATTAAGCCAAAATAGCAATTTTTTTTATACGGTGTTAGGCATAGTCTTTTCCGATTTTTAATAACTTTTTCATTTCCTTTTCAGAATCTAATTTCATTCGTTTAATAAATTCTGTATAATTCTTTATCAATTTTGATTTTCTTGGCGTTTTTAAAATAAACTCAATCTTTTCTTTTTCCGTATACTGAAAGTCATAACCGAATTTGTTTAAAAACGACAATAAAGTCAGGTGTAATAATTTTAGTCGGTCGTAACGAAGCCTTTCCTCTTCGCTTGAAATTCCGTCGATAAATTCACATAACTGGGAATATTCCATTTGGCAGTAATTTAAATCGTCGAACATATTAGCATAATCAGTAACTTCTTCTCCTTTTACTAAAATTATTGAAATATTCTGAAAATTATTTCTAAAGAAATGGTCAGTCGGATTATTTGAATCATATTCAATTCCTTTGAACAATGCTAAATCACACATTAATTGAGGGAATATTTTAATGTACTTTATAAAATCTAAATCATCTTTAGATGCAATTGTTGTATCTAAATAAATCATTTGTTTGTCGATTATTCTTAACCAACCATAAAAAGAAAGAATTCTATAAATAAATGAATTAAAGTAATTATTTCCGTCCTCAAAGTAATCCCCATCTACCTTATGCCAATTCTTTTGGTGATTATTCGTGAAATTCCAAAGTCTGTGATTTAGTTCTTCAGCACTATTTAAAAGATGAGTTTTATTCTTAGCTAAAACTTCTTTGATTTTTTTTCTTTGTTCGTATTTATGTTCTTGATTTAATCTAAATTTCAAAAATTTTCTATCAACAATTGGTTTTAAAATGAATATAGTTAACACAGCCGTAATTGCAGAAATAATCGCGGTTACTATTTTTGTGTCTGATAAAATTTCATTCATTCGTTGAGTTTTTTTAGATTATGCCTAATAAAATTAGGCATTTATGCCGAACAGCTACGCTGTGAATTTTATTTTTTGTTATAAGCCGTTTTCAGTTTCCATTTATTCTGTTTATTTTCTGTAAATCGGATTATAGTAAAAGTCACTATGATTGCATTCAGGAAACAAATACATTAAATAATGTTCATATAATAGCTCATTATATTCTGTAGTATTTTTAATAATAATTTTGTCTTGGGCATCTGCGTTTCTAATATGCATATTTCCATCTGGATATACTATGTATTCCTCAGCTAATGTGTCAAAGAGCATATGGGGTGACTTCCATTTAAAAACTGAATCGGAATAAATCTTAACTTCAGCGTAATCTAAACTATTATTGCTAAAAAAAAATCTCCGCACTTCATAATCCACGGGCGCGTAACTACCATTATGCTCATAAAATTTTGAACTGGCTGCTGAAAAATAAGTTTTAGACAAACCAATGAGCTTATCATTTTTAAAAGTTTTGGTTGCCTGCAAATCACCATTTGGCCTATAAAAAGACCAAATTCCATCTTTTTTTCCATTTTTGAACTTTCCAGTAATAGCTGTAGAATCATTGTAATATAGATATTTCCAATTCCCATTTTTAGGAATTTTCTGCTGAATCTGAGAATGGTTGAAATAAAATTCAGAGTATCTATTTCCTGTCAACACTTTATACCTCCAGACACCTATCATTGCCCCGTTTTTTAATTGACCATTTGCAACTGTATCTATTTTCCAAGATTCATGAAAATATGGTCTCAAGTCTTTTGCTAAAACAATCATATCCTCATTGTTAGCAAATTCATCTTGCAAATTTTCGGAGATGATTTTATTTATTGAGCTAAGTGACATGTATGGAAATGAACCTTCATTATTTGATTTTACTTTAAGGTTTTCCCAAAAAAATGTTTTAATTGCAAAGATATCTGCGTCAAATACGTTCTCGCTGTTTAATTGATCAAGTTGCGTGAGCTGATGTGGGAAAGCGATATCTAGATAATTAGTATAAAAATTCAGGTTTTCCAAATTCACAAATGACAACAATTCGTAACTAGGTGTTGCAGATATTTCTAGTGTTTTTAAATTGCTAAATGGTGTTAAATCATCAATTAGTTGTGAATCGTATATACAATAGTTATAAGTGAAACTTTCAAGATTATTTTTTTTAATTAAAGTCTTGTAGGTGTGCCATGTTTTCAACTCTAAATTGTCACATTCCAATTCGATATGAATTGATTTTAAATACGGGAAATCTATCTGCTTAAAAAAAGGTGTTTTTATTGCAGGTTTATCCGCTTTACGGAAACAAATAAAACATAAGGCCTCTATTTTTAATTGTTCTGGGGCAACAATGGTATCTTTAAAAATAATCTTTTTGCCAACTAGTTCGCTCCATCTAATACTAAAGCTTTTAGTTGAATCAATAAACTGCATAGAATAAGATGAACAAGGAAGCCCTCCTGTACCTGATTCCGAACGGCCACCTAGCTCTGATTCTAAATGATTACCGTATACACCAATTGTAAGCGTAAAGGCTTGATCGAGATCAATGGGGCAAGGGCGATCCGTCATTTGAGACCATCCAAAAAAGAGAGAAGATAAATAGGGTATTAGTAAAAGGTATTTCACAAAAATAGTGTTTTTTGTATAATTTAATCGTTTTTTTTAATGGCTTATAACGGTTGAACAACCGAATAAAACACACTCCCATTTGTTAAACATTTGTAAACACTTATTATCCGTTTGTAAACATTTACAGCTGCTAAAAGAGAATTCCAAGTTAGGTATTCGGGTTGTTATTTTCTCAAATATAGCATTCCTTGATAAATATTGATAATCTGCTGAGCATTAATAGGAAAAAGGCTTTACAGATATTAATATTTAGGGTTAAGATAGATTACCACGAGATAGTCCCGATAGGAATTTGGACTTGCGGTAGCGGGTATGTGACTGGCTTTTGGGGATTAGATGTTCTCCTTTTGTATAGGTTGAGCCGAAGCAGAGGAGTTATTGTGGAGTGGTGAATATCGTTTAATGTAATATGCGTTTTTAATGCTTTTCACATAGTTTTAGCGCATTTTATTTTATTTCAAACTTTACTGGTTCAGCATTATTATAGTTCAACTCGTACGTTCCTTTCGTCAAATCATTACTTAACTGAACAACCGATAATAGGTTATATTCTTTTTTAAATTCTCCGTCAGGTAAGATTGTTGTTTTGAATTGTTCGGCCTCTTCTATTGTATAAGTTTGAGAACTCATGAATGCCCAATGTTGCCTAACCAAGGATTTGCCTTTTGAGTCTATAATATCTAATTCGGTGCCTGTAGGATAATCTCCTGCGTCAATCCAGATATTTATTTTTTCCGTAGTTGTGTTTTTGGCAACTAATGAGATTTTAATAGCTTCATCAATTGAATATACTTCTTTGTCCAAAAAGATTTCATATTGAAGAAAATCACTTTTGTTATGTTTGATTTCTGTTTGTTTAATCGTTTTATCAACCATACTTGAAGCTTGCTTTTTGAAAGAGTCAGCATCATTATGCTGGGGTTCTTCATTACAGCTCCATAAGCCTAATACGAATATGATTGTTGCTCCTAGATATTTCATGTTTTAATTTTCGCCAACCGAATAAAGTTAACGTCAACTTTAGCTCAATTATATAAACTCCACTTCATTTCCTAAAACATGCACAAAATGCTAAAAAGAGAATTTCAAGTTAGTTGTTCGGGTTGTAATTTTCTCAAATATAGCATTCCTTGATAAATATTGATAATCTACTGAGCATTAATAGGAAAAAGGCTTTGCAGATATTCATATTTAGGGTTAAGATAGATTACCGCGAGATTCTCTCCGTAGAAATTCGGATGTGCGGTAGCGAGTATGCGACTGGTAACAGTCTTTGCGGTAGCTTAGTTGAAGCTAATTCTGTGTTGAATCGGAAAAAATACATTTCTTGAGACATATTAATAAAAATTTAAGTTTCCGCAATTACCGCTAACGACCCGGCTAAGAAATCGTAGGGGAGTTTAAAATTCAGCCTTTTCAATTTAGCATTTAGCCAAGCCAAATATTTTTATAATTAATTTTCTTTTTTAGTTATCAAAATTTTGGTTTGGCGGTTTTCAATCAAAGCTATTAACTTCCAATTTACTACCAAACCCCTATGTTTTTTAGCCATTGTTACCACCTTTATTTTTTATATTCTAATAGTTTATCAATTATTTTTCTACTTTCTTTATTTTCTATCAATTCAATGTTTAAATAAGCAATTATCTTTCTGTTTGAAATTTCTCGAAATACAATATACCCCTCTAATTCATAGTTTTTTTTATTAGACCAGTCCCACACACTAAATGATGACGTTTCAACTTGAAATAATGGATTATTGATTTCATAAATTTTGTTTAGTTTAACACTATCTAAATTATGTATTTTAAGAATTACCTTTCTTGTAAACTCTTCATCAATTACTCCTGGTTCATTGTAAAAGTAATTACTTTCTAAATATAATGTGTCGTTTACTTTTTTCAATTTTGTTGAATATTTACCGTAAACTTCCGAAAAATTTATGAGTTGAGATTCTAAATATCTACACCTCCAACTCCATTTAATTTTATCATTCAATTTTTTTTCAATTGTTTCTTGATTAGAAAAGATTTCTTTACAAGCCTTTATTATAACAAGATTATTATTTAAAGATAAACAGTGTGGAAGAAATGAAATCATAGTGTTTTCAATTTCAAGCCTTTCAAGATTTTCCAATTCACAAATTGGCTCAGGTAATACTAATAATTCAATATTTCCATTAAGCGTCAAGTCTTTTAGCTGTTGAAGTAATTTTATACTATCACTAACAAATGATATGTTACTGTTAGATAAATCAAGGAATTCTAATTCATTAAACAAATAAAAATATGATGGGATTTCCTTAAGATTATTTCCTGATAGATACAAATTTCTTATACTTTTCCAATTTTTAACAGTAGAAGGTAAAGAGCTTATTTTTCCGCAAAGCATTATTTCTTCTAAATTAACAAGATTACCAATTTCGTTTGGTAAAATATCTATTTCATAATTATAGATATTTAATTCTATTAGATTAGTCAGTTTACCTATTTCTGGTGGAATGTTTAATTTGGTACGTCCATTTGAAATAGTTAAAATTTTTAATTCATGAAGATTGCCAATACTTTTAGGTACATAATGAAATTCACCAAAATTTATATCTAAATGTTCTAAGTTGGTTAGTCTACCAATTTCACTTGGTAAAGAGTCACTTTTATAAGATTGTATCTTTAAGAGTTTTGGGTTTTTGGTCAAACAAATCTCTATCAATTCATTATAATCACAATCTTTCAAAACAATAGTGTCATTTACATTTGCAAAAGATATTGTATAAATAAAGAATGTAATTAATATGGAAATTCGTTTTTTCATTATTGGTGGTAACAACCGAATAATACACACTCCCATTTGTTAAACATTTGTAAACACTTATTATCCGTTTGTAAACATTTACAGCTGCTAAAAGAGAATTTCAAGTTAGGGTTGCGGGTTGTTAATTTATCAAATATAGCATTCCTTGTTAAATATTGGGTAAGGTACTGAGCATTAATAGGAAAAAAAGGGGGGGGGGGGGGGGAGATATTAATATTGGGGTTGAGTTAGATTACCGCGAGATTCTCTCCGTAGAAATTTGGATGTGCGGTAGCGAGTATGCGACTGGCTTTTGGGGATTAGATGTTCTCCTTTTGTATAGGTTGAGCTGCAGCAGCGCAGTTATTGTGGACTTTCAATGAAATACTGAACCCCGAATTAAATTTAATTTTTGCTTGGCACTATTTTTTCGTTTGTAATAGCTTGAAATTCATTTTTTCTCCATTGTAAAATAGATAATTCATTTCTAATATTCCAACATTTTCTTTAAAATACACAATCAAACAGCTTGTTCCCAGCTTGTTATGTTTCCCTATATTTTTTATTTTCCAACAATTTAATTCTGTTCCCCAGTTATAATCTCTAGTTTCTTGAGCTGTTATTTCTGTTGTAGATTTAACTGTCCCTTTGAAATTCCCAAGTGTTGAAAATATTTTGGTTTTGCCCTTTGTTATTATGTTTAATGCCGGAGGCAAGGGAACCGTGGGAAAAGGAGCTATTTCCGTCAAAATATATTGATTTGAACGAAATGGATGCATCCACAAACGACTTCCTTCAAGAGCTCCTTCACCTTGAATATTGACCCATTTTTTATTAAATCCTAAAATCGAGTCAGTTTTCGATTTAAGATTAATGTTATCAAGACTATATGAATAATAAAGTAATGTTTGATTAAAATTAAAAATAGTATCTGTTGCTTTTATCGTTACTTCTTCTGCAGATAAGGTATCTCCATTCTTATCAAGATAAGTGGCTTCATATAAATATTCAAATCCGTTCTTCCAATAAACTTTATCTTGTGCAAAGTTGTTGTTAGCACATAGTATTATTATTGTCAATAATGATAATTTCATAGATTACTTTATTGTGTTAATATTTCTATAAATATGAAACTCTTTTTTGTTATAGTACTTAACAATTTATTTTTTCATGAAATAGACTTATTGCACCTAACATCCGAATAAAGTTAACGTTAATTTAGCCCAATTATATAAACTCTATTTCATTTCCTAAAACAAGTAAAAAATACTAAAAGAGAATTTCAAGTTAGGTGTTCGGGTTGTTATTTTCTCAAATATAGCATTCCTGGTTAAATATTGGTAATCTGCTGAGGGTTAATAGGGAAAAGGGGTGTAGATATTAATATTTAGGGTAATTATCACACCACGAGATAGTCCCGATAGGAATTTGGATGTGTGGCAGCGGGTATGCGACTGAATTTTGGGGATTAGATGTTCTCCTTTTGTATAGGTTGAGCCGCAGCAGAGGAGTTATTGCGGAGTGGCGAATAACATTCCTAGTATTGTACGTTTGCGTCTCAAAGGGGCACATGCATTTTACAAATTGCTGTGTTTAGGATTTTGTGTTTTTATGGCCACTATTACTGTCCAACCACATCAATTACAAGCACTTGACGTGGTTGGACACCTAACAATTTCATTCCTTCTTATTATTTTTAATATTTTTGTCCAGTTTTTTAATTAATTAACTGGACATTTTACTATATTTGAATAATTAAATAAAATTTTGAAAACCACTGATTATATAGCAAATAGAATTGATAGGCTTGGAAAAGGTTATGTTTTCACCTATCATGATTTTATAACAGAGGTGAATAGAAAAGAAGCTGTAATAAAAACGCTTAACAGAATGGCTACAAGCGGTAAGATTGTGAAGCTCTCTAAGGGTAAATATTATAAACCTGAATTAACCCCCTTTGGTGAGTTGCCTCCTGATCAACGTGAGGTAGTAAAAGACTTATTGGAAAAGAATGGCAAACTTATCGGGTACATTACAGGTCTTGGAATTTATAATCGATTAGGATTAACAACACAAATAAGCAATGTTATTCAAATTGGTAGAAATGAACCTAGACCTGGATTAGAAAGGGGGAAGTATAAAATTAGATTTATAATTCAGAAGAATAGGATAACCAAAGATAGCATACCACTTCTTCAAATTCTGGATGCTATCAGATATATCAAAAAGATACCAGATGAGTCAATAGACAAATCGTGCAAAAAGCTAATTGAGATAGTACGGAATAGAAAAATTTCCGAACGAGAAGCTATGGCTAAACTGGTAATAAAATATTCACCAGCAACAAGAGCGCTATTAGGAGCAATTTTAGAAATGCTTGGAGAGGAATATGAAAATATAAAGAAAACCTTAAATCCAATATCGACTTATGCGTTTGGAATTTCTGGAAACGTGCTAACAACAAAAGGCAATTGGAATATCCTATGAACTTACACAAAGACCAAACTCTATTTAAGCAGGCCATAAGGGCTACAGCAGAAAGAAAAAACTTAATCGACATATATGTGGAGAAAGACTATTGGGTAACATTAGCATTGCATAGGATTTTTCATAGTGAAATAGGAAACGACACTGTATTTAAAGGGGGAACAGCTCTTTCAAAATGTTATGGCTTAATCGAAAGATTTTCTGAAGACATAGATTTAGTTGTCCTAAGATATGACGCTGATAATGGTAATACATTAAAGAAGAGATTCAACCAGATTGGAAAGGTAGTGTCTGAGATTATGCCGGAAGTCCCAGTGGAAGGTATTACTATTAAAATGGGCATGATCAGAAAAACTGCACATACTTATAATAAAAAATTTGAAGGGCAGTTCGGACAAGTTAGGGATGTGATAATAGTAGAAGCGACCTGATTAGACAGGTATGACCCATATCACAGACAAGAAATAAGCTCGTACACATATGAGATGATGGAAGAAACTGGCCAGTTAGAAATTGCAGAGAAATATGATATGCTTCCTTTTGAAGTGCAAGTTCTAGATGCAAGAAGGACAATTTGTGAAAAAATAATGAGTTTAGTTAGATTTTCTTATGGCGATAATCCTATACAATACTTAAAAGATAAAATCAGACATACATACGATATCAATCAACTTCTTAAAGATCCAGAAATCAATTCATTTTTTAATTCGGATGATTTTGAGGACATGTTTATGTCTGTTGCGCGAGATGATGTTGAAAGTTTCAAGAATAATAATGAATGACTCAATCATCATCCAAAGAATGCCACGATCTTTTCAAAAACTAAAGAAACATGGGATCAAATTAAAGGAGTCTACGAAACTGATTTCAAAGACTTAGTATATGGAGATTTTCCTGATGAAAAGGAAATCTTGAAATCTCTTGAGACTGTGAAAGATAGAATTTTTACAGTCAAGTGGAATATCTCAGTTGGTGGTGGAAATTATACCTAACGTTGAGCGTATGGTGTTGTCCTTCGTTATTTTTTTGTGTTTTATTTTTCAGCTTTTTCTTTAAGCGTCAATTTTAGATGCTGTTCGATTAAAAAACTTTATTATTTCAGGCATAAAACTCTCTATAGTTGGATACGTATCTCGATTGTTGTCATATCTTTCTAATTCTTTAACTAAATCATCAGTCCATAAAAAACTACTATTTATCTGCTCCTTCAATTCATTCTCGATTGTTTTTTTATCAAAATTATGATCTTTCATATATTTAATAACAGCTGACCTAACCAGTGCTTCATCATACATAGTTTTCCAATTACCGTATGCTTGCTTATTCATTTCCTCTTTTACTTTATTAAAAATGATTGTCCCGCTTTCTCCAAGATCAGAACGATATTTCTCTACAACATAATTTACAAATGAATGATTAAATTCGTGTAAAAGCGTTGGAAAATAGTCTTCTATTGAGTAAACAGGAATACTTAAGCTATCAACACTCCACGTTCCCATTATCGCATATATTACTTCATTTCCATTTTCGGAAAGTATTTTTGGTCCATAATTTGCGCCACCATTTCCTAGTCCATTTATAATTCTAAATTCTCCTTTTGGCTTTACCCCATAAAATTTTTGATACCATTCTAAGTCTAAATTTTGATATACTTTTTTAAATCTGTTTGATGCAGTTTTGTAAAGTTCTTTATTGTCATTAAAAAAAGTTTCAAAGTCGGCATCAGTATAAAACTCCTTTAACAGTTTTAAAAATTTTATTGAGCTTTTTTTATTCCAAGGTTCCTCAAGTGATTTGCATGGAAATGGGGTTACAATTGGTTTTATAATTGGTGGTTCAGTTATATGAATCGCCATACTCATAACCGAACTATAACCAATTCCATCTTCAAGTAATTCATCTTTCACGAACTTAATTAAATCGTGATTTTTAAATTCTCCAAAATGACTTTCAATGCTTTCAACGTACTTTGGAAAAAGATTTTGACTATATTCATGACTGCCTGCAAGTCTAAAAACAATGCTTAATAATTCTACACGTTTATCTACTTTCGGTTCTTTTAGTATAGTTTCTTTTTGTACAATTTTTACTTCTTTCTTTTGAAAACAAGCATTTAAAGTGAGTAAAATCAAAAATACTCCTATTATTTGTTTCATTAATTAGATCTATTTTGTTCATTCGTTTAATGACGCCCCCCAAATAAAACTTTTCTAAGTAAGGACAAGTTTGTTTTTATTCCTTTTATATAAACGTCACTTCATTTCCTAAAACATTTACAAAAATGCTAAAAGAGAATTTCAAGTTAGGTGTTCGGGTTGTTATTTTATCAAATATAGCATTCCTTGTTAAATATTGGTAATCTACTGAGCATTAATAGGGAAAACCCCTGAAAACAGGCAGGGAAAACCCTTTTTTTTAGGTAGGTTGGGTTTAGGGGGTAGAGTTACGAAACCACGAGATACTCCCGATAGGAATTTGGATGTGTGATAGCGGATATGCGACTAGCTTTTGGGGATTAGTTGTTCTTCTTTTGTATAGGTTGAGCTGGAACAGCGCAGTTACTTCGGAGCGGGGGTTTGTAATAAGTTAACTAGGCAAGCGCTGAAAATTTCTAAAAGTAGAATTCCATATGATGAAAACTATCGAAGTAAAAATCCGGTTTTAATGTAAAAATAATTCGAGAAAAACTTTTTTATAAGCTCAGTTCTTTGTTAGGTGCTTTTTACAATTGTTTCCCATTCAATTCTATTTTTACAGGATTATTTGGAGCAATTTTAAAGTCAAACGTATACTCATATTCACAATAACAATCACACGGCATATAACTTATGTTTTTGTATGATAATTTAATCAAATCTGAGTTTCTTTTTATATCCCCCACATACTCTAAACAGCAATCATCAATAAACCTGAACCTAACGACACAATTTGTGTCAGATTTAATCTTTTTAATATTGAATGGCGTTCTTTTCTTATACTTATTTAAGGTTTCTATACTTGGACCTCCTGATTCACAATTGTCAGTAGATTGAAAAGAAAATTCTTTTTTGACCATACGGATTTCATGGTCTTTTCTTTGCTGAGCCATTTCTTTTTCCATTTTCTGTTCTTCCAATTCATAATCATCTAATTCAGACAATGTATCAGAATAATCTTTCTGATCACTTTGAGAATGTACTTTGTTTGTTTGTTCAGATTGGTTATTACATGCTCCCAATCCGATAATCAGAATTACTATTGTTAAAAATCGTTTCATAATTGTACCTAACGGTAAAATAAATATAAGCATTTATGCTGTCAGCGCATAGCGCTGATATTTATTCTTTGTTAGCATTTGTTTTCGATTCCTGTAACACATTATTTTTGATCACCGTTTGCTTTAAAGGCACTTTCAAATTGACCAGGATTGATAGATCCATAAAAAGAATTGGAATAATTTTCTCCTATTCTAATTCTCAATTCTGTTTTGAAATCACCATTAAAAACTGGTGCAGAGGTTAGAACCAATTCGCTAGGAGGTAATTTTACACTGTGTATTTCAAATCCACAACCAATTAATGGTTCTTGAATCGGTCGCCAATTCTTATATCTATCTTTAGCCTCCATTATTGCAGGTATTCTACTACGATATGAAATAATAGCTGTATCTGGGCTCAAGTTAGTTATAAAAACTGCATAAGATTGCATTTTACCACCAATAAACTGGTTTGTATCAACTTCTATTTTCAGTGAAACATATTCTGCTGGAATTGAGTTCTTCGATAAATCTTTTGGATTGTTGTCATATTGCGCAAATTCAGCTGGTGGTAATTCTTCCATTTCCATATCAAAAACAGAATGATAGAACTTCGCGGACAATACCCGATCTACTAAAATGGAATCCTGATAAGGTCCAATGTAGTAGAGTCTGTAGTATGAGGTGCTTAACCATTCTCGCTCGAAAAGTATTCCAGTATTTTGTTCTTTATCAATTATAATTGGAGACTTTTCTATATTCTCTGAGTCAAATGGAAATGATTCTGAGGTACATGCAAGCATTAAGCAAAATGTGAAAAAAATTACTAAAGTTTGAACTATGGTTATCATTATTTTAATAAAAGTTAACGGTTGGCTATCTGACGTGACCAGCTTTTGCTGGGCATGAGCAGGTATACATTGTTACTCCCAGTTTTCTTTTTTCTTTAAATTATTTATCGTCATTTGAATCCAATTGTATTCATTCAAATCTGAAAGTTTCTTTATTAGGTTTTCAGGAATTCCTTTTCGCCCAATTAAAGTTCCTACAATTTGTCCTGCAATTGAACAATTGGTATCTGTATCTCCTCCAATTTCAATTAGCTGTAAAAACATATTTTCAATTCCTATTTCTTTTGATTTAATTGCCGCTGCAATTGCTAATGGAACAGAATTTACAACATATCCGTCATTACCTAAATTTCCAATTTTTGATAAACTTTCAATCTCTTTAATTTCTGTCAACCTGTCTCTAACTCTTGTGTCAGGAATTTGGTCGATAATTAATTCGATTAAGTTTTCATCTTCATTCCAATTTCCATTTAAGATTTCTCTAATTGCAATCACAACGCATCTTGCTCCAATATATGCTTCATCATTTTGATGAGTTATTATGCATAAATCTCTAATCTCAGAATTGGAAATATTTTCTTTAAATGCAATTGGTGCTATTCTCATTGCTGCTCCGTTTCCTGCTGCGTATTCTCCCTTTCTACCGACTTGACTCCAATGCCCTCCAAAATCTAATTCTTTTAATGCTTTCAAAGTACTTGCTCCAACTCCTCTTAATCTTCTTTGTTTATATAATTTTAAAAAATGATTAGAAACCGTTTCTGGCTTAACTTTTTCATCTTCAATCATCGCCTCAATTGTTGCCAGAGTTAATTGTGTATCATCTGTGATTTGCCATTTTGGTTCTTTCTTTTTAGGCTTTCCAAAAAGGTAAAATGTATCTTCTTTTTCTTCTTCGATATTTTCATATCCACTTCCAAAAGCATCTCCAATTGCTCCACCAATTATGCAACCTTCAAATCTTTCGGCTTTTGTCATTGTTTGTTTTTCTTTTTTTAATTGGGAGTAACAACCGAATAAAACTCACCCCCATTTGTTAAACATTTGTAAACACTTACTATCCGTTTGTAAACATTTACAGCTGCTAAAAGAGAATTTCAAGTTAGGTGTTCGGGTTGTTATTTTCTCAAATATAGCATTCCTTGTTAAATATTGGTAATCTACTGAGCATTAATAGGGAAAAGGCTTTGCAGATATTAATATATAGTGTTAAGTATCATGCCTCGAGATACTCCCGATAGAAATCGGGATGTGCGGTAGCGGGTATGCGACTGGCTTTTGGGGATTAGATGTTCTCCTTTTGTATAGGTTGAGCTGCAGCAGCGCAGTTATTGTGGAGTGGCGAACGGTTTTGTAAAAAGTCGTTTTTAAATGCATTTTTACATTTGTATTGTGTTTAGTTTTTATTCTGCTATTCTTTTTCTCAAGTCCATTCTTTCGTGAAGTACTCTGGTAATTTCAACATAATTTATGTCAACTGTTCGGTAAAAAATGATGTGGCGGTTTGCTTTCATTCCAAGTAATTTTTCAGCAATTCCGTCATATCTTTTCCCTAAGTCTGGATTCTCAGCAATTTCTTGACAGTTTGAAACGAGTAACTCATAATATTTATCAGCCTGTTTTTCAGACCAAACTTCAAAAGTATAACCCCAAATTTTCGATAAGTCCTCTACAGCTTTCTTTGTCAATTTAAACTGCGCCATTCGAATGCTTTTTCGCTTTTAAAGATGCCAAATGTTTTTTGGGATCAAAATCGTGGGCAATTCCACTATCAATTCCTTGCTGAATAGCATTCTTTAAAGCAACGACTTTATTCTCTTCTTCTTCTAAAAGTCTTAATCCAGCACGAATAACTTCGCTAACATTTTTAAATCGTCCTTCATTTACTCGTCCTTGAACAAATTCGTCAAAATAGTTTCCGAGTGATACTGATGTGTTTTTATTCATTTTAATCTATTTACTCAAATATACCAATAATTGGTAACTTGTCCAAATTATCTACAACGGTTGACTAAAATTAGGCATTTATGCCGAACCGCAACGCGGTGAATTTTAGTTTTTGTTAACTACTTTTTTAATTTGTTAAATTTCACTTTCATTGTTTGTATCGTGTCAAATTCACCATTAATATTTTTTAAGTAAACAACTTGATTATGATTAATTATCATTTCAGTGGAATTAATGTAATTTTCTAAGTGTTTAATTCCGTCAATAATGATTATGGTGTCGCCAGACAATTTATAATCTTTGGTTATGATTGTTCCGCCCACCGCATTCCCAGTGTTGATTTCAATATTTATCGAGTCGAGAATTTTGATATTACAATAATCCGTTCCATTTCTATATTCTGCTTCTAGCAACATTTTATCCCAACGTTCTAAATTGGCTTTAACAACCTCAGGGTCTTTATGACCTATGAAATCGATTTGTGTAAAACTATAATATACAAATCCAACTATTCCGCCAATTATGGTGATTACAATGATTAATGTTTTAAGTCTTTTATTCATTTCTAATTCTGACTAACATTTCGTGGTGTTCTCCAAAACAACTGTTATCATTTTTGTTTTTCAATCTTTTAAACCAAATAAACCTTGCCTAAAAATATTTATTTCCGCAATAGGGAAGAATTGTAGTTAACAACCGAATAATACACATTCCTATTTGTTAAACATTTGTAAACACTTATTATCCGTTTATAAACATTTAAAGCTGCTAAAAAGAGAATTTCAAGTTAGGTGTTCGCGTTCTAATTTTCTCAAATATAGCATTCCTTGTTAAATATTGGTAATCTACTGAGCATTAATAGGAAAAACCCCTGAAAACAGGTAGGAAAAACCCCTTTTTTTGGGAAGGTTGGGTTTGGACGTAGGTTATTAGGGACTTTGCGCTGCCTGGCGGATAAGCGAAGGCAATGCATGCAGGTCGGCGCGGCGTTTGTCTGTCTCAGACGAGAATACTTAGTTATTGGATATAGTTATTTGATTTACTAGAGTTTTTGGGTGTTCCTTTTTTAACTTTGTAACATATTTGAAAACCTTGTTGAACCTAGATTTATCAACACTTTTTAAATATGCAATCCAACCATTTACTTCATTTAGTAAGTCTGTATTTTTCTGCTCTTTAGGTTTTGTGAGATGATAAATTTTTGACCTTAATATTCTATATTTAGTTTTACCAATTCCAAACTTATTATTTGATATTACTAAACCTGTTACTATTTTGGCTCTACTTGCACCTGCGACCCTAGTCTTTTTGGGATTAATTATGAATCCTTCATCTTCAACAATACTTTTCACAACTGGTAAAATTTGAACAGTATTAGCAGGATGAAGACCTGAAAAAGATAAATCATCTGCATATCTTGTGTAGGTTATGCCACGTTTTCCAACAAAACCCTGAATTCGTTTGTCCAATTTCCAAGTAACAAGGTTTGCTAATTTAGGTGAGCAAGGGCTTCCTTGGGGTAAAGAACCATCACAAGTACAAATATTAGTTAGCATAGTCGAAATTAGTTTATTGTAACCAATAGACTTGAAAACATTATAAACTTGAATATCCGTGACTGTTCCAAAAAAATCGGATAAATCGATTGTTAGAATACAATTTGCATTAATATGTGGCCTGGCATTATCCCCAATTGAACTCCCTTTTTCAAACCCCTTACAGGAATCAGAAACTTTAAGTTTGTTAAGAATATTTACTAATATCCAAGACTGTAATCCTTTAAGATTCTTGCTGGGTTGACAAATTGTTCGAGTTCCTCCGGTCTTTTTCTTTAAGGGGAATTTTTTATAGTGAAAGTTCGACTTCTCAGATAATTGGTAAAGCGTATATTTAGAAAGGTGGGTAATATGTGAAAAATCATCGATTGATTGGATTATTGGAAGTCCAAGCATATTCAACCTTATGTTTTCGTTTTTTACCATTCTTAGTTTTATAAAATGAAGAAAAGAAAGTTCTTAATACTTCTCAATAGTTGAGTGAAATTTAAGTGTAAAACCTACTGGATTTTGCACTTAAAATTTGCGATGATAGTATCTAGGTTTATAACTCGAGTGTCGGAACAACACTCACTCACTTTTTAATTACATAACGCAACAAAAAGCGTCTAAAAAGAACTTTCTTATATCTTCATTTTTCTATTTCTTAATTTAAAATTTAATATTTCTAATCGCAGTTTGTCCAAAGCTACAGTTTCGTCTTGCACCTTAATTCTACTACCTATTTTTCTTAATTTTTCATATTGTTCTAACCCTAAACTTGTTAGTCTGTAGCCATCATTTGTATATTCAATTGCTTTTTTCTTTGTGAGAGTAGTTAATGCTGTTCTAGTTGCTTCATATGAATTTGAAATATCATCTATAGCTTCACCAACAATTTTACCTAACGTTAAATCACTAATTGGTTCAAGTAGATAAATAGTAGGCAATAAAAAACTATCCAATTGAAGCAAATTCACAGATTTCGTTTTTACAGCACTATTTCGTTTTGAGAAGTTAATTGCAGATTTAATTTCATCCATTTCATTTGGCAAATCATTCGGGTCAATAAAAATCACACCATTCTTGTTAGCTTTCTTAATCAATTTTATTGGTCCTTGATTTATAAAGCTTTTGTCCTTTCTATATCTTTCATCTACTATACAAATTATCTTTGCCCTCAAGTTTTCGTTGTTTGCAAACGCTCCTAGTTCCGCAAATGAACCTGGACTTTCGGGAATCATTAAAATCACATCAACGCTATCAGCAAGCAAATTTTCTAGTGACAGTAAGTCCTTACTTCTCGAACTGTATAAAAGTTCATCAAAAATATCTTCTGGATAAATAATTTCATACCTGTAATAATTCCATATATTTTTAAATTCTTCCGCAATTTTAAATCTTAATTTATCCTTCATTGAGATATCTGCACCGCATAGAAATATATTGGTTTTAAAAGTGTTTACTGGTTTGTAAAAATCATCACGAATTCTTTTCGCAAATTTTTTACAATCAACATCCGATATTTCTACTTGTATACTCAATGTTTCTTTTTAATTATTGCCAACGTCGTTTGGCTATATTTTCGTTGCTGTAAGGTACGAAACAGTAATGAAATTTAGGCTTTGTTGTAGGTAGTTTTAAGTTATTTTTTCACAGAATTTACGTGCATCTGGACAATTAATGATTAAATCATGCTCTCGTTCGCACTTCCAAATAAGTCTGTATTCATTTTCAGGTGAATATTTAGTCTTTTTTAAGTAAAACATATTGAAATCAACCCTTGGTATCATATCCAAATATGGAAAGAGTTCATGTATTGGAGGGGAATTATCAGTTAAATCAGGCAAGTCAGGAAATTTTTCTAGAGGAAAAAAACTAAAACCACGATCAGTGTATTCAGTCATGCCTTCTTGACCTTTTTCAAATCCTTTTAAAACTTTTGCCACTTCATATCCAAAACCTAATGGATTGTTAATTTTAAAACATCCATCAACTTTAAAATATGGTAAATATTTATTTAAATCAAGTTCTGTACTTGTGCAGAGCATTCTATGAGTATCTCTATCGTCAAATCTAATTGACGATTGTTTTGTTCTGTCTCGACTAAGAATAATATAATCATGATATCCTTCATTTTCATCATTTCTTATGTCATCTACTGTCCTATTTTTAACAAATGAGGTTAGCTGTAAATTTCCAGTTTTGAAAAATTCATCAATCCAGTATTGGTCCATGTATCGATAAACTTGACTAATATTTCTAAGCATTACACCATTTATGTGAGACCTTATTCTCCATCTATTTCTGAATTCTAATGGGTGCATATTTTTTTTGTTTGAAACAAAGGGTTTCATTACCTACAACAACCGAATAATACACCCTCCTATTTTTTAAACATTTGTAAACACTTATTATCCGTTTGTAAACAAGTAAAAAATGCTAAAAGAGAATTTCAAGTTAGGTGTTCGGGTTGTTATTTTCTCAAATATAGCATTCCTTGTTAAATATTGGTAATCTACTGAGCATTAATAGGAAAAACACCTGAAAACAGGTAGGGAAAACCCCTTTTTTGGGGAGGGTTTTGTTTTGGTGGTATGCAATTAATGACTTTGCTCTGCCTAGCGGATACACGAAGGCAATGCATGAAGATCGGCGCGGCGCGTGTCCGCCTCAGGCGGGAATACTTAGTTATTGGCATTTCGTTTTTTATTTCTTCGCACAATTATCAGGATAAGAATTAATAGAATTCCAATTGTGATAATTATTACTAAATCCCGATTACCGTTTTCCAATTTATTTTCAAACGAATCAAGTTCGATTTGATTCCTAAACATTGAATAATTCCCGTAAGCTTTATTTGATTCAATATCAACTTTTAAATATTCAGTTCTACAGGAAAAAAAGTCATATTCAGTATTTTCAGAATTGTCTAATGGATTTGGCGTGACTAAATAATATCCGTTAATTTCAAAATCAGATAAGTAAGGTCGGCATAACATTCCATTGTCTCCAAAAATTGTAATTCTTTTTCTACTTTCTTTTCCTTTGTATTTTTTGATTATTTCGGCAGTCATTGAGTAAGGCATCTTTCCGTCATAATCAGTTATTTCACGGTCAAGATATTCATCAAATGATATTATTTTGACTAATGCTACGAATTCAGAATTTTCTGCTGTCAAACTAAAAGAATCATTCCAATGACGTGAACAACTACAAGCGAATAACTCGAAAGATGAAAAAAAAATGAATAAAAAAATTAGAATTTTCTGTCTCAAGTTCGTTTTTTTAAATGAATGCCAACAACCGAATAATACTCACCCCTATTTGTTAAACATTTGTAAACACTTATTATCCGTTTGTAAACATTTAAAGCTGCTAAAAGAGAATTTCAAGTTAGGGTTGCGGGTTGTTATTTTCTCAAATATAGCATTTCTTAACAAATACCAAGTAAGATACTGAGCATTAGTAGGTAAAACCCCTAAAAACAGGTAAGAAAACCCCCTTTTTGTGTCAGCATGTGTTTTCAATAGTTCTTTTTTCCGTAGTTCACGGAATCCATTCTGAATACTGCATTTGAGATGTACCTCAATTTATTGGTGTAAGATATGCGAATATTATCTTCTCTAATACCAGGATTATTACAATCCAAAAACACACCCATTCCTTCAAATAAGAAATCAGGACATCTTTGGATTAGATCTATTTTAGATTTCTGAATTTCAGTAAACGGTATTGGATATTTCATTTTTAAATGACCAACTTTATCTGATTCGAATCCTCCCTTAGTTATCTTGTAGCCTCTCCAATCAATGCTATCCATATAATTTCTGTAAATAAAGGATAATTGATTTATAAGAATTTGATTCTGATTTTTAGTTTGTTCTATTCTGAGTGAATCCCAATTATTTTCAAATCTTAATTTAATCGTTATTGTATCAAGTTTGGGAGTACCTCCTTTTAGAGCAGAGTTATAATAATGAACTGTGAATGTGTCGATTTGCATCCAGATAAGCTCATCATTCGAACTTTTATTAACCAATGATGTATTATCATAATTTTCAAGCATAGAATACACGCTATCTATACCAGTTAAGTTTTGCGTCTGAGCCTTACCAGTTAGGGAATAAAGAAAAAATAATGCGATAACAGTTTTCATGTACAATATAATTTTCTTTTACAAATTTAGTTACGCTTAAAATTTATGTTTCTCATAAAAATGATCAATAAATGCCAACGGAAAATAAAATCTATTTAATGCCAAAAATCAAGTCAACTATATAGTGAAATATTACAATTTAAGGACTCAAATCATACCTTTAAAACACCGAAATGGAAAAGCCATTTTTATTGAAAATACACAGTAAGGTGAAATT